>LRBF01000226.1 GCA_001580565.1 Caballeronia megalochromosomata | reverse complement strand
TTTTTTTTAAGGGACAGACGCGTAGCGCTGTGCCGAAGCTATTTCGTGCTGAACCAGCGCGCTATAACTGTTAGCTTGTCAGACCGTGCGCGGTCCACGCCCGGTGAGTTTTGTGGGGGCACTCGCTACTGCCGGGCCATTCAGCCAATCGCCTGTGCCGCGGCCGGTGTGAGGCACTTTGGATGGGGAAAGCTGTTTCTTTGGTTACTTTCTTTGCAGCAGCAAAGAAAGTGACTGCCGCCCCGCACAGGGGCAGTGCAAATAGACCGACACGCAAACGGGATCCGGCAAAAGCCCGAACCGCGCTAAACAGCGGCTTCAGCGAACCAACGCGATCTCTGCTCGCTCAGAACTCTGCAGTCCTTTCGATGAGTTCCATCGCCCGCTGCGTCGCATCCCCCGCGCAGCAATCCACCACGACGCGCTCCGGCATCGCCCGCAGCCACGTCAACTGCCGCTTGCACAACTGCCGCGTCGCAAAGATGCCCTTGTCGCGCATTTCGTCGTAGTCGGTCGCGCCGTCGAGATATTCCCACGCTTGCCGATAACCGACGCAGCGCATCGACGGCATCGCCACATCGAGATCGCCGCGCGCGCGCAGCCGCCTCACTTCGTCGATGAAACCGTGCGCCAGCATCGCATCGAAGCGCGCCGCGATGCGCGCATGCAGCACCGCGCGATCCGACGGCTCCAGCGCGATCGGCACGAAGCGATACGGTGCATCCACGTGTTGCGTGCGTGGCGCG
Source organism: Caballeronia megalochromosomata (assembly GCA_001580565.1). Classification (GTDB taxonomy): domain Bacteria; phylum Pseudomonadota; class Gammaproteobacteria; order Burkholderiales; family Burkholderiaceae; genus Caballeronia; species Caballeronia megalochromosomata. Next base: position 81,831 of record LRBF01000226.1, on the reverse strand, counting down.
GCGAGCAGCGCGGACATCGGCTGTCCGGTCAGCATGAAGATTTCGAGCGCGCGCTGGATGCGCTGCGAGTCATTGGGCGCAAGCCGCGCCGCCGTGTGCGGATCGACCGCCGCGAGCCGCGCGTGCAGCGCGGGCCAGCCGTCGCGGGCGGCATCGGCGTCGAGCGTGGCGCGCACGTCGGCGTCCGCGCCGGGCAGGTCGTTCAGGCCTTGCGTCAACGCCTTGTAGTACAGCATCGTGCCGCCGACCAGCAGCGGCACATTCCCCCGCGCGATGATTTCGCCGACGATGCGCAGCGCATCCGCGCGAAACTGCGCGGCGGAATACGACTCGGCGGGATCGATGATGTCGATCAGATGATGCGGCGCCGCCGCGCGTTCCTCCGCACTCGGCTTGGCCGTGCCGATATCCATCTCGCGATAGACGAGCGCCGAATCCACACTGACGATCTCGACCGGATGCCGCGCCGCGAACGCGAGCGCCGCCGCCGTTTTTCCCGACGCCGTCGGCCCCAGCAGACAGGCCACAGGCAAGGCGGTGGCGCTCATTGTCCGCGCATGAAAAGGCGGTCGAGATCGGCGAGCGTGAGTTGAAACCACGTCGGCCGGCCATGATTGCACTGGTCGGCGCGCTCGGTCGCTTCCATCTGGCGCAGGAGTGCGTTCATTTCGTCGAGCGTGAGCCGGCGATTCGCGCGCACCGCGTTGTGGCACGCGAGCGTGCCGAGCAATTCGTGCTGACGCTCGGTGAGCACGCGCGATCCGCCGTAGGCGCGCAGGTCGGCCAGCACGGCGCGCGCGAGCGATTGCAGATCGGCGTCCTTCAGTAGCGCGGGCACGGCGCGGATCGCAATCGACGTCGGTGACAGCACCGCCAGATCGAAGCCGAGCGCATCGAGCGTGTCGCGCTCTTCCTCGACGATGCCGATCTCGACCGGTTCGGCCGTCATCGTGACGGGAATCAGGAGCGGCTGCACCGCGATCGCGCGATCGGCGAGGGCGTGCTTGAACTGCTCGTAGAGAATGCGCTCGTGCGCGGCGTGCATGTCGACGAGCACGAGACCGCGCGCGTTTTGCGCCAGCACGTAGATGCCGTGAATCTGGCCGACGGCGAAACCGAGCGGCTGTTCGCCCGCGTGATCGAGTGCGCTGTCGCTCGCCATGACCGGCGCCGATGGCCGCTCGTCCAGCGTCGGGTAGGGCGTGTCGACGGCCGTCGTCGCGACAGGCGTGCCCGCGCCGATGTCCTTGCGGCCAAAGAGCGCGTCATACAGCGCGAGCGGCTGCGCGACCGGCAGCGTGCCCTGCGTCATGCGCGACTGGCGCAGCCAGTTCGTGCCGTTCTCGCTTTTGAGTTGCAGCGTGCCGGGCGTGCCGGAGAACGGCTTCGCGCTGAACGACGCCGGGCCGGTCGGCTGCAACTGCGCCGCGTGGCCGCCCGCCGTCGTCTCCGGCGAGGCGCCCGCATGTCGCGCGAGCGCGCGCTGCACGGCATGGAAGACGTACTGGTGAATCGAGCGCGAATCGCGAAAGCGCACTTCGATCTTCGACGGATGCACGTTCACATCGACCGATTCGGGCGGCAGATCGAGAAACAGCACGTAAGCCGGATAGCGATTGCCGTGCAGCACGTCTTCATACGCGGCGCGTACCGCGTGCGTGAGCAGCTTGTCGCGCACGAAGCGGCCGTTCACGAAGAAGTACTGCTGGTCGGCGCGGCCGCGGCTCGCGGTCGGCAGGCCGGCGCAGCCGTAGACGGCGAGCGGGCCGGCGCGCTCGTCGAGCGGCAGATGCGCGGTTTCGAACACCTCGCCGAGAATTTTCGCGACGCGCGTGCGCGGATCGCTCGCGTTCCAGTGCTCGACGGCCTTGCCGTTATGCATCACCGAAATCGCGACCTCGGGCCGCGCGAGCGCCGTGCGGCGGATCACTTCGAGGCAATGCCCGAGTTCGGTCTGCTCGCTCTTCAGGAACTTGCGGCGCGCGGGCGTGTTGAAATACAGCTCGCGCACTTCCATCGTCGTGCCGACGGTGCCCGCGGCGGGCGAAATCGCGCCGGTCTGCGCGTCGATGCGCGTCGCGTGCGGGCAGCTTTCCGTGCGGCTCGTGATGAACAGTTCGGCAACCGACGCGATCGACGCGATCGCCTCGCCGCGAAACCCGAGTGTCGCGACGGCTTCGAGCTCGGCGAGCGAGCGGATCTTGCTCGTGGCGTGGCGCAGCAGCGCGAGGGGCAGTTCGTTCGGCGGAATGCCGCAGCCGTCGTCGGCGACCACGATGCGTTTCACGCCGCCCTCGTCGAGCGTGATGCGCAAGGTCGTGGCGCCCGCGTCGAGCGCGTTTTCCAGCAGCTCCTTGACGACCGACGCCGGCCGCTCCACCACTTCGCCCGCGGCGATCTGGCTGATGAGCTGGTCGGGCAGCGGCGCAATGGCGCGCGAACGGCGCGCGGCATCGGCTGTCAAAGCGCCAGCGGAGGATTCGTTGAGGTCGGACATGGCGAAATTATAACGATTCGTCACGTTGCGCCCGTTTCGCCGCCGGCCGGATCGTCCGCGTCCGTCCATGCCCGCCAGTACGCCGCACCATGGCGTCTGAATACGCGCTTTTTAACGGAAGCGACGCGCCACTTCGGTATCATGGCGCGACTCCCGCATTCGTTGCCGATGCGCCGCTCTTGCGGCGCCGGCGCAATTTATTTGAGGAAAGATTTTTGGACACGTTGCTGCAATTCCTGGGACTCATCCTTCACATCGACAAATCGCTCGGGGTCTTCATCCAGAATTACGGCGCCTGGGTCTACGCGGTGTTGTTTCTGATCGTGTTCTGCGAGACCGGTCTCGTCGTGTTTCCGTTCTTGCCGGGCGACTCGCTGCTGTTCATCGGCGGCGCGTTCGCGGCATCGCACGAGATGGATCTGGTCGCGCTGATCGTGCTCCTGCTCGTCGCGGCGGTGTCAGGCAACACGGTGAACTACTGGATCGGCCGCGCCATCGGGCCGAAAGTCTTCGACACGAATATTCCCGTGCTGGAGCGCTTCCTCGACCGGGCCGCGCTGCAGAAAACGCATAACTTCTATGAGAAGCACGGCGGCAAGACGATCGTGATCGCGCGTTTCGTGCCGGTGGTACGGACTTTCGCGCCGTTCGTCGCGGGGGTGTCGTCGATGAGTCACACGCGCTTTCAGTTCTTCAATATTCTGGGCGCGCTGATCTGGGTGCTGTTGCTGGTGCTGCTCGGCTATTTCTTCGGCAACATTCCGTTCATCAAGCAGTATCTGAACGTGATCGTGCTGGTGGGGATCGGTGCTGCCGTCGTGCCGGTCGCGCTCGGCGCGTTGTGGAAGATGAGCCGTCGCAATTCCAAGGCTTGACGATCGCGCGGCGCCCGCGAAACCGCGGAGCGCCGTGCTTCGCTTTAGCCGCGTCGGAACAGGCGGATGACGAAAAGCAGCACCACCGCGCCGATCACGGCGGTGATGAGCGTGCCGAAGATGCCGCCGCCGAACGAGATGCCGAGCGTACCGAAGATCCATCCGCCGATCACGCCGCCAACGATGCCGACGAGGATGTCCACGATCACGCCGAAGCCGCTGCCGTTCATGATGAGGCCTGCGAGCCAGCCGGCCACGCCGCCGATGATCAGGCTGAGGATGATTCCGTGTTGCATGAGATGCATGGGCTGAGATTCCTTTCAGATTGAGGAGTGCGGGATGCAGGCGAATCCTGCATCCGGGCGCGGGCAATTTAGCGGAAATGAGCGCGCCGGGGGCCCGTCAACTGTCAAGGATTGTCAATGCGGCCGGGCGCCGATGGGGCAGACGACAGACGACGCACGGGCCCGGCGGTTTACGTCAAAAATTTAGAATGCCAAAGGGATGGGTCAGCCGCTTATCGAAGTGTGTCGTTTAGGTCACTGAGGCGAATTTGTTTCTGTAATGTTTTATGCTGGCGGAATTGTGGTTCTTAAGAATTTGAGATTTGTGTGTGACGGGCGCATGCGTGCGATATCCGGCGTGTCGATCGCCTTCGCATTCACGGCGTTGCTGTCTGGTTGTGGCATTCTCCGGTGCGGCGGCACGGCGCTGTACGGCGTGGCGATAAGCGTCTGCGGCTGATGAAGACGCCGCGCGACCGAGCGCGGCCGGCAGGTTGAATAAGTTCAAGACGACAAGCATGAGAAAGCGGGTGGTGATGCACAAGGAAGGTTTCGGATCGAACGCGCGCGGGGCGATCGCGGGCGTGGCGCTCGTGGCGGGGATCGCCGCGGGGCTGACAGGCTGTACGTCGACGCCGCGAACGCCCGCGCCGATCGTCGAGAATTCGGCGTTGAGCGCGCCGCCGGTCGTGCAGGGCACGTCGCCGGGCGTGACGCCCGCACCGGTCGTGCCGCTCGGGCCTACGATCGCCGCGCCGGTCGAGGCGGGCTTCTATCGCGTGAAGCCGGGCGACACGCTCTATGGCATTGCGCGCACCTTCAAGCAGAAGCCTGCCGATCTGGCCAAGTGGAATACGCTGCCGGAAAGCAAGCAGGTGAACGTCGGGCAGGTGTTGCGTGTTGCGCCGTCGGGCGCATCGGCGCCGGCCGCGACGACTGCGGGCACGGCGGCCGCTACCTCGAAGACGGCGCAGCCGCCGCTTTTGCCGACGCCCGAGAAATCGGCGGCGCAGAAGCCGGCGGCCGAAAAACCCGCTGCGGCGAGCGAAGAGCATCAGGCCGCGGTCACCGCGACCGCGCCCAAGGGCACCTTCGTCTGGCCCGTGCGCGGCGATGTCGTGCGCAAGTTCGGCGCGAGCGGCAACAAGGGCATCGACATCGAGGGCAAGGTCGGACAGCCGGTCAAGGCGGCGGCGTCGGGCAAGGTCGTGTACGCGGGCAGCGGCTTGCGCTCCTACGGGCGCATGATCATCGTCAAGCACAGCAACGACTATCTGACCGCGTACGCGTACAACGACAAGCTGCTCGTGAAGGAAGGCGACACCGTCAAGCAGGGCGCGACCATCGCGGACATGGGCACTGGACCGAGCGGCACGCCGGCGCTGCATTTCGAAGTGAGAAAGTCCGGCGCGGCCGTCGATCCGGTGCCGCTGCTCGGCGCGGCCGGTGGCTGACCGGGTGCGGGCCGATAGGGGAGTGAAGGTGAAGAAGATCGTGATCGCCGCGCTGGCCGCGGCGTCGTTGGCGTCGCTGCTTTCCGGTTGCGATCAGCAGCAGAGCGAGGACGCGGTGAACAAGCTCAAGGCATTCTTCAATGCAGTGAAGCCGGACAACCTGCTGCTCAAGAATCTGCAGCCCGGCGTCACGACCGAGGCGCAGATTCGCGATCAGATGGGCGAGCCGGAGACCGAGCGCACCTTCACCGACGGCAGCAAGCGGCTCGAATACCCGCGCGGCCCGGCGGGAACCACGACCTACATGGTCGATCTCGATGCGAACGGCCGCTTCGTCTCCGTGACGCAGGTGCTGACCGCGGAAAATTTCGCGAAGGTGCGGCCCGGCATGACGATGGACGAAGTGCGCAGACTGCTCGGCAAGCCGACCGAGATCGCGGAGTATCGCCTGAAGAAGGAGCGCGTCTGGAGCTGGCACTGGCTCGAAGACGGCGTGAATCAGGACGCGATGTTCAACGCGCACTTCGGACCTGACGGCATCGTGGTGACGACCTCGCGTTCCGAAGCGATCCGCGGCGGTCAGCGCTGACTCCGGAACACGAGAACAGAACGATGAGCGATTCCATTAGCTGCAAGGCGCACCTTCGTCTGATGGACGAAGCGTCGCGCTATCGCGATGAGACGCTGCGCGACGCCGACGAAAAGGTGATGTCGCGCTGGGAATGCGGCCGCGGCCATCGCTGGGACGACACGCTCGACGCCGCGCAGAACGTGCGCTGCATGAATTGCGCGGCCGAGCGGCTCGAACTGGAGACGAAGCGCCTGCGCGACGTGGCGCGCGTGCGCGGCGGCGCGCTGCTTTCGCAACGCTATGTGGACGCCGCGACGCCCTTGCGCTGGCAATGCGCCTATGGCCATATGTGGGACGCGCGTGCCGACGCCGTCTCGCGTCACTGGTGCGCCGAATGCGCGCGGACCGTGTTTGCCGCCTACCGCTGATCCTTTCTCAAACGCCGTTCAGCGCCGTCACCAGTTCGTCGGTCGTCAGCAGCGCGTGCGCGAAGGTGCGCGCGTTGATCTCATGCGCGGCGTGCAGCGCTTCGTCGGAGAAGGCGGCGGTCGCGTCGCGCACCAGCGTCACGTGATAGCCGAGCTCCGCGGCGAAGCGCCCCGTCGCCTCGATGCACGTATTCGCGACGAGCCCGATCAGGATCACGTGTGACACGCCGCGCTGCTTGAGCAGGAAATCGAGGTCGGTGTTGGCGAAGCCGCTGCTCATCCAGTGTTCCTTGACGATCGTGTCGCCGGGCTGCGGCGCGAAGTCGGGAAACCATTCGCCGCCCCACGTCCCTTTGCCGAAGATGAGCGATGTCGCCGCCGCCTGCAGATACGGCGTCGGATGCGCCCACGTATCGATATCGCCCGGCTCGAAGCGGCGATGCGGCACGATGAACACGGGCAGCCCGAGGTCGCGCACGGCCGACGTCACGCGCTTCAGGTTTTCATGCAGATGCGCCGCATTGTGCGTCTGCGCGACGCGTGGCCAGAGCTTGCCGCCGTCGGCGAGAAAATCGTTGTAGGGGTCCACGAACAGCAGAGCCGTGCGGTCCTTCGGGTAGGCACTCATCGTCTGTCTCCGCTCGCAACAGTGAGAAGCGCGCGAACGCGCGCCGTTTCATGTTACGCGCGCGTCGTGGCGGACATCCGAAAACCGTGCAACGTCCGGACACCGAAAAAGAAAAAGCCGGCGGCGGCCGGCTTTTGAGCTTCTTTGTCGGGGCGCTGGCATCCTTCGCCTGCGACTCGCCGCGTGACTGGCAAAAACTTGCGCTTTAATTTCTTGTTGTCGCGCTTCGCTTTCACCCGCCACCCGGTTGAGTGCCGCCCATCCTGTTCGTCGGTCTCTCAGCGCGTTTTACTGCTTCCCCCCGTGCGCTGGAATAAGTATTGCGAAAGGCCATTCCTACGAATGTACGCTCGCAAACACATCCGCTCATTGATAAGTCCATTACGGGAAAGCCCTGAGCGTCAGCCCGCTTTTCAGCTTGCCGACGACACCGTTTGCGCCCGTCCGATGTCCGAACGCATGTTCGCCGCAACGATCGACTGGGTGACCATGCGCGCTTCGGCTTGCGCGATATGTTCGAGTGTCGCGTCTTCGAGTTGCGCCGAGAAGACGGCGAGCGCCGTGCAAAGACGCGCGTAAGCATCGGCGCCGAGCGTCCAGGCGGCTTCGGCCGAATGACGCGCATCCAGTTCGACCAGCGCCTCGTGCGCGAGCGTGATGTCGTCTTCGAATTCCGGCGCGTGGCCGAGCTGGCACAGCTCTTCCGCAACCAGCATATGACGGCACAACGTCATGAAGAGCGGCTGCGAGCCGTGCCCGCGATGGAACGCGTCGAGCGCCGCATAGCAATGCAGCAGCATCGTGTCGATCATCGGTTCGCGCGCCGCGCGGCTGTAGGTCAGCGCGCGCAGCAGCGGCGACATCGCGGGACGGGCGGATTTCATGTTCGTCGACTTCTTCTTCACGGCAATACTCCCGAAAGATTGTTCGCGCGGGCCGAAGCGCGCTATTGCGCCGGGACGCTGGTGCTGGATGCGTTTGACGTGGAAAGCATCATCGCACCGGAAAATTAGCTGTGTCTTAAGGCGCGCGGCGGCTTGCTCACGCGGGCGTCAGCGTCTCGCCGGACACGTGCACCTTCTGGCCGACCGCTACGCCGGGCGCGGCTTCGTAACTGAAGTTGCGCACGCTGCCGTCGTTCATGCGGACCTGCACCTGATAGGTCGTCGCCTTGTGAACCACATGCTCGATCTGGTTGCCCGCGAGCCCGCCACCGATCGCGCCGATGATCGTCGCCGCCGTGCGCCCGCGGCCGTTGCCGATCTGCGTGCCCGCGAGGCCGCCGACCACCGCGCCGCCGATCGCGCCGATGCCGGTCGTCGGCTGCGCGGATTGCACGGCGTTGACGGCGGTCACTTCGCCGGCATACGGATCGTAGGCGGGTGCGGCGGGTTGTGCGTATGACGTGTTTTCCTGAACCGGCGCGGGCCTGTGCACCGGCGTCGGATGATGCCCGCGCACGGCACGCGGCAGCGATGCAGGCTGCTGGGTCGCCGGCTGCGACGTCTCGGCGACAGGCGCGGACCTGGCCGTCTGGGTATCGACGAGCGGCGAGGCCGTGACCGTCGTGGCGGTCGCCTTCGACGACGGCAGGAGGCCGGTCATCGCCGCGACGCCTGTGCCGCACGCGAGGATGATCGACACGGCGGCTGCCGCGACGAGCGGATGAATGCGGGACGGCTTCGTTTGAATCTCGGGAACGGCGTTCATGGCAGCGACTCCTGTGGGTGCCTGCCTGCTATAACGCCGCCCGGCGCGAGCGGTGCACGCGACGGCTGTGACATTTGTAAGCAAAAGTCGCGTCGCGAACGCGCGAAATTCGGTCTAGGGTGAATACATATGTTGCGTTAATTTTTTAGATGGCAACATATGTATCATTCCACACGAAAGAGAACGTCATGAAATCCACGTCGCTACTGGCATCGTCTGTTGCGTTCGCCGCGTTGTCGCTCGTCGCGGGGGCGAGCTACGGCCAGGACGGCCAGCCGACGCTCGCCAAGATTCAGGGCGTCAACCTGATCGCGATCGGCCATCGCGAAACGTCGGTGCCGTTTTCGTATGTCGATGCGAGTAATAACGTCGTCGGCTTTTCGCAGGACTTGTGCAACAAGGTGATCGATGCGGTCAAGGCGAAGACGAAGCACCCGGATTTACGCGTGCGCTTCATTCCGGTGACCTCGCAGAACCGCATCTCGCTCGTGCAGAACGGCACGGTCGATCTCGAATGCGGCGTGACGACCAATCTCACGTCGCGGCAGAATCAGGTCGCGTTTTCCGACACGTTCTTCGTCGCGACCACGCGCCTGCTCACTAAAAAGGATTCGGGCATCAAGGACTTTCCCGATCTCGCGGGCAAGACCGTCGTGACGAATCAGGGCACGACGTCCGAGCGCATTCTTCGCAAGATGAACGAAGAGAAGAAGATGAACATGAGCATCATCAGCGCGAAGGACTACGGCGAAGGGCGCGCGACGCTCGAAACCGGCCGCGCGGTGGCCTACATGATGGACGACGTGCTGCTCGCGGGCACGCGCTCGCTGACCGCGAAGCCGTCGGACTGGGTGCTCGTCGGCACGCCGCAGTCGTCGGAGGCCTACGGCTTCATGATGCGCAAGGACGATCCGGAATTCAAAAAGCTCGTCGACGACGCGATGAGTCAGGTGATGAAGAGCCCCGAGATCAAAACGATGTACGACAAGTGGTTCATGAAGCCCGTCCCGCCGAAGAACATCAACTTCGATTTTCCGATGAGCGAGACGATGCAGAAGCTCTACGCCGAGCCGAACGACAAGGCGTTCGAGTAACGGCAGCTCACTCGCTGAAGGGCAGGTCCGTTTGCCCTTCGGCGCGCATGCCGAACGTGTTGAGCGTCATCGCGACGAGCGCGTAATAGCCCAGCAGGCCGACGAGATTCACCACGACCGCATGACCGAAGCGCGCGACGGCGGCGTCGTACGTCGCATCGCTCACGCGCTTCGCTTCGTAGAGTTCGGTGGCGAAATCGTGGATGAGCTTGTCGTCGGCGTCGGCGAAAGCTGGCGTCTGGCCGGTGAGCAGCGCTTCGGCGATATCGGCGGGCAGGCCGGCATCGAGCGCGATCGGATGATGAATGTGCCATTCCGCCTGCGAGCGCCAGCGCGCTGCGGTCACCAGAATCGCAAGTTCGGAAAGACGCAGCGGCAGGCCCGTCTTGTAGCGGCAGAATGCGCCGAGTTTTTGCGCGTTCTGCGCGAGTTCGGGGCTGAAGATCCAGCCGAGGAACGGGCCGTTGAGATTGCCGCGCGGACCGCTCAGGATGTCCTGCAGCACGGCTTTCTGTTCGTCGGATGCGCTGGCGATCTGGAAGTCGGGAAGTCTCTTGCTCATGTCCGGGTCGATGTTCGTTCGGTGTTCGTGAAACCCTGCTCGATGTGCCGCGCCGCCGCGAAGCACGCGGCCTCGTCGAAAGGCGCGCCGATGATCTGCACGCCGAGCGCCATGCGGCTTTCGTGCAGGACGGGCGCGGTGATGACAGGCAGACCCGCGAAGGAAATCGGCTGCGTCAGCATGCCGAGATGCTTCGCCGGTTCGAGTGCGTGATCGCCGACCATGATAGTCGCGTCGGAGAAGCGCGGCGCCGCGAAGGGCGTGCAGGGCGCGAGCAGGATATCGAAGTCGGCGAAGCGCCGCGACATGTGCGCGCGAAAGCGCTTCTGGAAGCGCTGCGCGTGCGCGTACCACGTCGCCGGGCTCAACGCGCCCGCGAGCAGGCGCGTGCGTAGCCGTGGCGAAACGCTTTCCTCCGGCAGGTCGAGCAGATTCGCGTGCGCCGCGGCGACCTCGACGTTCGAGAGGATGGTCGCCGCACCGCGCACGAGTTGCATCTCGGCTTCGGGTATGTCGATGGTTTCGTACGTCCCGAACAACGATGCCGTTTGCATCACCGCGTCCCAGGCATCGCGTGACGCGTGGGTTTCGAAGTAGCCGCTCAACACGCCGACCTTCAAAGCGGCGTGACGTGTTTTCAATGCGTTGCCATCGAGCGTCGCGTACAGCGCCGCGAGATCGTCGACGCTGTCGGCAAAGCCGCCGATGCTATCGAGCGAATCGGCATAAGGCAGCGCGCCTCGCCGCGACAGCCGCCCGAATGTGGGCTTCACGCCCCACACGCCGCACAGCGCGGCGGGCGCGCGGATGGAACCATTGGTGTCGCTGCCGAGCGCGAGCGGCACACATTGCGCCGCGACGGCAGCAGCGGAACCGCCCGACGATCCGCCCGTCATGCGCTCGATATCGTGCGGATTGCGCACGTCGCCGAAATGCGGATTTTCACCGGTCGCGCCGCACGCGAGTTCATCCATGTGCGTCGTGCCGACGAGCACCGCGCCGGCGTGTCTCAGACGCATGATGGCGTCGGCGTCACGCGTCGCGGCAGGCGCATCGAGGCGCGCGCGCGAGCCGGCGATCGTCGCGTGACCTTCGATATCGAAGAGACTTTTCGCCGCGAACGGCACGCCCGCCAGCGCGCCGGGATCGACACCGCGCGCGACGAGCGTGTCGATGCGTCGCGCCTCTTCGAGCGCCGCGGCGGCGAAAACGTGATGGAACGCGTTGATCGCAGCGTTCGCGCGCTCGATGGCCGCAAGCGCCTCGCACGTCACGTCCACGGCCGAACGCTTGCGCGCACGCACGTCCGCGGCGATGTCAAGCGCGCGGTTCATCGTCGCCGGATTCCGTTTCGTCGAGCGCAATGCCGAGTTGACGCGCGCTCGCGTGCATCGTGTCGAGCAGGCTTGCGACGTCGCTCAGCAAGGCGTCGGGCAACGCGATGCCGAGTGTCGTCGCCCATGTTTTCAACGCGGCGTCGTTCATGCCGCCTTCATGCCGATCACGCCGAGCGCGCCATCGATCGCATCGGAAAGCCGATCGACGATGGTCTCGATCTGTTCGCTCGTCGTGATGAACGGCGGCGCGATGAGCACGTGATCGCCGATCCGGCCATCGACGGTCCCGCCCATCGGATAGACCATGAGGCCGCGCTTCATCGCCTCGCTCTTGATGACGGCGTGCAGCTTGTGCTTCGGATCGAACGGCGTTTTGCTTTCGCGGTCCTGCACCAGCTCGACTCCGGTAAAGAGACCGCGCCCGCGCACGTCGCCGATGAACGGATGATTCGCATGACGTTGACGCAATGCCGCGCGCAGCTGCTCGCCGCGCGCCTTCACGTTGTCGAGCAGCCGGTCTTCGGCGATGACCTTCTGCACTTCGAGCGCCGCCGCGCACGCCGTCGCGTGACCGATATAGGTGTGGCCGTGCTGGAAGAAGCCCGAGCCGCCGACGATCGTATCGAAGATCTCGTTGCTCACGAGCGTCGCGCCGATCGGCTGATAGCCCGCGCCGAGTCCCTTCGCAATCGCGAGAATATCGGGCGACACGCCGTCTTCCTCGCACGCGAAGAGATAGCCGGTGCGGCCCATGCCGGACATGACTTCGTCGAGGATCAGCAGCACGCCGTATTTGTCGCAGACCGCGCGGATCTTGCGGAAATAGTCGCGCACCGGCGGCACCGCGCCCGCCGTCGCGCCGACCACCGATTCCGCGACGAACGCCGCCACCGATTCCGCACCGAGTTCGAGAATCTTCGCTTCGAGTTCGTCGGCGAGGCGTTGCGCGAAGGCTTCGTCGGTTTCGCCCGCGTGCTGCTCGCGATAGGCGAAGCAGGGCGTGACGTGATGCGCTTCGATCAGGATCGGAAGGAACGGCTCGCGTCGCCATGCGTTGCCGCCGATCGCGAGCGCGCCGAGCGTGTTGCCGTGATAGCTCTGCCGCCGCGCGATGAAATGCCGCCGCTCCGGCTGCCCTTTCTCGACGAAATACTGCCGCGCGAGCTTGAGTGCGGCTTCCATCGCTTCCGAACCGCCGGAGACGAAATACACGTGACCGAGATTCTTCGGCGCGGCCTCGACGAGCAGGTCCGCGAGCGCCTCGGCCGGTTCCGTCGTGAAAAACGACGTGTGCGCGTAGGGCAATTGCTGCACCTGGCGCTGGATGGCGTCGATCACGCGCGGATGACTGTGGCCGAGACACGACACGGCCGCGCCGCCGCACGCGTCGATGTAACGCTTGCCCGTGGAATCGACGATCTCGATGCCGTCGCCACGCACGGCGACGGGAAGCCTGGCGCGCGGCGCGCGATGAAATACCGTGGTCATGGTCTGCCTTTTGAGTGCGCTAGCAACACGCGATGTAATATTTTAACTATACAACAACATATGTTGTCAACGACGGGCGCACCGCCGGCTCACTGCGCAGCCTTGATGTAGCGCGCCGGGATCGCGAGGATCAGCAACGCGGCGAGAAAGAGCGTGATCGCGAGCAGCGCGACGCCGACCGTCGTGCTGCCGGTGAGATCCTTGAGAAAGCCCATGATCGACGGCCCCACGAAGCCCGCGACCGCCGCGCCGACGTTCACGAGCCCCGCGCCGCCCGCCGCCGCCGTGCCCGCGAGAATGCGTGACGGCAGGCTCCAGAACATCGCGAGCGTGCTCATGATGCCGGCGACCGCGACCGTCAGGCACGCGACCGCAGCCACCGGCGCGCCCGACACCGCCACGCTGCCGATAAGCGCGATTCCGCCGATAAACACCGGCACGGCCGTATGCCAGCGCCGCTCGCGCGTTTTCACGGAATGCTGCGCGTTGACGACCATGGCGGCCGCCGCGACGAGATACGGGATCGCGCTTACGACGCCGATCTGAAAGTTGGAGAGATGGCCGAGCGCCTTGACCATCGTCGGCATCCAGAAGACGAGGCCGTAGTTGCCGACGTTGTAGAGAAACGAGATCGCGCACAGCAGCCACAGCGTCGGCTCTTTCAGGGCGGGCATGAGCGCCTGTTTCTTGTCCGACGACTCGCGCGCGAGTTCGCTCCTGACGACCGCGAGCTCGTCGCGCGAGAGCCACGCCGCGTCCTCGATCCGGTCGACGACCATCGCGAACAGCACGAAGCCGAGCAGCACGGCGGGCAGGCCTTCGATCAGGAACATCCACTGCCAGCCGTTCATGCCCCATCCGCCGTGCGTCGCGTCCATGATCCAGCCCGACAGCGGCCCGCCGACAATCACGCCGAGCGGCATCGCCAGAAAGAGCAGCGACATCACCTTGCTGAGACGATACGACGGAAACCACAGACTGAAGTACGCGATGACCGCCGGAAAGAAGCTCGCTTCCGTGAGGCCGAGCAGGAAGCGCAGCGCGTAGAACGTGGTCTGGTTGCGCGTCGTCAACGTGGCGATGGAGACGATGCCCCACGCGATCAGCGATCCGCCGAGACACGCGCGTACGCCGATGCGCTTCACGAGATACCCGGCGGGCACCTGAAGAAGCAGATAGCCGATGAAGAAAAGCCCTGCGCCGACGCCGTAGGCCGCTTCGGTGAGGCTCAGGTCGCTCATCATCTGCAACTTGGCGAAGCCGACGTTCACGCGATCCAGATAGCCGAAGAAATAGCAGAGCAGGATGATCGGGATGACGCGCAGCGTCACTTTTCGGTACACGGCGTCAGCGGATAGCGCGAGAGGCGCGGCGGACGGCGGCGTTGCTTGACGGGAAATGGCCATGTCGGTCTCTGATCGGCTGACTGTCTATCGGGGAAGGCGGCGCAGCGCGCGTCCCGGCCGCGCGCCGGTCGGCTCGCCGCGCGTGAGCACGGGCACGCCGTTCACGATCACGTGCTCGATGCCCTGCGGCGCGAGTTTCGGTGACTCGAAGGTGGCGCGGTCGATGACCTCGTCGGGATCGAACACGACGAGGTCCGCGAAGTGGCCTTGCGCGACGTGTCCGCGTCCTTCGATGCCGAATTGCTCCGCGGTGAGTCCCGTCATCTTGCGCACGGCCGTTTCGAGCGGAAAGAGCTTGAGTTCGCGCGCGTAATGGCCGAGCACGCGGGGAAACGTGCCCCACAGGCGCGGATGCGGCGCGGTGTCGTTCGGCAGGCCGTCGGAGCCGACCATCGTCTTGTCGTGACGGAAGATGCGGCGCACGTCCTCTTCGTCCATGACGAAGTAGATCGCGCCCGCCGGCTTCAGGTCTTCGATGGCGGCTTCGATCGAGCCGTCGTAAAGCGGCAGGATCTCGGCGAAGTCCTTGCCCGCGAGTTCGGGGCGTCGCGTCGACCATGCGAGCATCACGCGCGACGACTGGCGAATGCGGTCCGCGCGCAGCATCGTCGAGGTGGCCGGATAGGGATGGCAGTCGAGACACAGCGGCTGTCGCGCGCCTTGTGCGTCGATGAGCGCGAGCGTCTCTGTCGAGCGGCCGTGGTTTTCCTTGCCCGCGACCTTGTGATGCGAGAGCACGAGATTCGCGCCGACCGCCGCGCTGATCGCGAACGCCTCTTCCATCGAAGGCACGATGTCCGCGGTTTCGTCGCGCAAATGCGTGGCGAAGACGCCGGGATAACGCGTGAGCGGCGCGCATACATCGATCAGTTCCTGCGTGCTTGCCGATGCCGCCGGCGGATAGAACGTCCCCGACGACACGCCGAAGGCGCCCGCTTTCATGGCTTCTTCGACATCGGCGGCCATGCGCGCGCGCTCGTCGGCCGTGGCTTCGCGTGCGAGATCGGCCATGTGGCGCACGCGCAGCGTCGAATGACCGACGAGCGCCGCGACGTTCACCGCGGCGGGCGCTGCGTCGAGCGCATCGAGATAGGCGGCGAAGCTGTCGTAGGCGAAGCGCTCGGGCACGCCCAGCAGATCGAGCGGTTGCGGGATGGCATCGGCGCGAAGCGGCGCGAGGCTGATGCCGCAATTGCCCGCGATCACCGTCGTCACGCCTTGCACGACTTTCGGCGTCACGCCGGGATGCGTGAGCACGAAGGCGTCGTCGTGCGTATGGCTGTCGATGAAGCCCGGCGCGACGATCTTGCCCGCCGCGTCGATGGTCGTGTCCGCGCTCGCCGCCGACAGGTCGCCGATAGCCTCGATGCGCTCGCCGTTCACGCCGACATCGGCGGAAAAGCGCGCGCGGCCGGTGCCGTCGATGACTTCGCCGTTTCGAATGATCAATTGAAAGTGCATGAGCCTTGTCTCGCCTGGTGATGACTTTTTGTTTCAGCGACAATGCTCGTCGCTCAAAATAGGCGCGTCCAATGCCGCTTTCTCAGGGATTCATGCAAAACAGTTATGAAAGTCGAGAACTCAGAACTCGAAGCGTTCGTCGCGGTGGCGGAACTGGGCAGCTTCCAGAAGGCGGCCGACAAGCTGCATCTCACGCAGCCGGGACTGTCGCGGCGCATTCAGAAGCTGGAGCAGGCGCTCGGCGTCGAGCTGTTTCACCGGACCACGCGCAGTGTCGCGCTGACGGGCGTCGGCCGCCAGTTTCTGCCGATGGCGCGCCAGCAGATCTCGCAGCTCGGCACCATGTTGTCGTCGATTCGCGAGATCGCCGAGAAGCGCTTCGGCAAGGTGCGGCTCGCGAGCATTCCGACGGTGGTGAATCGCGTCCTGCCGGATGTGTTGCGACGGTATGCGCAGAAGTATCCGCAAGTCGGCGTGCAGATTTTCGACGGCAATCACGATTTCGTGCTCGGACAGGTGAGGGCGGGACTCGCGGAATTCGGCATCAGTCTCGATCCCGGCGACGACGAGGATCTCGCGTTCGAGCCCTTGCTTGAGGATCGATATGTGCTCGCGGTGCATCGCGAGCACGAGTGGGCGTCGCGCGCGAGCGTGTCGTTGCGCGATCTACGGGACACGCGGCTCGTGATCGGAGGACGGGACAGCGGCAACCGGCTGCTGCTCGAACTGCTGCTCGGGCACGAATCGATCAGCCTGCGATGGTTCTACGAAGTCGAGCACATTTCGTGCGTCGTCGCGCTCGTCGATGCGGGCCTCGGCTGCGCGATCGTGCCGTCGCTGGCGGTGTCCGCGCATTTCGCGCCGAACATTCGCGCGGTGCCGATCGGCAGCCCGGAAGTGCAGCGCTCGATCGGCATCGTGAAGCATCGGCATGTGTCGATGTCGTCAATCGCCGCCGATCTTTGTGAAATGTTGCGGGCGTCGTTCGGCTAGCTCGCCGCGTAGGCGCCTTGCGAGTGCAGCGCGGCTTCGGCCTGCTCCAGATTCGCGACCGCTTCCTTGCCTTCGAGTGCGAGCAGTTGCGCGACGAGCATTTCCGCCAGCGCCGACGCCGCCACGAGCGACGGAAAGAACGATGGCGACTCGTGCGCAAAGATCAGCGTGTGATCCGCGTTCAACGCGATGGGCGATACGGCGCTGTCCGTGAGCGCGACGAGCTTCGCGCCGCGCTCGATCGCCGCCTGCGCGACGCGCACCGCTTCGACGGAATACGGCGCGAAGCTGACGACGACGACGGCGTGCCGTTTTTCGATGCCGCGCAACTGCATTTCGAGCGTGCCGGCTTCCCCCGAGATCAGGCTGACCGATGGGCGAAACAGCCGATATCCATAGAGCAGGCTGAACGCGACGGGATAACACGACCGAAAGCCCGCGACGTGCACATGCGGCGCTTTCTTCAACGTCTTCGCGGCATCGACGACGCTCTCGGCGTTTTGCGCGAGCGTGAGGTCGAGGTTATGCGATTGCGCCTGCGCGAGATCGCGGCTCAGGTGATTGTCGGCGCCGCTTTTCACGAGCGAGCGGGCGCGCGTCGTGAGGGGTTCGGGGCGCGTGCGTACGCGGCTCACGAAGATCTCGCGCAACTCGTTCCAGCCGGGAAAGCCGAGTTGCTGCGAGAGACGGACCATCGCGGCGGGCTGGACTTTCGCGCGTTCGGCGACCTTTCGCATCGAGAGGACGGCGACTTCGTCGGGATAGTCGAGAAGGAACGCGGCGCCGGCCTGGAATTGCGGGCTCAGGTCAGGGAAACGGTCGCGGATGGTCGCGGCGAGCTGGTCGAAAGTGGGCACGTTCTGGATGCTTGTGGACGCGGATGCGCTATTTAAGCATGAGCGCCCGGAAAAAAAGCCGCGTTATCGGCGAACGCCGTATTCTCTCGAAGTCGTTCCCTGAGAGGAGCACCCATGAAATACCCACTCATTCTGGGTTTCGCTATCGTCGCCGTGGACGTGGTTGTCTGGCGTGCGAGACTCCCCGCGAATGACCTGGCGCGGCTCTTCATACGGCTCGCGCTCTTCTTCGGATTGAGCTGGGTACTCTTTTCCTCCGGTCTGAGTCCGTTCACGCAGGCGCCTTACGCCGACGTCGTCGAATTGCACTGGTCGGGGCAGGTTCTCGAAATCATCTGGTGGTTGATGGGTGCGCGTCTGCTGACCCTCTCGCTCGACACGCTGCTGCTTCCGCGCGCCTGGAGAAAGCAGCGTCTGTTCTCGGACGTGTTCGGCGCCGTGGTCTTTCTCGCCGCGGCAGTGGCCGCCCTGGGCTTCGTACTCGAACTGCCCGTGCGCGGACTGGTCGCGACGTCGGGCGCGCTCGCCATCGTGTTGGGCCTCGCCATCCAGAGCACGCTGAGCGACGTCTTCGCTGGCATCGTCATCAACACGACGGAGCCTTACGCGATAGGCGACTGGGTGACGATCGACGACGTAGAAGGCAAGGTCGTCGAGATGAACTGGCGCGCGACGCATTTGCTGACGGGACAGGGCAACACGCTCATCGTGCCTAACGCGGTCGCGGCGAAAGCGAAAATCACCAACAACAGCAGGCCGGGAGACGTCCACGGGTTATCGCTCATTCTCGAGATCGAACCCGAGGCGCGTCCGAGGACCGTGCTGGACGCTTTGGAACGCGCGCTCACCGGCTGCAACGTCATACTCGCGACGCCGGCGCCTTACGCTCGTATGAAGCGCACCACCACCAATTCGGTCCAGTATGAAGTGGTGGCGTTCGTGGATGATATGAACAAGAAGCTGGCTGTATCCAGCGAGCTTTTCGACCTTTGTTATCGCCACCTCGCGGCCGCCGATGTCCCGTTACGCGCGCTCGGCGTGGCGGCGCCCGCCGTGGCGTCGAGAGACGAAAAAGAGTTGTTACTGAAGCGCGTGAGTCTGTTCGACAGCCTCACTGGCGAAGAATTCACGCGGCTGGCGAAGCGCCTGTCCCGACACGAATATCAGGCGAATCATCAGGTTCTGGCGCCCGACACGGTGCCCGACAGCCTGTCCATCGTGCATTCGGGCGTGCTCTCGGTCGCGGTCGCCGAATCGGCAGGCCCGCGCGAAATTGCTCGCATCGGGCCGGGAGAAGCATTCGGGGAAGCGGGATTGCTCGCCGGACTCGCGATGCAAGTGTCCATCTCGACCCTCACGCCGTCCGTTCTGTTCCAGTTGGCCAAGGACGACATGACTTCGTTTCTCAAAGACCACCCCGAGGTCGCGAAGCAGATGTGTCAGCTTTTGGCGTATCGGCAGGATAAGCTCGGCAAGCTCGCCATGCCGATACCTGTCGAACACGAAAAAGACCACTCGCTTTTCCAATGGCTGATCGGAAAGGTCTGGAACCAGCATTCGTTGAACGATGATTCCAAAAGCAATTGATGTACGCGAGTTGGCAGGTCCTCGTCTCTGCAGGTTGAAGCTGTCACGCATCGGGTGTAAGGTGGCGCGGTGTGAAGACAACGGGTTTTTGAGTGCTCGTGACGGCTTATGTAATCAGAGCCGCTGGGAGCGTTTAACACGCCAGGCGGCAGGAGTGGCAGGGGGACGACCTAGGTATGGCAAACGAGGCAAACGCGCGCTACTTGATTTCGTCCGACGCCGCGCAGGAAAAGGCCGAGCTGCTGCAGGAGCTGGCCGGCGGCAAGAACGCATTGCGTTTGAATCAGGCGCTCGAAGCCGTGGCGTCAGGATGTGGGTTCGACCGATGGCGTGAGTTAGTCGCGACGAACGCGAGACTGCAGGCAGGCGAGGCAAATTCTCTGGGCATATCTGCGCTCATGCTGGCCGATGACCAGCACGTCGACGCAGAAACGCTTTCGGCTCGGCGCGCGCTGCAGGCGGAAACCATTCGAGGCGTCATCACATGTTCATATGCCCGGGCGCAGGAGCTTGCGGCACAGTGGGCGCTGTCCGGCACGCTGAACGATCTTCAGGCAATTCCCACACAAGCTATCGATGCCGCCCCCCAAGAGGGCGACAAGAATCCAGCCATTCAGACAGACGACTGGGACGGCGGCGACTCGGCGCAGCCATTTGAGGAATCGCTCAACGATGCCTTGTTTGCGGCCACGCAGGAGTCCGGCCCCGCCGAATCTCCGTACGCGCCTACTTCTACGCCTGCCGCGCCGGTCGCGGTGAGCTACAAGAAGCGTCGCTCCCCATCCGGCGAGAGGTAGGCTGTTCGCCGTGGTCGCGCTGAATACCCGATGCCATCCAAGGTCAGAAACTCGTTGCTCTGGATTCTCGAGCCGCTCGAGAGCGACGAGACGTATTTCAGGAAGCGAATGTTCGGCTGTGACGCGGCGTACGTCGACGGCTTGCTATGTCTCGTGGTAGCTGACCGGGACGAACCGTGGAATGGTTTGCTGGTATGCACATCGCAGGAACGACATTCAGCGCTTATCGATGAAATGCCCGCCCTGCACCCCCATCCGATTCTCGGGAAATGGCTTTGCGTCAAGCAAAGCGATCCCGCGTTCGAGGATGTTGCCCGTCGCGTCACTACGCTGGTACTTTCACGTGATTCGCGCATTGGCGTCGCGCCGAAACCACGGCGACGGGCAACAAAGCACAGGTGATCCGCGTGCCGAATGTCGCCGTGAATGCTAGGCCGATGCGGTGCTCGTTGCTTCAGGCGTCGGCATCGTTGTTGCCGTCGCAGGCGCGACCTTTCGCGGGGTCCTTTTACGAGCAGCAGCCTTTTTTGCGGTAACGGCTGTCTTTGTGGAGGGCTTCTTCGCCGCCTTCTTTACGCTCGCCGACTTTTTCGATGCCGTTTTCGACTTGCTAGATGCAACCTTCGGAACGGCAGCCGCTTGTTCAATCAAAAACTTGCTTCGGTCCTTCGCCGAGGCTAACCATTTGGGAGCAGGGCCGCGACCGCTCCAGGTAGCGCCGGATTTGGGATCTCGATACTTCGCTGACAGCGTACCTTCTGATTTTCCTTTGGAAGCTCCGCCCTTCTTTGCTGGCGACGCGGTTTTGGCTCCGTCGATAAGAAATTTTGTGCGGTCTTTTACGTCTTTAATCCAGGCCGGTGGTCGAGCATGGCCGCTCCACGTTTCGCCTGTCTTCGGATTGAGATACTTAGCCGGCAATTTCCCCGTGCTCTTGACCGACGCCTTGACGCCTCGACCGACAGTAGTGCGACCGTTTGCCTTTGCTTCTCTCTTCGCTTTCGCCTTGGCTTCGATGTCTGCCGTAGTGAGCCCGTGCTTCAGCATCAAATCGCGTATCTGGTCCACTGCGGCTTGCGCTTGCCTGGCGAGAAGCGTTTCCGCCTGTGCCTGAAGCTTCTTCATACGCGCCTGAATTTTTTCGAGTGTGGTCATGTCCGCCTCCGTGTGGTAGCTCAATGAACTATGACACACCCTTCATCAAAAAGGCTGACTCGCTAAAGGCGCTCGCATCCAATGTTATTGTCTGCACGTTAGTAACCGAAGTTCGCCGCGAGCGTGACTGTCACAAGCGCGACGCCGATCAGAATCAAAACCAGCGGCATTGCGAAGCGAACCCACTGTCCATAACCCACTTTGGAGATGGCGAGAAATGCCAGGGTGAGCCCGGAGGCGGGATTGATGATGCCCATGATTCCGTTACCGAGAAGAAACGAAAGCACGCAGGTCTGCGGGCTCAATCCGGAAATATGAGCAATCGGCGCCAGAATCGGCATGCTGATCGCTGCCTTTCCTGAAGTGGACGGGACCAGCAAGTCGAGCACGGCTTCGATGGCCATGATGCCCATCGCGACGATGGCCGGAGGCTGGCCGGTGACTGTCGACGAGAGTTTATCGATGACCGTGTCGAGGACCATGCTGCGCTGAAGAATGATTTCGATGGTCGCCGCCAACCCGATCAACAGCGCAGCCAGCATCATTCCCTTCATCCCTTGCACGAACGCATCGGCCGCCTCTCGGGCGCTGAGCTTTCCGGTTAGCGCGATTACCCCTGCCAGGAAGATATAGAACGCGCTGAGTTCGCCGTTGTGCCACTTGAACTCGGGCGCTGCCCACACGAGGACCACGGTGGCGAGCGCCATGAGCAGAAGGACGCCCTTCTGGGAGGCCGTGATTTTCGAATCGGCCGGCGATGAACGAATCGCCTGATACCCGGTGCGATGCAGGCAGTAGATGAAGTAACCGATAGCGGAAAGGATGGCGACGACGAACACGACAAAGCGTACGGCCGCACCGCTGAACAGCGGCACACCGGCGATGCCTTGAGCGACGGGCAGCACGATAGGGTTGCTCACCGAGGCGATGTAGCCGAGCTTAGCGCCGAATGCGAGCATGGCCAGGGAAAGAATCGGACTCAGCTTGAGCCGTTCACCCAGCGCGAGGACCACGGGAAGCAGGACCAGATATTCGGACATCAGGCCCAGGAAGGTGCTTCCCAGGCCGATGGCGAGTATGAGGATCGGCGCGAGCAGATAGAGGTTGCCCTTCGAAACGGCTACCAGCTTGTTGAGGCCGGAATCGAGCGCGCCGGTCTTCTTGAAGACCTCGAACATTCCGCCGACGAACATCACCATGAAAATCAAAGCCGACGTCTTCGTCAAACCGTCCGGAATGGCGCGCAAGAGCGATACCGCACTTGCCGGGTATGCGCGTTCAGCCGTACTGTCAGGCACCGACAATGCGAAGAAATGCGTGGGTGAGTTGCTCTTCTCGATGCGTTGATAGCTTCCCGGCTCGACGAGATGCCCATGACGCCTGAACTGACCGGCGTCCAGGAGATACGTGAGGGCCATCGCGAAGACGAGAATCCCGAGCATCATCAGAATCGGATGCAGCGAGCGCCTTTGAGCCGGAGCTGGCTCAGCAGAAAAGGAGGGGCTGTTCATGGTTCCAGACATGCGAGGTATCAGGGAATTCGATGACCGATGAGCTGGGAAATCTCTTGGGACACCAGCCGCATTTGTTCGAGGACTTGGGGCAACTGCTCTTCGTCGAATCGCGTAGCGACGATGGACATGCCAAGCGCCGCGAGTGCATGGGTGCTCGACGCCAGCACCGGAACGGCGATCGCGACGACACCGGACGTCGCCTCGCCCCGGCTCAGTGCGTATCCCTGCTCGCGAATGCCGTCCAGCTCTTTCCGAAGCGCGTCCGCATCAACGCGCGTCTCTTTCGTGAATGAGCGCATATCGCGCGTGAGGATGTGTTCACGCTCGTTCTCAGCGGCGTATGCGAGGAGCAGCTTGCCGGAAGCGCCCACGTGGATGGGACGCCGGTTCCCGATCGTCCCGTGCACGCGAACGATGTGACTGGACTCCACACGGGCGATGCAGATGCTCTCGTCGCCGTCGCGTACGCGTATCTGGCACGCTTCGTTGAACAGCTCGGCCAGTCGCATGAGCGGCGCCTGAGACGCCGCGGCCAGGTCAATCTGACGGCCAGCCGCGATGCCGAGCACGAGCGCCTGCGTTCCGAGCGTGTAGATTGCCGGTTCGCCGGAGCGCTGGACGAGCCGGTGGGCGACGAGCGTGGTGAGCAGTCGAAATGTACGCGACGTGTTCAACTCGGCTCGCTCCGCGAGTTCGCTCAATCCGAGGCGGGGATGATCGGCGACGATCGCGAGCAGCCTGAGTGCTGAATCGACGGACGCGACGGTGTAGTCGTTCATCAGAAAACCACGTCCTTGCTGGAAATCTTCTCGACGAACTGCTCGAGGAAACGATCGATGTCCGCCTTCAGATGTTCATAGCGCGCCGACTTCTCGCACGACTTCTCGTTCATATAAATAGCGCGATTGATTTCGATCTGGATGCTGTGCTGGTTCAGCTCGGGCTTTCCGTACGATTTCACGATGTCGCCGCCCTTATAGGGCGTGTTCACGAGGGCGTTGTAGCCGAGTTGTCGGAAGCGCTCCGCGATCCATGCCGTGACGTTCGGATCGCTCGTCTTGCCATCACGGTCGCTGATGACGAGGTCGGGACGCGCTTTCCCGTTGTCCGTGTTCATTGCGTTGCCCGTCGATTTCATCGAGTGCAGGTCGATATGCCACACGTGGCCGAAGCGCTGCATGGCGCCGTCGATTGCCTCGGAGACAGCGCGTCGGTAGGGCCGATAGTAGGCATCGAGCCGATGCTCCACCTCCTTAATCGTCAACCGGCGGTCGTACATCGGCACGTTCGGCAGGGCGAAGCGCCGAATCAGTCCCTGGCCTCGCTTCGCGTAGTCCGACGGGTTCAGTGCTTTCGGCCACGGGGCATCGAGCAGTTCCTGGTCGATATCGTCTTCCGAGCGATTCGCATCGATATAAGTGCGCGGGAAGCGCGCGCACACGAGGGTCGCGCCGTGCTTCGTCGCGCCGGCCCACAGATCGTCCATGTAAGCATCCCAGCCGGTGCGGATGGCTTCGACCGGTGCGGCCGGACGGAAATCCGGGGGGAGCGTGAAGCCGCTATGCGGGGAATCGAGGACCAGCGGAATCGAATCCACCGACGGCTCCTGGACGAAGAAGGCAGGATTTTCATGCGTCATGCTTTTTATCCAGTAAAAATCAATTTCATTTTTGAGATGCCGAACTTTGACGCTAACTGGATGGGAGCGCGATGAGGGGAAACCCTCGCGATGTTCACCACAACACCGGTGCACGCTTGGGTCAAAGTAAACCCCGATATCGACCTTCCGATGACTGGTGCCAACTGTCGCTGACCCGTTCCCACATTGCGCTGACCCAGACCTCATGCTGTCCTTCAAGTTGTCGCCCAGGCGTTCAGTGTTCACCGGAGCCGACCCGCGAGAGGTTTCCGCGTACGTCAATCTTGCTGTCGGTCGTCACTCGATCCAGGTGCCGGACGGCATTCGGCCGAACGCGCGTCTGCTCTTCGGAAGGGTGTCCGACATCGGCTTGTGCAACATTAGTTATGGCGGCCCCGTCGACATAACGACGGAGGCTCTCCGCGATTCCTATCAGCTTCAGGTGCTGTTGAGCGGCACGTCCGCGTGGACGGGCGCCGATTGTCGTCACGCGTTCAAACCGGGTGAGTTTCTCGTCATCAATCCCGTGGACCCCGCGCAGGTGCAATACTCGAGCGACTGCGAAAAGCTGATCGTCACGCTTCCAGTCGAAGCAGTCGAGGCGATGGCTCGTGAGGAAGAGGGGTGTCTGCTCACGAAGAGCCTGCGCTTCGTTCGCCCCATTCACGCGCTCGCTTCCATCGAGGGGCTTGCCGGTCTGCTGGCGCTCATGTGCGAAGAGGCGGGGAACGCGTCTTGCAATTCGGCCATGCAGCATCATTATTCGCAGATACTGATTCGCAAACTGCTGGCTCAACTCGAGACGAACGCACTCGATTCGCAGACGCCTGTAACGAACCATGCTTTCGAGAAGATCAAAGGCTATATCCGGGACAATCTTTCTGAAGACCTGTCGCTCGAGACGATTGCTGTCGCGTCGAATGTGAGCTTGAGAAAGCTGTATGTCCTGTTTAAGTCATGCGCACAGGAAAGCCCTCGCGACTTCATTCAGCGCTTGAGGCTCGAGCGGGTTCGCTCTGATCTCCTTCGACCGCGGGCATCGGACAGCGTGACGGATATCGCCACCCGGCACGGGTTTTCCCACCTCGGTCGCTTCTCCGCGATCTATAAGGCTCGCTACGGCGAACTGCCGTCTCAAACGCTGGGTCGGATGCGGTAGCTTTTCTTCCGGCCAGCGCCCTGCACAGAATGGATAGCAGGTGTGCAGTGGCTGGATATTGCCGGTGCTTCTCCTTCGTGAAAATGGCAAAACCAGAACACGAAGAGGAGCAAACGGTGAATACCCCATTCGATACGACTGCCAGCGCGGAAGCGGTGCGCCAGTTGGTTTCCGAGTCCGTGCAGGACGATCGTGCCAGCGGTCATTTCCGGTGTCGTCGCGACATCTTCACTGACGCTGCGCTGTTCGAATACGAGATGAAGTACATCTTCGAACAGAACTGGGTTTTCCTGGCCCACGAAAGTCAGGTTCGCAATCCTAATGACTATTTTGTTTCCCGCATTGGCCGTCAGCCCGTCATCATCTCGCGAGACAAGACCGGAAAGCTAGGCGCCGTCATCAACGCATGCGCGCATCGCGGCGCCGAGTTGTGCCGTCGCAAGCAGGGCAACAAGGGCACCTTCACCTGTCCATTTCACGGCTGGACTTTCAGCAACACAGGAAAGCTTCTGAAGGTAAAGGACGGGCAGACGGACAACTATCCGGAAGGGTTCAACGTCGACGGCTCGCATGACCTGACGCGCGTCCCGTCGTTTGCCAATTACCGGGGGTTTCTCTTTGGCTCGATGAACCCGAACGCCGTGTCGATCGAAGAGCACCTGGGCGGGAGCAAAGCCGTACTCGACCAGATCGTCGATCAGACACCCGGCGAACTCGAAGTGCTGCGCGGCAGCTCCTCCTATGTCTACGATGGAAACTGGAAGCTGCAAATCGAGAATGGCGCCGACGGATATCACGTCAGCGCGGTTCACTGGAACTATGTCGCGACGGTGGGTCGCCGCGACCGCTCGGACGATAACATCCGGACAGTGGACGCCAATGCCTGGTCGAAAAGCGTCGGCGGGTTCTACGCGTTCGAGCATGGACATCTGCTCTTGTGGACACGGCTACTCAATCCGGAGGTTCGTCCGGTCTTCGGCCGCCGCGAAGAACTAAAGGCGCGACTCGGCGAAGAGCTGGCGGACGCCATCGTCAATCAGACTCGCAATCTCTGCATTTACCCGAATCTCTACGTGATGGACCAGGTATCCACGCAGATTCGCGTCGTCCGTCCCATCTCGGTGGACAAGACCGAAGTCACCATCTATTGCTTCGGGCCGCGCGACGAGAGCGAACAGGATCGCAACACGCGAATTCGCCAATACGAAGACTTCTTCAATGTCAGCGGCATGGGAACGCCTGATGACCTCGAGGAATTTCGTGCGTGTCAAAGCGGCTTCAAGGGGACAGCCGCCCAGTGGAACGACCTGAGCCGCGGCGCGCCCCGGTGGGTGAATGGCGCGGATGAAAACGCCGCACGCATCGGCCTGAAGCCGATTCTGAGCGGAGTTCGAATTGAAGACGAGGGTCTCTTCGTGCAACAGCATCGATATTGGTCTGAAACGATGCTCCGCAATCTTGCTGCCGAACAAAAAGTCATCAACGTGAAGCCGGTGGAGGTACTGGAATGACAACCTTCGAAGATCTGTACCTCGACATCTGCGCGTTTCTCTTTCACGAGGCACGCCTGCTGGACGACCGGCAATTCGACGAGTGGGTGGATTGCTACGACCCCGAAGCGGTTTTCTGGATGCCCTGCTGGGATGACTCCGATTCGCTCGTGGACGATCCGTCGAAGCACATCTCCCTTATCTATTATCCGAACCGTATTGGGCTCGAAGACCGCGTCTTCCGTCTCAATACGGAACGCTCTGGTGCAAGCAGTCCGGAACCGCGAACGACCCATAACATCGCGAATGTAGAAATCGTGGAGCGTGCGGAAAAGACAGTGAAGGTTCGTTTCAACTGGCACACGATGAACTACAGGTACAAGACGCTCGACCACTTCTTCGGAACCTCGTATTACACGTTGAAGTCCGGTGCGTCGGGCTTTTCAATCCTCGACAAGAAGGTGATCTTGAAGAACGACCTGATTCACCAGGTTATCGACATCTATCACGTTTGAATTCTCCCGGGCGTCACCACTTCGACGCGAACAATTGGTAACTCATGTCACATCTGCGCCGTAGGCCGGCCAGCAGAGCCAAACGTTAGATGCAGGGACTGGCAAACGAATCGATTGTCGGCGCCATGAATTCTGATAAAGGCTGGATATGACGAAAACGATGACTATGGCAGCGCTGGCCCTGGCTGTTGGCACTGTATCAACGGTGGCCTCTGCGCATGTGGACGTAGGAATTGGGTTGAACGTGCCAGCGCCGACGTATTACTCGGCAGAGCCCGCGTATCTGCCGCCACCGCCGGTGGTGTACGCGCCACCGCCGCCGCCAGTTATCTACAGTCCGCAGCCGACGTTAGTTTATGGCGACGAAGACTGGCGTCAACGTGAATGGCGCGAACACAGAGAGTGGCGTGAACGCCAATGGCGCCACCGCGAGGAACAGGCGCGCGAGCACGCATGGCGTGAGCGTGACGACCGGGATGGCGACTGATTCTTTGCGCAGATGGCGACCATCATCAATGGTCGCCAAGCGCGGCGCGTAGCACCCGGACTCGGAGATCCGGACCATCACCGACGTCCGAATACAAAAAAGCCGCTGTCCTGTTGGAACAGCGGCTTTTTCTTGAAGCTGGTGGCGAATCAGGGACTCGAACCCCGGACCTGCGGATTATGATTCCGTCGCTCTAACCGACTGAGCTAATTCGCCGAAAGAAGACGAGATTATGGCGAGCGTCGCAGAGGCTGTCAACCCCTTCCACGCATTTTCTTAAGAACCGCGTGGAAGGGCAGGCGAAGCCACAATCAATCCTCGTGATACACATTCGACTTGTGCGTGTCCTTCACGAACAGCATGCCGATCACGAACGTCGCCAGCGCGATCACGATCGGATACCACAGGCCGGAGTAGATGTCGCCCTTGGCCGCGACGATCGCGAACGCCGTCGCCGGCAGAAAGCCGCCGAACCAGCCATTGCCGATGTGATACGGCAGCGACATCGACGTATAGCGGATCCGCGCCGGGAACATCTCGACCAGCATCGCCGCGATCGGGCCATACACCATCGTCACGAAGATCACGAGGATCGTCAGAACCACGATGGCCATCGGCCAGTTGATCAGCGCCGGGTCCGCCTTCGCCGGATAGCCCGCGCTCTTCAGCGTGCCGGCGAGCGTCTTGTCGAACGCCGCACCTTGCGCCTTCGCGTCGGCAGCTTTGCCATCGTACGTGTTCACCACGGTCTCGCCGACCTTGATCTGCGCCTGCGTGCCCGCCGGCGCCGCCACGTTCTCATAGTTCAGACCCGCCTTCGACAGCGCGCTCTTCGCGATATCGCAGGAGCTCGTGAACTTCGCCGTGCCCACCGGGTTGAACTGGAACGAGCACTCGTCCGGATTGGCGATCACGACGATCGGCGACTTCTGCGTCGCGGCTTCGAGCGTCGGGTTCGTGTAGTGCGCGAGCGCCTTGAAGAGCGGGAAGAAGCTCAATGCGGCGATCAGGCAGCCGGCCATGATGATCGGCTTGCGTCCGATGCGATCCGACAACGAACCGAAGAACACGAAGAACGGCGTGCCGATCAGAAGTGCCACCGCGACCATGATGTTCGCGCTGGTGCCATCGACCTTCAGCGTCTGCGTCAGGAAGAAGAGTGAATAGAATTGGCCCGTGTACCACACGACCGCCTGGCCCGCCGTCAGACCGAAGAGCGCGAGCAGCACGATCTTGAGATTCTTCCATTCGCCGAACGCTTCCGTAAGCGGCGCCTTCGAGGTCTTGCCCTCCGCCTTGATGCGCTCGAACACCGGCGATTCGTGCAGCTTCATGCGAATCCACACGGAGACGGCGAGCAGCAGGATCGACACGAGGAACGGAATGCGCCAGCCCCACGCGCCGAACTGCTCTTCGCCCATGATCGTGCGTACCGTGAGAATCACGATTAGCGAGATGAAGAGGCCGAGCGTCGCCGTGGTCTGGATCCACGCCGTCCACGCGCCGCGCTTGTTCGAAGGCGCGTGCTCCGCGACATACGTCGCCGCGCCGCCGTACTCGCCGCCGAGCGCGAGACCTTGCAGCAGGCGCATCGCGATGAAGATGACCGGCGCCGCGATGCCGATCGTCGCGTACCCCGGCAGGAAACCGATCAGGAACGTCGACAGACCCATGATCACGATGGTCACGAGGAACGTGTACTTGCGCCCGACCATGTCGCCGAGCCGCCCGAACACGATCGCGCCGAACGGACGCACCGCGAAGCCCGCCGCGAAGCCCAGCAAGGTGAAGATGAAGCCGGCCGTCGGATTGACGCCCGAGAAGAACGTCTTGCTGATATAGACGGCGAGCGAGCCCGCCAGATAGAAGTCATACCATTCGAACACCGTGCCGAGCGACGAGGCGAAGATGACTTTCTTCTCCTCCGCCGTCATCGGTGCGTGTGACACGCGCCCCTCAACCGTAGCCATGTATCGTCTCCTGATTTGATTTTCGAATACATCGGTCCGCGACTAAGCGGCTCCGGTGCAAGGATTATTGGAACGAAAACTTACGGCGTTCTGACGCGGTGGATGACGCGCAACAAAGCGGGTGCAACGGAGATTTGCGTGGAACTGACCCGCATGTGATTCGAACGATCGTTTAAATTCTTCTAACCTCGTTCTTCTCGCGAGCAAAGAACCGCCGCGCGACGCTTACGCTCAGGGTTTGTCCCGGGCAGGAAAAACCCGCTGGAGGCTGACCCGTACAAGGGTTCCGGCGAGTCTCGGGCTCTCCTGGTACACGTGATCCTCGATGGCGAGCGCGCCGCCGTGCATCGTCGCGATCTCCTTGACGATCGCAAGCCCGAGTCCGCTGCCGTCGCCCTCGCGTCCGAGAATGCGATAGAAGCGCTCGACCACGCGCTCGCGCTCCGCGGCGGGAATGCCGAGGCCCGTGTCTTCCACTTCGAGATGCACGAGATCGAGATCGCTGTCGTCGGTCCGCACGCGCACCGTGATGCGCCCGCCCGCCGGCGTATAGCGGATCGCGTTGTCGATCAGGTTCGACAGCATCTCGCGCAACATCACGACATTGCCTTCCACTTCGACCGGAAACGGCGGTTCCTCATAACCGAGGTCCATGTGTTTCGCGAGCGCAGCCTGCACCCAGTCGCGCACGGCGAGCCGCGCCAGGTCCGTGAGCACGATGGGCGTGAATATCTGCCCCGTCGCGCGATTCTCGGCGCGCGCGAGCGCGAGCAATTGCGTGACGAGGCGCGCCGCGTGCTCGGAACTCATCGCGATCTGTTCCAGCGAATGCTGCACTTCCGTCGACACGTCCTGGCGCATCGCCAGTTCCGCCTGCATGCGCAGGCCCGCGAGCGGCGTCTTCATCTGATGCGCGGCATCGGCGATGAAGCGCTTCTGAAACTCCATGTTCTGTTCGAGGCGCGTGAGCAGGTCGTTGAACGATGCGACGAGCGGCGCGATCTCCGGCGGTGCGCTGCCCGCCTGGAGCGGCGAGAGATCGTCGGGGCGGCGCGCGCGGATGTTCGACTGCAGCGCATGCAGCGGCGCGAGCCCGCGCGACAGCCCGAACCATACGAGGATGATCGCAAGCGGCAGGATCACGAACTGCGGCAGGATCACGCCCTTGATGATGTCGTTGGCGAGCTGGCTGCGCTTGTCGAGCGTCTCGGCCACCTGCACGAGCACCGGCTGCGTACTGTCCGGGTCGCGTCCGGGGGCGAGGCCGGGCAGATCGACCGTCGTGTACGCGACGCGGATGTCGTTGCCGCGCAGCACATCGTCGCGAAATTCGACGATGCCCGGCTGCGGACGGTCGTCGTCGTGGGGCAGGGGCATGTCGCGATCGCCGCCGACCAGTTCGCCGCGCGTGCCGAGCACCTGGAAA
Source organism: Caballeronia megalochromosomata (assembly GCA_001580565.1). Lineage (GTDB taxonomy): Bacteria > Pseudomonadota > Gammaproteobacteria > Burkholderiales > Burkholderiaceae > Caballeronia > Caballeronia megalochromosomata. The sequence goes on along the minus strand of LRBF01000226.1, from coordinate 50,447 downwards.
AACACGCTATCGACGTTATCGGCGCGCAGGAAATCGCGCGTCGCGTCGGGCAGGCGCAATTCGGCGACACCATTGACCGGCTGAATCTGGCGCGCGATCACGTAGGCGTCGGCTTCGAGCGCGCGGTCGAACGGCCCGTTCGCGATCGACTTCGCGACGAGATACGTCACGGCGATGCTCATCGGCCAGAGCAGCAGGAGCGGCGCGAGCATCCAGTCGAGAATCTCGCCGAAGAGCGAGCGCGGATGCGTCTCGCTGTCGGGTTCGAGTTCGTCGGGCGGCGCGAAAGGGTTGGCGTAGCGCGCGTCGCGCTGGGCGTCGGAATCGTCGGCGCCCGCTTCGGCGTGGTTATTTGACGCTCGCGACTGGGGCGTTTCGGTGGAAGCGGACGACGCCATGCAGGTTACTTATAGTGATGATCGGCGGCGACGCCCGACGGTTGCGGGCTCACGCCGTTCGCGCCGTTCGTATTGGGTGCCGTGACGCCCGCTTTCTCCAGCGTGTAACCCAGACCGCGTACGGTGATGATCTTCGCGCCGCTCGGCTCGATCTTCTTTCTCAGCCGGTGCACGTAGACCTCGATCGCGTTATTGCTGACTTCCTCGCCCCATTCGCACAGGTGATTGACGAGCTGTTCCTTCGACACGAGCCGGCCGGTTCTCTGCAACAGCACTTCGAGCACGCCGAGTTCGCGCGCGGACAGATCGATGACCTGATCGCCGATCGTCGCAATCCGCCCGACCTGATCGAAGGAAAGCGAGCCGTGCTTCACGACCGTCGGGCCGCCGCCCGCGCCGCGTCGGGTGAGCGCACGCACGCGCGCTTCGAGCTCATTCAGCGCGAAGGGCTTGGCCATATAGTCATCCGCGCCGAGGTCGAGGCCCTTGACGCGTTCATCGACGCTGTCGGCGGCGGTGAGGATCAGCACGGGCATCTGCGAATTGCGCGCGCGCAGGCGGCGCAGCACCTCGAGACCGGGCATGAGCGGCAGGCCGAGATCGAGGATCAGCAGGTCGAACGTCTGCAGGGAAAGGGCGGTGTCCGCCTCGACGCCGTGCTTCACATGGTCTACGGCGTATCCCGATTGGCGGAGTGATCGGACGAGCCCGTCCGCGAGTATGCTGTCGTCTTCGGCAATGAGGATTCGCATCGCGTCGTGTGCGCCTTTTATTGCCGGCACCGTGTGTCGCCCGGCGCGGCGGTCTCCAGGTGTTTCGTAGTGTTTGCGCGTCTCGCGCGGCGTGGAAAAAAAGCTGCGCCGCGTCGATACAGGCTTGCAAAAACTACTGTTTTTTTATACAGTGTCTGCGTGAGTGGGAAGAGCGGTTTCGTATGCTCGATCGAGCAGCGAAAAAGCCCGTGAACACTGCCTCAGACGCCGTTCATCATAGCAAAGGACGATTCATGGAAGAAAGCAAGAAAGGCCCGGCTGGAATGACTGCGGAAAAGAGCAAGGCCCTGGCCGCCGCGCTCTCGCAGATCGAAAAGCAATTCGGCAAAGGGTCGATCATGCGGCTCGGCGCAGGTGAGGTGGTCGAAGACATTCAAGTGGTCTCCACCGGTTCGCTCGGACTGGACATCGCGCTCGGCGTCGGCGGCTTGCCGCGCGGCCGTGTCGTGGAAATCTACGGTCCGGAGTCATCGGGCAAGACCACGCTCACGCTGCAAGTGATCGCGGAGATGCAGAAGCTCGGCGGCACGGCGGCGTTCATCGACGCGGAACACGCGCTCGACGTGCAATACGCGCAAAAGCTCGGCGTGAACGCGCAGGATCTGCTGATCTCGCAGCCGGACACGGGCGAGCAGGCGCTCGAAATCGCGGACGCGCTGGTGCGCTCCGGCTCCATCGACATGATCGTCATCGACTCGGTCGCGGCGCTCGTGCCGAAGGCGGAAATCGAAGGCGAAATGGGCGATTCGCTCCCCGGTCTGCAAGCGCGTCTGATGTCGCAGGCGCTGCGCAAGCTTACGGGCACGATCAAGCGCACGAACTGCCTCGTGATCTTCATCAACCAGATTCGCATGAAGATCGGCGTGATGTTCGGCAACCCGGAAACCACCACGGGCGGCAACGCGCTCAAGTTCTATTCGTCGGTGCGTCTGGATATTCGCCGTATCGGCTCGATCAAGAAGAACGACGAAGTCATCGGCAACGAGACGCGCGTGAAGGTCGTGAAGAACAAGGTGTCGCCGCCGTTCCGCGAAGCCATCTTCGACATTCTTTATGGCGAAGGCATCTCGCGTCAGGGCGAAATCATCGATCTGGGCGTGCAGGCGAAGCTGGTCGACAAGGCGGGCGCCTGGTACAGCTACAACGGCGATCGCATCGGTCAGGGCAAGGACAACGCGCGCGAATTCCTGCGTGAGAATCCGGACATCGCGCGCGAGATCGAGAACAAGATCCGCGAATCGCTGGGCGTGGCCGCGCTGGGCGAGGCTGTCGTCGCAGGCGCCGCAACGGCCAACGACGAGTAAGCCTATCGGGCCCGAAGGACGATGCAGAAACGCCGGTTCGGATCGAAGGCTGACACGGCGGATGACGGAACTGCCGATGATTCCGAATCCGTCGATCGCTACGAGCGAAGCAGCGAGCGGCGTGGTGCATCGTCGAAGTCCGGCGGCTTCAAGCGCAGTAACAAGGAACGCGCCGACGCGAAGACATTCGTGTCGGCGCGTCGTGTTTTGGGGCCTGTCGAAGACGGCGAAAGCACTGTCGACGCGAACGATCGCGTCACGCGTCTGGAGCAAGCGCGCGCGTTGCTGAAGCAGGCCACCGGGCAGCCGGTGGCACGTCCCGCCGATTCCACACCGCATGCCGGGCCTGCAGGCAAACCTTCCGCGCCTGACTCAATTCCCTTCACGGACCCATTCGAAGACGCCGATCCTTTCGAGCCCTTCGAACAATGCGCGCCTTCCGAGCAAGCGCGCGCGGAATCGGGCGAAACGGTCTATAGCCGCTCCAGTCAGCGGACCCGAAAGACTTCGGTAGCCGAAGCGAACAATCCCAAACGTCCGAAACGCTCGTTGAAGGGGCGCGCGCTCGCCTTTCTCTCGCGGCGCGAGTACAGCCGCGCGGAGTTGTCGCGCAAGCTGCGCCCGTACGTCGAAGAAGCCGATTCGCTTGAATCCTTGCTCGACAGTCTCGAGCGCGACGGCTGGCTGTCGAACGAGCGCTTTGTCGAGAGCGTCGTGCATCGGCGGGCGTCGCGCATGGGCGGCAGCAGGATCATCCACGAGCTGAAGCGCCATGCCGTCGGCGATGCGCTCATCAGCGAAACCGCCGACAAACTTGCGCAATCCGAAACCGCGCGCGCCCAGGCCGTATGGGAGAAGAAGTACGGCGTGCCGCCCGAGACGCCCGCCGAGCGGGCCAAGCAGGCGCGTTTCCTCGCCGCGCGCGGCTTTTCGGGCGGCACGATCGGCAAGATCCTGAAGGGCGGCGACGAAGACTGGACCGACGACCCCGTGGACGACTGAGCGCCGGGCCTTCTCAGCCGAATCCGCACACGCGTTCCATTCGTCAGGCGCATGTCCGGCTCGAAATACCCAATATGCTAAAATTCCACGGTTTCCCCCGTACCGGCTCACTCCAGCATGTCTCTCTCGCCTCCCGCTCCCCGACAGTTGCGCCACCGTCGCGCGATTCGGCTGGAAGCGTTCGAGCGTGACGACGGCCTGTGGGATATCGAAGCCTGTCTAACCGATGAGAAGCCGCGCGACTTTCGCCTCGCGACGGGCGTGCGGCCACACGGCCTGCCGATCCATGAACTCTGGCTGCGCATCACCATCGACCGCAAGCTCAATATCGTCAACGCCGAAGCGTCGTCGGAGTGGTCGCCTTATGGCGGTTTGTGCGCGGAGTCCAATCCGGTCTATCGCAAGCTCATCGGGCTCAATCTGCTCCAGAATTTTCGCCGCGAAGCCAACAAGCTGTTGCGCGGCGCGGCCGGTTGCACGCATCTCACCGAATTGTGCGGCGTCTTGCCGACCGCAGCCATCCAGGCATTCGCAGGCGATGTCTGGAAGATCGAGGACGGCAATCCGTTCAATCAAGCCGACGCAGATAACCCCTCCACGACCGCACCGCAGGACGAGCCGCCGTTTCAGCTCGGCCGATGTCACGCATTGCGTTTCGACGGTCCCGCGGTCAAGGAGTACTACCCGCGCTGGTTCGGCCACTCACCCGCCGGGCAAACGGATACCGGCACAACGGTACAGGACAGGGCGGAGACAAAGTCCGCCTCGTAGCGCGCAGGCAGCGCTTGCGCGTACGCACGGAATTCAAACAAGAATCGAAAAATCAGCGGTTCAAGCACACAGAAGTTCACTCCAACTCTCAGACTGAAGGAATCACGCATGAAGATTCACGAGTACCAGGGTAAGGAAATCCTGCGGAAATTCGGCGTCGCGGTCCCGCGCGGCAAACCCGTGTTCTCGGTGGATGATGCGGTCAAGGCCGCGCAAGAGCTGGGCGGCCCGGTTTGGGTCGTCAAGGCGCAGATTCACGCCGGCGGCCGCGGTAAGGGCGGCGGCGTGAAGGTCGCGAAGTCGATCGAGCAGGTCCGCGAATACGCGAACCAGATCCTCGGCATGCAGCTCGTCACGCACCAGACCGGCCCCGAAGGCCAGAAGGTGAATCGCCTGCTGATCGAAGAAGGCGCGGACATCAAGAAGGAACTGTATGTCGGCCTCGTGCTCGACCGCGTTTCGCAGAAGATCGTCGTGATGGCGTCGAGCGAAGGCGGCATGGACATCGAAGAAGTCGCGGAAAAGACGCCCGAGCTGCTGCACAAGCTGCCCGTCGATCCCGCCACGGGCCTGAAGGATGCGGAAGCGGACGACCTGGCCCGCAAGATCGGCATCCCCGACGCATCGGTGCCGCAAGCACGCGCGATCCTGCAGGGTTTGTACAAGGCGTTCTTCGAAACCGACGCATCGCTCGCGGAAATCAACCCGCTGATCCTGACCGGCGACGGCAAGGTGATCGCGCTCGACGCCAAGTTCAACTTCGATGCGAACGCACTGTTCCGTCATCCGGAAATCGTCGCGTACCGCGATCTCGACGAAGAAGATCCGGCTGAAGTCGAAGCTTCGAAGTTCGACCTCGCGTACATCTCGCTCGACGGCAATATCGGCTGTCTCGTGAACGGCGCGGGCCTCGCAATGGCGACGATGGACACCATCAAGCTGTTCGGCGGCGAGCCGGCGAACTTCCTCGACGTCGGCGGCGGCGCCACGACCGAGAAGGTCACGGAAGCGTTCAAGCTGATGCTGAAGAACCCGAACCTGAAGGCGATCCTCGTGAACATCTTCGGCGGCATCATGCGCTGCGACGTGATCGCGGAAGGCGTGATCGCGGCATCGAAGGCGGTGCATCTGCAAGTGCCGCTCGTCGTGCGCATGAAGGGCACGAACGAAGACCTCGGCAAGAAGATGCTGGCTGACTCGGGCTTGCCGATCATCTCGGCGGACAGCATGGAAGAAGCCGCGCAGAAGGTCGTCGCGGCAGCCGAAGGCAAGTAAGCGCGTTTTAGCTTACCGAGCCTAAGAGAGCGTTCCACCAGATACGAATGGCGGCGCCGGGCGCGAGCCTGAGCGACGCCAAACGAACAGAGGTCACTACATGTCGATTCTGATCAACAAAGACACGAAGGTCATCACGCAGGGCATCACCGGCAAGACCGGCCAGTTCCACACGCGCGCCTGCCGCGAATACGCGAACGGCCGTGAAGCGTACGTCGCGGGTGTGAACCCGAAGCGCGCGGGCGAGGACTTCGAAGGCATTCCCATCTACGCGTCCGTCAAGGAAGCGAAGGCCGAAACCGGCGCGACCGTTTCGGTGATCTACGTGCCGCCCGCGGGCGCCGCTGCCGCGATCTGGGAAGCCGTCGAGGCCGATCTCGATCTCGCGATCTGCATCACGGAAGGCATTCCGGTTCGCGACATGCTCGAAATCAAGGACCGCATGCGCCGCGAAAACCGCAAGACGCTGCTGCTCGGACCGAACTGCCCCGGCACGATCACGCCGGACGAGCTGAAGATCGGCATCATGCCGGGTCACATCCACCGGAAGGGCCGCATCGGCGTGGTGTCGCGCTCGGGCACGCTGACGTATGAAGCGGTCGGCCAGCTCACGGCGCTGGGCCTCGGCCAGTCGTCGGCGGTGGGTATCGGCGGCGATCCGATCAACGGTCTCAAGCACATCGACGTGATGAAGATGTTCAACGACGATCCGGACACGGACGCCGTCATCATGATCGGCGAGATCGGCGGTCCGGACGAAGCGAATGCTGCTTACTGGATCAAGGACAACATGAAGAAGCCGGTCGTCGGCTTCATCGCGGGCGTGACGGCGCCTCCGGGCAAGCGCATGGGCCACGCAGGCGCGCTGATCTCGGGCGGCGCGGACACGGCGGACGCCAAGCTGGAAATTATGGACGCGTGCGGCATCAAGGTCACGAAGAATCCGTCGGAGATGGGCCGTCTGCTGAAGTCGGTTATCTGATATCGAGCGGGCAGACTACGCGAGGGTTTGGTACTCTTACTGATTCCTTTCGTATATAAGCCAACAAAAAGCGAGGGAGCATTGCTTCCTCGCTTTTTTATTTCTGCCTCATGTTTGAATTCTTTTCGACGCTTCACTGGGGCGCGGTCGTCCAGATCATCGTGATCGACATCCTGCTCGGCGGCGACAATGCCGTCGTGATCGCGCTCGCGTGCCGCAACCTTCCCGACCAGCAGCGCACGCGCGGCATCGTGCTCGGCACGCTCGGCGCGATCGTTCTGCGCGTCGTGCTGATTGCGTTCGCGGTGATGTTGCTCGACATTCCGTTCCTCAAGTTTCTGGGCGGCATGCTGCTCGTGTGGATCGGCGTGAAGCTGATGCAGCCGGATCACGACGAGCATCAGGTCAACGCATCGGACCGTCTGTGGGCGGCGGTGAAGACGATCATCATTGCGGATGCCGTGATGAGCCTCGACAACGTGATTGCGATCGCCGGCGCGGCCGAAGCCGCCGATCCGCGTCATCGGCTCGCGCTGGTGATCTTCGGCCTGATCGTGAGCATTCCGCTCATTGTGTGGGGCAGCACGCTGGTGCTGAAACTGCTCGACCGCTTTCCTGTCGTCGTGGTGTTCGGCGCGGGGCTGCTCGGATGGATCGCGGGCGGCCTCATCATCGACGATCCGTTCATCGACCGATGGCCCGCGCTCAATACCGAGGTCGTCGGCTATGCGGCGCGCCTCGCCGGCGCATTGTTCGTCGTCGCGGTGGGCTGGCTGTTCAAGCGCCGTGCGCTCGCCGAAGCGAATCGCGCGGCGGGCTGAGCGCGCGCATCCGCGAAATTGCCTAGGCCGTTCGGCCGACTGCCGCTCGTTGGGCTCTCTGAATACGATCGAAGCGTCCTGACCGCATCGCGCGGCAGGGCGCTTTTTTTGTCTTCCTGGAGCAGCAATGACGACGATGGCTTTTGTTTTGGACGCGCCGCGCGAACGGCGCGCAGGGTGGTTCGGGCGCACGAAAGAGGCGCTGACACGCGGCTTCACGCTGATCGAACTGATGATCGTGCTCGCGATTGTCGGCGTGGTCGCGGCGTATGCGATACCCGCGTATCAGGATTATCTGGCGCGCAGTCGCGTGGGCGAGGGCATGACGCTCGCGGCATCGGCGCGGCTCGCGGTGGCGGAGAACGCGGCCAGCGGCGCGGATCTCGCGGGCGGCTTCGCGTCGCCGCCGGGCACGCGCAACGTCGAGTCCATTCACGTCGACAGCGATAACGGGCAGATCACGATCGCCTACACGACGCGCGTCGCGCCCGCGGGATCGAACACGCTCGTGCTCGTGCCATCCACGCCCGATAACGCCGATACCCCGACCGCGCGCGTCGCGCTCAGCCGCGGCGCGGTGCAGGCGGGATCGGTGACATGGGAATGCTTCGCGGCCGCGAAGACGGATTCGTCGCTGCCCGCGCCGGGCGCAGGTCCGTTGCCCGCGCAGGCGCCGACGCTCCGGGCGAACCTCGCACCACCGGAGTGCCGCGCGTAAGCGGTGCGAAAGAGCGGAATGCGTGAGGCGCGCGCGGCGGCAGGATTTACGGCGCCGCCGCGTCCTGGCAGCGTCGTTTTTGCGCGAAAGGCAGCGATTTCGTAGCAATTCCGGCCATTCGACGGACAGCGGAGGCAAAGTTTTGTATAGTGCGCCGGTCGCCGACGTTCCCAGTCCCTCATGCCTTCCCAATTCGCCCGCTTTCTTTGCTTCGCCGTCCTGTGTCTTGCGTTGACGATCCCTTTCACGGTCGTCAACCATACGTATCCGATTCCGACTTTCTACGCCGAATACAGCGCGCTCGCGCTTTATCTGGCGCTCGGCGCGACGGTCGCGCTGCTCGTGCGCGTGTCCGAACCCAAGGTGCCGTTCGCATCGCCGGTCGTCGCGCTGATGCCGCTCGCGTTCGGTGTGCTGCTCGTCGCGCAGACTGTGCTGTTGCCGGTCGCTCAGCCGTCGATGAACTGGCTCGGCGGCGCGTATCTGCTCGCGTCGTTCGTCGCGGTGCATACGGGCTTCGGATTCGTGCGGGCGGGGCTGGCGGAGAAGACGCTGAGAATCGCCGCGGCGGCGCTGATGGTCGGCGGACTGTTCGCGGTGTTCTGCCAGATCGTGCAGTTGCTGCATCTCGAAGTGAAGTTCACGCCGTTCGTGGTCGCGTACAACGTGATGGTCGAAAGGCGTCCCTTCGGAAACATGGCGCAGGCGAATCACCTCGCGACCGTGATCGCGTTCGCGCTCGCGGGCGCGCTGTATTTCGTGCAGACGCGGCGTCTGCCGATCGTCCTGTGGCTGATTCTGTCGGCGGTGTATTCGCTCGGTCTCGCGCTCACGGTGTCGCGCGGGCCGTGGCTGCAAACGGCGGTAATCGTCGTCGCCGGTTTCTGGATGGCCTTCGTGCTCGGGCGGCCGGTCGCATCGGAAGGCTTCGACGGGCCGGGTCGCCGCGATGTGCGTGCGTGGATCGTTCCCGTCCTGCTCGCCGTCGTGTTCTTCGCCGTGAACGCCGCGGTGCGCTGGGCGAACGTGCGCTACGACTTCGGCCTGGCGCAATCGGCGGCGGAGCGCATGCAGGAAGCCAGCCAGATCGCGCCGCGTCTCGCGCTGTGGAAATACGGCTGGACGATGTTCAAGACGCATCCGCTCCTGGGCGTGGGCTGGGGCGAGTTTCCGCGCTATCAGTTCGATCTCGTCCGCGATCTCGGCGGCGTCGAGATTGCGAACAATGCGCACGACATCTTCATCGACCTGCTCGCCAAAACGGGCGCGCTCGGCATGGCGATTCTTGTCGCGGGCGTCGTGTTCTGGCTGATTCGCGTGCTGCGCGCGCCGCAGACGCCGGCGCGCATTTTCGCGCTGTCGCTGCTCGGTGTGCTGATGATGCACGCGCTTGTCGAGTATCCGCAGCAGTACATGTTCTTTCTGATGCCGGCGATGCTCGTCATCGGCCTGCTGGAGACGCGGCCGCTGCGGCTTGTCGCGCGGCCCCTGTCGTATGGCGTGTATGTCGTGCTCGTGCTCGGCGGGCTCGCAGCGCTCTATCCCACTTTGCGCGACTACAACCGCGCCGAAGTGCTCTATTACGGCTCGCGGCCGGCGGAGCAGTATCGCGACGCGCCGTCATTCCTGTTCACGGCGTGGGGCGAATACGGCGCGGCGACGCTGTTGCCGATCAACGCGCAGAACGTCGAGGAGAAGCTCGCGGCGCATCGGAAGGCGATCGCGCTGTTGCCGGGCGAAACCGTATTGCGCCGCTATGCGGTGCTGCAGGCGCTCGCCGGACAACGCGCCGACGCGCTCGACACGATGGTGCGACTCAAGATTTTCGCGACGCAGCTACACGACTGGCCGAAGCAGCTCGCCGCCGTCTACGATCTGATCGAGGAGGCGGGCAAGCCGCTGGCGCCTTTCAGGGCGGATCTGGTGAAGCTGTATGGGGTGCCGGCGCAGAGTCAGGAGTCGTCGGCGGACGATGACGAGGAGTGAGGGAGATCAGGGTGCCGGCGATGCGTGATCGTCCGCCACCCAGTCTCCAGATTTCCCGCCGTGCTTCTCCATCACGCGCACATTCGTGATGGTCATCCCGCGATCCACCGCCTTGCACATGTCATAGACGGTGAGCAACCCGACCTGCACGGCGGTCAGCGCTTCCATCTCCACGCCCGTGCGCCCGACGGTCTCCACGCGCACTTCACAATGCACGCCGGGCAGCGTTTCATCGATCGTGAACTCCACCGCGACACGCGTGAGCGCCAGCGGATGACACAGCGGAATCAGATCGGCGGTGCGTTTCGCGCCCTGAATCGCCGCGATGCGCGCGACCCCGAGCACGTCGCCTTTTTTCGCGCGGCCTTCGCGGATCAGCGCGAGCGTGCTGTCGAGCATCGCGATCGAGCCGCGTGCCACGGCGACCCGTCGCGTTTCGTTCTTCGCGCCGACATCGACCATATGCGCCTCGCCGGCGGCATCGAAATGGGTGAGTCCGGACATAGCGTCTCCTTCGAATGGGCGCCTATCATACCAGCGTGATTTCGCGCGGTTTTTCGCCAAACGTCGCCCTTCGGCGCGACACACGGCCGACGTGAGACGCCCCACGCGCAACACTTGATACGATAAGCTCGTTTTCAGTTTTCGAGCCGACCATCGGCGCCTCGCCCGTTTCGCGCCATGCATCCGACACGTCCGAGCCGCGTGCTCATCGCCCTGCTGTGCGTTGCTCTCGCCATGCCGCCCGCGGCGCTGGCGCAATCGAGCTCGCCTTCCGCGAGTTCGACCGGCACGCTCGCGGCCTCGCAACTGCGTTCGTCGCAGGAGAACGCCGCCGGCGACGTGCCGGCCAACGTCGCGGAAGGCGTATTCGGCGTCTACGGCGGCGCCGAAAGCCGTTTCGCGAACCGTCCCGGCACGATGTCGGGCCTGCGCGCGCCGCTATCGTCGGTGCAGCTTCCCGATCTCGGCGACGGCTCCGGCGGCTCGCTCACGCCGCAGGCCGAGCGCAAGGTCGGCGAGCGGATGATGCGCGAAGTGCGCGCCGACCCCGACTATCTCGACGACTGGCTACTGCGCGATTACCTCGATTCGATCTCGTCGAAGCTCTCCGCCGCGGCGGCGACGCAGTATCTCGGCGGCTATCGGCCCGACTTCGAGCTTTTCACGGTGCGCGATTCGCAGATCAACGCGTTCTCGATGCCGGGCGGCTTCATCGGCGTGAACACGGGTTTGATCGCCGCGACCCAGACCGAGTCGGAGCTGGCGTCGGTTATCGGCCATGAAATGGGGCACGTGCTTCAGCGCCACATTGCGCGAATGCTCGGCAAGCAGGAAAAGAGCACGTACGCGGCGCTCGCCGCGATGCTCGCCGGCATGCTCGCGGGGCTGCTGGCGCATAGCGGCGATCTGGGCATGGGCATCGCGATGGGCGGCCAGGCGTTCGCCGTCGACAATCAGTTGCGCTTCTCGCGCGCGGCCGAGCACGAGGCCGATCGCGTCGGCTTTCAGATGCTCGCCGCAGCCGGCTACGATCCGTACGCGATGGCCGCATTCTTCGAGCGCCTCGACCGCGCGTCGATGGCCGATAACGGCGTGCCGCCCTACGTGCGCACGCATCCGCTCACGACCGATCGCATCGCCGACATGGAAGGCCGCGCGCGCCGCGTGCCGTACCGGCAGCCGCGTCAATCGGCCGAATATGCGTTTGTGCGCGCCCGCGCGCGCGTGCTCCAGGTGAACTACGCGAGCGATTATCGCGAGGTCGCGAGCCGGCTCAAATCGGAGATCGAGGATCAGACGGCGCTCAATCCGGCGTCGAACTGGTATGGGATCGCGCTCGCGCAGTCGTTGATGGGCAATTACGACGCCGCCAGCGACGCACTCGCCAAAGCGCGCAAGCTGTTCGAGGGCGAGGAGGCGAGCGCGGCGGCGGCATCGGCGCAGGTGCAGCAGGAGGATCGCGCGCGCGCGCCGCAGGAAACGGCCGCGAGCGCGCCGCCCGTGAGTTCGCGCAAGGGTGGCGAGCCGTCGCTGCGCAACGCGGACTCTTCGATGACCGCGACGCCGCTCAATCAGGCACGCGCGACGCTGAATCTCGGCCACGCGCCGCAGTCCGATCCGACACCGGCGCAGCCGCCTCGCGCGAGCAGCGACATCGCGCTTGCTCCGGTTCACGTCGAAGGCCGGACGGCTCCCGCGCCGAAGCCGCAGCCCGCGCCGCAGCCGCTGCGCAGCACGCCGAGCCTCGACGTGCTCGCCGCCGACATCGCGCGCCGCGCGGGCCGCAACGACGACGCGATCCGGCTCGCGGACATCGCGCAGAAACGCTGGCCGCAATCCCACGCTGCCGTCGATGCACATCTTCAGGCGCTGCTCTCCGCGCGCCGCTTTGCCGAAGCGCAGACGCTCGCACGCCGCGAAACGCGCGCCGAGCCGACCCGGCCCGACTGGTGGTTTTATCTCGCGCAGGCGAGCGCGGGTCTCAACGATCCGCTCCAGCAGCATCAGGCGATGGCGGAAAAGTTCGCGCTCGACGGCGCGTGGCTATCCGCGATCCGGCAACTGAAGGAAGCGCGCGATGTGAAGACCGCGAGCTTCTACGATCTCTCGGCGATTTCCGCGCGTCTGCGCGATTTCGAGACGCGCTACAAGGAAGAGCGCGAGCTGGAGAAGAACGGCTAGATCAGTCCTGCTTCGCGGCGGCGCGGCTGGCCGGACTCGCGACGAAGCCGAAGCGCGCCGCGACGTCGGCGCGCGCGATCGGCTGCACGGGCAGATCGACGCCATCGCGCCAATGGAAGATGCCGCGCGTGCCCGCATCGTCGAGCGACGCGTGGTTCGCGAACAGGTCGAGATCGTGGTCGTGCAGGGCGGCCACGCGCGCGGGCGACGTGTCATCGGCAAAGAGGATGCCGCCTTCGTCGTCGATGTACGCCTCTACCGGCTCGAACGCCGCGCCGGTCTGATCGGTCATGTGCAAGGCGCCGTCGGTCGCGTGAAGACGGACGAGCCACGGCGTGTAGACCAGTTCCACATACACGCGCTGCGGACCGTTCTGGAAGAACCACTGACCGTCGGCATCGCTTTCGTAATTGCGGTTGATGAAGCCGAGCAGCGCTTCATGCCGGATCGGCGTGCCGATTTCGCCGGCGGCCTGCGCGGCGTCGTCGCGCAGGCGCCACTGGCCGCGCCTGTCGAGCAGCAGCCAGCCCGTGCAATGCGGAACGTTGGGCCATTTGGCGAGCGCCTGCTTGACGATTTCATCCATGATCGTTCACGAAACGAAGTTCTCCAGATAACCGAACACGCGCTGCGAGAGCCAGTCGATCCGGCCGGGGAACGGCCCCGTCATGAAGCCGACGTGGCCGCCGTGGTTCGGCTGGTCGAGCATGACGCGCGGCGATACTTCGGCAGGCGACGGCAGCGCGAACTCGGGCAGGAACGGATCGTTGCGTGCGTTCAGGAGCAGCGCAGGCACTTCGATGTGCTTCAGATGCGCGCGGATGGTCGCCGTCGACCAATAGTGATTGGTGTCGCGAAAGCCGTGCAGGGGCGCGGTGACGACGTTGTCGAACTCGTACAGCGTGCGCGCGGCGAGCACGGCGTCACGATCGTATAGACCGGGATACTGGCCGAGCTTCGCGAGCGCCTTCTTCTTCAGCGACTTCAGGAAGCTGCGCGTATAGACCATGCCGAAGCCCTGCGAGATCGCGAGGCCGCCCGCGTGGACATCGAGCGGCGCGGAGATGGCCGCGGCCGCGCTGACGATCGACGCATCCCTGCCGCTCTGACACAGCCAGTGCAGCAGCACGTTGCCGCCGAGCGATACCCCCGCGGCGACGATCGGCCCGGGATGCGATTGCGCGAGCCGGCGCAGAATCCAGTCGACTTCGGCGCTGTCCGCGAGATGATAGAAGCGCGGCAATAGATTGAGCGGCCCGCTGCAACTGCGAAAATGCGGCACGACGCCATGCCAGCCGCGCGCGCGGGCGGCGGCCATCATCGTGCGGGCGTAGTGCGAGTCGGAATTGCCTTCGAGGCCGTGAAAGAGCACGAAGAGCGGGGCGTTCGCGGCGGGATGATCGTTGGGATCGGCGGGATCGTGCGCGAGGAAATCGAGATCGATGAAATCGCCATCGGGCGTGTTCCAGCGCTCGCGCCGGTAACGCACCGCGGGCTTGCGGCCGAAGAGGGCGGGGACGATGGTCTGCGCGTGGCTGGTCGGCAGCCAGCGCGGCGCGCTATAAAGCCATTCCGAGCCCGGCAGTCCGGGCACGAGCGTGGGTGCCTTCAGTGCCACTGCAGGCGCTTTGTCCACGAACGACGAATCGTGTTTCATCAACGGATCGCGCTTCATGGCCCCTCCCCGACAGACGTCTTCTTCAAATCTGCTTCAGTGCAGCGGTCCCTGACCGTGACGCATCTTGACCGCGAACTGGCCCGCCGTCTCCAGCGGCATCTCGCTCGCGTGAATATGCGCGATGCGCCACTCGCCGCGCTCGTGAACCATCACGTAGGTCGTGTAGATCATGCGCGGCGTGCTCGACGGCGCGGCCGGCTGATGCGCCTCGGCGATCGCATACACGACCGTGCCGAGGCTGTCGTACACGCGGATATCGAGCGGCTCGATGGTTACCGGCTGCGTTTCGAATTGCTTGCCGAGACCCGCGCGGATGCTGTCCAGCCCGTGCAGATGCGTGCCGTCCGCGCACACGCAGGTGGCGAACTCCTCGTCGATCCACAACGACATCACACTGTCGATGCTGTTGTCCGCGACTGCCTGATAGTAAGCGTTGAGAGTATCGGCGGCAGCTTCGAAGAGGCGGGCGAAACGTGGCATGGCTCGTGGGTCTCTGGCATTCGGTGCTGCGCGCCGCCGTATCGTTGCCCCGCCGCTGATGGCGGCAGGCAACGGAACGGCGCGCTGCATCGGTCATTGGTCAAAGCATGCCCCCGTTCGGAGACATTCGCGTGTCCGCACCCGCACACACAGTGGGAAACCGCCGTTCGGACACGCGTTTTCGACGCGTGCCCGCAACATCAACGATGCGCGAGCAGCATCCCGCGCACATCGCCGAAGACCTGTTCGGCCGAGAGTTCGCGCAGGCAGTTCAGATGGCCGAGCGGACACTCGCGGGCAAAGCACGGACTGCACTCAAGATGCAGCCATTGTACCTTTGCGAGATCGGACAAGGGCGGCGTGTGGCGCGGATCGGTCGAGCCGTAGACCGCGACGAGCGGCCGGCGCGACGCGGCTGCGACGTGCATCAGCCCGGAATCGTTGGTGACGACCGCGCTCGCCCGCGAAATCAGCGCGCACGCTTCGCCGAGTGAGGTCTGGCCGCACAGGTTGCGCACCATCGGCGCGCGCTCCGCGATGGCCTGCGCGATCGGCGCGTCCTTCTTCGAGCCGAGCGCGATGATGCGCGCATACGGAAACGACTGCGCGATGAACTGCGCGAGCGACGCGAAATGCTCCGGCGGCCAGCGCTTGGCCGGGCCGTACTCCGCGCCGGGACAGAACACGACGAGCGGCGTGCGCGTGTCGAGATTGAAACGCGTCGAGACGCGCGCCGCTTCGTTCGGATCGAATTCGAGGCGCGGCACGGGCAGCGTCTGCGCGTCGGGCTGCGCGGCCGCTTCGGGCTGGGCGAATTTGTCGACGAACGGCAGCTTCGCGCCCGGCGTGTAGGCGAGGGCGGCGTAATGCGCGGTCATCGGCGGACGCTCGGTTTTCGGCGGATTCGCGTGCCGCACGTTCAAGAGCCCGTAACGGCTCTCGCCCTTGTAACCAATGCGCAAGTTGATGCCCGCCATCCACGGAATCAGCGCGGATTTGACGGAGTTGGGCAGCACATAGGCGGCGTCGTAGCCGACATCGCGCAAATCGCTCGCGAGCTGCCAGCGGCGCAGCAGTTGCAGCTTGCCGTGGGCGAGGTCCGTCGCGTAGACGTCGCGGATCTCGGGCATGCGCTCGAGCACGGGCGCGACCCAGCCCGGCGCGACCGCATCGATCGCGATACGCGGATGGAGCTTGCGCAAGAGCGTAAAGAGCGGCTGCGCCATCAATGCGTCACCGATCCAGTTCGGTGCTATAACCAGCGCACGGCGCATCTGTCGTTTTCCGATCTCAAAAAGAACGCGGCCCGCCGCCTTTGGGCGAGCCGTCGATAGTCGTGGGTCTGATGCGCGCCTTCTGCTTCGGCGCGGGCGAGGGGGCGCGTCGCCCGGTCTTCAGTGACCGCCCTTGATCACTTCGCCGTCTTTCAGCTTGTAGCGCGTGCCGCAGTACGGGCAGCGCGCTTCGCCGTGCGTGACGTCGATGAACACGCGCGGATGCGTACTCCAGCGCTGCATTTTCGGGTTCGGGCAGAACGCGGGCAGATCCTTCGCCGACAATTCCACCAGCGGCATTTCCTTCAGGTCGCTCATTGCTATCTCTTGTCAGATGTCCAGCGGCGAGCGTTCGGCTCGCCGCGTTGCAGGAGGTCGATTAAACCTTCGCGAGCCAGCTCGCGTACTTCTCGTTCTTGCCGCCGACGGCGTCGAAGAACGCGCTTTGCAGCTTTTCCGTGATCGGGCCGCGCTTGCCGGAGCCGATCGTGCGGTTGTCGAGTTCGCGGATCGGCGTGACTTCGGCGGCGGTGCCGGTGAAGAACGCCTCGTCGCAGGTGTAGACCTCGTCGCGGGTGATGCGCTTTTCGATCACCGGAATGCCGAAGTCGCGCGCCAGCGTGATGACCGTGTCGCGCGTGATGCCGTCGAGGCACGAGGCCAGGTCCGGCGTGTAGATCTTGCCGTTGTTCACGAGGAAGAAGTTCTCGCCGGAGCCTTCGGACACGTAGCCGTCGACATCGAGCAGCAGCGCTTCGTCGTAGCCGTCGGCGACCGCTTCCTGGTTGGCGAGAATCGAGTTCACATACCAGCCGGACGCCTTCGCACGGACCATCGACACGTTCACGTGATGGCGCGTGAACGACGACGTCTTCACGCGGATACCCTTCGCGAGCCCGTCTTCGCCGAGATACGCGCCCCACGGCCACGCGGCGATGGCCACATGGATGGTATTGCCCTTGGCCGAGACGCCGAGCTTTTCCGAGCCGACCCAGATGATCGGGCGGATGTAGCAGCTTTCCAGATCGTTCGCCTTGACCACTTCCAGTTGCGCGGCTTCGAGCGTGGCGGCGTCGAACGGGACGTCCATCTGGAAGATCTTCGCCGAGTTCAGGAGACGCTTGGTGTGTTCCTTCAGGCGGAAGATGGCCGTGCCCTGCGCGGTCTTGTACGCGCGCACGCCTTCGAATACGCCCATGCCGTAGTGCAACGTGTGCGTCAGAACGTGGATTTTGGCATCACGCCAGTCGATCAGCTTGCCATCCATCCAGATCTTGCCGTCGCGGTCGGCCATTGACATACGGTTCTCCTAGCTGTCTCGTTCAAGTGGGTTTCGGCAGGCCGCCCGCGTTCTGAAGGGCGGCGGCGCCCGGCGCGCGTTCTTGCGTGGATTCCGTGGGGAAGACGCGCGGCGAGGGCGCAAAGGCGGCGAAAGACCGTCATTTTAGCGTCTTTTCACGACGAAACCGATCTTGGAGCGCCTTTCACGACGCTATAATTTGCCTTTCGCCGTCCGCTGAAAAGGGCGGAGTGAAACGGCGAAGCTCAACATTCCCGATTTTCCCGGTTTTTTCCCGATCCATCGCGCAATCGATCGAGGCCGCGCAATGGCATCACGGGTTGTCCTCATCGCCTCGCATTCGCTCATGTTCGACCGGCTGTCCGACACGAATCGCCGCGCGTTTTTCGAGGGCGTGCGCACCTTCTCGCCCGCCGTCCTGGCGACGTTCTCCTGGGGCCTCGTGACCGGCGTCGCGATGACGAAGTCCGTGCTCACCGTACCGCAGGCGCTCGGCATGTCGTTCGCGGTGTACGCGGGCTCGTCGCAGCTCGCGGTGCTGCCGCTTTTCGCCGCGAAGCTGCCGCTATGGACGATCCTCCTGACCGCCGCGATGGTCAACCTGCGCTTCGTGATCTTCAGCGCGGGGCTCGCGCCGCATTTCTCCTATTTGCCCCTGAAGCGGCGTCTGGTGCTCGGCTATTTCAACGGCGACATCATCTACCTGATGTTCTCGAAGCGGAATTTCCCGGTCGGCTGGCAGCCCGGCAAGGAGGCGTTCTTCTGGGGGCTGGCGGTATCGAGTTGGTGTTCATGGCAGCTTTCGTCGGTGATCGGGATTCTGCTCGCGAGCCTTATTCCCGATAACTGGGGCCTCGAACTCGCTGGCACGCTCGCGCTGATTCCGCTCATCGTGTCGGCGATCGCAACACGCTCCACGCTCGCGGCCGTCGCCGTGGCGAGCGTCGTCGCGCTGCTGGCGTTCGATCTGCCGTATCGCTTCGGCTTGCCGCTCGCGGTCTTCGCGGCGCTGTTCGCAGGCACGCTCGCCGATGTGATCGCCGAGCGCACGGGACCGCCGCCTGCCGCTGGCGACAAAAAGGGCGACAAGCCCGCCGCCACGAGGCCGCTTCAATGAGCGCCCTCAATGTCTGGCTCGCGATTCTCGGCATGGGTCTAGTCACGGCGGTGACGCGCGCGCTCTTTCTGATCGGCGGCGAGCGCATGGTGCTGCCGCCGCGCGTGCAGCGCGTGCTGCGCTACGCGCCGGCCGCGGCGCTCGCGGGCGTCGTCGTGCCGGATCTGCTCGTGACGCCCACGGGCATTTCGCTTGCGCTGTCGAATCACGCGCTGTGGGCGTCGGCGGCCGGGCTCGCGTACTACCTGTGGCGGCGCGGCATGATGGGCACCATCGTCATCGGCATGCTGGTGTTTACGGTGCTGCGGCTTGCCGCATGAGCGCACCGCGCGTCGAACCAAATACGCGTCATCAACGATTGCACGCTAAAAGCAGGCGGGGTGATCGGTTAAAATGTCGGTCTTTCCCCCGAGTGAGCGAGGTCGAAAGTGTGTCCGGCAGTCACCGCGCTACAGTTTTCCAGCCCGCCGCTCCCGGCCGCGTCGACGCGCCCGCGCGCGTCTGGCGCGCCGCTCCGGATTCATCTGTCCGATCCCTTTCTCCCGCTTCCGGCACGCGCGTTCGGCTTCACCGCGCGGCCTTCGCCTCCAGCCTGATCCGCGCGCGGGCCGTCCTGCCCGGCGGCCCGCGCGCGGCGACTCCACGAACCGGCTGTCCCCGACTGCCGTCCCCGCCCGAACCGCTTCACTCTCTACGTTGACTCCCATGACGAAAGTACTGCGTTTCACCGATCTGATCGCCGAAGGCAAAGTCTCCGGCAAGCGCGTGTTCATCCGCGCGGATCTCAACGTGCCGCAAGACGATGACGGCAATATCACCGAAGATACGCGCGTGCGCGCCTCGGTCCCGGCGATCAAGGCTGCCCTCGACGCGGGCGCGGCCGTGATGGTCACGTCCCATCTGGGGCGCCCGACCGAAGGCCAGTTCAAGCCGGAAGACTCGCTCGCGCCGGTCGCGAAGCGTCTGTCGGAACTGCTCGGCCGCGACGTGCCGCTCGTCGCCGACTGGGTCGACGGCGTTCAGGTTCAGCCGGGCAATGTCGTGCTGCTGGAAAACTGCCGCTGCAACAAGGGTGAGAAGAAGAACGACGACGGCCTCGCGCAGAAGCTCGCGAAGCTCTGCGACATCTACGTCAACGACGCTTTCGGCACCGCGCACCGCGCCGAAGCCACGACGCACGGCATCGCGAAGTACGCGCCTGTCGCGTGCGCGGGCCCGCTGCTCGCCGCCGAACTCGATGCGCTCGGCAAGGCGCTCGGCAACCCGAAGCGGCCGCTGGTCGCGATCGTCGCGGGCTCGAAGGTGTCGACCAAGCTCACCATTCTCAAGTCGCTCGCCGAGAAGGTCGATCAGCTGATCGTCGGCGGCGGCATCGCGAACACGTTCATGCTGGCGTCGGGTCTCAAGATCGGCAAGTCGCTCGCGGAAGCCGATCTCGTCGACGAAGCGAAGGAAATCATCGAGCAGGCGCGCACGCGCGGCGCATCGGTGCCGATTCCGAGCGATGTCGTCACCGCCAAGGAATTCGCCCCGACCGCGAAGGCGGAAACCAAGCCCGTCGCGGATGTCGCCGACGACGACCTGATCCTCGACATCGGCCCGGACACGGCCAAGGCGCTCGCCGCGCAGCTCGAAACCGCCGGCACGATCGTCTGGAACGGCCCGGTCGGCGTGTTCGAGTTCGACCAGTTCGGCAACGGCACGAAGACGCTCGCGCAGGCGATCGCCAGTTCGTCGGCGTTCTCGATCGCGGGCGGCGGCGACACGCTCGCGGCCATCGCGAAGTACGGCATCCACGACAAGGTGAGCTACATCTCGACCGGCGGCGGCGCGTTCCTGGAGTTCCTGGAAGGCAAGACGCTGCCGGCGGTGGAAGTGCTCGAGTCGCGGGCTTAAGGCGTTGGCGGCCCGAGGCAATCCGGCGAAAGCAGTCAAGAAGGGCGCGCACGCAGCCGGCGGCGCGCAAGACGATGTGACGCAGGACGTGATCGACAGCGGCGCGCTCGATGCCGCCGCTGAAGCCGCTTTGGCGATCGCGGAAGCGGCGCAACCCGATCCGGCAGTACCCGAAGGCGAAATCACGGCGACGCCTCCGGTCATCATCGGCGGCGTGCCCGCCCATGCCCTGAAAGACATCGACAAAGCGACGCCGGGACGAACCGGCGCGCGCGCGCAACCGGTGAGCAATACCTCACCGCAAGCGCAACGTGCTCGCAGCGTAGTTACGGGCGATCCTACTGAGACGAGGAATTCCATGCATCGCGCTACAAAGATTGTTGCCACCATCGGCCCGGCTTCCACGAGCCCGGACATCCTGCTGCAAATGTTGCAGGCGGGTCTCGACGTCGTACGTTTCAACTTTTCGCACGGCACCGCCGACGACCACCGTCAGCGCGCCGAGATCGTCCGCGAGGCAGCGCGCCAGGTGGGCCGCGAAGTCGCGATCATGGCGGACCTGCAAGGCCCGAAGATCCGCGTCGGCAAGTTCGAGAACAACAAGACGATGCTCGTCGCGGGCAATCCGTTCATCCTCGACGCCAACTGCACGCTCGGCAACAACGAACGCTGCGGTCTCGACTACAAGGATCTGCCGCGCGATCTGCGCGCGGGCGACGTGCTGCTGCTCAACGACGGCCTCATCGTGCTCGACGTGACGCGCGTGATCGGCGAGGAAATCCATACGGTCGTGAAGGTCGGCGGCGAGTTGTCCAATAACAAGGGCATCAACCGCCAGGGCGGCGGCCTCACCGCGCCCGCGCTGACCGAGAAGGACATGGAGGACATCAAGACGGCGATGTCGCTCGGCGCGGACTTCGTCGCGGTGTCGTTCCCGAAGAACGCAACCGACATGGAAATGGCGCGGCAACTGGCGAACATCGCAGGCGCGCCGTATGGCATCAAGCCGAAGATGATCGCGAAGATCGAGCGCGCCGAAGCCATTCCGGCGCTGCAGGGCATTCTCGACGCGTCGGACGGCATCATGGTCGCGCGCGGCGATCTCGCGGTGGAAGTGGGCAACGCGGCAGTGCCGGCGCTGCAAAAGCGCATGATCCGCATGGCGCGCGAGTCGAACAAGCTCGTGATCACCGCCACGCAGATGATGGAATCGATGATCCATGCGCCCGTGCCGACGCGCGCGGAAGTGTCGGACGTGGCGAACGCCGTGCTCGACGGCACCGACGCCGTGATGCTCTCCGCCGAAACCGCCGCGGGCAAGTATCCGGTGACGACCATCGAGACGATGGCGGCCATCTGCGTCGAAGCGGAGAAATCGGAAGAGTCGCAGCTCGATCGCGATTTCCTCGACCGCACGTTCACGCGCATCGACCAGTCCATCGCGATGGGCGCGCTCTTCACGGCGTTCCACCTCGGCGCGAAGGCGGTGGTCGCGTTGACCGAGTCCGGCTCGACGGCGCTGTGGATGTCGCGTCACTGGACGCACGTGCCGATCTTCGCGCTCACGCCGCGCGTGTCGAGCGAGCGCACGATGTCGCTGTACCGCAACGTGACGCCGCTGCACGTCGACACCAACATGGACCGCGACACCGCGCTGAATCAGGCGCTCGAAGTGGTCGTATCGAAGGGTTATGCGGCGCGCGGCGACATGGTCGTGCTGACCGTCGGCGAGCCGATGGGCCAGGCGGGCGGCACCAACACGCTGAAGATCGTGCGCGTGGGCGACCATTTCTGACAGGCGTCAGCAATAAAGAGAAAGATGCGCGGTCAAGTACCGCGCGGTTTGTCGCAGGTCCTGGAGCGCTCGCCGTGCCGGCAACGGCGAGCGCTCCACCAGACGCGCAAGACGACGAAGGTGTCCATCGTCAGTCGAGGCAACGATAAAGCCGAAAACCGCCCAAGAGCGGAATCGAGCGCGCTGCAGCTTTCGTTTCACATCATGGAGTTTCACCACAATGCCTCTCGTATCAATGCGTCAACTGCTGGATCACGCAGCCGAACACGGCTACGGCCTCCCGGCATTCAACGTCAACAATCTGGAACAGGTGCAGGCGATCATGTCGGCCGCGAACGAAGTGAACGCGCCCGTCATCATGCAGGCGTCCGCCGGCGCGCGTAAGTACGCGGGCGAAGCGTTCCTGCGCCATCTGATCGAAGCAGCGGTCGAGTCGTATCCGCATATTCCGGTCGTGATGCATCAGGATCACGGCCAGTCGCCGGCGGTGTGCATGGCGGCGATCCGCTCCGGCTTCACCAGCGTGATGATGGACGGTTCGCTCGAAGCCGACGGCAAGACCGTCGCGTCTTACGAGTACAACGTGGCGGTGTCGAAGCAGGTCGTCGAGTTTTCGCATTCGATCGGCGTCACGGTCGAGGCTGAGCTGGGCGTGCTCGGCTCGCTCGAAACCATGAAGGGCGACAAGGAAGACGGCCACGGCGCTGAAGGCACGATGACGCGCGAGCAGCTTCTGACGGACGTCGAGCAGGCCGCCGATTTCGTCAAGCAGACGCAGTGCGATGCACTGGCGATCGCCATCGGCACGTCGCACGGCGCGTACAAGTTCTCGAAGAAGCCCACGGGCGATATCCTCGCGATCGACCGCATCCGCGAAATCCACCAGCGCATTCCGAACACGCACCTCGTGATGCACGGTTCGTCGTCGGTGCCGCAGGAACTGCTGGCCGAGATCCGCGAATTCGGCGGCGACATGAAGGAAACCTACGGCGTGCCGGTCGAAGAGATTCAGGAAGGCATCAAGCACGGCGTGCGCAAGGTGAACATCGACACCGACCTGCGTCTCGCGATTACCGGCGCGATCCGCCGCTATCTGTTCGAAAATCCGTCGAAGTTCGATCCGCGCGATTACCTGAAGCCCGCGCGCGAAGCGGCGAAGGAAATCTGCCGTCAGCGCTACATGCAGTTCGGCTGCGAAGGCATGGCCGGCAAGATCAAGCCGGTTTCGCTCGACAAGATCGCCGAGAAGTACAAATCCGGCGCACTCGCGCAGATCGTGAAATAAAGCGCGGTCGATTTGTAAAGTAAAATCAACGGGTTCCGGGTTCGGAGCCCGTTCGCGTTTCTTTTCCCCGCGCCTGAGGTCCCGAGCGCGGGTTTCATCATTTCAGTCCTCCTCGGTACATGACGATGTCCACGCTATACGAATCCACGATCAAATCGCTGCCGCTGCTCGGCCGCGGCAAGGTCCGCGACAATTACGCAGTCGGTCAGGACAAGCTCCTGATCGTGACGACCGACCGCCTTTCCGCATTCGATGTCGTCATGGGCGAGCCGATTCCGAACAAGGGCCGCGTGCTTAACACAATGGCCGATTTCTGGTTCGAAAAACTCGGTCATATCGTGCCGAACCACAATACGGGCATCGATCCGGCATCCGTCGTGTCGCCGGATGAAGCCGAACAGGTCAAGGGCCGCGCGGTCGTGGTGAAGCGCCTGGAGCCGATTCTCGTCGAAGCGGTCGTGCGCGGCTATCTCGCGGGCAGCGGCTGGAAGGACTATCAGGCGACCGGTTCCGTGTGCGGCGTCGAGCTGCCGCCGGGCCTGCAGAACGCGCAGAAGCTGCCCGAGCCGATCTTCACGCCGGCGGCGAAGGCCGAAATGGGCCATCACGACGAAAACATCACCTACGATGAGATGGAGCGCCGCATCGGCACCGAGCTGTCGGCGACGATCAAGCGCATTTCCATCCAGTTGTACAAGGAAGCGGCCGAGTACGCGGCGACGCGCGGCATCATCATCGCGGATACGAAGTTCGAGTTCGGCCTCGACAACAAGGGCGAGCTGTATCTGATGGACGAAGTCCTGACCGCCGATTCGTCGCGCTTCTGGCCCGCGGACGGCTATCAGGTCGGCACGAATCCGCCGTCGTTCGACAAGCAGTTCGTGCGCGACTGGCTCGAAACCCAGCCGTGGAAGAAGGAGCCGCCCGCGCCGAAACTGCCCGACGACGTGATCGCGAAGACGTCGGAGAAGTATCAGGAAGCGCTGCAGCGTCTCACTGGCAAGACTTTGTCGTAATTCGAACCGTGCCGCTTCCGGGAAGCGGTACGCGCATTTCAAGGGAAAAGGAATGAGCGAAGTACAGACCGGCGCCCACACGCACGAAGCGCCGCTCGTCGGCGTGTTGATGGGCTCCAGCTCCGACTGGGACGTGATGAAGCACGCCGTCGCGATGCTTCAGGAATTCGGCGTGCCCTACGAGGCGCAAGTCGTCTCGGCGCATCGCATGCCGGACGAGATGTTCGCCTACGCCGAAAGCGCGCGTGAGCGCGGCGTGCGCGCGATCATCGCGGGCGCGGGCGGCGCGGCGCATCTGCCGGGCATGCTGGCCGCGAAGACCACCGTGCCGGTGCTCGGCGTGCCGGTGGCGAGCAAGTATCTGAAGGGCGTCGATTCGCTGCATTCGATCGTGCAGATGCCCAAGGGCGTGCCGGTTGCGACGTTCGCCATCGGCGAGGCGGGCGCGGCGAACGCGGCGCTGTTCGCGGTATCGCTGCTGAGCGTCACCGATGCCAAATACGCCGATGCGCTCGCCGCTTTCCGTGTGAAGCAAAATCAGGCGGCGCGCGACATGGCGCTGCCGCCGCTCTGATGACCCCGCGCGCGGACCGGCGCCAGTCAGCCCGCGCGTCGTGTCATCGCCGTTGCCCACAGCCAGCCACCCAAGCCCCACGATGAACCCACAAAAATCTCCGATCTCTCCCATCCTGCCGGGCGCATGGCTCGGCATGGTCGGCGGTGGCCAGCTCGGCCGCATGTTCTGTTTCGCCGCGCAATCGATGGGCTATCGCGTCGCCGTCCTCGATCCGGACGAGACGAGCCCCGCGGGCGCTGTTGCGGATCGCCACATCCGCGCCGCCTACGACGACCGCGCCGCGCTCACCGAGCTCGGCCGGCTGTGCGCGGCGGTATCGACGGAATTCGAGAACGTGCCGTCAGCGAGCCTCGAATTTCTCGCCTCGTGCACCTTTGTCAGTCCGGCCGCGGGCTGCGTGGCGATCGCGCAGGATCGCGTCGCGGAGAAGCGCTTCATTGCGGAATCGGGCGTGCCGGTCGCGCCGCACGTCGTGATCGAATCGCCGCAGGCGCTCGCCGCGTTGCCGGACGAGAAGCTCGCCGCCGTGCTGCCGGGCATTCTCAAGACCGCGCGTCTCGGCTATGACGGCAAGGGGCAGGTCAGCGTGCGCAACGTCGCGGACGTGCGCAACGCGTACGCGTCGCTGTCGGGCGTGCCGTGCGTGCTCGAAAAGCGCATGCCGCTCAAGTACGAAGTGTCCGTGCTGATCGCGCGCGGCGGCGACGGCAAGTCGGCCGTGTTTCCGCTCGCGCAGAACGTGCACGTGAACGGCATTCTTGCGAAGACGGTCGTGCCCGCGCCCGATGCGTCGGCTTCGCTCGTTGCCCAGGCGCAGGACGCCGCGCTGACCATCGCCGCGAAGCTGGGTTATGTCGGCGTGCTGTGCGTCGAATTCTTCGTGCTGGAAGACGGCACGCTGATCGCCAACGAAATGGCGCCGCGTCCGCACAATTCCGGCCACTACACGGTCGATGCCTGCGCGACGAGCCAGTTCGAGCAACAGGTCCGCGCGATGACCGGCATGCCGCTCGGCGACACGCGCCAGCATTCGCCCGCCGCGATGCTGAATCTGCTCGGCGACATCTGGTTCGATGGCGACAAGGCGCGCGCGCCTGCCTGGACGGAAGTCGCCGCGATGCCTTCGGCGCGGCTGCACTTGTACGGCAAGGAAGAGGCGCGCCGGGGCCGCAAGATGGGCCACATCAACTTCACGGCGGCGACGCTCGAGGAAGCGCGCACGGCGGCGCGTGACTGCGCGCGCATGCTGCATATCTCGCTCGATTGAGTTTTCTTGTCGTAGAAGCAATGACCATCATCTATCCGAGCGTCGCGCAGATCGACGAAGCCGCCGAGTTGCTCGATGCCGGCGAACTCGTCGCGTTTCCGACCGAAACGGTCTACGGGCTCGGCGGCGACGCCGAGAATCCGGGCGCCATCGCGCGTATTTATGCGGCCAAGGGGCGCCCGGCGAATCATCCGGTGATCGTGCATCTCGCGCCGGAAGCCGATCCGGGCTACTGGGTGCGCGAACTGCCGGCCGATGCGCGCAGGCTCATCGATGCGTTCTGGCCCGGGCCCCTGACGTTGATTCTGAAGCGCGCGGCGCATATTCCCGCGGCGGTGAGCGGCGGGCAGGATTCGGTGGGCGTGCGGTGTCCGTCGCATCTGGTGGCGCAGCAACTGCTGTCGGCGTTTCACGCGCGGCGGATCGGCACCGGGAAGCAGGGCGGGGTGGCGGGGCCATCGGCCAACCGTTTCGGCCATGTCAGTCCGACCACGGCCCAGCACGTGCGCGACGAGTTCGGCAGCGCGGTGCATGTGCTCGATGGCGGGGCGGCGGATGTCGGCATCGAATCGACGATTCTGGATTTGTCGCGCGGTTTCCCCGCGTTGTTGCGGCCCGGTCATGTGAGCCCGCAGCAGATCGCGGATGTGATCGGTATTGCGCCGAGGCTGCCGGACGGGTCGGATGCCACTGCGCCGCGCGCTTCAGGCACGTTGAAGGCGCATTACGCGCCGCGCACGCCGCTCGCGTTGCTGCCGTTTGCCGCGATCGAACCGTTGATCGCGGCGCAGGATCGGGCGAGCGGGAAGCGGATCGCGCTGGTTGCGCGGGCGTCGAGCGCGGGGGAATGGGCGCACGCGGCGAATGTGCATTTCGTTGCCGCGCCGGAAGATCCGCAGAGTTATGCGCGCGATTTGTACAGTTTGTTGCGTGCGCTGGATCGGGCGAATGTCGAGCGGATTCTGATCGAGCGGTTGCCGGAGACGGTGGAGTGGATCGCGGTGAATGATCGGCTTGGGAGGGCGGCGGCGGCGTTTGAGCGGGAAGAGTGAGGGGGAAGTCGGGTTGCAAAAGGTTGCTTTTGGTTGCAAAATAAATCCAATCTTGCAACCGGGAGACCTGACATGGCCGTAGCACTCAAACTCTCCGACGAACTCGTCGAAATCGCCAAACCGCATGCGGCGGCAATGCATCGCTCCGTGCCGAAGCAGATCGAGCATTGGGCACGGCTTGGAAAAGCCGTCGAAGAAAGCCCGGAGCTTCCGGTTCAGTTCATCAAGGACACGCTTCTCGCGGTTGAAGAGGCCAAGGCGGGTCAGGTCTCGGACTATCAGTTTGCTTCGTGATGTCGGTGAGAGTCGTTGTTACGCCGACCTTCGAGAGGGCGGTCAAGAAACTGCATGCACGCGACAGAAAGGTTCTCGATGAAGCAGTACGCGAGATCCTCGCGGCGCCCGATGCGGGCGTTGCAAGGAAGGGGGATCTCGCTGGTGTCTACGTTCACAAGTTCAAGCTGAACAAGCAGGAAATCCTGCTCGCGTATCAGTTCTCTGCGTCTACCGTCGAGCTTCTGAGCATCGGCGCCCACGAGAACTTCTACCGCGATCTGAAGCGCTGAGCGCTTGAAAGAGCGCACTCTTCCATTTCCATGAGCACCGCCCGGTCGATCCGCAGCCGGGCGGCTTCTCGATTCAACTTACTAGCCGACCCTTACTTCCCCAACCCCGCCTTCGCAACCGCCTGCTCCGCCGCCTGCGCATACAGCGCGCCCAGATGCGTCGTCGGATGCACGGTGTCCGCGTACATATACGTCTGATCCGCGCCCGCGACGGTCAGCGTCTCCGGCGAACAGAACAGGGACGTCGCGAACGCTTGCGGATTCGGCTCGCCGAACTTCTGCGCCGCCGCCGCCATCGCCTGGAGATTACAGGCGGTCCCGGTGTTCGACACCGCGAAGCCGAACTGCCGGAAATTCGCCGTGACATTGGCGAGCACCGGCACGATGTCCAGATAGATCACCTTCGACATCAGTCCCGTCTGCGTGAGCGCCGCCGCAAGCGCCTGATTGAAGCCAAGCGATGCCTGTGTGAGCAGCGCGCGATTGGCCGCCGAGCTCATCATCCCCTGCGGCGTCGTGCCGATGTCAGGCACGTTCGACACCAGCACATGCGTCGCACCGCTTTGCACCACCTTGCCGATCACGCCCGCTAGGTCGATCGCCGCCTTGCCGATCGCAGCGCTCGCCTGTGCCGGCGTGATCGCGCCCGCCACGGCCAACTGGAAGTTATAAAGGATGTCGTTGCCGCCGCCGTTGACGATCACGAGCTGGTTCGAATTGAAGCTGCCGTGCGCGGTGAGATAGTTCTGCAACTGCTGGACGATCGGCACCGTGAGCGCGCCCGTGTAATTCGCGGGATCGGTCGACACGTGATTGATCCCGATCGGATTCGTCACGAGCGAGCCACCCTGCGCGTAGCCGAGGCCCGCCTGCGTGACCGGCGCGGCGCCGAAGCCGCCGGTCATCGCGGGCGTCAGCGTATCGCCGTAATACTGCGCGACATCCTGCACCCAGACCTGACCCGGATTCGTCGTGAACCGGCCGCCGCCGAAGTTCGCCGCCGCGACCGGCGAATACGTGCCGACGTCGGAAAGACTGTCGCCGAACGACACCACCTGCAGCTTCACGCCGCCCGGTGGCGTGGAATTGTTGTCATCGCCGCCGCCGCCGCCGCCGCACGCGGCGAGCAGGGCGAAGGCCGCGCTGGCCGTCGCGAGTTGGGCAAAGCGCACCAGTGCGGCGCGCGTCGAACGTTGCTTGTTCATGGACCTCGTCTCCCTACTTTGGTGTTTTCTAGTTTGATTCCGGCGCCGGATCTCGGTGCGATCTTCGCGCCGCATAGCTGCGAGTGTAAGCGATGCCGCGCGCCCGCCCTGATGCACACCTGCACCGGCCGAGCGCCGCGCCCGACAGCGTACACGGCGCGCGCGTCCTCCCGGGTGTCACTTCGTAGAAGAAATCTTCGGTCCTTTCCGCCCCGCGTGCCTGTGAAAGCCTGTTCGATCGCGGTTCAGTCATCCGCGCCCGGCCGGCGCGCGCCCTCGTAGACCCATTCGAGCAGCGCGTCGTGCGCGGCGCGCGCGGCTTCGGCGCGCGGATCGTTGATGAAGCTCACGACGACATAGCTTTCGCCGTTCGCCGCGCCGACGTAGCCCGCGATCGCCCGCACGTCGCGCAGCGTGCCGGTCTTGATGTGCGCATTGCCGAGCGCGCCCGCGTTGGTGAGACGGTTGCGCATCGTGCCGTCGACGCCCGCGATCGGCAGCGATTCGACGTACACCTGCGCGACCGGACTCGCGTTCGCCGCCATCAGCAAATCGGCGAGCGAGGTCGCGGTGATGTGCTCGTCGCGCGAAAGACCCGAGCCGTTGTCGAGCGTGAGGCCGTTCATCGGCAGGGCGCTGCGCTTCAGGAACGCCTGGATCGCCGCCGCCGATTTCGCCGTCGTCGCGGGCGGCTTCAATTGCGCCGCGCCGATCGTGAGGAACAGGTTGCGCGCCATCACGTTGTTGCTGAACTTGTTGATGTCGCGCACGACGTCCGACAGCACCGGACTGCGATGCGTGCCCACGAGCCGCGCGTTCGACGGCGTCGGGCCTTCGCGCGTCGTGCCCTGGAACGTGCCGCCCGCCTGCTTCCAGAGCGCGAGGAAGCCGCCCGCGAAGAAGGTCGAATGATCGAGCGCGGCGACGTTGATCGTGCGCGAGCCGCATCGCAACGGATAGTCGCCGATGAACGACGCCTGCACGAAGCCGCCCTGCGTCTGCGCCACGCTCGGCGACGCCGCCGACAGCGAGCCGACACACGCGCCGCGCGTGACGCGCAGTTCGTTGTCGATCTGCAATTGCGCAAGCTGCGGCAGCACGTCGATGGCGACTTGTCCGTCAGGGCTCGGCGTCAGCGTGAAGGACAGCGACTTGAATGCGTACAGCAGCGGGTCCGGCCCGACGTTGTAGGGCGCGCTGTCGTCGTTGTCGAACGCGGGCAGATCGCGCGTGGAGGCGTCGAAGTAGCGTTTATCGAGCACGAGCGCGCCATCGATGCCCGTGATGCCGTTCTTGCGGACCTGCTCGACGAGATCGATCAGTTCTTCCGGCACGAGCTTCGGATCGCCCGTGCCCTGGATGTACAGATTGCCGTGCAGGACGCCTTGCGCGTCCAGCTCGCCGTCGGCATACGCGGTCGTTTTCCATCGATAGTCAGGGCCGAGCATCGAGAGGCCCGCGTAGGTGGTGACGAGCTTCATCGTCGAGGCGGGCAGCATCGGCTCGTTCGCGTTGACCGAGACGAGCGGCACCGGAGCGCCGACGCGCTGCACGACCACGCTCATCGACGAAAGCGGCACGTGCGCGCGCGCGAGCGCCGCCATGACCGATGCGGGCAGCGGCCCGGCGGGCACGCTCGCTTTCGCGGCGCGTTCGGCCTTCGCGCGCTTGGACTTCGCCCCGCCGATGGCCGCGCGCTGCGGCGCGTGACCTTGCGAATCGGCCTTCGAGCCGCCACCGCGCGCGTCGGCATCGGGCATATGGCCGAGCGCCGCGCAGGCAAAGGCGGCGGCGAGCGCGAATGAAGAAAGACGGCGGGACACGGAACGAAAAGCGAGCGGCATGGACGAGCGTTGTTCTTGGACTGGATGGCAGGCGGCGCGCATTCGGGCAGGATCGCGCCGCGCGGGAAGCGGCTATTGTAGACAAGCTGGCTTGCGGAAATCGTAAGGGCAAAAAATCGGTGTTACGCGATGAACATCGTGTCCGACAGGTCGTTGTCCTCTGAAAGTGGACGATGCGCGCGGTTAAGTCCCGTTTAAGCCTGTCGCGGGCACGCGCGGCTACAATGAGCCGCAACCCGTCGCGGCCCGAGGGCTGCGCCACGTAACCACGAACCAACATGTGCCATGCGAATCCTGCTTGTCGAAGATGACCGGATGATTGCCGAAGGCGTGCGCAAGGCGCTGCGCGCGGACGGCTTCGCAGTCGACTGGGTGCAGGACGGCGAGGCCGCGCTCACGGCGGTCGCGGGCGAATCCTACGATCTGATGCTGCTCGATCTCGGCCTGCCCAAACGCGACGGCCTCGACGTGCTGAAAACATTGCGCGCGCGCGCCAACTCGCTGCCGGTGCTGATTGTCACGGCGCGCGACG
The DNA here is from genome assembly GCA_001580565.1 of Caballeronia megalochromosomata. GTDB lineage: Bacteria > Pseudomonadota > Gammaproteobacteria > Burkholderiales > Burkholderiaceae > Caballeronia > Caballeronia megalochromosomata. Next base: position 18,848 of record LRBF01000226.1, on the reverse strand, counting down.
CGATCGCGGATCGCGTGAAAGGGCTCGATGCCGGCGCGGACGACTATCTCGTCAAGCCTTTCGATCTCGACGAACTCGGCGCGCGCATGCGGGCGCTGATCCGCCGCCACGCGGGGCGCGGCGAGTCGCTCGTGCGGCACGGTGAACTGACGCTCGATCCGGTCGGTCATCAGGTGACGCTCGCGGGCGCGCCTGTGTCGCTGTCGGCGCGAGAGTTCGCACTGCTCGAAGCGCTGATGGCGCGGCCCGGCGCGGTATTGTCGAAAAGCCAGCTCGAAGAAAAGATATACGGCTGGGGCGAGGAAATCGGCAGCAACACGGTCGAGGTGTACATCCATTCGCTGCGCAAGAAGCTCGGCGCCGATCTCATCCGCAACGTGCGTGGCTTGGGCTATATGGTCGCGAAGGACGCCTGATGCGGTCGATCCGCCGGCAACTGGTGATCTGGCTGCTCGCGCTCGTTATCGTCGGCGTGGGGTTTGCCGGGTGGCTCATCTATCGGCAGGCGCTCGCCGAAGCCAACGAACTCTTCGATTATCAGCTTCAGCAGATCGCGGCGGCGTTGCCGTCGGAGCCGTTTTCGTCGGTGCTCAGTTCGCGTAGTGAGAGCGACGAGGGCGTCGTCATCCAGATCTGGAATCGCAACGGCGTGCTGATGTACTACTCGCATCCGCGCGTGCCGCTCGCGCCGCATGCGGAGCTGGGCTTCTCCACCGAAATGACGCCGCGCGGCGAATGGCGCGTGTATAGCGCGATCGTCGGCGATAACGTCGTGCAGCTTGCGCAGCCGTTGTCGATCCGCAATCGCGTCGCGGCGGGCGTCGCGTGGCGCACGCTGTGGCCGCTCGTGCTGCTCTTGCCGCTGCTCGGGCTCGCGATCTGGGTGATCGTCGGACGCGGGCTCGCGCCCTTGCAGCGCGTGACGCGCGCGCTCGATACACGTCATCCCGAAGCGCTCGATCCACTCTCCGATCAACGTCTGCCGCAGGAAGTGCGGCCGGTCGTGCGCGCGTTGAATGCGTTGCTCTCGCGTTTGTCGACCGCGCTCGATACGCAAAAGGCCTTCGTCGCCGATGCCGCGCACGAACTGCGCACGCCGCTCGCCGCGGTGCAGATCCAGGCGCAACTCGTCGCGCGCGCACAGGACGACGACACGCGCCGCGAAGCGCTCAAGGACTTGCATGAAGGCATCGCGCGCGCGACGCGCCTCGCGGAACAGTTGCTCGCGCTCGCGCGATCGGAGCCGGACGGCAAGAAGGTCGAGACGCAGGTCGATCTGAACGCGCTGCTGGAAAGCTGTGTGCGCGGCTATGTTCTGGTCGCACAAGAACGCGGCGTCGATCTCGGCATCGAGGCGAGCGAGCCCGCGACCGTCAAGGGCGATCCGGATTCGCTGCGCGTGATGTTCAACAATCTCATCGACAACGCGACGAAGTACACGCCGCGCGGCGGCCGCGTCGATGTCGGCGTGAAAATGAAAGACGGGCGCGCGCTCGTCGACATCTCCGATACCGGTCCGGGCATCCCTCAAGAAGAACGAGAAAGAGTATTCGACCGGTTCTACCGCGCGGGAGAGAGCGCGGATCGCGCACGCAGCGACATTGCGGGCACGGGCCTCGGGCTCGCCATCGTGCGGCGTATCGCGGACCAGCATGGCGCGGCGGTGACGCTCGGCGAATCGCAGGCTGGCGGATTGAAGGCATCGGTTCGATTCTGATACGCGCCCCGACGCGCCACGTGTTTAAGAAAGGTTTAAGCGACACCCCGTAATCTTGCTCCATCGATAAAGCGCGCTCTTTCTGGAGCGCATCCCCTCGTCAGGAGCACACGATGAAAGCGAAGATCCTCACCCGCAGCGCCGTCGCAGTGGCTGTTGCCGTTGCCGTGTCGGCGGGCTACGTGGCCGGGCATAACAATGTCCCGGCGCCGCAGGTCATCGCGCCCGCATCCGCAGCGGCGTTGATGCCCGCCGAGGCCGCGGCAAAAACCGGCATTCCCGATTTCTCCGGTCTCGTCGAGACCTATGGTCCGGCCGTGGTGAACATCAGCGCGAAGCACGTCGTCAAGCAGACGTCGAATCGTCGCAGCCAGAATCAAGTGCCGATGGACCCGGACGATCCCTTCTACCAGTTCTTCAAGCGCTTCGGCGGCATGCCCGGCTTCGGTGGTGGTGGCGGCGACGGCGGCCCCAACGCGGATCGTCCGAGCGAAGGTCTCGGCTCGGGCTTCATCGTCAGTAGCGACGGCTACGTCCTCACGAACGCGCATGTCGTGGACAACGCGAATGTCGTCACCGTGAAGCTCACGGACAAGCGCGAATATCGCGCGAAGGTCATCGGCGCGGACAAGCAATCGGACGTCGCCGTGCTGAAGATCGACGCGAAGAACCTGCCGACCGTGAAGATCGGCGATCCCAACGGCAGCAAGGTCGGCCAGTGGGTCGTCGCGATCGGCTCGCCGTACGGCTTCGACAACACGGTGACGTCGGGCATCATCAGCGCGAAGTCGCGCGCGTTGCCCAACGAGAACTACACGCCGTTCATCCAGACCGACGTGCCGGTGAATCCGGGCAACTCGGGCGGCCCGCTTTTCAATCTGCAAGGCGAAGTGATCGGCATCAACTCGATGATCTATTCGCAGACGGGCGGCTTTCAGGGGCTTTCGTTCGCCATCCCGATCAATGAGGCGATCAAGGTCAAGGACGCCATCATCAAGACGGGTCACGTGGATCGCGGCCGTCTCGGCGTGACGGTGCAGGGCATGAATCAGACGCTCGCCAACTCGTTCGGCATGAAGTCGCCGCAAGGCGCGCTCGTGAGCTCGGTCGAGCCGGGCGGACCGGCCGCGAAGGCGGGCCTGCAGCCGGGCGATGTCATCACGGCGCTGAATGGAGAGCCGGTAACGGATTCGACCTCGCTGCCGTCGCAGGTCGCGGGGCTCTCGCCGGGCACGTCCGCGAAAGTGACGGTGTGGCGCGACAAGGGCTCGAAGGATTTGTCCGTGACCATCGGCGCGTTGAAGGACGCGAAGACCGCGAGCGCAAAAGCGGGCGGCGAGGACGGCGCATCGGCGCAGGACGCGCGCCTCGGCGTCGCGGTGCGCCCGCTCACGCCGGAAGAGAAGCAGAACGATTCGCTCTCGCGCGGCCTGCTCGTGCAGCAGTCGAACGGCGCGGCGGCGAACGCGGGCATCCAGCCGGGCGATGTGATCCTCGCGGTCAACGGCCAGCCGGTCACCTCGGCGCAACAGTTGAAGTCGATGGTCGAGCGCGCCGGCGACAGCATCGCGCTCCTCATCCAGCGTGACGATGCCCAGATCTTCGTGCCGGTCGATCTCGGCTGACGCGCGTGCGCCGGTATCCGCGATGCGGGCACGAACCATGCTCCACGGTTCCCTGGTGCCCCATCGCGTGAAACCGACGCATCGGGCGTGACGCCGCCGGCGCTTTTGGGCCGGGCGGCATCGGACAAAGGAGCAGAACCATGACGAGCAAAACCACGGGCAGACTGGCGGCCGCAGTTCTCATTGCGGCGATGAGCGCGGGCATGGCGGGCGGCGCCTGGGCACAAGCCTCGGGCGGCACGACCGGCGATATGTCGAGCGCCGGCAACACCAACGGCGGCGGCCTGCCGCAAATCCAGCAGCAAGGCGACGTCTCGTACACGTCGGGCGGCGTGGGACTCGACGAATCGCGGGCATTGTTGCGGGAACAGGCGCACTGGCCGCTGTCGCTGCGCTTCACGGGCCCGACCGCCGACTACCTTTCGGGCGTGCACGTGCGCATCGTCGACGGCAAGGGCGGCGAGGCGCTTTCCGCCGAGTCGATGGGACCGTACATGCTCGTCAAGCTGCCGCCGGGCAGTTATACCGTCTACGCGAAGTACAAGGATCAGGAGAAAAAGCAGGCGGTGACGGTCGCGGGTCCGGGCAAGGCCAAGGCGGCGTTCCACTGGAACACTCAGTAAGCGCGGAGGTCGAAAGGGAAAGTACCCGGGGCATCGAAAGCGCTCACGCAGCATCGAAACTTTGTCTCATAATCAAGCCACGGGTGTCTCGATCACTCGTGGCTTTTTCTTGGGATGGCGGTCCTCACGCGGGAGGGGCAGCACGATGGGCACGGAACTGAACGACGGACACGCAACGGCGCATCACATCGAGATCACGCTGAACGGCCGGCGCTGCCGCGTGATCCATCAGGGCGTGACCTACGCCGATACGCACGCGTCGCTCACGCTCATCGAGCCAGGCACGGAGAAAGTGCACTACTTCCCGCGCGCCGACGTGAACATGGCGCGCCTGGAGCGCTCCATTCACACCACGCATTGCCCGATCAAAGGCCAGGCCACGCACTATCATTTGCTGACCGAGGACGGCCCGGTGGAAAATGCCGCCTGGAGCTACGAAGCGCCGCTCGACGCCGCCGTGAAAATCAAGGGCTACCTTGCGTTTTACGGTTCGCGTGTGGATCGCATCGACGAAACATCCTAGGCGCGCAGCCGAACAGACATACCGCGCCCGCTCAGCCATAACGAACGCATGCGATCCTTTGCCCGGAGGCTCGAATGGAAGTCACCGATGCGTTGTGCGTTCCGCTCGACCCGGCGCATGTCCGGGAGGCGCTCTCTGACCTCGCGCTATTGCGCGCAAGCCTCGACAATTGCGAATCGTTCACGCGCACGCCCGGCGGCGAGTATGTCCTCACGCTGATCGTGCCGCTCGGCGCGCTGCGGGCGCGCTACGAGATCCGCGCCCACGCAGCCGGGCGCACGCGTCAGGCGGCGCACGCGGAAGGCGAATCCACCGAATCCAGCGAACTCTCCGCATCCGACGATGCCGTGTATGCCCGCACGCTGAGCTTCAAGGCGCGCGGCGAGGGCGTCGGCTCCCTGCGCGGGCAGATCGCGGTCGCGTTGAATCCGGACGACGACACCACCGCGACCTGGATCGAATACACCGTCTGGGCGACGGTATCGGGACCGCTCGCCGGCTTGCCCACCCGCCAGATCGAAAACGCGCTGCGCGAAGGCGCCGATGAATTCTTCGCCGAGTTCTGCGAAGTGGTGCGCGCGAAGCACGGCTTGCCGTCGATGCGCGCGGCGGGCGAGCGCGCCGAGCGCCGGCACGTGTTCTTGCGCCCGGGCGCGATGTCGGCGGCGTTCTCGCGTCGCTCGGGCGCGATGCGCACACCGTCCGCCGATGCCCACGCGAGCGGCGTGCTGCGGCATCGCCTGCACGGACATGGCTTCGTGCATCACGAGCGCGATCATTCCCACGATCCGCATCCGCTCGGCTTGCCCGTTTGGGCCTGGGCGGCGATGCTCGTGTGCATCGCGCTGTTCGCGTACTTCGCGCAACACATCGGGCTGCAATGACGAATTCAGGCGCTGACCGGTGACAACAGCAGCGCCGGGCTGCAACGCAAGGCGTCGAAGCACGCCTGGATGAGCGCTTCGGCGTCGCGCTCCGGATGGACGAGGTCCGGCAGCATCAGCGAATCGTGCAGGATGCCGGTGAAGAGGCAGTGGAGCATGGTCATCGCGCGGTTCGTGTCGAGCGTCGCGGGAAGCTGTTTCTTCTCGACGGCGTTGCGCAGCGCGCGCTCGATGCGCTCCATGCCGTCGCGCATGTTGTTCTGGTGCCGCTCGCGCACCGGCCCCATTTCCTCGACGAACTCGCACTTCATAAAAAGAATGTCGAAGATGCGCCGGCGCTGCACGTCGGTCGTGATGTTGCGCATGCACCAGACGAAAAGCTCCTGAAGCCGCGCGAGCGGGTCTTCTTCCTTGCCGTCGAGCGTGGTTTGCACGAGTTCGTCGAGCGGCAGCAGGCTGCGGTCGAACATTGCGTTGAAGAGATCGCCCTTGTTGGCGAAGTGCCAGTAGATGGCGCCGCGCGTCACGCCCGCCGCCTGCGCGATGTCCGCGAGCGTCGTGCGCGACACGCCTTTTTCGTAGAAGACGCGCTCGGCCGCGTCGAGCACGCGGTTGCGCGTCGCCTGCGCTTCTTCCTTGGTTCGTCTGACCATATCGTGCGGCCTTTCGGGCCGTTCTGCTCCTGCTGCTGCCGTTGAACGGGCGCATTGATGGGCCCGTGTCGAAGATCTGTCGACCGTAATCGATTCCCCTGAGCGATTTCTTTCTCGCCTCCAATGGGGATAAACACGTACAGTTTTATACATTCATCCACGAATGTATATACAATACCACCCGTTTACCAATATTCACAAATTTCCGCCGACGAACGGATTCCGAATTAAGCTTTCGTTTCCATTGCCCGTTCCGGCCGTCCTTGGGCCACAGGCGGCGCTTCAGAGCGTCGCGCACGGGCATGAAACGCCGGCCGCTGGCCGGCGGCGCCGCTCATTCGTCGGACAAGTTTGTTTATTGGCAGCGTCCTGAAGGACGCTCGTGCGCGGCATTGCCCGGGGAAGGCCGCCGCGCACCCACTTCACTCTCAGTCTTAGACAGAGGTCGCTCCATGCGCGTCGAACGGGTTCCACTCCGCTTAATCACCGCCGCGACGGCTGCCGTGTTCCTGGCAGCGTGCGGGCAAAAACAATCAGCGCCTCCGCCGCAAACGCCCGAAGTGGGCATCGTCACCGTGCAGCCCACGAGCGTGCCGGTCGTCGTCGATTTGCCGGGCCGCACCAACGCCTACCTCGTCGCGCAAGTGCGCGCACGAGTGGATGGCATCGTGCAGCGTCGTGAATTCACGGAAGGCTCCGAGGTCAAGGCCGGTCAGCGGCTCTACAAGATCGATCCGGCGCCGTACATCGCCGCGCTGAACAACGCGAAGGCCACGCTGGCGAAGGCGCAGGCGAACGTCGCGTCGCAGAACGCGCTCGTGTCGCGCTACAAGATCCTCGTCGCGGCCAACGCCGTGTCGAAGCAGGATTACGACAACGCCGTGGCCGCGCAAGGTCAGGCGGTGGCGGATGTCGCCGCGGGCAAGGCATCGGTCGATACCGCGCAGATCAACCTCGGCTACACCGACGTCGTCTCGCCGATCAGCGGCCGCACGGGCCTCTCGCAAGTGACGCCGGGCGCCTACGTGCAGGCGAGCGCCGCGACGCTGCTCACGACCGTGCAGCAGCTCGACCCGATCTACGTCGACCTGACGCAATCGAGCGTCGAAGGCCTCCAGTTGCGCCGGCAGATCCAGGAAGGCCGCCTGCAGACCGAAGGCATCCACGCCGCGAAGGTCACGCTCGTGCTCGAAGACGGCCGCACCTATACCGAGCAGGGCAAGCTGCAGTTCTCGGACGTGAGCGTCGACCAGAGCACCGGTTCGGTGACCGTGCGCGCGATCTTCCAGAACAAGGATCGCGTGCTCCTGCCGGGCATGTTCGTGCGCGCGCGCATCCAGGAAGGCGTGAACGACCACGCGCTCGTCGTGCCGCAGATCGGCGTCACGCACGACCAGAAGGGCACGCCGACCGCGCTCGTCGTCAACAAGGACAACAAGGTCGAGCTGCGCCAGCTGGTCACGAGCGCCACCTACGGCAACAACTGGGTGGTCGACAGCGGCCTGAACGCGGGCGATCGCGTGATCGTGAACGGCGTGGAGAAGGCGAAGCCCGGCATGCAGGTGAAGCCGGTCGACGCGAAATTCCCCTACCCGGTAGCCGCCTCGGACGCGCAGGCGGCATCCGCGCCGGGCGCCGCCGCGCCTGCGAACGCGAGCGGCGCGAGTGGTGCGCAGGCTGCATCCGCCGCTTCGGGCGCGTAACGAAAGGGAGCCTGTTACATGGCAAAGTTTTTTATCGATCGACCGATCTTCGCGTGGGTGATCGCGATCATCCTGATGCTGGCGGGGATGGCGTCGATCTTCACGCTGCCGGTCGCGCAGTATCCGACGATCGCGCCGCCTGCGATCCAGATCAGCGCGACGTATCCGGGCGCATCCGCGAGCACGGTCGAAAACACGGTGACGCAGGTGATCGAGCAGCAGATGACCGGCCTCGACCACTTGCTGTACCTGTCGTCGACGTCTGATGACTCGGGCACGGCCACCGTCACGCTGACGTTCGCGGCGGGCACGAACCCCGACATCGCGCAGGTGCAGGTGCAGAACAAGCTGCAGCTCGCCACGCCGCTCCTGCCGCAGGTCGTGCAGCAGCTCGGCACGAAGGTCACGAAATCGAGTTCGAGCTTCCTGCTCGTGCTCGCGTTCGTGTCCGAAGACGGCAGCATGAGCAAGTACGACCTCGCGAACTACGTGGCGTCGAACGTGGCGGATCCGCTCTCGCGTATCGATGGTGTCGGCACCACGACGCTGTTCGGCTCGCAGTACGCCATGCGCATCTGGCTCGACGCGACCAAGCTGACGAACTACGCGCTCACACCGGTGGACGTGAAGAACGCCATCACCAATCAGAACGTGCAGGTGGCGGCGGGCGGTCTCGGCGGCACGCCGGCGGTGGCGGGGCAGATGCTCCAGGCGACCATCACGGAAGCGACGCTGCTGCAGACGCCCGAGCAGTTCGGCAACATCCTGCTGAAGGTGAATCAGGACGGCTCGCGCGTGCGCCTGAAGGATGTCGCGAAGATCGAGCTCGGCGGCGAAAACTACAACTTCGACACGAAGTACAACGGGCAGCCGACGGCCGGCTTCGGTATCCAGCTCGCGACGGGCGCGAACGCGCTCTCCACGGCAAAGGCGGTCCGGGCAAAGATCGACGACCTGTCGAAGTACTTCCCGCACGGGCTGGTGGTGAAGTATCCGTATGACACGACGCCGTTCGTGCGCCTGTCGATCGAGGAAGTGGTCAAGACGCTGATCGAAGGTATCGTGCTCGTGTTCCTCGTGATGTATCTGTTCCTGCAGAACCTGCGGGCGACGATCATCCCGACGATCGCGGTGCCGGTCGTTCTGCTCGGCACGTTCGCGATCATGTCGGCGGTGGGCTTCTCGATCAACGTGCTGTCGATGTTCGGCCTCGTGCTGGCGATCGGCCTGCTGGTCGACGATGCGATCGTGGTCGTGGAAAACGTCGAGCGGGTGATGTCCGAGGAGCATTTATCGCCACGCGATGCGACCCGCAAGGCGATGGGCCAGATCACCGGCGCGCTGGTCGGCGTGGCGCTCGTGCTGTCGGCGGTGTTCGTGCCGGTGGCGTTCTCGGGCGGCTCGGTCGGCGCCATCTACCGGCAGTTCTCGCTGACGATCGTGGCGGCCATGGTGTTGTCCGTGATGGTCGCGCTGATTCTCACGCCGGCGCTGTGCGCGACGATCCTGAAGCCGCATCCGGAAGGGCACCAGCCCGAGAAGAAGGGATTCTTCGGCTGGTTCAACCGCACCTTCAACAAGAGCCAGGAGAAGTACCACAGCGGCGTGCAGCACGTGATCAGGCGCTCGGGCCGCTGGCTGATCATCTATATCGTCGTGATCGTCGCGGTGGGCATGCTGTTCCTGCGTCTGCCGAAGTCGTTCCTGCCCGACGAAGACCAGGGCACGATGTTCGTGCTCGTGCAGGCGCCGGCCGGTTCCACGCAGGAATACACGGCGCATGTGCTGAAGGACGTGCAGGAATACCTGCTGAAGGACGAGAAGTCGATCGTCGAGTCGGTGTTCACGGTGAACGGCTTCTCCTTCGCGGGCCGCGGCCAGAACTCCGGTCTCGTGTTCGTGCGGATGAAGGACTACGCGGATCGCCAGCACAGCAACCAGAAGGTGCAGGCGCTCGTCGGGCGGATGTTCATGCACTTCGCGCCCTACAAGGACGCGCTGATCTTCCCGGTCAATCCGCCTTCGATTCCCGAACTCGGCACGGCGGCGGGCTTCGACTTCGAACTGCAGGATCGCGCGGGCCTCGGCCACGCGAAACTGATGGAAGCGCGCAACATGCTGCTCGGCATGGCGGCGAAGGACCCGACGCTCGCGCAGGTGCGTCCGAACGGCCTGAACGACACGCCGCAGTTCAAGGTGAATATCGACCGCGAGAAGGCCAACGCGCTCGGCGTCGTGATTTCGGACATCGATCAGACGTTCTCGATCGCCTGGGCGTCGCAGTACGTGAACAACTTCCTCGACGTCGATAACCGGATCAAGAAGGTCTACGTGCAGGGCGACGGTCCGTTCCGCATGAATCCGGACGACCTGAACAAGTGGTACGTGCGCAATGGCGCGGGAACGATGGTGCCGTTCGGCGCGTTCGCGACCGGCAACTGGATTTACGGTTCGCCGAAGCTCGAGCGTTACAACGGTATCTCGGCGGTGGAAATCCAGGGTGCGGCAGCGCCCGGCAAGTCGACCGGTCAGGCGATGACGGCGATCGAAGCGATCGCGGCGAAGCTGCCGGCGGGCATCGGCTACGAATGGACGGGTCTGTCGTATCAGGAACGTCAGTCGGGTTCGCAGGCGCCGATCCTGTACGGCATCTCCATCCTCGTCGTGTTCCTGTGTCTCGCGGCGCTGTATGAAAGCTGGTCGATTCCGTTCTCGGTCATCATGGTCGTGCCGCTCGGCGTGCTCGGCGCGCTGCTCGCCGCGACGCTGCGCGGTCTGGAAAACGACGTGTTCTTCCAGGTCGGCCTGTTGACCACGGTGGGCCTGTCGGCGAAGAACGCGATTCTGATCGTGGAATTCGCCCGCGAGCTGCGCATGCAGGGCATGTCGACGGTGGCGGCGGCGATGGAGGCGGCGCGTCTGCGGTTGCGCCCGATCCTGATGACCTCGCTCGCGTTCATTCTCGGCGTGATGCCGCTCGCGATCAGTAACGGCGCGGGCTCGGCGAGCCAGCACGCGATCGGCACCGGCGTGATCGGCGGGATGCTGACCGCGACCTTCCTGGCCATTTTCATGATCCCGATGTTCTTCGTCGTGATCTCGAAATTCAGCAAGAGCAAGGACGTGCCGTCACCGGGTACATCGGGTGATTTCGAAGGTCCGCATGGCGGCTCGCCGAACGGCTCGGATAAGGAAGGACATTGAAATGCTAAAACATTCCTTGATCGCGGCCGCCGTGGCGGTATTCGCCGCGGGCTGCGCGCTCCAGCCGAAGTACGAGCAACCGGCCGCGCCTGTCACGCAGACCTTTCCGGAAGGCGGCGTGTACGCGCACCAGCCGGACGCGTCGTCGTCGGCCAGCAACGGCCGCAGCGCGAACGGGCAGAGCGCGCCGGAGATCGGCTGGCGCGATTTCTTCGCCGATGCGCGCCTGCAGAGGATCGTCGAGCTCGCGCTGAAGAACAATCGCGACCTGCGCGTCTCGGTGCTCAACGTCGAGGCGTCGCGCGCGCAGTATCAGATCACGCGCGCCGGTCTCTTCCCGACGCTCGAAGCCGCTGCGTCGCAGACCAAGCAGCGCACGCCGAAGGATCTGTCGTTCTTCAACCAGACGATCTCGAACACGTATTCGGTCGGCCTGAACGCGTCGTGGGAAATCGACTTCTTCGGGCGCATCCGCAGCCTGAAGGATCAGGCGCTCGCGCAATATCTGTCGACGGCCGAATCGCGCAAGGCGGCGGAGATCGCGCTGGTGTCGTCGGTGGCGGACCAGTATCTGACGATGCTCGCCTACGACGACGCGCTCACCGTCACGCAGAACACGCTGAAGACCGCGCAGGAGTCGTTCCGTATCACGAAGCTGCAGTACGACAACGGCACGGGCACCGAGCTCGATCTGCGCCAGTCCGAAGGCGTGGTCGAAGAGGCGCAGGCGAATCTGCAACAGCAGGCGCGTCTGCGCGCGCAGGCGGAGAACGCGCTGGTGCTGCTGGTCGGCGAACCGTTGCCGGCGGATCTGCCGGCCGGCATGCCGCTCGACACGCAGAACATCTTGTCCGATATCCCGGCGGGGCTGCCGTCCGATCTGCTCACGCGCCGTCCCGACATCGCGGCGGCGGAGCAGTCGCTGCTCGCGGCCAACGCGAACATCGGCGCGGCGCGCGCGGCGTTTTTCCCGCGCGTCTCGCTGACGGGCAGCTTCGGCACGCTGTCGCCGACGCTCGGCGGCCTCTTCAAGCCGGGCTCGGCGGCGTGGTCGTTCGCGCCGCAGATCACGGTGCCGATCTTCGAGGGCGGCCAGAACAAGGCCAATCTCGACTTGGCGAACGTGCAGAAGCGCATCGAGATCGCCAATTACGAGAAGGCGATCCAGACCGCGTTCCGCGAAGTCGCCGACGGCCTCGCCGCGCGCGGCACGTTCGACGAGCAGATCAAGTCGCTCGAACGTTTCGTGAATTCGCAGAGCCGGCGTCTGGAGTTGTCGGACCTGCGTTATCGCAACGGCGTGGACAGCTATCTCGCGGTGCTGACCGCGCAGACGGCGCTGTACGAGGCGCAGCAGTTGCTGATCACGGCGCGGCTGAATCGACTGACGAACCTCGTCGATCTGTATCAGTTCATGGGCGGCGGATGGATCGAGCGTTCCGGCGATGCGCCGCGCCCGGCGGATGCGCCCGTCGATTACGGTTCGGATCGCGCGCCGCAACCGGCCTCGGCGCCGGCGGCGAGTTGACCTGATCCACTCGATGTAATGCAGATGAAGCCCGGCCATGCGCCGGGTTTTTTTCTTGGTCCTTTCGGCGATATTTCAGTTTTTCCGTCCGTTCGGCAGATTTGTTTTAGCTGCTATCAATTTATAACAAAACTGCCTAATGGTTAGGCTTCCTCACCGCGCGCGATAACTATAATCGGCGGTTTGTCGCAGTCTTGACGGCGCGATCCATTCGAGCGATCGACCAAGAACAGTTTTTTACGAAGCTCGGATGAGCGTCGTAAAAATTCAGTTATCCCAAAAATATCGTCGCCTTTTCGCGAAGGCGACCAGACCCATCCGCGATCCCGCATCGCACGAGAACACGCCGCGTGCGCGCCCGCCATGACCGCGAGGACGCGCGCGCCTTTCATCTTCAGTAACCAAAGAGGTCTGCGTCCCATGCGTCTCAAACGGATTCCATACCGCCTTATAAGTGTCACGACGGCCGCCCTGCTCGCGGCCGGTTGCGGTGAGAAGCCTCCCGCAATGGCGCCGCACACGCCGGAAGTCGGCGTCGTCACGCTCACGCCGGCCGCGGTGCCGGTCACCGCGGAACTGACGGGCCGCACGAGCGCCTTCCTCGACGCCCAGGTGCGCGCGCGCGTCGACGGTATCGTGGTGCGCCGTGAATTCACGGAAGGCGGCATTGTCAAGGCGGGGCAGCGGCTCTACAAGATCGACCCGGCGCCGTACATCGCGCAGCTGAACAACGCGAAGGCGTCGTATGCGAAGGCGCATGCGAACCTCGTGTCGACGACCGCGCAGGCCGAGCGCTACAAGGTGCTCGTCGCGGCGAACGCGGTCAGCAAGCAGGACTACGACAACGCGGTGGCCGCGCAAGGTCAGGCGCAAGCCGATGTCGCGTCCGCGAAGGCCGCAATCGACACCGCGCAGATCAACCTCGGCTACACCGATGTCACGTCGCCCGTCTCGGGGCAGGCCGGCATCTCGCAGGTCACGCCCGGCGCGTACGTCCAGGCTGCGCAGGCAACGCTGATGGTCTCGGTTCAGCAGCTCGACCCGATGTACGTCGATCTCACGCAATCGAGCCTCGACGGCCTCAAGCTGCGCCGTCAGATGCAGGAAGGACGTCTTTCGACCAACGGTCCGAACGCCGCCAAAGTCACGCTGATCCTGGAAGACGGCCGCGTCTATGCCGAGCAGGGCAGGCTGCAATTCAGCGACGTGACCGTGGACCCGTCGACCGGCTCGGTCACCGTGCGCGCGATCTTCCTGAACAAGGACCGCGTGCTGCTGCCGGGCATGTTCGTACGCGCGCGCATCGAGGAAGGCGTGAATCCGAACGCGCTCGTCGTGCCGGTGCAGGGCATCACGCACGACCAGAAGGGCACGGCCATCGCGATGGTCGTCGACAAGGACAACAAGGTCGCACAACGCCCGCTCGTGACCTCCGGCACGGTCGGTCAGAGCTGGGTCGTCGAAAGCGGTCTGAATGCGGGCGAACGCGTGATCGTCGAGGGCATCGACAAGGTGCGTCCGGGCATGGCAGTGAAGGCGGTGCCCGCGCATCTGCCTGAAGCGCCCGCGGATGCATCGACGGCGGCGGCTGCGGCGAAACCCGCATCCGGCGCCTAAGGGAGACACGCCCCATGGCCAAGTTCTTTATCGATCGCCCGATTTTCGCGTGGGTGATCGCCATCATTCTGATGCTGGCGGGCCTCGCGTCGGTGACGACGCTGCCGGTCGCGCAGTATCCGACCATCGCGCCGCCCGCGATCCAGATTTCCGCCAACTATCCCGGCGCGTCGGCGCAGACCGTGGAAAACACCGTCACGCAGGTGATCGAGCAGCAGATGAGCGGCCTCGACCATCTGCTGTATCTGTCATCCACGTCGGACGACAGCGGCACCGCCACCGTAACGCTGACCTTCGCGGCCGGCACCAACGCCGACATCGCGCAGGTGCAGGTGCAGAACAAGCTGCAACTGGCCACGCCGAATCTGCCCGCCGTCGTGCAGCAACTGGGCATCAGCGTGACCAAGTCGAGCAGCAGCTTCCTGCTCGTGCTGGCGTTCGTGTCCGAAGACGGCAGCATGAGCCGCGACGACCTCGCGAACTACGTGGCGTCGAACGTGCAGGACTCGGTCAGCCGTCTGAACGGCGTCGGCACCGTGACGCTGTTCGGCTCGCAGTACGCCATGCGCATCTGGCTCGATCCGAACAAGCTGACCAAGTACAACCTCACGCCGGTGGACGTGCAGAACGCGCTGCAATCGCAGAACGTGCAGGTCGCGGGCGGGCAGTTGGGCGGCGTGCCCGCCGTACCCGGCCAGTCGATGCAGGCGACCATCACCGAAGCGACGCTTCTACGCACGCCCGAGCAGTTCGGCAACGTGCTGCTGAAAGTGAGTCAGGACGGCTCGCAAGTTCGCTTGCGCGATGTGGCGCGCATCGGTCTGGGCGGCGAGAACTACAACTTCGAGACGCAGTACAACGGCCGTCCGGCAGCGGGCTTCGGCATTCAGCTCGCGACCGGCGCGAACGCGCTCGCCACCGCCAACGCGGTGCGCGCGAAGATCGATCAGCTTTCGAAGTTCTTCCCGCACGGTCTCGTCGTGAAGTACCCGTACGACACCACGCCGTTCGTGAAGCAGTCGATCGAGGACGTGATCAAGACGCTCTTCGAGGCCATCGTGCTGGTGTTCCTCGTGATGTATCTGTTCCTGCAGAACCTGCGCGCGACGCTGATTCCCACCATCGCCGTGCCGGTCGTGCTGCTCGGCACCTTCGCGATCATGGGGGCGGCCGGCTTCTCGATCAACACGCTCTCGATGTTCGGCCTCGTGCTCGCGATCGGCCTGCTGGTGGACGATGCCATCGTGGTCGTGGAGAACGTCGAGCGGGTGATGACGGAGGAAGGGCTGTCGCCGAAGGAAGCCACCAAGAAGGCGATGAGCCAGATCACCGGCGCGCTCGTCGGCGTGGCGCTCGTGCTCGCGGCGGTGTTCGTGCCGGTGGCGTTCACGGGCGGCTCGGTCGGCGCGATCTACCGTCAGTTCTCGCTGACGATCGTCTCGGCGATGGGCCTTTCGGTCTTCACCGCGATGGTGCTCACCCCGGCGCTGTGCGCGACCATGCTGAAGCCGCATCCCGAGGGGCACGAGGAGAAGAAGACGGGCTTTCTCGGCTGGTTCAACCGCACCTTCGCGAAGAGCCAGGCGAAGTACCACGGCGCCGTGGCGCACGTCATCAGGCGCTCGGGGCGCTGGCTGATCATTTATCTCGTGATCATCGTCGCGGTGGGCATGTTGTTCACGCGCCTGCCGAAGGCGTTTCTGCCGGACGAAGACCAGGGCACGATGTTCGTGCTGGTGGCCACGCCCGCCGGCGCCACCCAGGAAATGACACAGCGCGCGCTGGATGACGTCGCGGGTCATCTGCTGAAGAAGGAAAGCGCGGTCGTCGAGTCGGTATTCACGGTGAACGGGTTCAGCTTCGCGGGTCATGGCCAGAACTCGGGCCTCATCTTCGTGCGGCTGAAGGATTTCAAGCAGCGCACGAGCGCCAATGAGAAGGTCCAGGCGCTGGTGGGCCGCACGTTCGGCGCGTTCGCGGGCTACAAGAACGCGCTGGTGTTCCCGGTGAATCCGCCGTCCATTCCTGAACTGGGCACGGCTTCGGGCTTCGACTTCGAGCTTCAGGACCGCGCCGGTCTCGGGCACGAAAAGCTCATGCAGGCGCGCGCGATGCTGCTCGGCATGGCCGCGAAGGATCCGACGCTCGCGCAGGTGCGACCGAACGGCCTGAACGACGCGCCGCAGTTCAAGGTGAACATCGACCGCCAGAAGGCGATTGCGCAGGGTGTGGATCCGTCGATGATCGACCAGACGTTCTCGATCGCGTGGGCATCGAAGTACGTGAACAACTTCCTCGATACCGACAGCCGCATCAAGAAGGTCTACATGCAGAGCGATGCACCGTTCCGCATGTCGCCGGAGAACATCAATAGCTGGTACGTGCGCAATGCGTCTGGCTCGATGGTGCCGTTCTCGTCGTTCGCGACCACCGAATGGAGCTACGGCTCGCCCAAGCTCGAGCGTTACAACGGCCTGTCGTCGATCGAAATCCAGGGCGTCGCGACGCCGGGCAAGTCCACCGGTCAGGCGATGGCGGCGATGGAAGCGCTCGCGGCCAAGCTGCCCGATGGCATCGGCTATGAATGGACGGGGCTGTCGTATCAGCAGATCCAGTCCGGTTCGCAGGCGCCGATTCTCTACGGGATCTCGATTCTCGTCGTGTTCCTGTGTCTCGCGGCGCTGTACGAAAGCTGGTCGATTCCGTTCTCCGTGATCATGGTCGTGCCGCTCGGCGTGATCGGCGCACTGCTCGCCGTGTCGCTGCGCGGACTGGAGAACGACGTGTTCTTCCAGGTCGGTTTGCTGACCACGGTCGGCTTGTCGGCGAAGAACGCGATTCTGATCGTCGAGTTCGCGCGCGATCTCCAGCTCTCGCAAAAGATGGGGCCGATCGAAGCGGCGCTGGAAGCCGCGCGCCTGCGTCTGCGGCCGATTCTGATGACCTCGCTCGCGTTCATTCTCGGCACGATGCCGCTCGCGATCAGCAACGGCGCGGGCTCGGGCAGCCAGCACGCGATCGGCACGGGCGTGATCGGCGGCATGGTGACCGCGACTTTCCTCGCCATTTTCATGGTGCCGATGTTCTTCGTCGTCGTGCGCTCGCGCTTCGGTGGCGACAAGGAGGACGCGGATGCCGCGCTCGCGCGTTACGAAGCGCAGCGACGCGCGCAACAGGGCAACGAAGGACACTGACATGCGTAGACTTTCCTTGATGGCAATGGCCGCCGCCGTACTGGCGACCGGCTGCACGATGGCGCCGACATACGAGCGCCCCGCGGCGCCGGTGTCGGCGAACTTCCCGACGGACGGCGTGTACGCCACGCAGCCGCGCGCGGCGACGGGTGGTGCGCGCAGCGCGAACGGCGTGGCTGCGGCGGATATCGGCTGGCGCGATTTCTTCGTCGATGCGCGGCTGCAGCGGCTCATCGACATCGCGCTGAAGAACAACCGCGATCTGCGCGTGTCGATGCTCAACGTGCAGGCCGCGCAGGCGCAATACCGCATCGCGCGTTCGGAGCTGTTCCCGACGCTCGGCGCGCAGGCCAGCCAGTCGAAGCAGCGCACGCCGCAGGATCTGTCCTTTTTCAACCAGACGATTCAGAACACATATTCGGTGGGTTTGAACGCGTCGTGGGAGATCGATCTGTTCGGCCGCGTGCAGAGCCTGAAGGATCAGGCGCTGGCGAAGTATTTCGCGACGGCTTATGCGCGCAAGGCGGCGGAGATTTCATTGGTGTCGCAGGTGGCGACGCAGTATCTGCAAGTGCTGCAAGCGGATGACCTGCTAGCCGTCACGCGCCAGACGCTCAAGAGCGCGAGCGATTCCTACGGCATCGTGAAGCTCCAGTTCGATAACGGTACGACATCGGAACTCGATCTGAGCCAGGCGCGCACGGTGATGGAGAGTGCGGCGGCGAATCTTCAGGCGCAGGAACGGGCGAGGGCGCAGGCGGTGAATGCGCTCGTGCTGCTGCTCGGCGAGCCGATGCCGGACGATCTGCCGGGCGGCATGCCGCTCGACGGGCAGGACCTGCTCACGGACATTCCGGCGGGCTTGCCGTCGGATCTGCTGCTGCGCCGGCCGGACATCATGGAGGCCGAGCAGAATCTGCTGGCGGCGAATGCGAATATCGGCGCGGCGCGCGCGGCGTTCTTTCCGAGCATTTCGCTCACTGGCAGTTTCGGGACGCTGAGTCCGACGCTCGGCGGACTGTTCAAGCCGGGCTCGGCGGCGTGGAGCTTTGCGCCGACCATCACGCTGCCGATCTTCGAAGGCGGGCAGAATCTCGCGAATCTGGATCTCGCGAACATCGAGAAGAAGATCGAAATTGCGCAGTACGAGAAGGCGATTCAGTCGGCGTTTGGCGACGTCGCGAATGGGCTTGCGGCGCGCGGCACCTACGATCAGCAGATCGCGGCGCTCGAGCGTGATACGACTGCGCAGCAGCGTCGGCTGGATTTGTCGACGTTGCGGTATCGGCAGGGGGTCGATAGTTATCTTGGGGTGCTGACCGCGCAGCAGGATTTGTATGCGGCGCAGCAGACGTTGATTTCGGCTCGGACTCAGCGGCTTGCCAATCTCGTGGCGCTTTATCAGGCGCTGGGCGGTGGGTGGATCGAGCGGACGGGCGATGTGGCGAGGGCGGTGGATTCGTGAGGTGAGGCGACGCCTCGGGGATGGGATTTTGCGCTCGAGGCGTTTTTGTCTTTTTGTTTCCTATGGAATCCTGATTTCGCGGTGGTCTATCGGCACTGCCCCTGTGCGGGGC
>LRBF01000225.1 GCA_001580565.1 Caballeronia megalochromosomata | reverse complement strand
ACATCATCCGCCGCCAGGTTCGCGAAACCCCGACTTTTGCCCAGGAGCGGGCTCACGGTCAGGTTCCCGGCTCACCCGTCGCCGAAGTCCTGCGACAGAATTGGGGCGATGTTTTGCGCGTCGTTTGCATGGCGCTCACCGCCGTCGTCGTATTTCTCGCCACGGTGTTCGGCACTACGTACGCGGTACAGCCAGCCTACGGCATCGGCTTTCCTGCCGGAGTCTATCTCTGGATTCCGGTTCTCGGTAACGTCTGCTCGGTCATACTGATTCCCTTCGTTGGCAGTCTCTCAGACAAGATTGGCCGCAGGCCGCCAGTACTTGTCGGCGCCTTAAGCGCCGGCCTGTTTTCCTTCGGCTTCCTCTACGCGATCAGCATTCACAACCTCTGGCTCTCGCTAATTTTCTCAGCGCTCATGTGGGGCATTGCCTACCAGGGCTTCAACGGAGTGTTCCCCAGCCTGTTCCCAGAACTCTTCCGACCGCGGGTGCGCGTGACGGGAATGGCCATCGGACAGAATGTCGGGACGACTTTGTCGGCGGTGATCCCCGCACTTTTTGTCGCTGTCGCGCCCCCTGGGTCCACCAACATCCCCTTGAAGATCGGTTTTCTCACATTCGGCATTTGTCTCGTTGCCGCGTTTGCCGCATTCACTACTCGGGAAACTTACCGCATCCGCCTCGACGATCTCGGCGACCCCAACGCTATTCCTGTGCCAAAGGCCGAATATGAACGCCTGCGCAGAGAAACGATGGGCGCGACGAGCAAGAATGGCGCTGAATCGGGGTTTGTCCACAAAGTCCGCTCTTAAGCTGCCGCCGGCCGCCCGCCTGGCGCAACCGCTGCTAGCAAGAACAAGAACTCGGCGTCGATGAACACCTGAACGGCGGCGCCGGACGCCGGTTCGAAGGTGCGCAAGTTCATCGCCTCCTCGCACGCCGGGGGATCGTTCATCGATGAGCGTAGCTTGGATCGCGCGTGCATTGCCCCGAAAACCGGTAGCAGTATTTCAGGAATACTAACGTTCTAGATTAGTCAGTGTACTGGCTTAACGCGGTCCGAGGTCATTAGGAAGTCCAATACCCAGAAATGTTCAGGTTACCAAATCGGCTTTGATGCAATGGAGACGGAACCGGCGACCATTAAGAGCGCGCTTACGGCGTCGGTGCCGACCTCGTTAAACAGACGTAACTCGCTTTATTCACAACAGGAGACGCAATGAGGACTTTTCACGTGACCAAGGCCGTCGTCGTCGCGGCAACGGCATGCTCAGCCGCTGCGCCGGCGTTCGCACAAAGCAGCGTCACGCTGTACGGCATCGTCGATGATTCGATCGTCTATCAAAGCAGCCAGACCTCGCTCGGTTCTACGAGTGGCGGCCGTTCGAACGTCAAGACGGCGTCGGGCATCTGGGCGGGCAGCCGTTTCGGGCTAAAGGGCGGCGAGGATCTGGGCGGCGGCACCAAGGCCATTTTCCAGTTGGAATCGGGCTTCAACATCAACAACGGCGCGCAGCAATACGCGAACGCGATGTTCGGCCGTCAAGCTTGGGTCGGTCTGACGAACCAGAATTTCGGTACGTTCACGTTAGGTCGCCAGTACACGTCGTACTACACGCTGATGGCGCCGTACAGCCCGACGAACTGGCTGACCGGCTACTTCGGCGCGCATCCGGGCGATGTGGACGCGCTGGACACAATCTACCGCGCGAATAGCTCGATCGTCTATACGTCGCCGCAGTTCTACGGCGTGACGGTCAGCGGCTCGTACTCGCTCGCAGGCGTGCCCGACAGCGTATACCGCGGCTCAACGTGGTCGGCTGCGATCCAGTATCAGCAAGGCCCTGTCGGTGCTGCCGTTGCTTTCATGCGCATTAACAACTCGACTGTCGGCGGCGGCGTCTACGGCGCGGATTCGACGATGAACACGGCTGGCCAGTCGGGCGTGTCGGCGGTAACGAACGGCTATCAAGGCGCGCAGGCGCAAAATCGCTTCGCGCTCGGCCTAGCTTACGTATTTAACAGCGCGTGGGATCTCTCGGCGACGTACACAAACGTTCAGTACATCCCGGGAGTGTTGTCCAAGTTCACCGATGAGCAAGTCTTTAATACCGCTGGCACCGTGCTGCACTGGAAGGCAACGACGGCATGGGACTTTGCTGCCGGCTACAGTTACACGTGGGCGAGCAAGGCGAACGGCATCGACAACGCAGCGTCCTACCACCAGTTCAATCTGTCCCAGTACTACGCGCTGTCGAAACGTACCGGCTTCTACGCATTGGAAGCCTTCCAGCGCGCGAACGGCCGCACGCTCGGTACACCGACATTCACGGCAGCCGGCGCGGTCAACCGTCAGATCGACGCAACTGCGACGGTAGGCGACGGCTTCCAGTCAACTCCGTCGTCATCGCGCAGTATGTTCGCAGCAGGCGTAGGCATTGTTCACCGCTTCTAAGCCGGCGGAAGTTTTTCTTAACGCGACGTTTGAAGTAAGGCCACCGACCGTTTCAGTCCACCATGCATCCGCGAGCAAACCATCCCCGGATATTTGCAAGCCCGCAACGCATGAGGAGCCCTCTGCGGGCTTCCCCTGCGTTGCCCGTTCATTGGCTCTCATGCCACGGAACCCGCAGAGAGTTGCCGGATGAATTCATTCAGCATCAAGCCGCCTGGTTGACGTTACTATCGGCGCTCTGTCGCGGCCAGACAGCCCCCAGTTTCGCGGACGCTTCGCGCAGTAGCGCATGAAAGGCGTCGTAACGCTCCGGCGGTATGCGCAAGACCGGCCCAGCGATACTTATCGTCCCGACTACCGCCCCGTCAATCAACGAACGCACGGTCACGGCCATCGCGACCACACCTGGCTCCGCCTCCTCAACGACCAGACCATATCCACGTTGCCTGGTCAGTTCGAGCTCCGGTATCAAGCGATCAACGCTATTGATCGCCTTCGATGTCCCTGCGCCGTTGGGCCGCCCAAGCCCGCCACGCAATGCCAGGCCGATTGCTTCGTCGTTAGACATTGCCGCCAACCACACCTTTCCGACCGACGTGGCATGTAAAGCGATGGGACTATGCATGGACGGCGAATACATCAGCCCAGGCGCCGCGCCTTGAGACGCAGCGAACCAAGCGAGCGTCCCTTCATTCACCACCGTTAGCCGCACGAGTTCATGGCATTGCGCTGCGACTTCATCGAGGATTGGCTGCACCAGGCCCGGCAATCCGAGCCCGTGCAGGTATCGCTGACCGAGTAGAGACAGCTTCAACGTCAACCGGTACTGCGAAGTCTGTTCATCTTGCTCAGCCCAACCTTGCTCGCAAAGCTGCGCAAGCACTCGATGGGCTGGCCCTTTCTCGAGCTCGAGTTCAGCGGCGATATCGGACATACGCATCCAGCGCGCCTCGCGCGCGAGCAACTCGATCGCTTGAAGCGATCGGTCAACTGCTCCCTTGACAACTCTCATAATGTGCGTAATATGGTTCTTACTGGAACGATGTTACAACTATAAAGGATGGCATCGAAAAGTCAATCTACGACGGAGACAAGTATGAACGTTAGCACCCCGGTTGAGGCTGATCGTCAGCGTCAGTCCAGAATAGCCGCAGCTAGCGGCTGGATTGGCTCAGCGCTTGAGTACTACGACTTCTTTATTTATGCGACCGCAGCGTCGTTGCTCTTCCCGCAACTCTTCTTCCCCGCAGGCAACCCGACGGTTGCCATCATCGCATCACTGGCGACCTTCGGCGTTGGTTACGTCGCCCGACCAATAGGCGCGATGGTGCTCGGCCACGTCGGCGACCGGCACGGCCGGAAGACGGTGCTGATTTTCTGCATGTTGTTAATGGGTATTTCGACGATGGGTGTGGGACTTTTGCCCACGTATCAGCAGGTCGGCCTCTGGGCGCCCGTGATGCTGGTCACCCTTCGGCTCATTCAAGGGTTCGCCGTCGCAGGAGAGGTTTCAGGTGCCAGCTCCATGATTCTTGAGCACGCACCGTTCGGTCGGCGCGGCTACTTTGCAAGCTTCACTCTCCAAGGGGTGCAAGCCGGACAGCTGCTGGCGGCGGCGGTCTTCTTGCCGCTCGCGCATTTTATGTCGAAAGAACACTTCGCCTCCTGGGGATGGCGGATCCCGTTTCTCCTTAGCTTCGTCGTTATCGTCATGGGTTTCATTATTCGCCGTCAGGTTGACGAAACCCCTGCCTTCTCTGAGGAGCAGGCTCACGGCGAAGTACCTTCGTCACCAGTCGTGGAGGTCCTCCGACAGAGTTGGGACGATGTCTTGCGCGTCATTTGCATGGCGCTCGTCGCGGTCATCGCGCTTCTTGCTACGGTGTTCGGCGCGGCATACGCAGTCCAGCCGGCCTACGGAATCGGCTTTCCAGTGGGCGTCTTTCTTTGGATTCCGGTTCTTGGCAACATTTGCTCGGTCATACTGATTCCCTTCGTCGGCAACCTCTCTGACAAAATCGGCCGCCGCCCGCCAGTTCTTGCCGGCGTGCTCAGCGCCGGGTTGCTCTCTTTCGGATATCTGTACGCCATCAGCATCCATAGTCTCTGGCTCACAATGGTTCTTTCCGTGCTGATGTGGGGCATCGCCTACCAAGGCTTCAATGGTGTGTTTCCGAGCCTTTTTCCAGAACTCTTCCGCACGCGAGTGCGCGTAACAGGAATGGCCATCGGACAAAACGTTGGGACGACGCTTGCAGCACTGACGCCCACACTCTTCGTAGCGGTCGCGCCCCCCGGCACCGCCAACATTCCGCTGAAAATCGGCTCGCTAACGTTGGGCATCTGTCTTGTGGCTGCATTCGCCGCTTTCACGACGCGGGAAACTTACCGCATGCGCCTCAACGACCTTGGCGACCGCAATGCGCTCCCGGTCCCCAAAGCCGAGTACGAGCGCTTGAGGGGCGAAGCGATGGCTGGATCAATCAAAACTGCCGATGCGCAACATCTCGGAAATCAGGTTCGTTCGTAGTCGTTCCCGGCTTGGTGCAACTGGGCATCACCGAATAGAAACAATGCGCTCGCGGCACTTGCGACTTCACTGACACGCAGACAGGAAATGCACATGCATAACGAAGACACACCCCGTTACGACGGCCCGCGCGAGCTCGCGCGTTCTCTAAGTGCGTTTGCGCGCATCACCGCGGTCGAGAATCCCTGGAACCAGGAGGGCCTGCGCGCCGATTCTGAGTATCGCGACCTGGGACTCGCAGCGGTAACCAACGGTCGCGTTGGGGCGAAGCACATCCGTGCGCTGAAGCCGTTCACCGATCCTACTGGCTGGCACTGGCACGACATGACGGGGCATTACCTTTATGTGCTGCGCGGATCCGTGACGTTCCGTTTCGCGGGAGTGAAGGGCGACGTGACGCTTAGCGCAGGCGACGGCTTGTCGCAGCCTGCTGGGGTGCCGCATAACGTGATGTGGCGCTCCGACGACCTCGAGGTTATCGAGATCAACGAGCCTGCTGTCTACGGGACTTGGGATCTTGAGGTACCTCCAGCGCCCTGGAAGTGACTGTCATAGCCATTTGCCGCTTTTATGACATAGCGTGCTCCCAGCGCAGCCGACCGTCGTGAATGGTCCAAAACCGCAATCAACGGATTGCGTAAAAGAGATGCGGTACTCGTCATCAAAGTGGCTTACTACTCTATCCGACACGCCCTTAGGCGCCACATTTCCGAGCAGTCGGGCAAGACTGCGCCATCAGCCACCATCGAAGGCCACGCCGCAATGGATCCACATATCACCGGAACAACTCGGCTCTATGGGTTAGTGGGCGATCCACTGACGGCAGCTAAGTCGCCACAATTGTTGAACCAACTCTTTGCTGAACAGCGCGTAGACGCAGCTTGCGTTCCGTTCTGGGTGAAGGCTCAAGACCTGCATGCCTTCGTCAGTGGTGCGCGAGCGACGGGTAATCTTTCGGGGATGCTGGTCACCATGCCCCATAAGCAACGGATGCTGGAATTTGTCGACGAGCTAGATTCAACTGCTCGTCAGGTCGGCGCACTCAACGTCATTCGGTGCGAGGCGGATGGACGTTGGGTTGGCGCGATATTCGATGGCGTTGGATGCGTTCTTGGAATGCAGTGGGAAGGCAACCATCCTGCGAACAAATCTGTGCTTCTCGTCGGCTCAGGAGGCGCGGGAAGCGCAATTGCATTTGCGGTCGCGTCCGCAGGTGCTAGCAGGCTAACCATTTCCGATATCGATGAACATCGGGCGACCGACCTCGCGGCAGCTGTTGCTGCCGAGACCGGCTGCGACGTACGCTCAGGGCCACCCGATCCGCAAGGATTCGAGGTCGTCATCAATGCCACGCCGCTTGGCATGAAAGTGGGTGATGCCATGCCGGTCGATCCGGAGCGGCTCGCGCCTGGCGCGATCGTCGTCGACATCATAAATGCGTCCGAGCCAACTCCGCTCCGACGCGCCGCGCAGGCACGCGGCTGCCGCACACAGGACGGGGGCCCAATGCATCGAGGGCAGGCTGTCTATGCGCTTAAGTTTCTAGGATTCGATTACCGCCCCGAGGGGCGATCAACATCGGACCACAATCCGCGATAAATAGGTATTTCAAAGGAGAACATGCATGAGAGTTGCTTTGCTGGAAGCCAGCCATTGGCATGTGCCGCTCTATCTTGATGCGCTGGAAGCGCCCGGAATTGAAGTGGTCGCCGTGTCGGATGCGGAGCATGTCAAGGGCGAGGCGATTGCCGCACGATTCAAAAGCAAACTGTACCCGTCGGCGTATGAATTGCTTGAGCGTGAAGAAATCGATTTCGCTTTCGTGTTCGGACGGCACTCCGAGATGCCGGCGCTCGCAGAGGCCGTGATCGCGCGTAACATTCCGTTCGCGTTGGAGAAACCTTGTGGCGTCAACATGTCGCAGGTCACCCGACTTCGCGAACTGACCGAGCAAGCAAATCTCTATTGCGCTGTGCCACTGATCTTTCGAATGAGCGAGTTGCTCAATTCGCTCGAAGAGGCCGAGGGCCACATACCGTCTGACTTCAACTACATGTCGTTCCGTTTCATCGTGGGGCCGCCCAATCGGTACGAGTCGGCCGGGGCCGGCTGGGCCCTCGATCCCTTGTATTCGGGAGGCGGATCGACAATCAATGTGGCGACTCACTTCATCGACCTGTTCAGATTGCTCACTGGCAAGGAGGTCGCCCGAGTGTCCGCCACCATGAACGCAAGAACGCATCGAGGGGCCGTTGAGGACTATTCGCTGCTGACCATGCAAACCGAGGACGGCGTGATCGGCCTAGTGGAAACGGGATATAGCTTCCCCAGTACGTCCGACGAGCAGCGCGAATTTTCGTTCACGCTTGCATCCGATCGAGTGTACGCGAAATCCGGGCCCGACCGGATCGAGATTCGGGACAGAAAGAACCCTTCTGCCGGTACTCGAAGCCGCCGTCTCCAGCTCGAAACTGACATTTACTACCCGCTGTTCGTCAAGCGGGTGCTCACGGAATGCCGCACTGGCGCAACGCCAATCGCGTCGTTGCGCGACGCAGAGCTCATGATGCAAGTCATGGACGCGGCCTACGCGTCAGCTCGTCAAGGGGGCGCGCTTCAGACCCTCGCGCCGATCTCGAAGTGACGCATCGGTCGGATCGCACGCTAATGCTGCAAACCACACATTGCAATGCGGCCGACTATCCTGCGCCGTACGAAGGGGACTGGATCGCACGAGATTTCCGTTTCCACACCGGCGAGGTGATGCCAGAGGTTCGGCTACACTACCGAACCATTGGCGACCCGTCCAGTGAGCCGGTCCTTGTCCTTCACGGCACGACGGGCACTGGGGCTAGCATGCTGACACCCGGATTCGCGGGAGAGTTGTTCGGCCCCGGGCAGCCGCTCGATACAACGAAGTATTTCATCATCCTTCCGGACGCCCTAGGAGCGGGTGGATCGTCCAAGCCGTCCGATGGCCTGCGCAACCGATTCCCGGCTTATAACTATGACGACATGGTCCTCGCACAGCACCGGCTACTGACGGAGCACCTGAGCATCAGGCATTTGCGCCTGTTGATCGGTAACTCGATGGGCGGCATGCACGCTTGGATGTGGGGCGTGCGGTATCCGGATTTTATGGACGCGCTCGTGCCAATGGCGTCACAACCGACGGAAATGTCCGGCCGCAATTGGATGCTGCGCCGCATGCTCATTGAGATGGTCCGAAACGACCCAGAGTACCGGGGCGGCAATTACAAGAGCCAGCCCAGTTCGTTGCGCCTTCTCAACGCGTTTTTTTCGCTGGCCACTAACGGCGGGACGCTCTCCTGCCAAAAGGCAGCGCCGACGATGGAGCTTGCCGACAATCACGTGGATGCGAAATTGGTCCAGCCGTTCACGTTGGATGCCAACGATTACGTATATCAGTGGAGTGCCGCACGCGGCTATAACCCGGCACCAGGCCTGGAAGACATTGAAGCTGCCGTCCTCGCCATTAACGCCGCCGACGACGAACGCTATCCGCCGGAGACTGGCTTGATGGAGCGCGCGATGCAGCTTGTACGCAACGGACGGCTGTTTCTTATAGCTGCGAGCGAGGATACGTGCGGCCACGGCACCAATGGGCTCGCTCGGTTCTATAAGCGCGAGCTGCATGAATTGCTACGGACGGCCCCGCGCAGAGTCGGAGCGTAAGGCCTCTACGGACCTACCTCTGACCTCCTCCGAACCGAGCCGTCGTTCGTTGGACTTGAAAGTCCGCTGCGGAAAGTACAACGGTCGCTGCGGTAGACCTCTCGTTGCAGCGTCGACCGTCGCAAAATGGCCGGCTTCCGCCCGACGTTGACGGCCGTGCCCCGACCCTAAGCGGACACGTAGGTCGAGTGGCGCACCCATGTAGCGCGCCACTCGAATTGCCTAGTTCTGGTTCGGTCTGGCGTAACATCACGATTTGATGAACTCGAGAAGGTCGGGGTTGAGGACGTCAGCGTGGGTGGTCAGCATGCCGTGCGGGAAGCCCGAGTAAGTCTTCACCGCACCGTTCGCGAGCAGGTCAACCG
This sequence comes from Caballeronia megalochromosomata, assembly GCA_001580565.1. Lineage (GTDB taxonomy): Bacteria > Pseudomonadota > Gammaproteobacteria > Burkholderiales > Burkholderiaceae > Caballeronia > Caballeronia megalochromosomata. Next base: position 17,283 of record LRBF01000225.1, on the reverse strand, counting down.
CGCGGGGCACCGAACTGGCGAACGGGACGATCTGGTCGTCTTCGCCATGCATGACCAATACCGGCACAGTGATGTTCTTCAGATCTGCGGTGTAGTCCTCCAGCCAGGAGGAGACGGTCTCGTAGTGGGCCTGGGCGCTGCCGGCCATGCCCTGGCGCCACCAGTTCGCGATCACCGCCTCAGACGGCTTGGCGCCCGAGCGGTTGAACCCATAGAAAGGACACTCCGGGACTGCCCGGTAAAACTCCGAGCGGTTGCCAAGCACGCCTGACTTAACCGCGTCGAACCACTCCGACGGCTGACCTCCAGGGTTCGCGTCGGTTTTAACCATGTTCGGCGTCAACGAGGCCACCAGCACTGCCTTGGCGACCCGCTCTTGGTGGCAAGCGACGTAGCGGGCAACCTCGCCGCCGCCGGTGGAGTGCCCGATATGGATCGCGTCGCGGACGTCGAGGTGTTCGGTCAGTGCAGCGAGGTCAGCGACCCAGTGGTCCATGTCGTTGCCGGTGCCGACTTGCTCGGACCGACCGTGCCCCCGACGGTCATGGGCGATCACCCGATAGCCGTGGTGAAGGAAAAACATCATCTGGGCGTCCCAGTCGTCGGCCGAAAGGGGCCAGCCATGGCTGAAGACGATTGGCTGACCGGAGCCCCAGTCCTTGTAGAAGATCTTTACGCCGTCCGGAGTGGTGATCGTAGGCATCGCCGGTACCTCCTATCAGAGATTGATTGATGTGTTGGTGCTCCGCCTTAGCATCCAGAATGCTGCCAGCGGCTTCTCTCGAAATCTCATTTCACAATGGACATCTAAACGCGTGCGAACAGAGCGCACTCCGACAACTCTGGCGGTACAAGCTCCTTCGTGATTCCCCAAAAAAGCAGCGCCGATGATCAACGACGACGCAAAAGCTCGGTAGCCACCTGCCGTCCTTTCATTTTGCTTAAAAAATGTGTGTGCGAAGGCTAGTCCACTTGCCTTACACCTCACCACCTGACATGTGCAATACCGCACATACAGGCGCGTTTGCCTCGCGGGCGCACGAAGCGGCGCTTGCTGCATTGCAAGAAAAACGTGTCAAGAAGGCCTGTGAGCTAGGGCCGATTCAGGCGCATTTCAAGCCAGCGACTCACGCCCGCCTCGACTGACTAGGCGAACAATGCACGTTGGTCGATCAGCTGTGGCGCCAACTCCACGGGGCCATCCTGGCTCCGTCCGCGCTTGGCCGGGACTGCGGCGTCCGCAGTTTGCTGCGTCGCGAACTCGTTTACCTAGTGCGCACTGACAAGCCCCTGGTGTCAATCGCCAAGGGACGATCATCAACGTCGGAACGTTGTCAATCATGTAACCACAGCGGGTGAGTTTGGCCTGGCCACGACGGGCCGGCCGGCTCCTCCCCGCGGGCCTTTTCTTTTGCTATCTGTCGTCCGTTGACTAAATTGGGTTTGCGCCATGAGCGTGGGGTGTCGTATCTCACCCTGCTTGACCGCCCATGGAGGGCGGGCTTTCTTTTTGTCCCACGGCAGGGATAGCCGCAACCCGTCGATCCCCTTAAGTGAGGCCGGCCGCACCGCTGGCCATACGGCGCGGGCCGTACCGGCACCTCAGCTATCAGCGCAATGGTATTGGAATGCAGGAGTCACATTCTTGCATGCGTTTAATCGGGGGCGCGTCATGTCAGACACTGAACCTCGCGGCACAACTTCAGAGAATGGCGCGCCCACCGATTCGGACGCTGCTGGACGCGCCCTTTTGAAGGAAGTGGGCGACCTCGTCAGTAAGTCCTTGGCAAGCAGCCTGCAGAACTTGATCTTTGGATTCAGCGGCGACCTTGCGCTTGGAAGCGTAAAGGCCGAAGAAGCCAACAATGTGGTGGGAGATTGAAAGCGGCAGGTCGGCGTTGATCCGTGAGCTGTTTCCTGCAAGCGCCTTTCGCGGCCCACGATGCAGCGATCGTGGCCCGCTGCTTCCACCTCGGCAGGCGGCTCGTCGGTGATGGCGGCAAACGATAGGAGATTCGGCTGCCCGGGCGCCGTCCACATCGACCACAGACACGCGACCATCAAAAGCTGACCGTTACCGTTGTTGGCCGAAATTGGAGGACGACGTTTTCGCCGGGCGCCTGCGGTCCCTCATGCGTTTTGAACAATGTGTTCTCGCACTTCGGTCGCGCGACGTTCTCCTAGAACACGTCGACGAGCAGCAGTCCATGCGTATCGCCAAAACACGGCTTCCAGAACTTTTCCAGACTATCGCGCCGCGCATTATATGTTCTGAGGTACTTAACATCGTAGTTCGCAGGCTCCCGCGATGCGACATTGATAGCGCATCGGCTTGACGACATATTGCTCATCTTCGACCACGAGCACGGGCGCGTAATAGCCCGGAAAGATGCGTGAGTCACGGGACGCTTGCTGGGTTCGACTGAAGCCCGCGAGGTGCCGTAACGCGGCATCGATATTGTCCGTCGCGATGCGCTTCATTGATCGGTACAACGCCGAGCAGGCGACCAAAATCGAGCAGGAGCTTTTCAAGCAACGCACGCGATTGGCGGATGCAGAGCGCACGCTGCAGACAAAGACGACCAAAGCGGCGACCGAGAGCAAGCGAATCAGATATTAATACGAACGGACGGATTATTTTTTGCCAGTTGTTAACCCTGATTAACATATGCCTCATGCGCATGTTTTAATCGGTGCCCGGTCGACAAAGATTCGACACCAATTCTGATGGGTTCCTCGCCGCGAAGCGGGCCGACTGTTCACCATTAAAAATGGGGTCAGTTTTGCAGCTGCGGCGCATTATTGTCGTTCCGAAAAAATAAGAATATCGGCGCTTATCTGAGAGAGACACATGCTAAGTCCCCATGAATTTGCCACGCTAATGCTGGTCAATGCCGCACCGGACCAGATTGACCTTGGTCGCGAAGAACTCGACATCCTGCTAGAACGTCAACTTGTCGAACTCGAAGAACTCTCCTCAGGCCGCCCGCTTCCGCGATTGACCGTTGACGGCCATGCCGTACTGCAGGCAGTAACTCGCCTGCACTGACGCGCCCGGCGGTTAGAAGGCTGCGCCTTTAGTCCCCGTCCCGACCGCGCGTCGGCAGCTCGACCCCGGCGTTCAACCCGACAGGGCTCCGGGCCGACGGCCGCCCGTTCTTTATCGAACTGGAGACCCGCACCGCCGGCACCGCAGTCCTAACCAGCTCAAACAATCGCCGGCCACGCGCGTTTCGCAACCCGATCAAGGCACTCGAGGTCATCCGCGCGCTCGGCTTGCAGAAAGGGCGGTTTTCGCTCGAAGCGTGGCGACCCGATGAAGCCCAAGTCGATCGGCAGAGCCGGCGGAGGCCATGAAGCAGACGCACTCGAACGCCGCCGCCTATGAAAAGTGGTTCCGTGAGCAGGTCAAGGGATCGTGGAACGATCCGCGGCCGATCGTGCCGCATGCACAGGTGAAAAAGGAGATGGCCGACAAGAAGGCCGGACTGCGAAAGCGGCTCGCAGGCGGCAAGGCTGAATCTTGACCGTCGAGTAGCGCGCGAAGGCGCACGAGGAACGTAACAATATCTTTGATTACATCGCCGAGGTCACCGCGGTGAGCTTCGCGTGCCCATGCTGACGGATCGACGCGCGCAGGTGCTCGGCCAGCACGGTCGAGCGCGCGCGAGCGCGCGCGTCACCAGCGTGTCGAGCATAGTGGTGAAATGCCGCTCCATCACACCGGGCGTCGCTGCGTGTTCATCCTCATCGGGGCCCTAGAAGGTGCGCGCGATCACCATGGGCGCGATGCGCTCGAGGTAGGCGCGCAACGCCGTGAAAGCGCCGCTCAAAAGGCAGCTGCTCCGTGGCGAGCTTTTTCGGGGCAACCTTCTCTGCGGCGCGCGTCCGGCGCAGCCTCCGTTCCATCCGTTCGAACCGATCCGCCTTCAGCCATCGTCGCGCCCCCCGTTGTCCGAATCGATCGATACGTCAGGCGGCGGCGGAGGCCTAGTGAAGCGCTTCAGCAGACTGCGTGCGTCCGACAGAAAGGCGCCGGGGAATGTGCGGCACAGCGCCTCGAAGATCGGTCGCGCATCCTGCAGCAGTGTGGCGATCTGCCCGTCTTCGCTAGCTTCGATGCCGGAATCAGGCGGATCGACTGAACTCGCCAAGACGACGTGCTGCAGCAGGACCACGGCACCGCTTTCCACCAGTCGTTGGCGCACCCGTGCGAAATCATGGCCGAACAGCAAGGGACCATACGTCTGCACCAGCGCGGTCAGCACCAGCAATTCCGCTCGGTTCGGTTTCACCGGCAGCGGCACCGGATTGCCCTGGACGATGAAGCGCAAGGCCACCGCGCGCCGCTTCAGCATGATGCTTCGGTCGAGCTCGAGGACGATGCGCGCGACCTCCGGGTCCGGCAAGGAGTCGAATTCGCCGTCATCGCCCGCAAAGTCTTGTGCCACGAGTCCCTGCCCTCTTGTAAATCGAAAATGCCCAATTCTACCCCTGAAACACTATCCGGATAATTTTGCTTATCTGGATTCCTAATCATGCTGTGCCGTCCCCATGTTGCCTTGCCAGAGAATCAAATACAGCACCAGAGGCGATCATCCAACGGATGGAAAGGGATGGTCACGATACTTCTCTGCGCTGAGGCTGCTCGACATCATGCGCAAAAATCGACGCGTCATGTTGGCCCCGGGGTCTGCGTACCGCAAGGCATCGAGCGACTCAGGAGAAGAAAGGGTGTCTAGAGGCCTTTATAGGCGCGAGGAACCGCATCGCTCGAGAAACTCGCGTTTTGGACTTCGACGTGGTCCGCGTGCATTCCGGCTTCTTGAATCGCGTGTTCAACCTCCGTGGCTGAGGCGAGCCCCGTTACCCATCCAAGGTCTTCGTTACCGATCATCAACCGCCCCGCCCATTTGCCGTCCGGTGTTTGATAGATGCGCAGGACGACGGGTCTATAAGACTGCATCATGGATGTCCCCTTAGATATGAGGAAAATACCCTGACGCACTCTCTTCAGTCCAGACGTAACCAGATGGGGATCGAATTTATTAAAATAATTTATATATCGATAGTTTTTATCTATTTCAACAATGCGCAGCCCGGGGCTAAGCATGGATGGTAAACGGCTTATTCCGTCGTAATTTCCGAGGGAACGCAGGATGAACACCACCCTCGGGATTCGTCGCGCGTTCGGGTGACTGTCACTGCACTTCGGACGTTTTCGCGTTCATGTGCCGACGTCCCCGCGTCCGACCCGCTTGTAAAACGAAAAGTGCCAGTGACCAGCGGTGTCTTTTACCGCGAGCGCGCCGTGGTCGCACATCACTGCGAGTGCGACATCGTGCGGCATGCTGTCGGCCAACTTGGCGACTAACAAAGTTCGCTCGCGGGGATTAGCGTGGAGTTGGCCGGCGGCAAAATCAGGCGTGGCGAGTTGCCAATTTGGCCCGCTAAACCGCCGCGCGCCGCTCACGACGCCAAGGTGCTCGCCGTGGGCTGCGTATTCGGCCCGATCGCGGGCCCGCATTTCGGGAAGCGCTTCGGCGCGAACTGAATCAGTGCGACGGCGACCCGCCCGCGCATACAGTTGACCGTCGTCGCATCGAAGGCCGCGTGCCCGAAGGTGCTGAAGCGCTTCATCTGCCTCGTTGTATGACGAGAACAGCCCGACAATGACGTGTGCGCCTTCCATATTGATGTACGTCCGCAAAGTTAATGGACTTTCCATGCGGCAATTGCGAGCGGGCTTCCCGCTACGGCATCGCGGCGTAGCCGCCTTTCCGTGGCCACGCTCATTCCGACACGCCGCTCAGTTGCTCGATATCATTCTCGATGCGTCGGCGCGCCTCCAGTACGGCGTCATCGAGATCGGTCGCGACGAGCGGTAACACAATCCCCTTCCCCCTGAAGATCCCTTCGTGATGCACCCACGATTCGTAGGCGTATATGCCAGAGGGAAGCCGTGTAACGTTCAACGTCACCTTGTAGGTTCGCCTCAGACCGTGGCTGCGTTGATGCTGAAATTCAAGCACGTGTGATGTGTTCATCCCTTGCTCCGACCGACCAAGGTCGGGAGCGCCGCAACCCCGCGACGCTCCGTGCGTTGCTTTACGGCCGACTCCTTTTGACCTCTTCCTTGGCATCGCCGTATTGCTTGCGCGCCTCTCCCGCGCCCTGTTGCACTTGGCCCTTCACCTGTTGGACAGTATCGCCGGTCATTTCGTCGACGCCCTCATTCAACTTTTCTTTCTCCTTTTCGGCTGTGCCCTTCACTTGGTCCTTGTTCATGGTCAGCCTCCGTCTGGTGTGTGAACAATTCCGCAGACTTGTCGATGCAAACAACGGACCAGAAAAAAGGATCGCTCATGCGAGTCCTCTTGGGACAACTGCGAGGCTAGAGATTGATAGCGGCAGGAATTCGCATCCCCGTTTGAGGCGCGAATTCAGAGCTGCGCGACAAGCCGTCAGTCGAATCCCCTCTGGCGCTGCCGCTCTACGCGGGCAGTTGGCCGAGCCAGCGAGACGCTTCGTCGTGCAGTGATCGCGTTGCGGCCGCAATGATGCTCCCTTCGAAGCTTTCGTCAATGGCGTTGCCTGACCATGTCGTGATAATGCCACCGGCGCCCTGGATGACCGGAACGAGTGCCATGACATCATGGATCTGCAGACCGTCTTCTACCACGAGGTCGACGTGACCTGAGGCGAGCATTGCATACCCGTAGCAATCCGTGCCGAACCGCGTGATGCGCACTTCGCGCGCGAGCCTCGCGAATGCTCGTTCAGCTTCGCCTGAAAACATCCGCGGGTCGGTCGAGCACAGCCGCGCGTCGCGCAAATGGGCGCATGTGCTTACCGTGCAGGGTTCACCGTTGCGCACGGTGTGATCGATGACGCCGATCCACCGCTCGCGCATGGCCGGTACTTCGATCATGCCACACACCGGACGTCGGTCTTCGAGCATCGCGACGAGCGTCCCGAACAAGGGCAGGCCCGTCACGAAGCTCTTCGTGCCGTCGATTGGATCGATGACCCAACTCACGCCATCGGCAATGTGCCCGCCCCCTTCCTCGCCCACGAGCGTATGCGACGGAAAACGCGACGAGATCATTTCCCGCAGCCGTCGCTCAATCGCGCGATCCGCACTCGTGACAGGCGTCTCATCAGACTTCGTTTCGACGCCGATGTCCGTGCGAAAGTGCTGCATCGCGATTGCGCGCGCTTCGTCGCCCAGTTGCTCGAAGAATCGGTCGATGTTGGTGAGCGTCACGTCATCCTCCCTCTGCGTGCGAACGGATGCGCAAAATCCTCGCCTACACGTGCGACGCAGTCAGCGGTCGCGGGCAATGCTCGGCTTGCCGCTCGCAGAACGCAGAACGCAGAACGCAGAACGCAGAACGCAGAACGCAGCGGGAGCGTATTCGCAAGGAAGACGGCGCACGTCCCATCGAAAACAAGCGGATCCCCGGCGTCGGGCGCGAACGAGCCTCCAAAAAAGGGGATATGCAGGTTTGCCGGGAGACCGGCATACCGATTGCGCAGCGTCAGGTATCCAAAAACGCGTCCTGACGGAGAAAAATTATGCGACTGCTAACAACTGCAGGCGGCCTGCCTCGGCTGTCGTGGGGTTTGATCATCGCTGGAGTGATTCTTTCGATGATTGTCTATCTCATTATGAGTGCGCTCGGCACGGCCATCGGTGCATCGCTGCTTGCGCCTTTGTCAAAGCCGGATCCATTGCATGGCTTTGGCTTTGGATCGGGCGTCTGGGTCATTGCGACGACCGTGCTCGCCGTGTTCGTCGGCTCGTACTTCGCGGGACGCTGCGCGCCTCTTCTCGGTTGGCTCCACGGCCTTTTGTCATGGGCCGTCATGACGCTTTTGATCGTGTATGGGATGACATCGCTGATCACCGGTGCCGTGAGTACAGCGGGTAGCATCGCCGCGACGGGTGCGCAGGTTGGCGCGACCGCGGCTAATCAATCCGGTAGCGGCATCCAACTGGTCGACTCGGCCAAACAGCAGGTGCAGGCTGCGGTCGCCTCAGCCGCGTCAGCCGCGTCCAGTCCAGATGCTGAACAAAATGCTCGTCAAGCGGCGGATACGGCCGCACGCGGCGTCGCGCGGGCGAGCTGGTTTTCGTTTGCTGCGCTGGTCGTCGGGGCCATCATTTCGCTCGTGTCGGGCGGCGCAGGTTTTCGCCATCAACCGCCTTTCGAAGAAAGCGGTGGCACTCCGGTCGACCGAGATCCAACGCTGGCGCGTAACCATACCGTCGCGCACGGCGGCCGTGTTTGAGTGGTGTGGCTGAACACCGCACTTGCGCCCTGGAGAAACCAATGAACTCTGAGAAAGCCCCACCAAACGCCGTGCCGTCCGCCGGCCCAGCAGACGAGGTCCGCCTTTCTGCCGTTCAGGAAGAACTCGAGGTAGGCGTCAGAACGACGGAGACCGGCTCGGTGCGCGTGCGCAAGGTCATTCGTGAAGAGCTGGAACCTCTGTCGATGCGCCTGCGCCAACAGCATGTCGAGGTCACGCGCATACCCGTCAATCGCCCTGTGGAAGCGCGCGCGGAGCCGCGTCAGCAGGGCGATACGTTAATCATTCCCGTCTACGAATATGTGCCCGTAGTCACGATGCAACTGACGTTGAAAGAAGAGGTGCACCTCAAGACGACGGAGACCGAACGCAGCGTGGTACATCAAGTTCTTACGCATGCCGAAGAACTGGTCGTTGAGCGGCGGGAAGGCCCCGCCGGCGAATGGAAGCCTGATCCGCCCTCGCATTGAATCGTACTGGAACGAACGTTGCGCCAGCCCTCGCATGCGCTTTTTCTTTCGGCTTGCGCAAGCCCCTTATTTCGGAGATGCGGCAATGACTCAGACGATTATCGGTGTATTCGACACCTTCCAGGATGCCGAGCTCGCCCAGACGCGACTCGAAGCAGAGGGCATCGCACGCTCGGACATGCGCGTGCATGCCGATGACGAACGTTCGACGATGTCCGCAGATACAACTGTGGACGATCCGGTTGGTCGTCCCGCTGGCGAAGTCCATGAAGGAGCGATGGCCCGGATTGAGCATTTCTTCAAAAATCTTTTTGGCGACAGCGATCGACCGGAGGAGATCGGTCACTATCAGGAAGCCGTGCGGCGCGGCGGTGCGCTTCTGTCGGTGGACGTGGTAAATGAATCCCAGACGGAGCGCGTGCGCGATGCGCTGTACGCGGCCGGCGCCATCGACATCGATTCGCGCGTCGCGCAATGGCGCAACACCGGCTATACCGGCTACGATCGGAACGCGCCCGAATACACGGCGGACCAGATCGCAGAGGAGCGAAAGGCGTTTCCGGTCGTGCAGGAGTCGCTGGAAGTCGGCAAACGATCCGTGCAGACAGGTGGCGTGCGGGTCTACTCCCGTCTGACCGAGACGCCCGTCAGCGAGTCGGTGAACCTGCGTGAAGAACACGCGAACATCGAGCGTCGCCCCGTGGACCGCCCTGCGACAGCCGCCGATCTGCGCGAAGGCTTCGTTGAGATCAAGGAAACGGCGGAGGAAGCTGTCGTCGCCAAGACCGCCCGCGTGGTTGAAGAAGTGGTGGTCGGCAAGGAAGCATCTAATCGCACCGAGACGGTTACGGACACCGTCCGCGGCACGCAAGTGGAAGTCGATCGCACGCCAGGTTCGCGAGATGCCTCGCTCGACGTCCCAAGCACCAGGAAGACGACGCCAGAATAGTCCTACCGATGCAGCAGCGTGAATCGCCTGGTTGCAGCAACCGGGCGACCTGAATTCGCGCCTTGGTCAGCTTCACGAATTTCCGCTGGGTTCGATGATGCGATGTTCTTTTCTTTTAAACGTTCATCGACTTCTAGAAGGAGCAAGCCAATGTTTCAGTACCCCGGCTATTTCGCTTACCAGATTCCGTCCCTCGCGCGAGCCAACTTGCAGGCGTTTCTCAATGTCACTGGACGCTTCGCGAGCGGTCTGCAGGCGCTGACGGAACTGAACGTGCAGACAGTCCACAAGGTGGTGGAGGAAAGCAACTCGCTCTTGCGCGCGGGCAACGAGGCAGGCGCGGGCGACGTGCTCGGCTGGCAGTCAATTATGCTCGCCCAGTTCCCTCAGAAAGCCGCTTCGTACGGCCAACACATGATGTCCATTATCACGTCAACGCAAGACGACATACTCGACGAAGTGCGCAGCCAGTACGAGCGCAACGGCATCACGTTCAACGAGGCGGCGAAGATTGCTGCCAACGACGCCCAGTCAGCCGTCCAGTCGCCGGGCGAACTCGTCACGAACCTCGCCGATACCACGACCGACGCTGCGCGCGAAACGGGCGGCGCCATCCTGGATGCGAACGGCGAAATCGCAAAGACCATGCGCACACAGGCCAAGCGTTCAGCCTAATACGAAGAGCACGCATGAAGCCGCAAGCACGTGGCTTCATGTGTAATGGTGCCGCCTAGGATTGTATTGGAAAAAAGTACACCAAGCACACGCCATGACTCCGTCAATTCGTGCTCCTGAGTTTATCCAACTACTCTTGCGACACCGGGAACGACGAATGCAGTGCCGGATGCAGCTGGTAATCGGCAGTCGTGGCCCAACGCGGACCCACTCGCACGCTGAGTTACTCCTGGAAGAAACGAAATGAATAACTTCGATCCGCTTGCATCGGCCCAGGCCGCGCTCTTTTCGCTGTTCACCTGCGGACCTCTGGGTTTCGCGACGCAGTTCTTCGTGGAACCCCACACGGCGGCTTCAAGCGCGAAGCCGGATCCTTCCCGAGTTCAAATCGCCACGACCGCGGAAGCCGCCCCGCCGGAGTGGTCAATGCCCTTGATCGCGCCTCCTCTCGAACGACGCGTACCGCCGGCCAAGAACGGGCCGCAATGGTTGAGCAATCGCTTCGTACACGCCGGCCAAACCCATCGGTTCAAGCTCTACATCCCGAGTGTTCATCAGGGCCAACCGCTGCCGATGATCGTGATGCTGCACGGCGCACAGCAAGACCCCGACAACTTCGCAGCCGGCACGGAAATGAACGAGGCCGCCGAGGCGTACGGCTATATCGTCGCCTATCCAGAGCAGTCGGAAAGCGCCAATCTGCTCAGATGTTGGCACTGGTTCCGGCCCGGCGACCAAGCACGCGAGTCCGGCGAATGCTCGATGATCGCGGCCCTCACCCGAGAGGTCGTCGCAGCATACAACGTCGACCCTACTCGGGTCTACGTAGCGGGCATGTCTGCTGGCGGCGCCATGGCGGTCAATTTGGCAGTTACCCATCCCGATCTGTACGCGGCCGCAGCGGTCCACTCGGGCGTCGCCTTCGGCGTCGCAGATGAAGCATTCTCGGCGCTCTGCGCGATGAATGATGGAATGGGCAAGATTCGCCTGCCAGCACGTTCGCCTGATGGTTTACAACATCACGTCGTGCCGACTATCGTCTTCCACGGCGATGCGGATGAAACTGTGCATCCGCGTAACAGTGATCAAATTGTTGCGATGCGCGCACTGATGAGTGGCGGATGCGGCGCTGCGCCTGAAGTTTCTTCGACCTATGCGGCCGAAACGGATAACGGCTACGCGTACACGCGCCACGTCTTTCATGACGAGAATGGCTTTACCGCCGGCGAGCAGTGGCTTGTCCACGGACTAGGTCACGCCTGGTCCGGAGGGAACTCACGCGGCACCTATACCGACCCTCGCGGTCCGCATGCAACTAGCGAAATGATTCGATTCTTCAATCAATTTTCGTTGGGCACATAGCCCCTCTGCATGTATTCGATCGGAACGGTCGTGGAAAGGTGGACGGCCCCATGTGTTCCCGTCCGTATCACCTTTGCGCCGACTGCGCCGAGTGCACCGGCTAGTGCATGCCGCGGCAGCGACCAAGAGAAGCTGATATATCTGCCCGTCTGCGTCGGCAGAGGACACGCCCGAACTTTTGGTCTTTCCAAGCTCACTCCGTGAGCCGGCTTCGCCCAATTTCCAGGCGCCAATGAGCGGCGGAAAAGAGGTTGTTGTGAGAAGGACTGCGCCCCTGAACCACGCAACGAAATGTGCACGTCGGTCTAATTGATAACGATTCAGGTTAAGGACGGTACGCCTGCGGTTCACGTGAATGTGGTCGTTCTTCATCTACTGAGGTCCACTTCGGGAAATCGCCGCCAAGGAGGAACTTGGCTTGCTGACAAGAAAGCGGTCAAGTCACAAATCGGGAACATTGCATGGAAGACAAGACGACCGATCCCCGAGTGGAAGCCCTTCATTCGCAGGATGCGCTTCCGCCTTCACCGGAGCCCGAACCCGTGCAGGACAGCACGTGTGTTTTGGATCTTGGGCCTAAAGAACTCCAAACCGTACCCCCTTGCGCCGAGCGGAACGATAAACGCATGCTGGTTGATGTCTTGGCCGTGTTTCATTGTTCCCGCGACGCACACGACGCGTTTCGAGCGGTCAAGGAAGCCGGCATTAGCCCAGACCTGGTCCAGCTACTCGAGTCCGATGGCCCGATGATCCGTCAAGACGAAGTTGACGGAGCCGTCGCAGCCGGTCATAGCTTCGAAGAGGCGGAGTATGCAGCACATGGTGAACATCTAGGAAGTCGCTGTATCGAAGCGAGCGTGGTTGGTCGTCCGATCACGCCGGCGCCCCAAATAACGGGCGATCGTTTGATGGTCGTGGTTCGAGATTGTAGATGCACGCTTGCAGCAGCGAAACTTGTCGAGACGCTTTTCGCATATGGTGCGATTGCCGCCCGGAACAACAAGGGGCCGTGGCGGCGATCGCCGTACAGGCGGACAGTGCAACAAGCCTGAACATGACCGTCATGAATTTGGCGTGCCTTTAACAATGCGCCGTCGGGTATGCACAGTTACATCTAGCGGGTGAGTCTTTTTTCAAGGAGGCGCGTCAAGTCGGTTGTTCAACTATCGGCGGAGATCGCTTGGATCGCAGAATCCCACGATCACCGCCACGGCCGAGTTTGCCATCGCGCCCATTTCTTGACGACCGCAAGCGTAGAAACATGACGGATTATCAATTACGCCCGAATCTCGAATCTGCCGAAGACACGCGAGAGCGCCTTCGCCGAGCGGCCGAAGCCGCCGAGATTGGCACGTTCTATTGTCCCCTGCCTCTTGGTAGACTCTATTGGAACAAGCGATGCAAGACGCACTTCTGGCTAAGCCCCGATACGCCGGATGCCGAGATTGACATCGATACCTTCTATCGTGCCATCCATCCTGCCGATCGCGACAAGACGAGAAACGCCATCGAAGCAGCGATTATGCGCAACGAGCCGTACGACGTTGAATATCGGACGGTCTCGCCTACCGGTGAGATTCGTTGGCTCAGAGCCAAGGGCAGCACTTTTCTTGACGCCTCGGGCCGCGCCATCAGGTTTGATGGGATTACGATCGACATATCACCGCGCAAACAGCTGGAAACAGATCGCCAGGCGTTGATCGAGAGTGAGCGGGTACTTCGACTTGCTGCTCAATCGGCGAACGAAGCGAAGGACGCGTTCATCGCGGCGGTCTCTCACGAACTACGCGCGCCGCTAACGGCGATTCTGGCTTGGGTGGACCTTCTCGCGCAGGCTTCTGACGATCCGGGCTTCGTCAAGAATGGAATTTCCGTAATCCGCCGCAACGTGCTCACGCAGACCCGACTGGTCAATGATCTATTGGACACCAGTCAGGCCAAAACTGGAAAGTTCGCGGTCGAAAGAACGCTCATTTCGGTTGTGGATTGCCTGAACGCGGCGCTCCAGGATATTCGGCCCATTGCCGATTACAAAGGAATCTTTGTTGCGGACCCGGTTGCAGAAGAAACCCTGGTGTTCGGAGACGGGCCTCGCCTGCGTCAGGTTTTCTGGAATCTGCTGAACAACGCGATGAAACATACCGCACCAGGCGGAAGAATTCTGCCGTCACTCATCAGCGCCGGAAATAACGTGCGTATCAGCATTGCGGACACAGGTGCCGGCATTCCACCCGACCGGCTGGAGGCGATCTTCGAGCCGTTCGTTCAGGTCGAAAATTCGATCACGCGAAGCCATGTCGGGTTAGGGCTAGGTCTCGCCATCGCACGGAGCATCGTCGTAATGCACGGCGGCGACATATCGGCTCAGAGCAGCGGACCGGGCCAAGGCGCGACATTTACGGTGGTCTTGCCGACTGTGGGCCAGCCTGTGTCCGCCACGCCATCCCAAGGAGAGGTGCTTAGCATCTCATCGATAAAAGGGAAAACGGCTCTTCTCATTGAAGACGATGCCGATACGCTGGAGGCTCTGGCCCTCACCCTGCAACTCGAAAGCGTACGGGTGCAAACCGCAACGTCAGCCGAAGAAGCTCGCAAGACGATCAAACGAGACCCACCCGACGTGATCGTTTCAGATCTAACCCTGCCGGCCGACACCGGGTTTGACTTGCTACGAGCGTTGCGACAGGAGGGCATCCACATCCCAGCCGTGGCGCTAAGCGGGCATGTCAAACAAGAAGATCAGCAAAAGGCAAAGGATGCCGGATTTGACGACCATGTGGGTAAGCCAGTCGATCCCGCCAGACTGATCGAGGTCATTGCAACGCTTCTTCGTGCCTAGCAGGCGACGCGCGCTTTCCGATTGCGGTTTGCTGGGCGAATCAACCGGCGCTGATTCTCCAAACCGTCGGAGGACGGACTCAACAACGCCCGAACACGCCCTTCAGATCGAGCGCGGTGACAGGCTTTACGTTTTCCAGGTGCGGCGATGAATCAGTTCAGCCTTGTACAAGCCGTTGATCGTTTCAGCTAAGGCGTTGTCATAGCTATCGCCCCGACTGCCGACCGACGGTTCGATGCCCGCTTCGGCCAGCCGTTCGCTGTAGCGAATGCTGACGTATTGGGACCCTCTGTCGGAATGGTGTAAGGTTCGGTCGTCGCCCGGGCGGCGAGCGTAAAGCGCCTGTTCAAGTGCATCCAGAACGAAGTCCGTGGTCATCGAGGTGCTCACGCGCCAGCCGACAATACGGCGAGCGAACACGTCGATCACAAAAGCCACATACAGCCAGCCCTGCCACGTCGAACCGTAGGTGAAGTCCGGAACCCAGAGCTGGTTCGGCTGTGCGGCCTTGAACTGGCGATTGACCCGATCCAGCGGGCGCGAGGCTATGGCGTCAGGAACCGTCGTGCGAACACGCTTGCCTCGCATCACGCCGCGCAAACCCAGTTGCTTCATCAACCGTTCGATCGTGCAGCGCGCCACCGCGATATGCTCCCGGTTCATCTGTTTCCAGACTTTATCCGCTCCGTAGACCTGCATGTTGGCCTGCAACACACGCTTGATTTCCGGCCGCAGACGTTCATCGCGGATTGCGCGAACGGAGCGCCGCGCCGGATCGCGAAGCTGCGCGGCATGGCGTCGGTAGCCCGACGGGGCAATCCGCAAGACCTTGCAGATCGGCTCGACCCCGAAGGTGTCGCAATGCTGATCGATGAAGGCCTTCAGGACTTGAAACGGCGGTCGAGCTCCGCCTGGGCGAAAAACCCGCTCGCGACCTTGAGAATCTCGTTGGCACGACGCAACTCCTTAACTTCGCGCTCCAGGGCCTTGAGGCGTTCGCGCTCGTCCGTTGTCACGCCATCGCGCTCACCGTGGTCGACCTGATCGCGCTTGACCCACTCGTGCAGTGTCTGCGGTGTGCAGCCGATCATCGGCGCAATCGATTCGACCGCCGCCCACATCGACGGATGTTCGCTACGCTGCTCGCGCACCAGGCGCACTGCGCGCTCCCGGACTTCCGGGGAAAACTTCGTTACCTTCTTGTTCATGGCTCCATTCTCAAGAGTTGGAGCCTCTCAAGAGTTGGAGCCTCCACAAAACCCGGGGCGGTTCAATACCTCCGCCGGGCGGTAACCAAGGCGATTGTGTAGTTCAGACCGCCCCAAGCGGAAAGCTCTGTATTCGTCCTTCAAAGTTCTGCGGCCTCGCCGATATGCTAAGCTCTAACGCAGTGCGCCGCACAAACGTAGCGCGCGATAGTGCTTTTCTCTGATGTATGAAGAGGGCAAGCGACCATGAAAATCCTATGGGTCGATGACCACGAAATTCTTTGCGTTGCGCTTTCCGAGTATGTCCAAACACACGCGTCGGAGCTCGGCGCCCCCCCAATCGACATCACGCCCGTATTTACGCTTGCCAGCGCGCTTGAAGAAGTAAACAAGACACCCTCCCCGGACCTGGTATTCCTGGATCTCAACCTGGATGGTGAGAACCGTGGTGCCACGACACTTGAACGTTTCCAGGCCGGAAATCCATCCAATGTTCCCGTGGTCGTCTGCACGGGACTTGCTCCTGGAAACGATCATGAAGTTGAAATTTTGCGCATGTGCATGCGTGACTACGCCGCTCGAGGAATCCTTTTGAAAGGAGGCGCGCACAAAAAAATGTTCATCGGACTGAGCAGGATTTTAGGAGGTGAACTCTGGATTCCGGAAGAAGTCTTGCTTCGCTTTGCCTGCTCGACACAAGCGCCCTCAGCTAGCAGGAATCAGCATCATCTTGGACTTTCTCCACGAGAGTGGGACCTTGCGCGTTGCATTGCACGTGGCCTCTCAGGGAAACAGATCGCAAGAGAGCTTAACGTTTCCGAGGGACATGTGAGACAGGTTTCTTGTGTTATTTACGACAAACTCCAAGTCAGAAACCGGGTTGAAGCTGCACTTAGAGTCAATGCCGAGCTGACCCTTGGAAGGGGGGCAACAGATAACGGATCGTCGTGAAGATCTCTCCTACACCGCTCTTTATGTTCCGCTGCCATCACTTTCACTCGCCTTTGGTGAATGTTTTTGGCTTATGTTTTGCAAGCATGGTCAATAAAGTTCGTTCCGAAACCGGTTTCGACAAAAGCTTCATGCCACTGACGGCTACTTTTTTGAGCACGGCCGATGACGTGTCTCCCGACCATAGGACCGCGGGGATCCAACGGTCGGTAGCGGCGCGGACCGCCGCGATCGCAGCAACACCGTCCTCGTTTTCCAGCCGGTAGTCAGAGAGGATGAAGTGCGGACCACTTGACAAGGCCTCAATGCGCAACTGCTCGATGACGTCGTGTGATGATTCCCCCGCCACGACGTAGCATCCATGCTCGATCAGGCGCATCGATATTTCGATTCTCAGGTCGCTATTGTCCTCAATGATGGCCACGACCATATTGGTCAAGTCCGGGGCGCTGTTTTCAACCGTTTGAACCTCGAGCAACTCCGACGGAATGAGTCCCATGAACGGGACCGTAA
>LRBF01000224.1 GCA_001580565.1 Caballeronia megalochromosomata | reverse complement strand
AGACGGCAAACGACGTCCTCCTCCGTCTCCTTGGTTCGGAGAGTGCTATAAGTGACAGGTCTTCCTCTGGCGAGGACCGTTGACGACTACGACGCGCTGCTTCCTTGGAAGATGCCCGCAGATCTCCGCTGACCCGCATTGCTGACATACATCACGCGCTCTCCGCCTTACTCCGAGGGGCGTCGTTCGTGGATCGCGTACGAAAGGTGAACCGCTGCACGGCTTGTTTCAGATAATCGAGTATCTGGCGCCCGTGCGGTACTTGCAGGTGCTGCTCTGCTCGTTGACCGCAGTGTTGCGAAGGGCGACGTCGATCGAAGATTCCATCGTCTCGAATTTTGACGCCGACGCCATTGATCCCCACATGCCGGATGTGGTGTGATTCGCGACGCTGGATGTTTGCTGCGGAGGGTCGCGAGGAATCCCTCGACTCCGCTCAGCGGCCGTGCCCGTCGTTGACAGGATCTTGGTGCGCGATGCAGTTGTTCAAAGATTCTGTGCGCAAGCGTGGATATTGCGAGGCATATGATTCCGCCCAACTCTGTCCGCAGACCCACAACGGGCACACACTCGGACGCGGGCTTGGCGAAGGGGCTGTCGCTCGCTTCTAGAGATGTAGTCCTTTAAGCTTTCCCTTGCCGATCAAGGGGTCACGCGTTTGGCTTGGGGTCGTCTTAGGAATTTATTCTGACCATACGAGCTAGACGCTTCGCGGCGCAGCGACAGTATGCCGCTGTCCAGGGCCAGTCAACTTTGAGTGCCGCCTTTAGCTGCTCCGTTGCGTAATAACAGTGCGGCCCGCCGGTGAGCGAGCCGCACTGTTATTACGTTACTGCGAACTCACATTCAACGAGTCACAGCTAACGTTGACCGCCTTGGCGATTCGGCTGCGATTGATTTGGCTGTCCCTGGCCACTCTCGCGCTGCGACTCGTTTGGCTGACGCTGACCGGGTTGTTGCCCTTGCTGCGGCTGACCTGGAGACCGTTCTTGTTGGCCGGGCTGGCGCTGCTGATCGACCTGATTAGGATCATTCGGCTGGTTGCCCTGCTGAGTTTGGTTTCCGCTCATGTCTACCTCCTTGTTGTCTGCCGTGCATTCGCAACGGCGGATGGCACACTTCTCTATTAAAAAATGACTTACTGATAAAGCACGCGGGTGTGAGCCGCACCTTTTTCCAGCATCAGCCGTACCCAGAGAGGCGATCGCCACATCAGACTGCACAGCCTGCTGACCGCGCTTGAGCGAGCGCTTCGTTGTGCCTACCCCCGCGGAAACCGGTAACTGTTGAGGTTCGTACGTGCGCGGCGAGAGAACCTCCTCGGCCAGCGGCGAAACACGGGCGCACCGGACAAAACCGCGAGTCGTTCAGTCGTTCGGGTTGGCGCGATCAGGTCGCAGGGGCGCGCAGCCAACGCAAGATGGCCAGCGACATCTCAGCGCGTGGTTATGGAGGGAAGGCCAAAGGACGCGCGGCGCGAGCAAACATAGCGGCACCCGCGCTTCTCGGCATAGTCTCGCGCAGCAAACCGTGCGGCCGTTCATTGACACTGATAAGGTCTTGACGGAGACACGGTGACAACTCTCAGCCTGTTCAGCTTTCCGTTGTAGACGAACACACCTCGCGTTCATTCAATTGTCGAGAGATGGTCCGTGCAACGGGAAACGATCACCATCCCAGAATTGCCACCGAGTTTCGGCACCGGAAATTAGTCTGTATTGCCGAAAGTTCGTCCGATGAGCGACTGATGCTCGCTCGTCTTGACGATGACGCGGCACATCGAGGGAACCTCGCCGCTATCTTTGCCGTTCGCAATGGCAACAGCTTCACTCAGTGTCAGGGTAGCGATCAATGCGTCTCGATGTTGTCCATCGCTGACTGTGAAATAAAACTCCATCTCGCCGGCGGGCGTAGACAGTACATCGGTGATCGTGACGGGCACGTCCGCTCCTTTTCATGCCGGTATGAGAATGAACGCCGAGAAAAACCGACGGGCTCATCTCTGGCGCGCTGAGGTCCATCACGTTTCGTCATCGGCATGGTATCGCGCGGCCGCCTCTAGCATCCGTCGCCGTTCTGCCCGTACGTAAATCGAAGTGGTCTGAAGCGAGGCGTGACCAAGAATCGCTTGCACCACATCCGTCGGCATGTCTCGCACGACCGCCCGCGTACCAAACGTATGTCGAAAAGCATGCGCCGACGTATTGACCAACCGCACCAGGTCGTCTGTACTGAAGTCGGCCAGCGCGGCGTTGTCCCTGACCAGCCGTAATACCGCCATGCGCACGAGCCGGCCCAAAGCATCGACGGTGTATGGCGCGTCCTCGGCACGGGCGTCGTGGCGCTCGAGGGCGGTGGGCGTGGCGGAATTCCACTGCGGCGCAATCAACGGCCCGTGTGCTCGCGGGGCGTCGAAATCGCGGCCCCGGTCTTGCCAGTGCGCGCGCAGCGCGGCAATGGTCGCCCCGCTCACCGGTACCGTGCGTTGCTTGCGGCGCTTGCCAATGATGGACAGCATCCACACCGGTGACCTTCCTCGGCTGGGTTCGGTAGAGCTCATCGGCGTGCTCTGCATCACCGTTCGCGGCGTACCTTGCGCCGGCGAATCCGGCAGGGTATTGCGCGCTCCTCCCTGATCGTCGGTCGTCTCGGCGATGCGCAGGTCTTCCCGTCGGGCGAGCGCGGCTTCCGCACGCCGTAGCCCAGAATCGCCCATGAGCAAAATCGCCACGCGCGCGGCGCGCCACTGTCGCTGTTGTGGTTGGTTGGCCATCGCGGTGTGCCTTGGTTCATCGATCAACGGAAGCGCGTCGCTTCCCGAGCATGTCCGATACGGTGAGGCTTTTCAGGGGACCGCGGTGAGCTTATTCGGGCGATGTGTTGCGTGGACCCCTAAACAGCCGTTGATCCCACACGACCGGCTGCGGCGCCGAGACCATCAGCCGTCCTGCATCCGGATGCGCCGGATTGACCACGGCACTGCATTCCGCCCGTGCTACCACTGACGGCACCACGAGGATGGCCGACCTTGCCTCCTCGATCCACTGGTCGCCAAAGCGGCGCGCGACCTGGGCATCCGGTGCATCCCAGCCCGCCGGTAAATCTTCGACGCTGACGCGCTCGATCGTCACGCCCTCCGGTACCTGCGCCTCGACCCACACGTGATGCTTCGGCACCTTGCCAATCCGCGCGTGCACCAGCACCTCGAGCATCGCCCCTGCGAAATTCAGCGCGCCGTAGATCACGGGACGGCCCGGGCTATTAAAGCGGCCGCCGATCAGCATCGCGCCGGTACCGCTCCACACGGAATGTCGGCGATCCGCAATTCGAAAAATCCGCATCAGGCCAGGACCTCATCCTCGCCGCGCTCGATATAGAAGGTCATGCGGGCAGTCCGTAGAACAGCTTCCACAGCAATTCCTCGACGCGCCTGGCACCGAGTTCAGTCAACGCGACTTCGAGCGGCGTGCGCCCCTCAAGCAGCGGATGCGCGGTGTTGAGGAATTCCCGCGCGTCGCCCTCGTCGTCCCACACATAGCGCGCGGTTGCGACGATTCGCGCGAGCCGCTCGGTCTTCTCCGACTCGTCGGGACTCAACTTGTCGCGGCGTCGTTTGAAGGTCGCTTCCGGCACGATGCGCGCGAGCAGCGCGCGTCGTTCTTCGGCACTGCGCGTCGCGTGCTCGACGCCTTCCTTCAGCGCCGATTTCGGCAAGCCCTCGCGCACTTGCGCGTCGAGCTCGGCGACCGAGTGCGGAATGCGCGTGAGCGCCATCACCGCAGCGATCTGTTCTGGCGACACCAGCAGCATGGGATACCTCTGGGATAAGCCGGAGATTGATTCAAGTTCATTTGAACCTAAATTATAGTCCAAATGATACCTCCTCCCTATCTGGAAGAGACGTAGAACGCACCCATCGGCTATTAACTATCAAATATGCTAGCTTGATAGAGAGTGATGATGAAGAATCCCGTTTGACCTGGATCTCGCCGAGCGACACCTGGACGATGAGCTGGTGATCGTTCGAAATAGGATGGGACGGGCGCAGCGCACATCGAGGCTGCTCAGCCGCCTGTCATCACCGGCGGTGCCAACGAACGATCCGGCGCCGAATCACTGCTCGAACGTCCCGAGCAATTCGGTATGCGTCACCACATGGCCTTTCATCGCCTGCTCCAGCGCTGCCTTGGTGGGGTGATGAAGATCGGGCAGCACCGTGTCGAGCGCGTAGAGCTTGTGGAAATAGCGATGACGGCCGACCGGCGGGCATGGGCCACCATACGTGACAAGCTGGAAGTCGTTGGTGCCTTGCAGCGTGCCTGATGGCAGTGCGGTCGCTGCGACGCCTTCCCGCAAACCGGACACCGTGGGCGGCATGTTGTAGAGCACCCAGTGCACCCACGTCATCCGCGGCGCGGCCGGGTCGGGCGCGTCGGGATCGTCGACGATCAGCGCGAGACTTTTCGTGTTGGCGGGCACGCCGGACCATGCAAGCTGCGGCGACACGTCCGGCCCTTTGCAGGTGTGGCGCTCGGGAATCTCGTCTCCATTGTGGAAGGCGTGCGAAGTCAGGGCCAGGGCCATGTTCTGCTCCTGGGCGTTGGTCCGCGGCGCCAATCCGGTGACGCAGGCCAGCAAGATCAGAATGGATGCTGCGCAACTGCGCATCGTATGTGCTCCATTGTTTTTGTTTTCCGTCCACACACCCATGCCCATGACGATCTCGCCCAGATACCAAACTCATTGATATATGGAACCAGTCCAGCACAAGTGTGCATGGAAACGGCAGTCGATCAGTGATTGACTGCGATGACGGCACGTCAGCATCGCTTGCAATGGTGCCGACGGAAACCAGCGAAGCGAAACGGGGTCGGGCCGTCGTTCAGTCGTCGAGCGCGACGCGATGTTCCGCAGCGAAGAAAAGGCCCCTCCGTCCGCCGACGAGCACAAAGCCAACACTCCTTCGCACCGTCATTCGGCTGCCGGCTCGTTAAGGTCGATCCTCAGTCAACGGTGGCTCGATGGGTCCAGCGAATAGGCCCCCATCGAAGTACGCGTCATCGAGCTCCATGATGGTGTCATCTCCCATCAGAATAACAACGAAATCGACCGTCCCGTCGCCAGGAACCGCGGAGAATTCCGCGATCGTTTGTTGGGGCGATCGCTCGTCGACAAAGCGCAACCAGTAGTGACCGGGCGCGGTCGGCCGTGTGTTTTTCCACTTCATATCAAACTCGCGTTGGAAGGACCGTTGCTACTACATTAGCGCTTGTATCGCGACGCGGTAATCCGTAATAAGTGCTGTCGCTGCGTGAGTAGGTAGGCCACTCGCCGCTTCTCAGCTTGAAAACCGTCGATGTTTTTCAGCTTGCTCATTCGCGCCACCGGCTTGACCCGTATAGGAAGCCAGGGGTTGCCCTCGGCACGGAACGTATCAATTCTCACAGAATCCGTTTCAGTTGATACGTTTCGCCTGCGACGACACTGATCTCGACAGCACGGGCTCAAAAAGCCGCGCAGGGGCGCGTCCCGCCACGCGGCGCCGTGAAACAATTCGCGAGATTTAGAACAAATTCTTTTGAAAACAATTGCTTACCCAACCCGCCACTTTTGCTGCCATGTTCCACACCAAGATAGCAGTTAAACCGAGCGATACATCCTCAACTAAGGACTCCAAAATAATACTTTGCGCGCGATGAGGCGCCCGCGCCGTGGGATTCGACCGAACTCAGACACGCCATCTCCTCTTTGTCGATAATGGCCCGCTTCCGCTGGAGGTAACGGCATGCCTTGCTCGACCGATTTGACTGAGTGGCCGCCCTCGCCTCTCGCTCCCGCCTCAGCATTCGGCGTTCACACGAACGGGCGATCTCGAGATCCGAACGCGTTGCGATAAGCCGGCGTCGGTTTCACGAACGCCGGCTTTCGCGGGCGGAAAAAACATGACACGCTGACCGACGGGTCCTCTGCGGCGGTCACGGCGATATTCAGCGACGAACAGCGTGGGTGCGTTGGGCCGATCATGGCCGGAATCATTCGCCATCGGTCCCGTCTGTCGGCGCGCTCGGTCGCTCCAAGTCCGGCTTCGGGGAGCACCGCCGCCGCTATTCGGCGGCCCGCGCCCTTGCTCAAGCCCCGGCGAAGGGGCATCGCTGGAGCACTGTGTAAAGGTTGATAAGAGGAGTTAGCAGACAAGGCTGTTGGGCTATTCATCCTGCTTCCGGCCAGCAACGCCCTACTTTCCCGCCTCTACCTGCTCTGTCGACGCCCAGCGACCGCTCGATCGCCGGGAACGGGACACGTTATGCCGGCTTGATGTTGGCCCCCTGCTTGCCCTTCGGCCCCATCTTTTCGTCAAACGTCACCTTCCGCCCTTCCTTAAGAGATTTAAACCCCTCCGCGGATTTCCGAGAAATGGGCGAACAGATCCTCACCGCCGCCATCGGGCGTGATGAAGCCAAATCCCTTGTCGTCCTTGAACCACTTGACCGTACCAGCTTCCATCTTTAGTAAGACCTTGAAAGTTAAGAACGGCGCCGGCCTCGCGAGCGCCGGGCGTTGTTTTGGCCGCACCGCGCCACCAGGGGAACTGGGAGATTGCCGGTTGTGCTTCTTACTCCCGTCGGATCGCACCCAGCCAGACAATCGCGCCAAGCCCGATAACACGACTTATCAGGCCTGAAGGCAAGCGTGCGTCCGTCCCCTTTTGCGCCGCGGGCCGTCGAAAAAACGCCGAGAAGCCCCCGTGCATGCCCGGAATTGAGCCGACGTCGTAGGGGGAGAAGCGAGATGGAAGGGTCCCGAAGTAAGTCGTGGGCGCGCCCCTCCCTCTCGCCCGCGCGGGAAGGGAGCCAAACGGCGGCGGAGTCCGTCGCCGCGCTCGCGCGCGAGGGCTGCGTAGACCCATTAAGTTCCTCGCTAGGGGTGACGACGACGTACAGCCATCAGGGCCGGCGCTGGGGCCCATCACGCATCCTCCGCAGTCACTTTTCAGATCCGTCGGAAGAGCGTGAAACAATTCCTCGTTTCCGGCCCTGGGCCCGGTATGGTAAGGCATGCATGCCGATGAGATTCAAACTCCGAAAGTTTCACGCCCGCCCACATAGCGCACGAAGCTTAGTGAGGTGCTCGGCCGCAGATACAGTAAGCGCTCGCGGGCGCGCAGTTAATCGCCCTTCGATGTTGAGATGGCGATGATCTCCACTCGTAGCAGCGGCAGTAATGTTTGAAAGCATTTCTTCCGAAATTTGTCCTCCTCGAAGTGCTCGGATAAAGCCTTGGGACCACTGCCCAGCCGCCTGTCGAGTAACCCCGTCAATGCTACGGACCGTCAAGGTGGTGCCGTGATCGGTGACGGTATAACGCGTCTGGCCCAATACATCGACGAACGAGCGGCCGTCCAACGCCTTCACGGCGGCTTCAGCTTCGAGACGGGCGGCCTCTGCGGCCTGCGCTTCAGCGACTGCCGCGGCTTTGGCTCGCATCTGGTGGCCGAAGTCCGTTGTGCTTGTGAGCAGCGCGCGCAGATAATTGATGGGGCGCTTTGCTTGGCGCAAGTGCTGCCAGCAGACTTCCACGACGTCCGACAAACGCTTGCCAGCCTCGCGGGCTTCGCGCATGAGTTTGAAAATCAAGAAATCCAAGAAACCCAGGGACCGCAGGCGCTGGAGGTCCTGAGGAACTTGGCCCGGTTGTCTCTTTTGAAAAATCAAAGGGCTTAGATCCTTAGTATTAGCACCGTCTGCCACATTGGCATGCGGCGGCTCAAAACGGTTGGCCTTCGTGGATGAAGAAGCCTGCGGTAAGTCGGTGGACATTGACTGCACAGTGGGCTCCTCGATCAAGCCAAGCAGCACGGCAGCTTTCTGCGTCAGGTACAGATACGCGCGTCCAAATAGGCCCGCTTCGACATAGCGACGCTGAGGGGCACGATCGATCAAACCCGCGGCCTCAAGATCGGCGAGGCTGCGGTAGAAGGTCCGTTCAGATTGCATCGCGCGCTCGCTAAGCAGCGTGCGGCGAGCGTAGATCTCGCCAAAAGGCTTGGCTGCGTCGACAGTGCGGGCCAATGCTGCGAGCACAGCACGCGCTCGCGTCGAGACGCCATCAAGTCGCGCAGCGCGATGTACGGCACGCAAGATGACCCAAGGCAGGTTTGTGGTGTCCGTGAAGAGCGGTTCGATTTTTTGAGGGTGAGAGTCACCCTCGCCAGCCGCACAAGGTGCGAGCGCGATGCACATGTCAGTCGCCCATTTTTAAGAAATGGATCGGTTTTGCTTGACTGACTGCCGCCTTGCGCTACACTCCGAGGTGTTGAGGCTCTTTCCGATTTCCAGTCGGGGAGTGTCGCGGGGTACGGTTTCCAGCCAAGCCCTCATTCAAAAGCCTTCGGTTGGCGCCGAAGGCTTTTGTTTTGGTAAGCCGCCTACATCTCGTAGCTCCGGTAGAAACTGTCGGGTTTCACGACAGCAATAAAATCAAAGACTTATACTTTCTCTGCGACGCGAGACTGCGCAAGTCGCTCCAAGTGCTGCCGGATCGCTTCTTGAGCTTCCGCTGCTTCGGCCTCGTCCTTAAATTCCAGCCGCATCACGTTCTTTACGCGCCGCACATCGCACCACGTCGTCTTTCCCGCTTTGATCTTGAATGTCTCGGGCTTGGCAGTCGGGCGCACAGGTGTTTCCGCTACCCGCGCGTATTTCACCGTCTGCCCTTGGTCGAGTTTCTTCTCGGCAAGGAGTTTGATTGCCTCGGTAACGCGCTGACCTTTCCCGGCCTCCGAAATGCTGGCGAGTTCTTTGACGGCGGTGCTACCGATCATTGCCTTGTTCTGCTCGATGATTGCCAAAGCTTCAGCCGGGAGGCGGTCAAAGGCATAGAGTTCGCTCACGAACTGCTTGCTTAACCCAGTGCGATCGGCGACTTCAGTCTGGCTAAGCTTCGCGTGTCCTTCTTGGAATCGCTTAAGACCGATGTACTTTTCGTAGTCTGTCAGATCGGATTGCATGAGGTTGGCGAAGAACGCGCCGTCACGCGCCTCGTTCTCATCCTCGGCCGTACCCAACACTGCCCGGATCGTCGTCCTGCCCAGATCTTTGTGCGCATCCCAGCGATGGTGACCCGACCAGATGTCCCACTCGCCGTCTTCCCGAGCCAAGACCACGACCGGGTGCACCAGTTTGTTATGTCGCAAATTCTCACGCAGCTCCGCGTATTTCTCGGACGCCATAAACCGCCGGCGGCCAGGAATCTCGTGGAGCTTACCGACCGGCAACTCCAAGGCCTCGCCCGTTGCCTTTGTGGCCTGCAGATCTTTGATGCGCGCGAGTGCGTCCGTCAGTTTGCTTTCCGCTTCGATGCGCTTCGAGTCGGATTCGATGATCCGATTCTGGGCATTGAGCAGACGTCCCGGCGAAGTCCTGGGCTCTTCCGCAGCAATGGCAGGAGGCGATGCACTCGCGGCTGCCGGTGGTGCCGTCTCCGGTACTGTCATCTTTTCAAACAACCGATCCTTAAACCGACTCACTGCGAGCCTCCCGTTTCCAAGCACGTTCAAGATGCGAGTTCACAAACTCGGTTAGCTGATCCAGCGGTTCGCGAATCCGCGCGTAGGTGCCGCTACTCCAGTCCGACTTCGTCGTGTCATAGATCGTACAGAGGCCTGCGGCCACTGTGGCCTGAACTGACGACTCCGGCACCACGAAGGGCAATAGCCGTTCGCCGTAGGCGTCGGCCAGCCACTGGCGGACTTTGCGCGACAGGTCCGTATTGCGCGCTTTCGTGAGCAGAATGCTTACGAAGTCGTAATTCTTCGATTCCTCGAAACCCGGAACGCCGGACAGCGTCTCCGCTGCCAGATCCCAGAATTGCGTGGAGCTCGCGAAGTCTAGACCCTCGGGCGGGCAGGGCATGAGGATCGCATCAGCAGCCACTAAGGCGTTGAGCGTGATGTAGCTTAGGGACGGCGGGGTATCGACGATGATCGCGTCGTACTGTTGAGCGACCGGCTCAAGCCCCACACGCAGGATGTCCCACCACTTAAAATGAACCCGTTTCTCCAACGCGTCGGCGATCTGTTTCGGGATCTCGAACTCCGCATCGAACAGCATCGTCGAGGCCGGGATCAGGTCCATGTTTTGCCAATACGTTTCCTTGATCGCGTAATCGAGCGTGGGGTGTTCGCGGTAGATCAACGGTAGGATCGTGTGCTTTTCTTCGATCTCAGCATCGGGCGCGTAGCCGCACAACTGGGTAGCCGACCCTTGCGGATCGCAGTCGATCACCAGCACTCGGCGACCGGCCAGCGATAGCGCTTGACCCAGCGCTACCGCGGTAGATGTCTTAGCGACTCCGCCCTTGAAGTTCGCCACCGCAATGACCCGACCGCGCATACCTTCGGGTCGTACGGCGCGCTTGGTTGTGCCGCGCACCCAGGCGATGGCATCCGCCAGCGAGTATTCTTTATTGCGCTTGTTTTGCAGCTGATGCCCGAGGGGGAGCTCTCCCTTCTTCGTAAGGTACTTGAATTGATCGCGCGACAGGTTGCACAATGAAATAATGTCGCTTGAAGTGAAGACCGGTGCTTTTTTCCGCGGATACGGCTCCAGCAGCATTTCGCGCCGGTGACTGAACGCGCGTTGGCTGCGCTCCTTGATGGAAAGAAGATCCGCGATCGACGTCGGCGCGTCATCGACCGCTAGCGCCTTCGAGATGAGGACGTCGCTATCGGGCATTAATTTCCCCTGAGTTTTGGGTAATCACCCCAAAATTCGATGTAGACATCAAAAAAAGGGGTGATTTGCTTCAGACGGAGCATATTCGTTAACGTGGTTTACTTCAAGTAAACTCTCAAGAGTTGCTTCGCCCGCACCTTGTTCACCAACTCCAGGCGCTTAGCTGTGAACGCGGCCCTGCGACGTATCTCGTGGAAGCCCACGTCCCTCGGCTGAGCCAATGTCTGAACGTCCCGCGGCCCAGCGTCAGCGCCTCAGCCTCCCGTTCACCGATGAAACATGACGGACACGCGATCCGGATACCGTTGCATGGAGTCACGCGGCTAGCCAAGTCGTTGATTTTGTTGTGTAAACGAGCTGTTACAAAGT
Organism: Caballeronia megalochromosomata; assembly: GCA_001580565.1. Classification (GTDB taxonomy): domain Bacteria; phylum Pseudomonadota; class Gammaproteobacteria; order Burkholderiales; family Burkholderiaceae; genus Caballeronia; species Caballeronia megalochromosomata. The sequence goes on along the minus strand of LRBF01000224.1, from coordinate 47,313 downwards.
GCGCCGGATAGTCACCCCCGTTTTTTTTCGGCAAAATTTCGCCGGAGAGATCGATGACGGCCGTGAAGGTACATAGGAATGGGCGCTGCCAGATCAGCGAAAGCTATACGTTTTATGGTTCATTCCCGAACGCTCCGCTGGCTCCGGTGTGAGCGCGCTAAAGGTGGCGTCGATACCTTCCTCCATCATCCACTCGACGAACTTCCTGAGCTGGCTCCAGTTCGAGAGTAATGTGCTGACGGATACCGAGAGGCTACACTCGCCACCCACGCGTCAATCCGAATAGCGTTGCGGTAGCAGGTCGTTGCGACTTCCTTTGCGGGAAGCCTGCAGTGCAACGGCGCACGACACTCACCGTCTTTCGAAAAAAATGGCGCGCGCACCGTATCGTGAGCATACTGCCGTCGGCCAACAACCACGACCAGGTCATCCTGTCGTACTGGACCGATACCTCGAAGCTCAACGGACCGTTCGCCTCAATCAGCACCGGCTCTGGGGCCGCGCCGCAGCAGACCCGGTTGCCCGGCATTCTTGGTAGCAAGGACGATCAGTCGATCGCGCGTCGGATGGTCAGACGGTGGTCCTCTCTGGTGAGGTGTCGAATCGTTATGACGGCTCGAGCAACAACGGCATTGCCGGTATGTACGGCAACTGGAACAAGGACCGGACTTTCTAGGTGATCATGCTCACCGCCACCGTCGTCCCGTCGATGTGAGCACGAGGTCAGCACAAGAATGCACTTCGAATCGATTTCGGAAGAGAAGGGCGCTAAGCTCGCCTTCGGGCTTGAATGGCGTGCTTATTCGGCCAAAGGCGCGCGCGCCGAGCGCCGGCGATCTGCGCATGAACTTGGTTTGGACGCCTGCCATTGTTGTCACTTCTTTCGTTTCTCTCGCTGCGGCGACAACATCAAAATCGCTTGGATGTGCCCTTTCACCTCGTCCTCGTCAAGTAGCAATTGCTCCGCATTTTCGACGTCGAAAGTCATCTCAAAGCTAATCCTTGTCGGTGTTGCGCGTATCTTCAACGACATGTCCGAATAGTCCCGTGCCCCCGCCAGTGCATTTAACAGTTCATCCGTCGTGCGACGCTTGGGCCTGTCGTGAAGCGACCTTGCGTTCCGAATCAATTTTTCTTTGCCGATCGTCCTCTGGATCCCAATCAGCGTCTCGCCGACCTCTAGCGACATAAAAGATCCGTCAAACAGGCTGAGGACTTTTGACGGTAGCTTTGAGATTGCGACCGCCCTTGCAAGCTTCGGCCGGTCCCAACCAGTGATGGTGGCCGCCTCCGCCACGGTCGACCACAGATTAGAAGCCAAGCCGTTCGCGAACTGCGACGCCCGCTCCATTGGTGTGACGTCCTTCCACTCGGCTCTCCTCCGAATAGGCGGCGGCACGCCTTCCAGCATCGCTACAAGCTCTTGCCAGCTCCGGCCCTCGGCATCGATCTTTTCAGCCCGCCGTTGCACTTCATCCCTTCCGAGGTTGTTTTCGATCCGTATCAACTCGCGAGCAGTTGCGTCTCTAACCTTCGTCGACGAGAAAAGCGACAAAACTGCTCGGGGCATCGCATTCAGCCGCACCGCCCGGTTTATGTGGGCGCGCGTCACTTTCAGCCTGGCGAGCGCTCCGGCAGCCTCAGTCTGGTTCTGCCATGTCTTCCCAAGTCCGCTTTGATAGACGGAAGCGAGCAGGAGCAGGTCTTTTGCTAACGATTTCGTAGATAAGTCGAAAGTCATTGATTTACTGATGTGTCGATGCGCGCCGACCAACAACGCGGGCGCGTCGAAAGTTTGGAAAAGCACCTGGGGGCGAGTAGGACTTTAGATTAAAGGCACAATTCTGTTTTCGGCCCACCTCGGACACGCAGAATGCAAAAATTTAAGACACGAAGGTGATCGCGATTGTCACGTAAATTCGCGAGGGCCTTGGTGAAGCGCTCGAAGAGCTGCAAAGAGTTGGTGTGCTGAAAAGACGTGGAGTTCTACGAGGACGAGACGATGGTCAAATGGGCGCGTCTGTAGCAGGCTAGCGAGCGAAGCCTCCACGTCATAGCATTCCGCATTGCCAGCGGTCTCGACTCACTCAGTCTTAGGATCTTGGGTACATCGGTGCAACAGAGGCGCAAAAGCGCCTTTTTGTACCGAAATCGCTTCTTGTTCCTAATCGTAACATCCCCTTCGGCAGGGATTTGACGTGAAAATTCATGCACTTAGCGAAAACCCGGGCGAGCTTTAGGAAATATCATGATATTTCCTGCCCGGCCCGCCGCGTTCTGCACGATGCGGCCAAACTATCCTTCCGTCACCGTTGATGCGGTCAGTCACGGCGTAGCATTCACCTATGAGCGACCGTACTAACGCTGGTTCGCGTGCATGCGAGTGACAGTGACCGTCATCTGCTAGGCGGAACGCCCATGACGTGATAAGACCGAGAACGCAGGTCGGTAGCAACGTTTGTCATCGGCCTTACGCATCTTTGATGCAGCTCATGCCGGTCTATCACGGCATAGCATTCCGGGCTTGTAGAAAGAGGCATGCTTTCATGCTCCTTTTCTCGGATCAACCAATATCATGATATTTCCTAGCCAGCGGCGGTGACCCAAGCCACACGGCCGAAAAGCTCACCGTCCAAAGACGCACAAAACTAGCCGTCTTTCCACCAAAAAAGGGACGCTTGCGCTGTTTCAATGGTGACCATTCCAAAAGGTTGCCATGCGTCTTTTCAAGAACAAGCGTCGGGCCGCGCTGTCCACGGCCCCCGGCTCATATGCCGAGGAAGATCCGAGCAAGGTAATTTTCGAGACGAGCACGAGGCTCACGCTCGAAGCTAACCGCTGGATGCTCATTGCCTTCGGCTTGGCTTTCATCGCGGCCGGCGCTGTATGGACGCGCCAACCGCCGCCGTCGGTCACGCGCGTCGTTGGCGTGTCGGCCGACACCGGCGGTCATCCGATCGTCACCGAGCTTGTCGCGTACAAGCCCGACTCCCAAGCCGTTCGGACGACGGTCAAAGATATGGCGGTTCGTTGGTTCACCATCGAGCCAGTGCTTTCGGACCGTCTCGAAACCTCTCGCATGACCGCCAACATCAACTCGGTGAAGGCGCAAATGATCGGGGCCGCGACCGGTCAATTCCGCGACTGGCTGAAGGCCGACGCACCGTTCCAGCAGATAACCGCAAACCCAAAACTGATTCGTGAAGTCGACGTGCGGAACATCGCGTTGCTGGAAGACTCGACCGTGCTCGTCGAATTTACGACGACTACCTCGCAAGCTGGCGCGACGGGCAAGCCCGACGTGACGTCTTATGCGCTGACCTTGCGCTATCAGATCGTTGCGCCGACGGCCGAACAGGCTCTTACCACGAATCCGTTCGGCATCTTCATTCCGTTCTTCCGCCTCGAGCGGACCGCATAAGCATGACCGCAACCATTTTCAACAAACGGCCTGTCATCGGCATGTGCATCCTCGCTGCGTGTGCAGCGTTGCTTGCTCAACCGGCTCTGGCGAAGAAAGCTAGCGGCGACTCGGCGTTCAATGCCGCGATGGTCGCGGGTGACCCGATGAGCCCGATTAACCCGTTCAACGGCGGCGCCGAGCCTTTGACGATGCCGGGTGATGCGCGCATCGGCGTGTTCCCGTACAGCCGCGACCAGATCTATCGCGTGCTGACTGCACCGCTGAAGCTAACGACGATCGAGCTGGAGAAGGGCGAAAAGCTGATTGCCGACCCGGCGATGGGCGATAGCGTCCAGTGGGAAATCGACGACGACAAGATGAACCATGTGTTCATCAAGCCGCACAAGGCTGATCTGGTCAACACGTTGCACTTGACGACGAACCTGCGCGAGTACGACTTCACGCTCATCGCCTCGCCGGCGGGCGGTATGTTCTATCAGACCGTGCGCTTCCAATACCCTCGTGCTCCGATGGCGCGCGTCAGTGCACGCGACGACGCAACGACGAACGGCGGTCGGGGTGGCGCGGACTCGGGAAGCATCAGCGTCGCGCCCGAAAAGCTGAACTGGGAATACAGCGTAGACGGCCGCGCGGAATTCACTCCGGAAACGGTTTTTGATGACGGCCATGCGGTCTGGCTGCGCATGCCGGCCAAAGCCCAGGAGTGGCCGGTTCCGATCATTCTCGACCACGGCGATCGCGTCGTTGCCAACTTTATCCGCCGTGGCGACTTCCTCGTTCTTCAGCGCCTGGCCGACGAGATCGTCCTGCGTTCCGGCAAGGACGAGGTCACGGTGACGCGCGGCCGCCGCCGTTTGTTCGGAGTGTTCTGATCGTGGCGAAGAAATCGGACTCGGCTACGCCCAGCGCGGAGCAAGAAGCACTCGTCAAAGGCAAGACGCCGCGCAATGCGATCATGAGCATCGGCATTATGGCCGCTGTAGTGATCGGTGGGCTGGGGTTCTACTACGAGCTGCAGGCGACGAACAAGGCCGACGAAGAAGCTCGCATTAAGAAGGCAACCGCGCTCAAGTCGAGTACGGAAGCGCCCATTGCCGGGAACAACAACGACATCGACCAGATGATCCGTCAACAGCGCGACGCAGCGGCGTCGGAGGCTGCTGCGCTTGCCGCATCCGAAGCAACGGCTCGGAAGCCGGCCGTCAAGCCGATGTTGACCGGCGCCGACTTCCAGGAAGAAGTCAAAGGCTCGGGCACGGACACGCGCGAGCTTTCCCGGCAAGCGGCGCAAGACGCGATCTATACGTCCTCGATCTTTAAGCAGGCCGGCGCATCGCGTTCCCCGAACCAAGCGACCGGCGTACTGCCCGCTGGCGTCCCTTCGTTGGATGAGGTACGAGCTGCTCGTAACGCTGCGGGAGCTAACACACCTGATGCGATGGCGCTCGCCTTGGCCAAGCAGGGCCAAGCGCCCGAAGATCGCGACCGCGCCTTCCTGCGCGATGCGGCTTCGCAAGGCGGCATCGAACGCACGACCTTCAATGGCCGGTCGACGGGTTGCACGTTGACGCCTCCGCACGTCATTCACGTCAAGACGGTCGAGGGGCTGAACTCGGACAAGCCGGGTCGCGTGTCGTTGATGGTGGACGAGGACATCTATGACAGCCTGCGCGGCGACTGTTTGATGATCCCGAAGGGCGCGTTCATTAATGGTATGTACAGCGCGGACGTCAAAGTTGGCCAGGAGCGTCTGCTCGTTGCTTCGACGAGTCTGCGTCTGCCCAACGGCAAGAGCGTGCCGCTTAACGGCATGCAAGGTGCCGACCAGAACGGCTACGCCGGGTTCTCGGGCGAAGTGAACAACCACTTCCTGAAGATCTTCGGCGCGGGCTTCATTACGGCGATTCTGCTGAAGGCGTTCGACAGCAGCTCTCAGACGGCGACGACCGCGACGCCGAACGGCGTCACTACTTATGGTGACACGGCGGGGCAGGTCGCGGCAGCGACGGCCCAGACCGTCATGCAGCGCAACCAGAATATCCCGCCGACCATCACCGTCGAACCGGGCCAGAAGTTCCTGGTGCAAGTAACGCAGGACATCGTCATGGAGCCATACCATGACTAAGACATGGGCGGTTGCCTGTATGTCTGCGATTGCGTTCGGCGCACACGCGGCGACGATCGATTCGATCATCAGCCCCACGCGCGTCGTGCTCGATGACGGCACGAAGCGCGCAATCGTCGAACTGCCCGGCGAGCCGGTCTACGCATGTGGGCTGAAGCCGTTTCTGGCGTGGGCTAACCGGTTCGACGGTCAAACGGTCGAGGCCACGGCTGGCGGTGTTGCGATCAATATCGACGGATCGCTTGTCAGCCTCGAAAGCCTTTTGGTGAAGGCGGGCTGGCTGCGCCCCGCGACCCTTACCGATGACGCTCAAGCGAGCATCACCGAGCGCCGCGGCGGCTGGTCGTGCGCATCCGCGCAGGCGCCGTTCGACGCGATGCACACATCGGTCGATCCGAAAATTCTGGCGGGCATCGCGCTCAATGAGTCCGCATACAACGGCCGTGCATGGCCGTGGACGTTGAACGTCGCGGGTCGGGGGTTCTTCTTTCGCACCCGTGAAGACGCGTATCGCGCGGTCCGCTATCTGATTAGCAACGGCCGATCGAACTTCGACATTGGCCTGATGCAGGTGAACTGGGGGTACCACAGTAAGCGCTTCACTAGTGCGTGGGACGCCCTTGCGCCGGCGACAAATATCCGCGTGGCCGAAGACATTCTCAACGAGAACTACCGCCTCACGCACTCCGCCGTTAAGGCCGTCGCGCACTACCACAGCGCCACTCCCGCACCAGGCCGCGAATACCTTGCGCGCTTCGTGAAGCATCTCTCTCAAATCGAACGCGGTCTATGAAGCACACGCTCTCTCTTCTCACTCTCGCGCTTGCCGCAGTCGCGCTCAACGCGGCGGCCGCTGGCACCGACCCGCTCGACTTTGACTATGAGATCGCGGGCAATGTGCTTGAGCGACCCGCACTCGTCTTCAACGATGGCAGCGACACCTACTTCCAGCCGCGTGCCGGTCAGTCGCTGCGCGTAGACGGCGGACATAGCCAAGGACCGTACATCGTTGTGCCGGGCACGCCCGAGGTGATCCGTTACTCAGCGGGCGGCTCGAGCGCCACTGCTTACTGGAAGAAGGCCAATCGCTTCATTGGCGACAAGGCGCGCAGCGACACGCCTTCCGGTTTTTCTGGCTTCTCTGGCCGCCTTGCGCTCATCGGATCGCGCAGCAGCCTCGAAAGTACCCGACCTTTGAACGCCACGCTGCCGCTCGCGCAACTGGTTAAAGCACTGGTGCCGCAGGGTTGGACCGGATCGGCACAGAAAGACATCGATCTGACGACCTCGACGAGCTTTGGTACTCGTGATGGCGAGAACTGGATGCAGTCGCTTGATCGGCTCGTGGCCGCATCCGACCTATACGCCGACGTCGATTTCGACTCTCACCATGTAACACTTCGACGCTCGGCTCCGCAGTCGGTGGCCGTCAACTATGTTGCGCCCGTGTCGCAAGTCGCCGCAACGCCGGTGCCTGCCGCGGGCGCAACTTCCGGGACGGACCCCATCGCAGATATCGCGAAGAAGGTCGATGCGGGCACGACGGCCGCATCCGGGTCCGTGCTCGCGGCGAAATTCGGCGCACTGGCGATCCGCGACGGTGACGATGGCCACGTTCAGATCAAGTTTTCCGCCAAGCCTGCTGCGGAGTTGAAGGTGACCGGGCAAGACGGTAAATCACTGCGTCCGAAGTGGGATGACGCGACTGACGTAGTTACGTTCAACCGCGCAGAGCGTTTCGCGATCTCCAACGGCACCGACAACGTTGAAGTCGCCCGTGTCGCCGGGACCGTCTACGAGTTCGACAGCGCGAACAAGGCCGCTTTGCAAAGCGTGTTTGACGAAAACGGTTCGACGTTCTTCAAGTTCGCCGACACCGTCGGCAAGGTGACGGTCGCTGACGTGGCGCACATGGGCTCGGGCGAGCAGAAGGGCCGCTATTACAAGTTCAACGGCACCGCCGACCAGTTCATCGTCAACGCGGACGGCAACGTCACGAACGTGCGGCGCAAGCACGATGTGCGGTTCTTCGATCGGCCCGCGTCATGAGCCGACTGCTTCGCGTCTCGACGCTGCTCTTTGCAACCGTCTCGTTCCATGCGCATGCCGATTGTCTTGACGATGCCGCGCGTTATCACCGCGTGAGCGTTCAAGTGGTACGTGCCATCGCACAGCAGGAGTCCGGAATGCACCCGTACGTGACAAACCGCAATACCGACGGGAGCGAGGACATAGGCCTTATGCAGATCAACTCATCATGGTTACCAAAACTAGGCCGCTTCGGCATCACCCGGCAACACCTGTTCGATGCCTGCGTGAACGCCTATGTCGGGACCTGGATCCTGGCCTCGAACATCAAGCAGTTCGGTCCGACATGGAAAGCGGTCGGTGCCTACAACGCTCTTTCCTCGAATAAGCAACTCATCTACGCCAACAACATTTACCGCCGTCTACAACGCGCGAACTGACCAACATGACGCCTACTTTTTCTCTTCAAACGCATCGCACCGCGCGCATGGTGGCTTACTTCTTTGCGTGTCTGGCACTCACGACCTTATCGGGTCTTGCTGCAGCGGACCCCGATCAGTCTCGCCTTGCACCGCCGCCCGGTGACGGCTGGCAACTCCTCTCCGCGCCTGCCGCGAAAGCCCCGGTGGCTCAGATTGCGATGGCGTCGCCGGGTTCTCCCGTCGTTCGTGCTGCTTCTGCTGCTCCCGCCGTGCTCAAGGCAGCAATCGGTGGTTCTGCACCGGTTGCGCTTCCCGGTGTCGCCGCGCCGTCGCCAGTTGGCGCGATGGACGTCGCCCCGGTCGTCGTGCCGTCGCACGGTGGCGCAACGATGCCCGGTGGGATTCTGTCTTTCTCGATCACTCCGCAGGACATCAACCTGCGCAATGCGCTCGATCGCTGGCTGCAGCAGCAGGGCTGGCAACTCGCCTGGAAGATTGACGACGACTTGCCGCTCGAGTTCAACGCGACGTTCTCGGGCGACTTCAAGTCCGTGCTCACGCAAGTGATGCAGGCGACCAATCACATGCGCACGCCCACGCGGGTTTGCAAGCACACCAATAACGTTATCCGCGTCGTTGCACGCGCAGCCAACTGCCAAGAGTAATCGCCATGCGCCTCACGAAAATCAAATCTGCCATTGCCATTCTCGTGGCTGCGTCGCTGACCGGCTGCGCGGTGTCGCAAACCGACGTGAACCACGCCTATGACGCGACCAACGCGGAAGCCACGCGCGCGATGGGCAACGGCCCCGAGTCGATGTCGTTCGTTGAGGAAGTGCCGACCGCGTTCCTCGGCGACCGGTTGGTGCCAGTCGCGTATGAAGCGACATTGCCCGCGATCTTCCGCGAGAAATCGGTTGTCTTCCCCGGCAATCTCCCACTGTCGAAGATCGCCACGCTTGTCTCCACCGCTACCGGTTATCCGGTGCATCTGAGCCCGGACGTCTTCATTCCCCGCGATGCGCTGATTCCGAAGACCAACGGCGGGAACGGGCAGAGTGCCCCGATGCAGCCGCAAGCGTTGGCCAAGTCGAATGTCGAGCCGGTCTATGCGCAGGCGTGTAACTGCAAGGTTGGCGAATATCTGCGTGGCGTGACGGAAAACCTCGGCCTCGACTGGACGTTTGATGGCAGCACCATTTCCATCAGCCGGTTCGTCACCAAGACGTTCACGATCGCGGCGATCCCGGGCAAGGTGTCCATCAAGTCGACGATGTCGAAGGGTACGGATACGTCCACCGGCAACCAGGCGTCCGGTGGTACCACGGGCGGCACGTCGGGCAATACCGGGTCTTTCTCGTCGATCACGTCCACCGGACGCGACGGCACGTTTGACCAGATCGCGATTATCCAGTCGGAACTTGAAAAGCTGAAGTCGCCGCTCGGCGAAGTCGTCGTCAATCCCCAAAGCCGCTTGGTGATGGTTCGCGACACCAAGGAAGCCGTCGATCGCATGGGCGCGTTGCTTGCGCGCGAGAACGCCATTTCAACGCGTCAGGTCGCGCTGCGCGTGCGTACGCTGCAAGTTGACCTGAGCAATTCGTCGCAAGCGGGCGTCAGTGCGGACATCGTATTTAACCGCATCTCGGACGGGCTGAAGCGCTATTCCGTCACGGTTGCTTCGCCCACGTCGTTGGCAACAGCAATTGGTGGCACTGTCGGCCTGTCGGTCTTGAAGCCCGGCTCGCCGATGGAAGGCACCAACGCGATCGTCAGCGGCCTCAACGCTTTCGGAAAGACGGTTCAGGACAACACCCAGACGAAGCTGACTTTGAACGGCCTGCCCGTGTCCATCGGATCATTCGAGACGAAAGGCTATTTGGCAGCCACCACGCCGAGCGTTGGCTCGATCGCCGGTAGTTCCGCAGGCGTACCCGGCTTGCAGCCGGGATCGGTGACTGTGGGTGACTTCGTGAACATCCTGCCGTCGGTCAACGATCACAACCAAATCATTCTCTCGTACTGGAGCGATAGCTCGAAGCTGAACGGCCCGTTAACGACCATCAGCACGGGTTCGGGCGCCACGCTGCAGCAGATCCAGTTGCCTGACATCCTCGGCAATAAGGACGACCAGACCATTGCGCTGTCCGATGGACAGACCGTTGTGCTGTACGGCGCGGTGAGCAATCGTTATGACGGCAACAGCAACAACGGCATTGGTGGTCTCTCGGGCGCATGGAATAAGGGCCGGACGTTCCAGGTGATCATGCTGACGGCGACTGTCGTCCCGTCGATGTGAGCGCGAGGTAAGTATTCCTATGCACTTCGAATCCATACCGGGAGAAAAGGGCGCGAAGCTCGTATTCGGGCTGGATTGGCGCGCTTACTCCACCAAGGGCGCCCGCGCCGAACGCCGACACTACGTCGAGGAGTCCGGTGCGACGCACTACACCGAATACAAGGCGAATGACGAGACCATCGTCGGGTTCTGCGAACTCGAACCTGCGCAGCGCAAGGGCGGCAAGCTGTACTCTGCTGCGGCGCGTATTGCGTCGTTGGACCGCGTTCGTCGGCGTCCGGCGGTACTCGTTCTCATACAGAACGATGAGCGCGTGCATTTGGTGCTCGTGCAGCGCGGCGCTGTCTCGCTCGATCAGGAAGTAGCACTTAACGCGCTTGCCGATCGGCGAGACGAGATCGAGGACGGGTGCGCCAAAGCAGGGCTTGAACTGGCGACCCTTGGTTACGGCGCGCAACTGCACGCGGTCGACGAGTTGTTCGACCTTCGAGAGCTGCTCGTTGCACGCAAGGTCGGGCTAATCAAGAAGGTCCCGGCGGCGGTGCCCACGACGGTGCCATTGCTCGTCATCCTCGCTGCCGTGTTCTTCGGCGGCAAGCAATTGATTGACGTGCTCAATCCACCCCCACCGCCGCCCGCGCCCCCGCCGACGTTCATGCAGGAGTACCAGTCCGCAGTGATGCGCACGTTTGCCGCGCCTGCTCCGCTCGCGAACCAACTCGCACCGAAGCTGCTGGCTAGTTTCGGCGCGCAGGAAACCAACGTCACAGGATGGCAGTTTCAAAAAGCGTTCTGCACGATCGCGGGTCCCTGCATCACAACCTACAAGCGACAGGGCGGCACGTTCAAGGAATTCGACGCACGCGCGCCGGAGTCGCTGCGACCGGTCGTCTTCAACCCGGACGGTTGGCATCTGACCGCGCGTGGGCCTGAAGTAACTGTCGCTGAACGTGTCGCGCTCGCCCAACAAAAGACGTGGCCGACTCAGCAGGCACTCATCAAGGCATTGCAGACCGATCCGCAAAAGCTTTCGACCAAGCCGGACACGCTCGATAGCCACGGTTATGTCGTTGATATCAAGGCCGCCGAGCGCCTCATTGCGAGACAACCGACTGCTGGCGAAGTGCAGGGGCTGCTCGTGCAGCGTGGCACGTGGCAGATCGACGGATACAAGTGGCAAAGCGCGCTGCTCGCGCGCCTGCCCGACAACATGGCACTGGACACCCTCGACGTTGAGCTGAAAGAGGACGGTACCGGGGTGCATTTCACTGCGAAGGGTAAATACTATGTTCTTAACTAAGTGGCCAGCACGGGTCGCCTGCTTCGGTGCGCTCATGTTCGTCGCCGGCGCGGCGGTTTCGCAGGAAAGTCATCTCACGCTGGACGACATTGACAAGCTCGCGCGCGCAAAGCTCGTCGACTCGATGCGGGGTCCGCAAGGTGGTCAAGGTGGGCAAGGCGGATCAGCGGCACCAGGCAGCGGCGTTGGCCTCTCTTCGTCGCTCGGCGCGACCGGGGCACCGGTCACCGCCGCCGCCCCCGCAGCGCCCAAGATGGAGCACAGGCCCAGTGCGCCGCCGAAGCGCGTCATTCCCGCAAGCTTCGTTGGGGCGTACTCCGACATGTCCGGCTCCTACGTGCTGTATGACTGTCAAGGCACGACCTATACCGCGCGGCGCGGCAGCCGGTTGCTCAATGGCTGGACCGTAGCCTCCATCGACGGCTTCACGGTCAATCTCGTCGACGGCAAGCGCCACTGGACAGAGACCATCGCTGCGCCCTCTGACGCGCCCGCCGCGATTCCGGACTCGCCGGCCGTCAGGGCGATCACTGATCTGTCATCGCCACTTCCGCCGGGGGGTGTCTCATCGACGGCTTCCACCTTTGTACCGTTTGGGAAATAAGCAATGGGTCTGTTCGCACAAGAAGAGGAGGGCACGTCGGACACGCCAAGCGGCGACTTCCTGAAGCGGTTTCGGGCTCCGCGCTCGAGCTTCGTTGAGCCTGGCATTGCTGCGGAGCCGAAATTCGTCTCCGCAGAGCCTGTTGCCGGAAAACGGAAACGGCGAGATAGACCTTCCGAAATGGCGGCGGCGCAAGCATCGCCCGTGAGCACGCGCGCGGTGAACCCGCGAGTCACGTTTCTCGGTCGCGCGCTATCGGCGGGTGACATCGAAGATGTCGAGAGCACCGAAATCGGCGATGACTGGCACTCTGCCACGCAGGCTGCGCCCGAGCAGTGCGAAGCTCCGGCCGATGTGACCGATGAAGATGTGGCCTTTCGCCCGTTCGTCCCGCCCAGCTTCGAACGACCCTCCTTCGCGAGTATGTCTGCGGCGTTGGCGGCACGGGAGCGTGGCGAACCAGTGAACGGCGTGGCAACAGCCGAAGCGGTGCCACCAGCTGCCCAACCGAGCTACGAGGCGCAGCCTGAGCCGCAGCCGATGGCCCCGCCGTCGGAAACCCTTGGGCATCGTAACGTTGCCGCGGACGTTGCGCCTTCTGACACACGCGCCGCGGCTGGTGCAAACGCCAACCCGCGTGCGGTTGAGAAGCGAGCGGATGTGCCTCAGCGGCCCATCGCCTTGGACGAGAAACAGTCCATGTCCGCCCCCACTATGGCAGAGCAAGAACAGCCAGCGGACGACGAAGAACAGCCCGAGGGCAGTGGACTGTCATCAGGGCGGCCGGAACTCGTATCGCCCGATTCACTTCCTGACTTCAAGCGCATTCTGACCGTGGCGGATGACGACGCCGCGCTGCGGATTCCCGCGGCCGCGCGCAAGGAATTCGTCGCGGTTGAACTGCAACCGGGCGTGGCGATCACGGTGGCCACCGCACGGTTCGCCGAGAAGGCACAATACGCGACATTCATCAAGGATCTGGGCGCTAACGACATTCTCGTGCGCGAGGAAATGCTCGCGACCGATGCCGTGATCGCCGCGATCTACTCGGGTAAGGGCGCCGCTGCCGCAAACTCCACAGTCCGCGAAGCAAGCCGGGCGATCGGCAATTTCCGCGATATCGTCGAGGCTGCACACGCATACGGCGCGAGCGACATTCATTTCGAGCCGCGCGAATTCCACAATGAGGTCGAAGTTCGTTTCCGTGTGAACGGCGACATGTACACGTTCAGCCGCATGCCCAAAGCGATCGTGCGTCGCGCCTTGTTTGCGGCGTACAGCGATCTCGTTCAGCGCAACACGAACTCCGGCAACAGTTTTCAGCCGAGCGCGCCGCAGTCAGCGATGATTCCGCTGGTCGTTAAGACGGACACGGTCAATCTTCGGTGGCAGTCGTCCCCTCTCGTTGGCGGCTATGACGTCACGCTGCGTCTGCTCGACGGCAACTTCAAGAACTATTCGGTGCTGCTGCCCAAAGACATGGGCCTGGAGAAGAGCCAGCTTGAGCTCATCGAGACGCTCAACTATGTGAGCGGCGGCATTACGGCGCTCACCGGCGAGACGGGTTCGGGCAAGACGACAACGCTGCGCGCGCTCTCGTACATGCTGCCGGATCGGGAGCTCAAGAAGCAGTTCGCAGTGAACGAGCCGTCCGAGTATCCGATGCCGTGGCTGTCGGACTACTCAATCATCCGCCGCTCGGACGAGACTGACGATGAAGCGAACCGCAAGTACGCGGAAGTTATTCGAACGCTGATGCGGCAGGACCCGGACGATTTGACCATCGGCGAAGTGCGTGACCGCGTCGTGATGGGCTTGGTAGCTGAACTGGCGCTGACCGGTCACCCGGTACGATTCTCGCTGCACGCCGGCGACATCATCGCGGCCGTGATGCGGATGGCGGGCGGCCGACTGCAACTGCCGATCGACGAGCTCGCTTCCGAGGGGTTCATCAATGCAGTCGGCAATCAGAAGCTGATCCCGACGCTTTGCGAGCACTGCAAGCTGCCGGCCGAAGACGTCATGCCCAAAGCCGATCTGGAATTGCTGCGCACGAAGTTCGGTCTCGACACCTCGCGGGTGGCGTGTCGCAACTACGATGGCTGCGAGCACTGCCGACTCAAAGGGCTTTTCACGCGCAACGGGAAGGTAGCGGGCGGCACGAAGCGCCCCTCGTTGGCGGCCGAGTTGTATCGCCCGACCCCGGAATTTCTGGAGCGCGTTGCCGAGCGCGATTGGGCGGGTGCGCGCGCAGTTTGGCGCGGGGCGCGTCGTACCGGGTTCGATAACGCTGATATGACTGGAAAGACGCTATATGAACATGCTCTTTTCAAGGCTTCGCGCGGTTTGATTGACCCACAATTCATCAATCGCTCGATGCAGTCGTTCGCGCAGTACCGCGTGATGCCCGGCATCGATGGTCTGATGGTCTAACCCTAGTCCTCCATGTTCACCACGTTCGCAAAGATGCTGCCCGTGCGGCAGCAGTTGGTCGTCGCGCGCTGGCGGTTCCAGAAAGTTCGCGAGCACTTCTACCGCGAGACGCGCCTCGATATCGCAGCGAAGGGCCTGCGCAACACCGAGACGCTGTTCGACCGGCTCGAAACGTACGAAAAGCGCAGCCGTGTGCGAGGCAAGCTCGAGTGGCGTGTGTTCGCGCGCATCCGCGAGACGATGCAGCGCGGGGAAAGCTTCGCGCTTGCAATCAAGCCATTCGTCCCCGGCGATGAGTACGCGCTGCTGGACATCGCGGATGAGTCTTCGCGCGAAGATGCGGTCGTTCGCGGCTTCGAGCTCGCGGAAATGGCAGCGAAGGCTAAACGCGTGCTGTCGTCGACCACCTCGGTGCAGATGGCATACCCGGCGTTGCTGCTGATCTATATGTACGCGTACTGCATGCTGTTTGGCGGCGTCATCTTCCCGCAGGTGCTTGACGTCCGGCCGCTCGACCAATGGCCCGATCTTGGCCGGTTTCTCTATTACGTGGACACGTTCTGCTACGAGTACTGGTGGCTCACGCTCACGGCGATGATCGGCCTTGTGCTCGCTTATTTTTCGAGCCTGAAGCGCTGGGCCGGTCCGCTGCGCGACAGGTTCGACCGCATGCCGCTGCTCTGGCGCAATCGCCGCGACCTTCGCGCGGCGCTGCTTATTGTTTCGCTCGCGGGTCTGTTTGACTCCAACCTCACGCTCCGTGCGGCGCTGGAGAGGCTTCTCAAGACAGCCGATCCGTGGCTGCGCTGGCATCTGAAGATCATGGATCGACGCTTGACGGCCCGTTCCGATGAGCCGATGCGCGCGCTCGATACCGGCATCTTTTCGGTCACGATCGTCGACACGATCACCGACGCTGCGGGGCGCGACCAGTTCGAAGCGGCCATCAAGAGTCTAGGCCGCGAGTCGCTCGATCGCGTCGTTGAAGCAGTGAAGCGCAACGCCCGAATGACCCACTTCATCCTGCTCGGCTTTGCCACTGCACTGTTTCTGACCCTCGGCATTGGCTCATACGTCGTGACGGGTGCCGTCAACCTCACATCGGGGAATCCCGCCGCTTCAAGCTACTAAGGAAAAGCAAAGTGACCAACGAAAACACGCAAGCAGTTCAAGTCGACCCGATCAAAGAGCGCCGGGCGCGCATCCTTAAGATTGCCCGCGCTAAAAAGCAGTCGGGCGAGCTGTCGATGATCGAGGCAGGCGCGGTGATGGCTGGCGCCGCGCTGCTCGCGCTGGCTGTCTATGCGGGCGGCAAGTACGTGCTCGATCTGATTCATTCGTCTCAGTTTAAAAGCGAAGCGCAGATGTTCCACACCGGGATCCTGAACGCGACGCAGAACGACGCCGATTTCTCCTCTGAAACGCTCACGGTGCTGGCGCAGAATCACGCCTTCGATTCCGCGGGCTCGCGCGTCGCATCGGACAAGTCAGCGGTCAAGGGCATGTTCAATGGCACGGTGACGGCGGCCGTCGGCACGCTCGTTACCTCGAATGATTCGTTGATTCTGACGTATCCGGTGACATCGACGGTCTGCTCCCTGAGTGCGGCTGCGCTGATCACCGTCTACACCCAGGTGACCGTCAACGGCACAACGATCTTCTCGCCGACGGTCACGTTCAACCCGCAGACGGTCGCCGCCGCATGCGCATCGAACGGCGCGATGGCGTCGATGGGATTGTGGACCACCCGTACCTGATCGCGGACCGCCGACATGGGAAGCATTCTTGAGATGTTGATCGTCCTGGTCGGCGCGGCCTTGCTGACGGTACAGGGTATCAAGGAAGACATCGCCGCCAAGCGCCAGAATCTGTTGCAGATCGAGGGGCAGAACATCGCGTCGATCAACTCGGCGCTGGGTAGCTACATCACGAACAACTACGCGTCGCTAGTACCAGTTGCCTATTCGCAAAGTGTCTCTACGCCGGTGGATCCAACAAAGGTACCGACGCTCGATCAACTTAGCGCGCAGTCGAACAACAAGGTCTCCTTCAAGAACGGGCCTTTTTGGGGCGGGACGTATCAGATCGCGCTGTCGATCGTGCCCGACAATTGCTCGACCGCAGCGGGCACTTGCCATATCGCCTCGCAGATCTATCCGAGCTTGCCGCTCATCAGCATGAAGGACAAGACGGCTGACATCGCCGGCGCCGGTGTCCTCGCTGCGGCCGGGGGTGCGCAGTTCGGCTACTCGACAAACCGAGCGCCCGCAACGGTGACCGGCATTCATGGCGGGTGGACATTGCCTAATCCAGTAGGTAGCAAGGCTGGGATGATCCTCGCGATCAATGGCTTTGGTGCCGACGGTAATTCGCCGTACTATCGCCGCGATGGCGCACTGCCGCTGACTGGCACGATGAACGCCAACAATCAGGACATGCAAAACGTCGGTAACGTGACGCTGGGCGCTAACAAGGTCTTAAAGATTGACAACGGCGCGATGTACTACGGCGACAGCGTGAACGCGGCGGTTAGGACCAAGGGCACCTTCAACGTGCAGAACTATCAGGGAACGGGACCGGCCGGGCTCAACGTAGGGGACGTTACTTCGTCCGGGACGGTCTCTGGCAATACCATCAACGGCAATGTTGCGAACATCAACTACACGGCCAGCAAGTGCAGTTGGAACGGAGTGACGATCCGCAACAACCTCATGTACGTGTGCAATAAGTGGGGCAACTGGGTAGGTGCGAGCACCTTGGTGAGCAACCAGTCGGCGGATGCCCAGTACAGCGGTTGGTATAACGGATGGGGCGTTACGCCTCCTTCATGCGGCCCCGGCGGCACGGCGTGGTATCGCATCACCCCGCAATCGCTGACGACCGACTATTCCAATAACAATCCGCCGATCTCGGGCGCGCGTTACGCGATGGGTTGGAACGGCTCGCAATGGGTGCTCCAGATCTATGACGTACTCGCTGACGGTGCAAACACGCTTGTGCAAGATCAGCTTGGCCTGCAAGCGCAGATCGACGTTGGCTGCAATTACTCGAACCAATAAGAACATGAAGCGAATCAGGACGGCAATCTCGTTGACGTTGACGGGGGCGCTCACCGGTGCGCTGACGGCTCCAGTCACCTCCAACGCGGAATGGGTACAGAATCCCATCGGCGTTCCGCGTGCTCCCGGTTGCGATCCAGGATATTCGTGGCAGAAGCTGGGTGTGCGGTATCAGTGCGCCACGCCACAACCTAATTGCGCATACGGCTTTGCTAGTGGACCAGTTTGGACAGGGACAGCTTGGAACTACTCCTGTAATGTACCGCCGCCTCCAAGCTGCCCGAGTGGGACGACACAGTTTGTCGCGCCCTCGTGGAACGGCTCGGCCTGGGTCGGACAGGTATGCCAACCAAATGCACCCACACAACCGAAAGGGAATCCCGAGGAAGCCTGCCGAACCTACGTGACTCAGAAACTCGGCTTTTGGCCTGGATGGGGCGTGCAGAACTCAATTTTTGACGACGGCACGAACACTGAATTTATTACCAACACGTACAACACATCTCCGAACACTTACCAATACGCCATGTGCAGGGCGAGCGATAGTACCGGCGAAGTGAACGGCTACGATGTGCAGGGTTATGGCGACACTGCGGGCTCGGGCGGTTGAGGCAAAGGTTCCCAACATAACGCCTCGGAGATTCACTGCGGGGCTTTTTACGTCTTGCCACCAATAAAAAAGCCGCCAGATGAATGGCGGCTCGGTCTTTTCTGCGACACAGCTTCATTAGCTGGCGAGGACGTTTCCAGTCGTGAAGGTAAAGGTACGGGAGAATGCTACGCCGTTAATCGTACCCGTGAGCGAAACCGTGTATTGCGCGTTCGGCGACAACGGCGTGGCGGGGTAAGCGACGCCCATCCACTTCGGCAGAATCTTATTCGGGTCCGTGGCCGAGTCCAGCACTTGCAGGGCGATCACGTGCGACGCCGAATCGGTCATCGTGGCGCTCTGCATGACGATGGTGTCATTCGGGTTGCCCGCGACCGCGACCGGCGTACCCCAATGACCGGATGTTGCAGGGGGCGTCGGCATTTCTCCAAAAGAGTCGTTCGCGACGCCGGTAGTGCCTTGGCATGGGAACGTCAACGGCGCGTTCGTCGTGATCTGCTGATAGTTGGCGAGTGCCAGGGAATACCACTCCTGCGGGAAACCGTTGTAGGTCGTCGCGACCTTGCCGATACCGACCGTGTTCATCGGTGCAACGGCAATCATGCTGTGATACACGCCCGAGATCAGGCCATAGATCGCTTGCTGTCCGTAGTGCGCTTCCGTCCACGTCGCATTCGTGTATAAACCGCCCGATACACCGCCGATCGGCGCGTTTTGCGGGAAACCGAAATGTGCCGCCCGATCAGCATACGAGACGCCTGTGAACCCGGAAGCACCCGCCGTTTCGGTGTCGGACACAATATTGTTCGTGGCCTGATACTGCGCGTGAGCAGCCACCGACTGATCGAGCACGGTGTTTTCCTGAAGAGCAGGGAAACCGCACTGCTGGCGCTGCTGGTTGAGCAAGTTGAACGCGGCCAGATGGAAGCTGTCGGCCGGATACTGAGGCGTAGTCAGATTCGCCGGAGTCGTCATTGCGGGCGTGCTGGCACCGCTTGCCGGGGCCGCAGGCGAAGCATCGCTGCTGCCGCCACCGCCACCGCCGCAAGCAGCCACCAGCAGCGATGCAGCGATCGCGGCCATCGAGAGTTTGAAGTTGTTCTGAATCGTCATTGTTGTTTCCGATCTAGTTGTTGCAGTCGCCCCCGCGATCTGCTTACTTTCATCTTATCGAGCGGTGTTCGAAGTCAAGAGGACTCGGAAGTCCGCCGCGAAACCGCTTTCTTCGTTGGGAAATTGCCGTTGGCCAAACGGCGGCGCAGGCATTGTAATACCCGGTAAGGGTTCGAAATTCCGCACCGTTGTTTGATCGCAACCGTTTGCTATCGCTCCTGCACGCGAGCGCTGAGGTTCTTCACCCTCAAGGCGACGAAAACGACGCCGAGCACCACAGCGACGGCGACGGGCTGCGTCGCGCCGACTGAAGAGAGAAGCAAGGTGCCACCCCAAAGAAGATTCAGGAAGGTAGCGAGCGCGCCGAAAGCTTTGTTGTTAGACAGCCAGGCGAACTTCCGCCTGCCTAAGCCGAATTTTTGCGAGAAGCGAACATTGCTCCGCTCAAGGTCGAACGCCTCGTTCGGCTGTGCCGTCGCCCGATCGGCGCGGTAGTGCTTCTCGTACTGTTGGAATCGCGCGTCGCCACGGCCTTCGAGCCACGCGGAGACGCTGTCACGAAAGAGGTAAGCGAATTCCTGCATGGCTCAGTGCGTCAGGTCCGAGCGGAATTCGATCGCGCCGATCGCATCCGCAATGCACAGGCCATCGGCCTCGCCGTAGTACGCACCTGTTTGGAGGTCAAGCCAGCCAAACTGCGCGCGGCCATCGCGTGAAAAAACGATAAGCCCGGCCTCGACGGAAAATTCATGCGACATCGCTCGACCTCCAAATTTGGCATTACGACCTGACCTTCTTCTGCTTTGAGGCGAGGCGTGATTTAACGGAATAGCTGCAGCCCGGACAGACGAAATCCTTCGCCAGTTCGATCTTTCCTTGCTCGTTAGCGAGGACGTAGTCTGACTTGCAAGAGCGGCACGGCGCTAAAGAAAGTCTCGAATCCATGGCCATCGCGCCGACGAGGTGGTTCGCACGATCTGCTGTGATCACGAGGTCGTCGCCGAACAACTTCGACGCGATGTCATTCGTTGCGATCAGAGCTTCGGGGATATTCGCATCGTTCCGAAGCGCGCATCGGTACAGCCAAACCACCAATGTCGCTTGAACTCTGTGCACCGCCGTTTGCACGTACCACGTAAGCGATTTCGTCCTGCACCCGACTGGCGAGCTAACGCCGTGAATCTGCTTGTAGATGGTGCGCGCCGTCGTGCGGTTCAGGTTGAAGAAGTCCACCGCCGTCGACGCACGGCATCCCTGCGCCATGAAGATACGCGCGAACTCGTCGCGTTTAGCCCGCTCGAGCCGAAGATGCGACCAAGAGTCTTTGTAGGGCAACGTCGAAGCCGAAATCTGCGAGGTACGCATGAGATAGTGCGCAACGGATTCGTTGGAGAGCCAACCTGTGCAGTACTCTTTCCAGAACAACGCATCTTCAAAGCGCCATCTGAAGAGAGGAAACTTGATTCGGCCAATAGCCGCCTCAAGCTGGCGCATGGGCTTGGTCGTCAAATACTCGGCGAGCTCGAACGTGATGCCCAGCAACGGCGCTGCCAGGACGTTCATGTGCAGCACGTCCTTCAGCAGCGTCACGTAGTAGCAGTTGTAGTGGAAAATATCGCGGCTGATCATGCCGTCCACGGCAGGCATGTTCGAAGCGAGATCTGCGACCGTCGGTGAGACCAGCACATCGTCGACAAAAGTTTCCCAGTCGCGAGGGTTGGGCAGCGTTGGCAGAAGCGCCAGAAAAGGCATGTTCATTAGCGTCGCCTTCGGAGCGGCGTGCTCGTTGAACGTCTTCATGTTTTCGAGGGATACGGCCAACGCCGCCGCGGCTCCTTCATACCGGGTAAGCACTCTGTGCATCACGTCGGTCAGTGAGTAATTCGCGCGCTGCATCTTCTCTGCAAGAAACGTGGGCAGAGTCAGGCTGGTCTCGATCGCGTTTAGTGTATTGATGGCCATCGCTAATTCTTATTGTTTGTGTACAACACGGCGCGCATCGCGCACCGTCCAAGGTTTTCGTTGTTATCTATGTTTATCGCGAAGGCCACGTGTCGATCTCGACAAGCGACTTGCGCAACATTCCAGCCAGCGCTTCGATCAACGGGCGATGTTCCGCAGGATTGTCGGACGCCTGCATCGCCAATTGCGCCGACGACAACTTGCCAGCGAAACTCTCGTAGGACGTTGTTGCAGCCGTCAACGACTCTTGCACCTTCTGGGCAGCCTCAATAGACGTCTTAACGCGGTCTCGCTCTTGCTGCAGCGTTTCCAGGTCCTGCTTCGCTGAATTTAGCGCCTTTTCCGTCTCGGCAAGTTCGGCGTTCTTGGCGCTCACAGCATCGGAAATCGCCGCATACCCTGCAGGGGGCTTAATGACTTCTTTGATCTCGACAACGGGCTTCTGGGTTTCAAATGCACGCTTCAGTTGCGCGATTTCCCTGTCCTTATCCGCAATGTCCTTTTCCATGCTGCTCAAGCCCGCTGTCCGCCGCGTCAGAAGGTCATCGAGTCTCGCCAAGTCGTCTTGCTTTGCAGTCAAGGCGCGCGCGTTAGCTGCTAGTTCCTCTTTGAGGTGAGCGACTTCCTTTCCAGCGAGGAACAACTCGGTCTTGCTGTCCTCCAGCAATGAGGCGACGTTTTCGAGCTGATGCTCAGCGTCGACGAGCGCCTTCTCTCGGCTTTGGAGTTCGTCCAACAGCTTCTTCATCTCGGCGCGCGTCATGTCTGGATTGCTTTGCTTCTTCTCCATGAGCTCGTTGATCGTCGCGTCGGTGATGTGCTTGGCCTTCAACATGTCCAACTCGCCCACGTTGAAAATGCGGATCGCCTCGGTGTTGTCGCCAAAGCGCTCGTAGCAACGCATGTAACTGCGCGCAGCGGAATGCTTGATGTTCATGGCTCTATCGAAGAAGTCGTAGGCCAAGTTGGCGGCACGATTGCGCGTGGCTCGACTGTCCCCGGCTTTTGCGGTCATGTTGTTGCGCACGAGGTTGTGGCAATGAAACAACTGATTGCCGAGGGCGATCATTTCAGCGGCAATCCGTTCGCGCGATTCCGCAACCGCCATCATGGCGTCGGTCAGGCGGGCGATCAGTTCCTCTTCTGCGCCGAAGAGCACGCGCGCCGCTTTCTCGATGTTCGCGCGGGTGACACGGCTGTGATCGTCACGAAAAACCATAAATTCATTGAAGTTCTCGTCATCGATCTTGATAGGAAGGTTGTTTTGCTTCGTTGGGGTGTTCTTGGACGTCTCGCCGTTCAGCATTTCTTCTCTCCAGATTTTGCTACAGCACCCCCCGGTGCTGCTTGTCGCGCCGCAGGCGTCTCCCGACTGCCCTGCGTTAATTCCGTATGCACTTCGGTAACAAAGAGTAACGGTCGGTAAGGTTCGGACGGAGCGGAAAGAGGCACTTTTTTATCCCTCTTTAAGCCCGCCGAAGATGAAAGCGGCACATTTTTGGTGCAACCCGCAAACGTTTAACGGAAAAACTCTGTAAGACTTTAATTACATAAGTGAAACGGAATATCTAGAAAAAGAACCTGCGATGTCCGCAGCATGCGACCCTATTATTTACGTTTGTTGACGGTGACCCTTATGTTTGGGATTGCAGCGCTCGATCCGTCGGCAAACATCTGAACAGCGGCTATTGCATGCTCAACGCTCACAGGCTTGACGCCATCGAGGAGGTCTCGTTTGGTGCGACGCCACTGGGGCAGGTCATCGAGCGTGATCAGGCCCAAGGGAAGTTGGGCATCAAGGACCGCGTCCGCGGATGCGAATAGGCCGGCCCCGATCACCGGCCAGATCGGTGGCAACTGGGCACGGAGAAAGCGGACCTTGCGGTGTTGATGGGTCAGGGAAAGTCGGTCTTCGGCCAGTCCGTCCGCACCTATGCGTGTGGTAGTCGTTGGCAGTCGAAGGGGCAATGTGGCCGGACCAGTTCTTGGTGTCAAAAATGAAGACGCCAAAAGGCGTCACGGCGAGGTGGTCGATCTCCGCGGTCGGGAACTGGGTCCCCGGTGCGTGTTCGATAACGAGCGGGCCTTCGTGCAAGTAGAAGTCGTTCCCGCAGAGCCAGTACAGAGTTTTGCGATGCTTCGCTTGGGCGGTTGCCTCCCCGGCAGCGCCGATCGCGTCGGAGCTGCGCTTCGAGGGGCGGAACTTAGAGCCCTTTGCGAGATGCCGATACGCATAGTAGCCGCCGACCGCGGCCAGGATTTCGAAAAGCATTGCGGTGCCCCGTTGGTTTGTCTGTACCACCTTGACACCCTCCTAACGTTGTCAAGGCGCGTTATGCGCAGTAACTCGGTCGTCTCTTGAAAGACGCCATGTTTTTGCGAGCTTTCGCGTCTCTCTAGTTGCGACACCGGCGTAAATTCCTCTCCATCACCGCGTCTCTGACGCATCGACCGAAGCCACGCGAGAACTCGCGGCCGCGCTTGATCCCTGTCTCCCGCATAGAGCCGCTTTCGCCACGGCTTAGTGAGCCGTGACGAAAGCGTCTCTCCGTGCACCGTTTTTTCCTGCTCGCCCGAGCATCGAAAATCATCCAGCGCTGTACTAGCTGGACATCCCCTAGTGCGTCTGTTTTCTGGAGAGAAAAAGTGCCGAAGCAGTTGGTTCTCAAGGCGATGAAATCGCCCGGTTGGTTGGTCGCTGTTAGCTTTGCGTTGTGGCTTGCTGCGCACTCGTTCTTCGCTTTCCTGTTCGTCTCGTTCGTTGTCTTCTCGTGGATCAAGCGATCCATCAAGTCGGCCTCGAAGGAAGAGAAAGTCGAAGAGGCGAAAGCTGCTGCCCATGCCGCTGTCGTTCAGACTACCGCCGACGACAACGTCGCGCATATCAAGCGCCAGTACGCCAAGTCCGCAGTGGTCGTTGCACTTAAGACAGGCACCGACGATTAGTCGCTAGCCTGAATGTCAAGACTGCCCGCCCGGGCGGTCTTGACCCCTCACCCCAACGGGAACCATCCCGTGGCGGGCATGGGTTCCCGTTCATCCGGAGATTCCCATGCAAGCAGAAGTAGCCGCATGGCAACTGGACATGTTCGACGCTCCCGCAGCGCCGATCGCGCGTGTCCAGGCCAAGCCTGACCCGCTGCCCGACCCGCACCTGTGGAGCGCGGCGGTCAAAGACAAGATGGTCGACGCACTGATCAGTCTCGCGACTGACAGCAGACGCGGCGACAACATGCCCGAGTCGCTGATGGACTGCGCTGCGTTGTTCAACGAGCGACTCAAAAACAGAAAGAAAATGGAAACCGAAGACTACCGGGCAACCCTCGGCTGGGTCATGGAGTTCTGGAAGGGCGCTTTGCCCTATCGGCTCGTGTGCCAGATCAACGGCGTCGATCCCGAGATCTTGCAAGACGTCATCCTGAGCAACCCACTGCTCAAACGCGACATGGAAGAGGTGCGTCGCGATTGCATCGGCACCCTGCTCTAGGAGGTCAACTATGAGCACATCAACATTCAGCCGACTGCTGGGAACGCTTTTCGGAGTACAGCCCGAGACGCAGCCTCGGAATCGCAACCGCGCCAGTCAAGTAGCCCCCGTCGATGTCGGAAAAGGCGGAGCCAACGAGCGGCACATCGCGATCGGTGGTCAACCGATGCTCTTTCGCGACGAGGGCGATGTCGTCGTGCAGTTTCGCCCAGCCTTTGACTACGAGCTAAAGCAAACCGCCGTCGGAATGAAGCTGATACCGGCGCTCGCTCCGCACTGGGAAGTACTGCGTGAGCACAAGGGTCCACTGACAGAGGCGATAGCGGCTGCCATTAGGGACGCTCGCCCGACAGAGACGCCTCCCGAGCGTCCGTCTGCGACAACCCGTCCGGCCGCTGCGAGCGACGCGCGACCGCGCCAACAAATCGTTGAGGACATCGCGCCGACGCCAGCGCGAGCCGCCGAGAAATCGCATCGGCCGAGTGAGCGCGCGCGATATGGCGTGTTGAAAGAGTGGGGCGAGAAGGAGTTCCCAGACGGCAAGCGGCCAGGGAGGACCTACGAATCGTTCTGTATCACGCTCGAGCACCGTACAGGTGTCGACGTGCTGCAAGGCGAGGGACTTCGTGACGCGATCGCCGAGGCTCACTGCAAAGTTGGCGACCGCATAGAGGTAAGGCGCCTCGGCAAGATCAAGGTACCTGCCGTCGATCAACGCGGCCGACCCAAGCTCGATGCCCGCGGGGCGCAAGTGCTGTGGGACAAGTGGCTTTGGTCTATTTCCAAGGAATCTTAGAGGAGTTAGTTATGGCATCAGTGAACAAAGTCATCCTCGTGGGCAACCTTGGGGCGGATCCCGAGACGCGCTACCTGCCGAGCGGCGATGCGGTCGCGAATATCCGGCTTGCAACGACCGATCGCTACAAGGAGAAGGCCTCGGGTGAGATGAAGGAGCAGACCGAGTGGCACCGAGTGTCGTTCTTCGGTCGGCTGGCTGAGATCGTCAACGAGTATCTGAAAAAGGGCTCGTCGGTGTATATCGAAGGCAGAATCCGCACGCGCAAGTGGACGGACCAAGCCGGGCAGGAGCGGTACTCGACGGAAATCGTCGCGGAACAAATGCAGATGCTCGGCGGCCGCTCTACTGGCGATCGTTCATCCAATGACGGTTTCGAGAGCGAGCGCCCCGCGCGGCAAGGCAGGTCGGAGCAATCTCGGTCAGGCAACGCTGCGCCGGCGCACCGCGAACCGCAATCGACGTCGTATGGAGGAGGCGGTGGCTTCTCGGACACGGAAGACATCCCGTTCCGCGGTTACCTAACGCGACGCGAATGGGCTGCAATCTGATCCCGTAACGGCTCACCTCACTTCCTGTTTTTTTTTCACCTTCGTTGCTTCGTCGAACCGGATCCGGTCGGCGGAGCCGCGAAGCGTCTCGGTCTCTTTCCTACGCGACACGGCCTCATTGGTCGCTACGCCCGCCTTTCGCTTTCCTTGCTGAAAAAAGCCGCCCGCCGTGTTTGCCTCGCGCGTGTCGGACGGCTTTTTTGAGCACGGTTTCACCGCCTGTTCAGGCATCGACCTCAGCCACACCACAACTGGAGTGCCAATGAATATCAAGGATATCAAGCTGTCCCCGGAACAGTGGGTCGCGTTGCTCCAGAAGTATGGAGTGCCCGCAAGCTCATTGACCGGGAAGGGCGCGCCCTGTCCCATCTGCGGCGGAAACGATCGCTTCACCTACGACAACAACCGCGGCCGCGGTGACTGGGTCTGCCGCAAGTGCAACGACGGCGACCGAAAAGCCGGCGACGGCTTCGAGCTGATCTGCAAGTCCGTCGGAATGACCTTCCGCAAACTCATGATCAAACTCGAAGGCGGCAGTCTGGCTGAGGCACGGCAAAACCGGGCGCAACCGGTGGCCCCGGCGCCTGGCCGAAAGGTCGATCCTGAGTGGGCGCGCAAGCGCCTCGACTCGATGTGGGATCGAGCGACGCTGGTCGGCTCGGATGGCTTCGTTCCGCGGTACCTGCGCGAACGTGTGCCGGGTCTGACAGTGGCGCCGTCCGCAGCACTACGCATGGCGATGCTCGATTACCGGCACGAGAAGAAAGTTATCGGTCAGTGGCCGGGCATCCTTGCTCGATTCACGTTGCCGGACGGCCGTCTTGGAACGCTGCACCGCACGTTCCTCGAACGCTCGAAACCAGCGAAAGCGTCGATCGTGACTAACGATGGCGAGATCCTTCCCGCCAAGCTTAACGACGTGACGCTCCATAAGCTCAACGGCGGCGCAGTCCGGCTGATGGATCCGGTCGACGGGGAGATCGGCGTCGCGGAGGGTCTTGAGACGGCCTACGCCGCGCACATGCTGTTTGGTGTGCCGGTCTGGTATTGCCTTAATCGGATCCTTCTTGCCGATTTCGTTGTACCAGGCGGCCTCGGCATCCGCGTCGTTCATATCTTCGCGGACTTCGATGCGGTCGACCCACGTACCGGTAAGTCGCCGGGGGTCGACGCGGCCTTGAAACTCGCGAAGCGGCTGCGAGCTGAAGGTTACACGGCTATGGTTCACCGACCGAAAAAGCGGGAAACCGATTTTGCCGATGAGTGGTGCGCATCTCAAATTGCGCATCGTCCGGCTGTTGAAATGGTAGTGCGCCGCGAGTTGCGCGAAGCACTGCATGCTTAATTCTTGGCGGCGTCTAGTCCGCCTAACAGTAACTTTTGCCCGGTGGGGATTCGTCCCCAACCGGGGCCGCAATCCGCCCGAGCTTTTCCTGAGAGAAGAGGAAATGAGCTTTAGCATGATTGTTGGCCGGTATGAGATCGTGGCAACGTCCGGTGTTGCGAACGGCTCGGTCAGAGTGGGGAAGTCGGAGGCGGAAGCCTATGACGTGATTGACCGAAAAAGAGGCGGTCATGCCCGACTGGAGAAGCAGGGCGTCACGTTGGACACTGCTTGGTTTTACTGCATTCGTCGACAGGCAAGCGCGCAAGGGGTATCTCTGCTGCACTGAGCACCCCGTTAAAACGAACCCCGACCATTGGTCGGGGTTTTTTTTTGCCTCGTCACTCTGAGACTATTTGAAGCGCACGACGTAGTTCAAACGCCACTTCAACACGAAGAACAGTATTTTTAGGAAAGAAATCAGAATACCGGCCGCCCATAACAGGGTGAGCCCCGCCGCGAACAACAACGTTTCGCTGAATCCGTTCTTCGGCAGATGGACAATCAAGAACATCGAGAAGAGTGACGCGGCCGCGATGATGATGCGCCGGGTCACAAACGGTAGTGCCATAAATTTTGCGTACATCATGCTCCCCGTTGCTTACGATTTTTGATCACGCGGCTGAAAAGGAATGCAGCCTCACACAAGGCCAGCCCTGCGGCGACCAAGATCCACATGCGGACGCCTCGTGTCCAGTCGATTTGCGCCAAGTTGTCCAAAAAGCTCATGTTTTCTCCGTCGCCGTTACAGGCCTAGTACACCATCCCGCAAATACCTTTAATAAGTATCGGGCTGCAGATAAGGCTGTAGGAGCGTGACGACGACCTCGGCCATCTCGTCGAGTGAGCCTGTGCCCGGCAGCGGTTCCCATCGGCCGATGTGGCTGACCTGCCATCGTCAAGCATCAAGATCAGCCTGGCGCGCGTCGCATCCGCTAAGTGCACCGATTGGCTGCGAGCCGCCGAGAGCAATTGTTCGCGCGTTTCAATTTGCGACTCCATACGGAACTCATCGTCACGCTCGAGGACAGAGGCATCAAGCTCAGCGTCATGCCAATCACAGATCCCGGACGTGACCGATTTCTGTCGGCGGTCGGTCGGCAACGAGCCGACTGACTTCAGCGAGCGTGCTTGCTGGTGTAGAAGACTTGCGCAACAGCACAAACGGCTCCGCGAAATCGCGAAGTGCGTGCGGAGACACCAGTTCGCCCGTGATGAATGCGACAGGAAGCACGCCGGCCCAAGCGAAATGCCGCCTGATCCGTTCGGCTACCTCAATGCCAGTCGATCCGTCGCGCAGTCGGATATCGGTGACAATGATGTCGGGTACGCGGCCATCGTCGACGAGAATCGGTTCGAATCCCTTCATTGACTCGGCAGAATCTACCAGGGCGCCAGCACTGAGGAACAGTCGGCGCAGGCCCTCGAGAACGGTCGGTTCGTCATCACAAAGCAGGATATATTTGCCGTTAAGGACAGACGTGTAGATGGCGTTCGCTTGACCGTCCGTCACGATGATGGGTGCAGATTGCGATATCGGAGTGTACAGGGAGAAGCGAGACCCGCGCCCTTCGACCGACCAGAAACGTATGCTGTGCTTCGGCAGAATCCCGACAACCCGATTGACGATAGACAACCCAAGTCCCAGGCCTTTCGACCGGTCGCGGCCAGGGTTGTTAATCTGATAGTACTCGGCGAATATCGCATCCCGATGCACGGGCGAGATGCCCAGGCCTGTGTCCCATACGTCTATGCGAAGCCGTTCCCCAATCAGCACCCAGCCGATTACGACTCCCCCCACTGAGGTGTTCTTGATCGCATTCGATACAAGATTGGACAATGCCCGCTTGAACAGGGAGCGATCGCTCTCAATGGGTGGAGGGTGACGTCGACGCTCGCTGATTCTGAATTCTATGCCTCGGGACCTTGCCGGTTCACGGTATTGCTCGAAGACCTCCGTAAGCACGGTCTGTGTATCGACTGGCGCCAAGTGCGGGACGTATGAGCCTAGCTCGCTGTAGTTCTGAATATCCTTGAACATGTCGAGGATGTCGCCTGCCGTTTCCTCGATAACGTCGAGATCATGGCTTGCGGTGTGTGCATCCTCGAGCTTTATACGCGCGCTGTGGATAAAGAGGTTAATTGCGGCGAGAGGCTGCTGAATATCATGGTAGGCCGATGAAAAGAATCGCTCCTTCTCTCTGACGACTTCTCTCATGCGTTCATTTTGTTGTATGACTACGCGAGACACGGCTTCAACGCGGGCTTTGGCCGCGCGCAACGTCCGCCGGAACACAAATTCGCGCCGCGCAGC
Source organism: Caballeronia megalochromosomata (assembly GCA_001580565.1). Lineage (GTDB taxonomy): Bacteria > Pseudomonadota > Gammaproteobacteria > Burkholderiales > Burkholderiaceae > Caballeronia > Caballeronia megalochromosomata. Next base: position 17,402 of record LRBF01000224.1, on the reverse strand, counting down.
GAGCTCAAACTGAATGCAGACGAGAATACCGGCGAGATACATGAGAGACACCGTATTCCCACGGGACACCCAGGAAACCCCGTGAAACCTCGGTATGTAAGCATGATTCCGTAGCCACAGGAAAATAGCAAGACGGAAGGCTACAACGCATAGGCCGACTAGCCATGCTGCTGTGATTGCGCGGAGTCGGAACGATGTGAATATCAAGAAAATGATAAGAAAAAATTCGGGGAAAATTTCCTCGAAGGCCCATCTCACCGGGTAAGCGCTCATCAATCCCAGTTGGGCAAACCAACAACTCAGTAGCGCTACGCAAAGTAATCTGACGGACACGCGCTCATCAAAGGCGCGTGGCCCCCGCATCAACCATAACGGCACGGCCATACCCACGGCGCCTGCGAGTCGCAAATAGCCAATGTCGAACAGAACGCCGGGATCGACCGTGTTCAGCAGCCACCAATCACGCCAACCAAACGCGATCCATATCAGCATGAGGCTGGCGCCCGCCAGCCTGCGTTGGACTGCGTAGCGACGCGCATAGTCCATGCGGAACGCACGCTCCATCGCCGCCGATTTGAATTTTTTCACTACGAAGCCTGACGATCTCATAGCCTGCTTGATCCGGAAAGCCACCGGGGTGGATCGTGCGCGATATCGAGATGCTTTATCGGCGCACCACGGGTTAGACAGGTCCCGCCCGTCACGGATCCCGTACGTGACCGATCCCTGGCGGCGGTCGGTCGGCGACGAGCCGACTGACTTCAGCGAGCGTGCTTGCTGGTGTAGAAGACTTACGCAACAGCACAAACGGCTCCGCGAAATCGCGAAGTGCGTGCGGAGACACCAGTTCGCCCGTGATGAATGCGACAGGAAGCACGCCGGCCCAAGCGAAATGCTGCCTGATCCGTTCGGCTACCTCAATGCCAGTGGGCCCGTCGCGCAGTCGGATATCGGTGACAATGATGTCGGGTACGCGGCCATCGTCAGCGAGAATCGGTTCAAATCCCTTCATTGACTCGGCAGAATCCACCAGGGCGCCAGCACTGAGGAACAGTCGGCGCAGGCCCTCGAGAACGGTCGGTTCGTCATCACAAAGCAGGATATATTTGCCGTTAAGGACAGACGTGTAAGTGGCGCTCCCTTGACCGTCCGTCACGATGATGGGTGCAGATTGCGATATCGGAGTGTACAGGGAGAAGCGAGACCCGCGCCCTTCGACCGACCAGAAACGTATGCTGTGCTTCGGCAGAATCCCGACAACCCGATTGACGATAGACAACCCAAGTCCCAGGCCTTTCGACCGGTCGCGGCCAGGGTTGTTAATCTGATAGTACTCGGCGAATATCGCATCCCGATGCACGGGCGAGATGCCCACGCCTGTGTCCCATACGTCTATGCGAAGCCGTTTCCCAATCAGCACCCAGCCGATTACGACTCCCCCCACCGAGGTGTTCTTGATCGCATTCGATACAAGATTGGACAATGCCCGCTTGAACAGGGAGCGATCGCTCTCAATGGGTGGAGGGTGACGTCGACGCTCGCTGATTCTGAATTCTATGCCTCGGGACCTTGCCGGTTCACGGTATTGCTCGAAGACCTCCGTAAGCACGGTCTGTGTATCGACTGGCGCCAGGTGCGGGACGTATGAACCCAGTTCGCTGTAGTTCTGAATATCCTTGAACATGTCGAGAATGTCGCCTGCCGTTTCCTCGATAACGTCGAGATCATGGCTTGCGGCGTGTGCATCCTCGAGCTTTATACGCGCGCTGTGGATAAAGAGGTTGATTGCGGCGAGAGGCTGCTGGATATCGTGATAGGCCGATGAAAAGAATCGCTCCTTCTCTCTGACGACTTCTCTCATGCGCTCATTTTGTTGCTTGACTACGCGAGACGCAGTTTCAACGCGGGCTTTGGCCGCGCGCAACCTCCGCCGGAACACAAATTCGCGCCGCGCAGCGAGCTCAAACTGAATGCAGACGACAACGCCAACAAAATACATCATCAACACCATAGCTCCGGTGGTAAACCAGTGAGACCACGGCGTGGGAATATTCCAGATGTATTGGAGCAGTTCTGTAGTATGGTAGGTTACAACACATAGCCCGACTAACCATGTTGCCGTGATCGCACGAAGTCGGAATGATGTGAATATCAGGAATAGGACTACGAAAAAGCCGGGCACAATCTCTTTCCCGACTTGGAGTGGCGGGTAAACATTCAACAACCCCAACAGGGCGAACCAGCAACTCAGCGTCACTATGCAAAGTAATCTGACCGCCGCGCTTTCATCAAAGGCGCGTGGCCCCCACATCAGCCATAACGGCAGGGCCATACCCACGGCACCTGCAAGTCGCACATAGCCAACGTGGAAGAGGATGCTGGGATCACTCGTGTTCAGCAGCAACCAATCATGGATAACCACCACGGCCCATATCAGTATAAAGCTGGCGCCGGCCAGCCTGCGTTGGCTGGCGTAGCGACGCGCATAGTCCATACGGAACGCACGCTCCACAGCCGCCGAGCCAAACCTGCGTACGAGGAAGCGCGAGAATCTCATGAGGTCGCTGACCAGGAAAGCCGACGAGGGCGGATAGTACTCGCCCTCGAGAGACTGTAACGGCGTACTGAGGGTTAGACAGATCCCCACCGAACGTGGCTAACGGAGTACGACGGCACATGCCATTGAAAGCGGCGCCGGTGGTCGTAGGTGTACAGCGTCCTCGTGCGTAACCACATAAAACAGAATAACAGGTCGCCATCTCCACCAGCACCTACAAATGTATCAACAACGAGATGTGTCCTTGCATGCGTTGGAAGGTTCAGCAAAGCGACTCACCTTCATCTAAGGCGACTAGCTGATACGTCGCGGGATCGGCCCACTTCGCGGGTACTATCAGAACAAAACCGGGGCGCGATCGTTCGAAAGGTTTGGAACTAATACTACATCTCGTAAATAGCTTTAATAATTATCCGGCTGCAAATAAGGCTGTAGGAGCGTGACGACGACCTCGGCCATCTCGTCGAGTGAGCCTGTGCCCTGCAGCGGTTCCCATCGGCCGGTGTGGCTGCGAAAGGCGGCACTATAATGATTACGGGCGAGCTCGGTAAGGCGCGCTACAACAGTCGGTCCCTCATCGTCGAGGCGTTTGATCAGCAGGTGCCACCCGTAGGCTTGTGTCACGATCTGCTCATGGCCGAGCAAGCCGCGCAGTTTACGCTGAAGTTCAGTCGCGTAATGCGCCACTATCTCGTCCAGTGTCGGCGTAACCCATCCCTCGGGTTCGTGTGCTTCACATGCCAACGCAATCAACTGCAGTCGCGTTTCTTGCGTGATGCGTGGCGGACGACCGCTGCGCTCACCCTCGCGCAGGCCCTGCGCACCATGCTGTGCGATGCGCTTGCGCCACACACAGACCGTCTGCACCGATGCGCGCAGTTCTCGAGCAATCACCGTATTCAGATGTCCTTCGTGCGCCCACAGCGCGATGCGTGCCCGCATCACATCTCGCTGAGTCGCGGTCCTGCGGTCGATAAGTGATAGCAGTTCTTCTCGTTCCTTCTTCGCCAACTTCACCGGCGTTGCATGACGACCTTGGCTCATCTCGAAATGATAGCCAGGATAACAATTTAATCAAGATATTTACGGGATGTTGTACTAGTCGATACGTTTCTATCTTGCCAGCATTCAATCCATGTCAGGTCGCCGTGAAGATCACACACGACTCGGATAACGGACGAGAATCACCGGCAATTAAGTCAAGTGTGCCTCCTTGTTACCATCGCCGGGTCATTCTAGGTTTAAATTCTCAGCGAGAAACGCGTAGTCGAAGTCAGGCTCGGCGTCGTTGTGCGCTTCCCTTCGCTGAGCAGCGACCACGGCCTCGCCGATGTGAGGCTGGATGGTTGGCTCCCTGCCGGGCGAGACCCCGGCGGCGTCGGCAATGCCGGGATTCAACGAGGCGCGAGAGCCCGAGACGCTGCCTCGTAGAGCTTCTTCGGCCAGCCGTTTCAGGAGTGCCGCGCGTTGCCGAGGGTTGGAGATCGCAACTAAAGCATCGAACAGCGTTGGCGTCACGATTTCGCTGATTGTTACCTTGATCTCCAAAGCGCCTGTCATGCGGGCACCCCTTCCTTGCGCTTCTTATCGCGCAGCAGCGTCGCCTCGCCCGCGGCAAGGAACCCCCTGACATTTGTGAAGCATGGGTCTGCCATATGGTCGATCCTCAAGTGGGGAAAGCGCGCCTGGATCTCGTGCCTGTAGAGAGCCGCACCGCCCCCAGTGAGAACGATCGAGCGAATGTCTACTGTGTTCTTCACGCCCGCTTGGATGGCTTTGACCGCGGCGTCGATGACCGTCTGCGCCCCAGGCAGAAACTCCTGCAAGTTATAGTCGTTCCCGTTGAGCAGCAGCGTCGATCCGGTGCGTAGCGCCTTATCGATCCGCTCAATTCCCTGCGTGTCGATATGCAGTTTCTCCTTGATAACAGCGGCGATGCCTTCGTAGTAGTGAGACGCGCCGCTGTGATGGCCGCCGCTGCGCTCTTCGTCGATCGTCAGCCCAGTTGCCACTACCCAGTCCGTGGTGAAGTAGCCGACGTCGATGATGAGGTGTGGGTCCTCTTTGTCGAACTCGTGATACCGCGAAAAGTTGACCAATGCACCGAGAGGCTGCGGCAGCACAATGACGCTGCCGACGTCGAACCCAACGTCGCCGTAAGCGTTGTTACCGGTGAATGCACTACGCAGATGCGCAACGTGGGTGTGGAAGTTCCGCATTGGCAGGCCGAGGACTAGGCGGTCCACCGACGCGATGTTCGCGAAATGAAAAGCACCAGCCAGCAACGCGGCATAGCTCGACGTCGTGCAATAGTCGTCGTTGAGCGTGGCACCCGCATCGCCGTTGCGTGAGCTCAAAAGTACGCCCGCGCCAACCTGGTAGCGCTTACCCTCGACTTCCACCGCGACGGTCTTGGGCGTGGTAATCAACCCGGCGCTCTCCTTCGCGATCGTATGCGCCTTGTACGGCGGTGTCAGCGACGGAAACATAAACGTCGACACGTCAGAGCCGTTGCGGAAAGCGACCTTAGTGTTCCCATATCCAACGTCGACAGCGAGGACGGGTGCATGCGTCTTAAGTGTGTTCATTCTCTCTCCAGAGGTGAATCAGTTCGTTTAGTTATCTGCCCGTTATCTGACAGAAAAGTGGCAGATAGGCGGTCGCGACCACTCGGATTCTTCAAACTTCCTGATAAGTGTCAGTTATCTCCCCTGTAATGGTGAGATGAAAATCGAACGCATGAAGTGCGTCCTAATCTGTCAGTTATCGGGACAAAAACGGTGAGAAAAGTCCCCGATACGCCTGATGAACTCTACCGAGCAGGGCGCAATGTCAAGGATGCAAAAGCTCGCATGATTTAGGCAGCTTTTGCGTACTCACAGCCATTTCTCCCCGCTATCCTGCTATTTACCCGCCGCGCAAAGAGCGCATCGACCTCCTGAACGGACCATCGAGGGCCTCACTTTTGCCTAGCGAAAAGCCCTCTGTCACAGGCCGCAAATTGATGCGGCCTTTTTCTGAAGCAAATCAAGCACAAGGTGACCCAAGTTGAGGAAGCCGGACATGCGATATCCATTGGGTTGGCGGGCGGTTTTGCCCGAATCAGCAAGTTGAGACGGATTGGACCCGGACACACGGACACTTTTGCCGTGCTACGAACGCCGCCATCTCAATGCGCATCGACACATCCTTTCAGCATACGAAGCTGGGTACGTTGCATGACGCCCGATACACCGCGGCAGATTGAACGGACTTGGGGATGGGGGTGGAGCAAGCCGTAAGGGCAACACTCTTCCCTGTACGGAAGGCGAACGGTAGGCGCGACCGGAGAAAAAAACAGCGCAAACGAATTACCGAGCAAATGGCCGACGTCGTGCCGTCGAAAGACAGGGCACACGGGCGCAGAGATGCGTCAAGGCCGGCGCGGTAGCCGTAGCAGCGGCATAGCCGATTCGCGCAGCGAAAGGCGCGCGAGTCGACTGTTGGCAGCAGCGGGAACAGCACACAACGACGAGATAACCGCGAAGCGGGTCTGTGTTCGATATGCGCCCAGCAGCAGTCGGTGGCGGTCAACACGCGAAGCGTGTGGCTGGCAGCACGCAGCAGATACGGACGGTCGATGCACGTTTCTTCCACGTGCGGGGCTATCGAATGGAATCGCTAAAGAAACGGAAGGCAGGGCCCGGCGGGGATACGCGGCGCGCAGCGCGATGACTGCCAGGAGATAGGCTCCCTGGTCTCCCGCGTAGCGGCAAAGAAACCTGGGCGTCACCGAGGTCGTCCGGCTACGCAACAAGAACGAGAGCTTTTAATGGAGGAGGTTGGCAACGGGTTCGCCTCCTCAGATTGCGCATGACGGGGCGAGTAATCGTTGGCTCGTACCACGTCGCGTTAGGGCAGGTTTTTTGGGAAAGGTTTGAGGCACCGAACGAGATGCCTCATTACGGACTGACGTGCGAGGTCGATCGAGCGCGTCGCTTTGGCTCTAAAAATCGCTGCCCGCACGGTTGGCTCGACGGACGATCCGTTGGGTGGACCACGAAATCAAGGCGCGAGCTGCGTGGTCGATCTGGACGTTATCTCTGCGCTTTGGCTTTGCGGATGTCAGGGCCCGACGCAAAGCGCTCAAGCGCGCTGCGATGGCGGGATGGGAAATCGCGTCGTCAGCGTCGTGTGCATAGGACCGCCAATTCTCGGATCGTGTGGAACTTCGGGAGGCGTTTGACCCGGGCTGCGCTTTTCATCGCGCGCTAGATATTTTGTTGGAACCTACTGGAGAGAAAACAGATGGCAGTGACGGTGAACGTACGCTCGCTTCTCAGTGAATACAAGCTTCCGGCCGATTTCAAAAACTCGCTTAGCGTCCTGTTCCTGGATAACGCGGATCGCGTACATAGCCGCACGCGTGTCAGCTCGAAGAAGCTGTCGGTGAAGACTCAAGGGTACCGGTTGCAGAAGCTTTGCCACTCTTTCGTTGAGCTTCGAGAGAATGGCTATGCGTTGCAGTCACCGTGGGCGATCAAACCGAAGCACGTGCGCTTCCTCGTCGAGTTGTGGGTGCGGAAAAAGCAGAGCGCCGGTACCATTGAGAACAAGCTCACATACCTTCGCGCGTTTGCCGGTTGGGTTAATAAGCCAACCCTGGTGGGTGCCTTGGCTGATTACGTCGATCGCAAGGAACAGGGGCTCATTCGCACATATTCGGCGCTGGAGGACAGATCCTGGGAGGGCAATAAGGTTGATGCCGTAGCCATGATCAACGAGATCGCTGAAACGGACCCGGTCGTCGCGATGCAGTTGAAGTTGCAGGCGGCGTTCGGGTTGCGCGTTGAGGAGAGCTTCCTCCTAAGACCGAAGGAATCCGTGAGGCGCGATGGCTTGCTGAGCGTTACGCGTGGGACGAAAGGCGGCCGAGACCGTCTTGTTCCGATCCAGTTGCAGACTGCGGTACTGGAAGAGGCAATGAAGTACTGCAACACTCTTACCGGATCAACGATACCTGATGGGTGTACCAAGAAGCAGTGGAAGAATCACTACTATGATGTTCTCAAGCGGCACGGCGTCACGAAAGCGGGATTAGGTGTCACGAGTCATGGGCTGCGGCACCAGTATTTACAGCAGATGTATGAGACGGTAACGGGAGTGCCCGCGCCGGTGAAAGGGGGCGGAAAGAAGGCTGACCTCAAGCTGCATCGAGAAGCGCTGAAACAGGTGGTTGAAGCGGCGGGCCATAGTCGCCCCTCTAAGGCCAATGCCTACATCGCTAGCTACAACAGCCTTGCGCAGCAAAGATCGGCGGCTATAAGCTTCGAGCAGGTCACTGCCGCTGTCGAGACGGCCGGGGGGAACAAGACCGTCGCGGCGGCGGCCGTGGGAATTTCTCGTCAGGCCCTCTACCGTATTCTCGCTAGAAATGAAGGCACTGTTCCGTTTCGCGGATATGTTCCTAAACGTGTCACCCGCAAGGTCAACCAAAACTAATTTCAAATCAGTTGGTTAGATGGGTGACCCCTCTTGCGCAGGAAATATCATGATATTTCCTAGCCTCGATATGGCTCAAACGGGTCACTGAAGAAGCCAGGTGAGAGACTGACTAGTCAGCGCGTGATAAGTTAAGACGATGGCGAGCGCGAAAGAAGTGGCGATCTGCGGGACCAGTTTCGCGCGGAGACGGTAGGCTGCGCGGATGTATTCGACGGGGGACATTTTTTTCTTTCTCCGGGATGTCGCGGGCACACATGGCCATGCACAGTGCAAGTATTGCAGACCCAGACGAAGGTCAAGTCACCAGCGGTTTCTGTCGGGAAGATCGTCCACAGCGAGGTTCACGCTGTTCTCGAAGTTGCCCTCGTCTCCACCGGTCGCCGGTATGCGCGGAAACTGTATAGACGCTATGCCGTCGATGTGGACGCGCTTGGCGAGTTGCTGAAGCTTCCGATACCTTGCTGCGTCGCTGAGAACGGTGTCGACCGGCCAGAAGTCGCTCAGCGTGATCTGGCTGTCGGCGATCTTCCTGGCGATCATGGCGAAAATGGGACCACGCTTCTCCCAGTCGCCTTCCGTCCTCGCCAGCAGATCAATGACGAACGGCGCGTCGACGGCGCTCAGTTCCTTTCTAAGTAGCTTCAGGAGGTCACCCTCCTTGGCGGCCGGTCGCCTGGTGCGGGCGTTCCAGATCGCACCCGCCTTTTCAAAAGCCGCGTGCCGGTCGTCGCCGATTGCAAACCAAGGCGTTTGCATGCCGCAGTCTTCACAGTAAATGCAGCAGACTTTTTCTTGTGGAATCGCGAACAACGAGCGGGCCTCAAGATCGTTCATCTCGGGAGCAATACGCTCGTCGGCGCTCAGATAGTCACGCGCGGGCGCAGACGGGCGTTTGAGCAGCCGGTGCGAGTAGCCGAAGGCCCATTTTCCGCCGCAGTGGTCGCAGGGAAAAAGTTCGTCAGTCATGGCGCGGTCCTGTCGCCGGGGCGCCGGCGGGTCAATATGAAAGTAGCCATTGATTATAGCCACCGGTGTACCGTCGCCCGAACCGACTGTCGCAAGGCACCCTTGCAGTTGGAGACTGAACGTTACGCAGCTACGCGGTTTGCCGCGATCGCGTTGTAATCCTCGTGGCTCACCAAGCGGATGGGCTTCAACGACGGGGCGTCGAAAAGCAACCGATACGATCTGCCAACGGGGACCGATACGAGCTTGCCGGCGGAGGACTTTAGGAACTTGCCGTCGAGTGAGAAAGGATGGATTCCGTTGCTGACCTTCGCGAGGAGATCGCGTGCTTCACGTTGCACGGACGACAGATGGCGAACCATGGACAGGTCGATGGCGTCGTCCGCAGTCGAACTGCGGTTCACCGCACGCTTTTGTTCCAACGCCAAGCGGTGCTCCGCCTTCTCTTTTGCTGCGTTTGCGCAGGTGTGGCAAAACTTCCCCTTGCCCGTGTGGCCGCATGCGAATGTCTGTTTCATGGTGCTAGTGCTCTGCTGTTGCTGATAGCCTATTGCATCACCGATTGGCGCTCGGTCAAGTGTTCGTTGAAGGCTGTTTCGGCGCTCTTTTCAGGCTATCGATGGCGTCGAGGGTTTCGGAAAGCTCGAGAATCCGGGCATTGGCGAGAGCCAGTCGATTCTTGAGATGCTCGATCTGGGAGAGAGCGAGGCCGTACTGCTCCGCGAGCATTGAAAGCGCGGAGAAGGGCGTGAGCGCCGAACCGCAGTCAGCGCAGGAGACGATGCCGGCGTGTTTGGCCAGGCGAATATGACGATGCGCGCAGGCGTTGACGTGACTGCGCGCATCGTTGGTAGATCGAAGACGCGTAAAGGGAAGGATGTTGCTCATTCAGGAGTCGAAAAGTGGCCCCGCTCGCTATGCGGACCACGGTCAATTTCGCCAGCTATGTTGTCGGGAAGCAAGACCTGCGCAATTCTGGGATCTCGCCAATAGTGTCGCTCGACAGTATCGAGATATCGGCGAAAGGCTGCGTCGTCGGAGGAATGGCCCGGAACCGGACAATGCGCGAGATGCAAGTCGGTCGGCACCGACGCGTGCTGCTCAAGTGCATGGGCATGGCCGGCGTCCGGCAGCCACCACCGGTTCCAACGAACCGCAAAGGTCAGCCAGCTACGCGCGGAGCTATCGATATCTGTCCACGACGCTTTGAAGTCGAGGATCGCGCCTAGGGTGCTGAAGAACACCATGCGCACATGATTGTCGTCGGCGGCCGCGACGACGATCTGCTTTCGTCGCTCATCGACCGGGTCGATCGAACTTGCCATTGCAAGCGCGGGGTAGCTCACCTGCCAGTCGGCATGGCGAGCCGTCACGTGTTTCAGAAAGAACGAGTTCGAGCTCACTTGCTTTTCAGATGGTTGAAGACCGGATCAAAGCATCCCGGCGATGGCTGCTGTCAAGTCGTCAATCGGCTGCCGGCAGTCGTACCGACGCCAGTTCTGCTGGCGGTATCCACTCGACACAAGGCGTCGTGGTGCGCGCGTACAGCGCTTGTTTTTCGTTCTTGCGCGCGAGATAATCCGGGTTGCCCTGCATGCCATAGACTTCAACTGCGGTCAGTGTCGCGGTGTCTGTCAGTCGAAAGTCTGGAAGCAGTGTATCGCCGGTCTCAAGCCTGAGCGGCTTGGCGAAGCGGCGGCGCTCCTCCACGAGCCTATTGGCCATCGCCACTTCGTAACTGGAGTCGCAAGGTATGAAGCTGTTGTTGCACAGTTGGAGCGCGATGTCGACGATTCGAAGATTGCCTTCTTGTCCGCTCGATGACCGCCAACGCCACGATCCGCGCGTTCGCGTCGCCGACCATGGCCCACGCAGATCGGGATGATGCGGCCGCCGTCTCAATCAAGTGTCTCGAAGCGAAGAAGGTGCGCTTTGTCTGGCGAAGCTTGACGACGAAGCCATACTTGGAAGCATCACGGAGCGCAGCTCGCCAAGCACCAAGCCGCGCTGAGACACCGCGGGCGTCGTCTTGATACGACCGAGAAAGTCATCGAACTCCGCAACGATAGATTGCGCTTCGTTCTCTTCATAGCGACGCACGACGTGCAGGACGTCCTGCATCGGCTTACCGTTGAGTTCGCCTTCTCCCAGTGCGGCCACGAGTTGAGCGTTGCATTGGCCCCAACTGCGTGCAGGGCACCCATCCAGATATGCAAATCCACCTCGATCCAAACGCGTTGCAGGAAGCCGAGCAGCGGCGCGGCCCGGCGCGTCCTGCCGGTGCCCGAAGCGTTCGCGGACAAGCGAGGCGAGTGTTCGACTGTCCTAACGGACAGCGAGGCGTCGAGCTTGACGTTCAGGCCGGAGGGTGTTCTCTGGATCGCGTCGGAGGCGTCGGACTTTTTCTTGCCGGCGGCGGCCGCCGACGCATCGAGCGGGCATAGCTGCGCGTCGTGGTACGGCCCTTCTTCGGGCCACCGGGCCAGGTGGAAAAGCGCGCCATAACGGCGAATAACCAGACGCAGAAGTTTCCCGGCGCCGTCCGGCTTGCATCGGCAGAGAGCGTGCCCTGGAGACTTCTTCGCGCGTTCGAGTTGGCGCGCATACCTCGCAGGATTGTTCTGAACGTCGTCGAGCGCGACGGTCACTCCGTCAAAGGACACTTGCGCCATTTCGTCCCGCCTCGCTCAGTGTGTGATTGACCTGATCAGAGGGAACCTTGTGGATGTGCGCCCGAGTCCCTAGCAGATTGGCGACCTTTCGCACGCTCAGGCAGAACTGCTCGGCATGAAAGCCGGTGGGGAAGTGCAGTCCAATAGTTTTTACTGCGCCCGGAGCGGCGTAATCGCGCGAGAAGACTGAACCAGTCCCGACAAGCGCGTCGATCCAACTGTCGGGGAAGCCCGGTGACGGCGTAGCGTCGGCCCGTACGCCGACTGGATCCTTCGTAAAGTCTTCAAAGCTAACGATGATAAGTTTCATTGTTCGATTTGCTAGGCGCGGTTGAGCCGCAGCGAGTCTTCGGATAGAGCCGTTGCCCGACCGATCGGAAAGGCGCGTTAAATCTCACTGGACACCATGACGTGTCGGCTGCCGTTCGGACGCTGGAATTCGAGAAAGCGCAGCCCGTCCACGTTGTGCATCTTCAAAAAGATGCGGTCGAAGACAAGGCCAGGAAATCAGCGATTCGCGAGCTGTAACGCGTGCGTCTCGATGCGGTAGGCATGCATCGGCACAAACTCAGCCACGAAGGCGCGCTGGCTCATTGAGCAAACGGCTGCAATTCGCGCGTGCGCCGGTCGGCAGCCGCGAGCATGTCATACAGCGTCACGGCCGCCATCATCGCAACGATCGCGCTTAGGCTGCAGGCCGCGAGCAGCCCAGTCAATCGCTTGTCGTTGGCTGCAAGTTCCTCGGCGCGAGACTTTGCTGCTGCGTCGAGTTCCCGACGCTGCACCGACCAGGCGGCCGCCAGAGCTGGCTCGTCTTTCAACCCGTACTTCGAGAGCAGTTCGGAGCGCTGGTTCGCGGGGACGAAATCGATCGCGTCGGAGAGGCCCTGGAGCCGAGCCGCAACGGTGCTATCGGCAACCACGCGAGCGGCGGAGCGCTCGATGGTGAACTGGCGCGCTGCAATGGTGATGGCGCTGGTCGAGCAGATGGCTGAAACACTCAGGAGCGCTAGGGTGGCGGTGTGACTTGCTTTCATTACGTCTGTGGTAGGCCTCACGCACGCGCGTGCACAAACTGATTCTGGCCCCAGTCTCGCAGTGGCGGACCCACGAAAGCGACCGAAATACTTGCGCCTTTCGAGCGCGCTCACCAGCGTCGCGCCTCAGCGACGCCAATCGGAAGGGTCGAAAGAGGTATGTTTTAGTGCCTCTTCTCGCGTTTTGACTAATATCATGATATTTCCTACGGCGCAGCCCCCGACGCCCAGTCGGCCTCGCCTCCATCTGTCGCGAGCGATTATCCCCAGCTTTGCCCACAGAATCTGTGGATAAGTGTTGAGGGGGGCGCTTCGAAAGACACCATCAAACGCTCGCTTTCCCCCCATACAAAGCGGCATCACGCAGTTATCGTTGGAGCATCACCCGCGCGACTTGCGCATCGACCATCAGGCGCGTAGCTGTCTGCCGCCGACAATCACCAATTTTCTTTCTACCCGCAGGGGCATGTCCCCGATCGCGGGCGTGCGCCTGCTCATTTCAGGGAGCCACGCATGTACACACAATTGATCGAGCAGTTCAAGGCGGCACAAACCGCGGCAGCAGCAGCCTATGGCGCTGTCGTTCAAGCTGAGCGCGATGTCTTTGCTGACGGATTGTCCGAGTATTCGGCGATGGAAGCCCGAAGCGAATACAAAGTCGAGCGCGAGCTCAACACGTTCTGCCGACGGCTGCTCTCGCGACTTGTGATGGAGGCAAGCCGCAAATTCGCGCCGGCCGGCGGCCGAATCGAGATCGAGCAGGATCGCGAACTCGAGCGATGCGGCCTCAACGTCGAGGAGGCTCTGAGGAAGGGAAACGTGCCTGACTTGGACGGCTTCTGGCGACATCTCGAGCGAACGTTCGGCGGTGAAGCTGGCGAGCGCGTCGCCTTCGAGCAGGCAGCCAAGGCCATCATCGATGGCTTCTGGATCAAGCCCAATACAGAGATCAAGCGCACCAGCAGCGCGGTCGTCTTGGAAAAGCGTGTTTCGTCTGAAGCGTCATTTCGCTCGAAAGGCGCGCGCGAGGTCTATTACTCGTCGCAGCAGTCGGTGGTGACAACGTTCGGCGGCCTGGCCACCTTTGCGAAGAAGCATCAGTTCGGCGCGCTGGCGATGCAACTGCGCAACTTCAGCGTCCACCAACTGACGTTCTCGACGCGCGAGAAGCTGTCGTTCACCGGGCTAGAAATCGTGATGTTCAACGATAAGTGGCAGTTCAAGTTCGCTCACGACGTGGGCGACGCGTTGTCCCTCTTTATCAGTGAGTTCGGAGCCAAGTACCTCGCCTCGCGCGACCGATACTGAGGCCTCCACCGTCTCATCCTTGACCCGCTTCGGCGGGTTTTTTCATTTCTAAAGGTAACTCATGCAGAGAGACTTGTTTTCGTTCGAGCGGGACTGGTATGAGCCGTTGCGTGCGATCAGAAGTTTGGGATCGCAGGCGCCGTCCATCGCCCATCAGGGTGAGCTGGCAGCAGCGCGCCGTCAACACCTTGGGCAGTTCTTCACACCCGACGCCCTTGCGGCGTTCATGTGGAGCTTCGTCAGCGGTTGGAAGGTCAATCGGCTTATCCGCATCCTGGATAACTCGGTCGGCTCCGGTCGGCTGCTTCAGTACGCAGACCCGGAATGCCATGCCGTGTACGGCGTCGACGTGCACGCCGATGTCATCCAGCAGTGCCAGAAGGTATTCGAGGAGGGGGGATTTAATTGCGAGTTCCGGCAAGCTGGCATGGAAGACATCCATCCGACGCGCTTTGATATCGCACTGATCAATCCGCCGTTCTCGATCCATCTTGAGTCGCCGCATCTGCAGACGCTCGAGTGCACGACGTGGGGCCGGTACGGCGCGCACACCAGCGCGTTGAGCCACGACTACGCCGTGCATCAGGCGCTTGAGGCGGCGAACATCGTCGTCGCGCTCCTGCCGGTCACGACCGCAGAGTCGATGATCGCGGGCGAGCAGGGCGACCGCTTGAAGCGCCGCGCGGCAGGCCTTTTCGAACTGCCGGCGGACGCGTTCAAGCTCGAAGGCGCGAACGTGCGCACTGCCGTGGTGGTATTCGACCGTTATCGCAATCGTCCCTCGGACTTCGTGCGGGCGGTCGTCGACGATCTGGCGAAGCCTGGCCCAGATCTCGGGCTGCACTTCGAGGATCGTTCCTTCGGGGAAGCTCGGTTGCGACTGCAGAAGCTCGATGACAGCGTGCCGTTCATCACGCGTGCGGTCACGGGCGACAAGTCGGTCAAGGTGTCGCACGATGGCCGGCGCATTCGCTTGTCCTTTGCGTGTGGCTTCAACGAAGCGATGGTGCTCAACGCGGTTCTCGTGAAGCGCATCTACTCGCGCGACGGCCACCGGCTGCCGCGTGGCTTCCGTTATTCGGGGCAAGGCTCGCTGGATATGGAAACGTATCTCGTGCAGGACGATCCGGTCGCGGCCTTTGGTCAGTTGCTCGATCGAATCCGCAGCGTCGGTGGCGAGCCGCAACTCGCGCCCGGCTTCATGGAGCACTTCAACAGACGCATGCGACGCAGCGTACGACAGGCGATACCGCTGCGGCACGTGGCGTGGACAACCGGCGCTGGATCGCGCGATCAGGTGTCGGGCATCGCGAAGGAAACCCACAAGGTCGACGCGACGCGCTGGGCCAGTCCGCTCATCAAGGCGGGCGACGAAGTCCAGTTCGATCGCGAAGCCGACGGGCGCTACCGGTATGCGCTGCATGGCGTCTGGTATCACCTGTCGGTCGACGAGCTCAATGCGCGGTTCGTGGTCGAGAACGTCAGCGAGGGATGGGAAGTGGTGCACGAAGGTCTGTGCGCGCGCTTTCTTGACCAAGCAGCGGCGCTGCGGTCGCGCGTGAAGGCGCTCGGCGTCGATCAGTGGCTCGATTGGGAGTTTCAGGTCGATGATCTGGTCGAAACGCTGTTAAAGCCGACTGGCTGTGTCGTCGCGTGGGAGCAGGGGTGCGGCAAGTCCCGGCTCGCGTTGGCGCTGATCCTCGTCTCGGAGGTGAAGCACGGCCTCATCGTTGTTGAGTCCCGGCTCATCGAGGAGATGTTGAAGGAGATTGGCCAGTTGCCTATCGCGGCCGATCAGGTAAAGGTAGTCGAATCGGCGGCGGATCTTCGTGACCTTCGGCGGATCAACCTGATCTCGTACGAGCGGCTGCGCATGCCGGTCGACAAGGCAGTCTCGGCCCGCGTGACGTATGCGCATCGACTGCGGCGTCGCATCGGCCTGCTAGTGGCCGATGAAGGCGAGCGCCTCGCGAACCCCACGAGCGATCAGAGCCGCGCGCTTTGGCAGCTTTCGGCGCGGCGACGGTTCGTTTTGACGGGAAGTCCCATCCCGAATTATCCGAGAGATGCGTTCGGTCTGATCGCGTTTTCGGGTGGTGACGGAACGGCGGCTCAGCCTTATGGCTATCGCGTGGGCTACTTGGAGCAGAACTGGATCAATTCGGTGGAGTACGCGATGCGTGGCGTCGATCGATTCAGGGATGACTTCGTAGTGCTGGAGTGGGTGACGTGGCAGTTCGCGGAGAGCCTGCAAGACGGGGCGAAACGCGAGGTACCCAAGATCGGCAACCTGCACCTGTACCGGGCGATGCTCGCGCCGCACATCAAGCGGCGGCTGGTCGCCGAGCCTGAGGTTTCGCGCTACATCCAGATCGAGCCGCCGCAGTTTGAAGTGGAGACGGTCGACTGGGATCGCGGGCATCTGGCCGCGTACCTGCGCGCTGCTGACGAGTTAGCCGATTGGTATCGCTCATCACGCGATGACAAGAAGGCGTGCAACCTGGTGACGATCCTCGCTCGTATCCGTGCTGTTCACTTCTCCGCCAACTATCCGCAATTCGGGATGGAGGGCGTGGAATACATCGGCGGGCTGACGAGCAAGCAACGCGCAATTGTCGTACGCATGCGCGCGATTGCGGCGGAAGGCAAGCAAGCGATCGTGTTTGCGGAGAATCCGGGCGTGCTCGATCTTCTGGCGCGCGAGCTAGATGTACATGGTGTGCAGACGGTGCCGTTTCATGGCGAGATACCGATCAAGCGTCGCGTGGCCGATAAAGACAAGCGATTCTTGGGCGGACTGGCAACCGGGCTGATGGCCACCAAGGCATCGGGCCGCGCCGGCTACAACCTGCCGAACGCTGACTACATCCTCTTCTACGACCGCTCGTGGACGTGGCGCATCGAGTATCAGGCGATGCGGCGCGCGCTGCGGTGGAACCGGAAGGGCGTGTTGAAGGTGCTGTATTTCCACTTGCCGGGCAGCATCGACGAGTACCAGGACCAAATGGTCGCGCACAAACGTGATGCGACGCAGGCGGGGCTGGACTGGGCGACGCCGGAACTGGACGACGAGACATTCTTGCATATGGATTCGCTGCTAGATCGCTTCGTCAATGACCTCGCATTGCTGGCGACCGAGACCTCGGTCGACATGCGCAAACTTTTGAAGGAGGCAGCTTAAATGCCGAAAGACTCGAAGGTGTTTGTGGTGGTCGGGGAGGGCGTCGTTACGGTTAAACGTGAAGGCTCCAATCGCGCGGTGCTGGCGAATGTCCTCGGCAAGGTGCGAGGGGATGGCGTCGAGGTGCTGTGCCTCGACCGCCTCGTTCATGAAAGCCACGAAAAGCAGTTTGGCGAGTGGAAATTGGCCGGGGCAGT
>LRBF01000223.1 GCA_001580565.1 Caballeronia megalochromosomata | reverse complement strand
TCTCGGCGGGCGCTTCGGGCGCGGCGATATCCGCGATGAGCGCTGCATGCGCGCCGCCTGAAGGCGATGCATCCTCGATCGACAGCATGGTCTGATCGAGCGCGTCGCGCGCGGCGTCGACATCGAGCCCGGTGACGATGGCGCCGCGCTCCGCCAGCACCGCCGCGATCGACGCGCCGATGCCGCGCGCCGCGCCCGTCACGAGCGCGCGCTTGCCCGCGAGCGGTTGCGCCCAGCTCGATGGGCCGGCGGCGGGCGCGTCGAT
The DNA here is from genome assembly GCA_001580565.1 of Caballeronia megalochromosomata. Classification (GTDB taxonomy): domain Bacteria; phylum Pseudomonadota; class Gammaproteobacteria; order Burkholderiales; family Burkholderiaceae; genus Caballeronia; species Caballeronia megalochromosomata. The sequence goes on along the minus strand of LRBF01000223.1, from coordinate 55,881 downwards.
GGTCACGACCTGACCCGAGACATAAGCGGAGCGAGGAGAAAGGAAAAAGCGCAGCGCGGACTCGATGTCCGCGCCATCGGCCACGCGCAGCAGATTCGAGGTGATGCCGTTGCGCGCTTCCTTGCCGAGCGAGCGGACCATGCCTTCGAGCGCATGCTGGGCGGTGGCGGCAGGCACGCTCTCGCGCGCGGCGGGTGCGCGCCCGATGACGACGATGCGTCCGTTCTTCGCGAGCGAGCGCAGCGCGTCGTGGAAAAACGCGTACAGCGAATGCAACTGGGCGCTTTCGTCGATGCCGGTCGCGTCGAAGATCAGTGCTTCCACGCGATCGCTCGCGGATGCGTCGCGCGCGCGCGGCTCGAAGCGGCCGCTCATCGCGCCGTGGCGGGCGGCGACGGGCAGCCAGCTGGACGCGCTCGCATGGGCGATGCCCGTCATGCCGATGGCGGACAGCACGGCCATCAGGTCATCGAAGCGCGCGGGCGACGGCCCGGCGCCGATGGCGGCCATGCCGCCGAATTCGGCATGATCCGCGCGATAGCGGCGCAATACCTCGGGACGCGGGAGGCCGAGCGAGCGTGCGATGCTCGTGCCGAAGGGCGAATTGACGAAGTCGAGATAGCGGTCTTTCATCGATTGGCGATCGGTCGTCGGGGCGCGCGGGGCGTGGCCTCGGCCTGCGTGCTTCAGGCGATGGTTTCGGGCAACTGCCGCTCGAGCGCCGCGCTGCGCTTTTGCAATGCTTCGAGGATACCGAAGTCTGCGGAAAAATCATCGACTTTCACGGCTTCGCGCGCATGGCCCGCCCATTCGGTCAGCAACGCGCGCTCGGTTTCGTCGATCACACCGCGTGCCGCCGCCGTTTGCGCCCACGTTTCGATGTCGTGCGGGCTTTGCGGCAGCGGTGCGGTCTGGCCCGCTTTGACGGCACCGCGCAGACGCGCTTCCAGCGCCGCGACGGCGGGTGTGAGCGCGAGCAGCTTTTCGCCGCGTGCGATCGGATCGGCGTCGAGCGCCGAAACGTGCGAGTTCGCGACGAGGCGCTCGCGGGCCTCGCCGGGTGTTTGCATCAGCATTGCGACATCGTTGCCGAGCGCATCCGTGCTGGGCGCGTGCGGCAGGCCGAACGGAAATGCAGCGAGGCGCAAGAACGCGGCGGCTGCGCGGTTCGGATAGTTCGCGAGCAAGCCTTCGAACGCGGCGCTCGCCTGGTGAAGCGCGTCTTCGGCGCCCCAGCGCACGAGCGGCAGGTCGCTTTCGGGACGGCCGTCGTCCTCGAAGCGCTTGAGCGTCGCGGACAGCAGATACAACTGCGACAGGATATCGCCGAGCCGCGCCGACAGACGCTCGCGGCGTTTGAGCTCGCCGCCGAGCACGAGCATCGACACGTCGGCGAACAGCGCGAAGGCGCTCGACAGGCGCGTCGCGGCGCGGTAGTAGGGCAGAAGACGCGGATCGGCGCGCGCGGGTTTGCGCACGAGCGCGCCGCCGCCCAACGCGTACACGAGACTGCGTATCGCGTTGGCCGCGAGAAAGCTCGCGTGGCCGAAGAACGCGTCGTCGAAATCGCGCAGTGCCCGGCGCGGGTCGTCTTCGCGCGTCGCGGCCATTTCCCTGATCACGTAAGGATGACAACGGATCGCGCCCTGTCCGAAGATGATGAGACAGCGCGTCAGGATGTTCGCGCCTTCGACGGTGATCGAGATCGGCATCTGCTGATACGCGCGCGCCAGAAAGTTCGACGGCCCCATGCAGATGCCCTTGCCGGCGACCACGTCCATGCCGTCGTTGATCACCTTGCGCGCGCGTTCCGTGATGTGATACTTCGCGATCGCCGAAATCACCGAGGGTTTTTCGCCGAGATCGACGGCCTGCGCGGACAGGCGGCGCGCCGCGTCCATCACGTACAGGTTGCCGCCCATGCGCCCGAGCGCCTCCTGAATGCCCTCGAAGCGGCCGATCGACGTGCGGAACTGGCGGCGCGCGGCGGCATAGGCGCTCGTGCCGCGCACGGCGAGCTTCGCCATGCCGACGTTCGACGAGGGCAGCGAGATCGCGCGCCCAGCTGCGAGGCATTCCATCAGCATGCGCCAGCCATTGCCCACCTGCACGCGTCCGCCGATGACCCAGTCCATCGGGATGAATACGTCCTTGCCCCAGTTCGGGCCGTTCTGGAACACCGCGTTGAGCGGCCAGTGCCGCCGCCCGATGTTCACGCCGGGATGGTCCGTCGGAATGAGCGCGCAGGTGATGCCGGGTGTGTCGTCATCGCCGAGCAGATGGTCGGGGTCGAGCGCGCGAAAGGCGAGACCGAGCACGGTCGCGATCGGCCCGAGCGTGATGTAGCGCTTCTCCCAGGTGACGCGAAAGCCGAGCGTCTCGCGGCCCTCGTGAACGCCTTGGCACGCGATGCCGACATCCGGGATCGCGGCGGCATCCGATCCGGCGTAGGGGCTCGTCAGCGCGAAGCACGGGATTTCGTCGCCGCGCGCGAGACGCGGCAGATAGCGGTTCTTTTGGTCCTCGGTGCCGTAATTCAGCAGCAACTCGGCGGGACCAAGCGAGTTGGGCACCATCACCGAAACGGCCGCCGCCGACGAATGGGTCGCGAGCTTCATGATGACCTGCGAGTGCGCGTACGCGGAGAACGCTCTTCCGCCGTACTGCTTCGGGATGATCATGCCGAGAAAGCCCTGTTCCTTGATGTAGGCCCACGCTTGCGGCGACAGGTCCTGCCAGATCGCGGTCGTGTCCCAGTCGTTCGACAGCTCGCACAGGCGCGCGCATTCGTTGTCGATGAAGCTTTGCTCCTCCTGTGTCAGCTTCGGCGCGCCGTGTGCGAGCAGGCTGTCCCATCGCGGGCGTCCCGAGAAAAGCTCGGCGTCCCACCAGACCGTGCCGGCTTCGATGGCGTCGCGTTCTGTCGAGGACATCTCCGGAAGGATTGTGCGGAACACGGCGAGCACGCGGCGGCTGATGAGCGCGCGCCGCAGTGGTGTGGTCGCGAGCACGAGCGCCGGAAGCACGAAGACGAGCGCGAGCAGCGTGATGCCGGCCGCGCCCGTCACACCGATAAGCGGCCCGAGCGCTACCCAGATCGCCAGCCCGGCGAACCAGGCGAGCGCAGGCGCTTGCAGGAAGGTCAGCGCACCGGTCAAAAGGAGGAAGGCGATGACATAGAGGGCGGGCATCACGGGGCTCCGGGGGTTTTCAGATCGGAAGCACGCTTCATACCACGGCTTTGATGGGCGCGGGCTGGTGAGGCGCCTTAGAGCTTTCATTCGAACGTTGTCGTCTTTAGGACCTGTCCACTTCAAATGCGGAATAATCGGGCGTTATTCTTTTGTCTCACATCAAGGTCGACAAAAATGAATGTTTCCTTCGAATGACTAAACAATTGCAGGCGGAGTGATTTTTGACTCCCCGCCGAAGCGGGGTCGTCAAAGGGTGCTGTGGAAGAATCTTCGCAGGATAAGCCACAGCGAGTCACAACGGGGCGCTTCTTGTTGTGACCACCTGCCACGCGCATGGTGGCCATAGGAGCATATTGGCAAGTGGAGACAAGAGATCAATTAGTCAGGCTAAACATAGGCGCAACGCCAATCGAGAGCAACATTTCAGACTGGGCGCTTGTTTCGGGCGATTTGCTCTACCTGCTGTTCCGTTCCGATTGGGCGATGAGATACGTGCGCGTTCCATTGGACTTCGACATGCTCGAGAGCATCCGGGAATCGTTCGCGGACGGGGCGGATGGCTTGTATCGCGATAGCAGGGGTGAACCGACGCAGCTTGCGAGGTTTCTCGCATCGTTCTTTCTCGACCGCGACGTGCCCGTCACGGCCATCCGGCGCGAACTGGACATGTCCGAGATGACGATGAGATCGTTGCTCAACGTCTGGCAATGCGCGAGATGCCGGCGACGATGTAGAGAATAAGTTTCATTGACTAAGCAACTGCGACCACCCTGACTACGTTCCGGTCGGCGCGCCCACTTCCCGGGCCGTGCGTGTCATATCGATGCCCCTGCGCTCGTGGCTGAAGAAGATCAGCGCCGCGATCACCACGGCGACGATGCCCGCGACGATCGCCATCGCCATGCCGTAATCGTTGTTGTGGGATGCGGCGAGCGACGCCTGCATCGTCGCGTTCACAGCCGCGAGCAGATTGCCGAGTTGATACACGAGTCCCGGGAAGGTCGCGCGAATTTCATCGGGGGAAATTTCGTTCAGGTGCACCGGAATCACGCCCCATGCGCCCTGCACGGAAATCTGCATGAGGAACGCGCCGATTGCGAGCATGACCGGCGTCGTCGAGAACGCCCACAGATACAGCACCGGCAACGCGATCAACGCGGCGATGAAAATGGTCACCCTCCGGCCGATCTTCTCCGACAGCGCGCCGAAAAACAGCCCGCCGACGATCGCGCCGATATTCAGCGTGATCGTAATGAGCGACACGGTATGCGGATCGAAATGATGCTGCTCGCGCAGGAACGTCGGATAGAGATCCTGCGTGCCGTGCGAGAAGAAGTTGAAGGCCGTCATCAACACGATCGCGTAGATCGAGAGCGTCCAGTTCCGCTTGAGCGTCGCGATGAGTCCAGGACGCGGGCGCTTTTCCATCGCGCGCCACGCCGGCGATTCGGGCACGTGCGCGCGCACGTACATCACGAGCAGCGCTGGCGCGACGCCGATAAAGAACATCCCGCGCCAGCCGACGAGCGGATACACCACGCCGAAAGCGATCGACGCCAGCAGATAACCGCTCGGATAGCCCGCCTGCAAGAGCCCCGACACGAAGCCGCGCGCCGCGGTCGGCACGGTTTCCATCGTCAGGGCTGAGCCTACGCCCCATTCGCCACCCATCGCGATGCCGAAAAGCGCGCGCAGGATGAGCAGCGTCGTGAGATTCGGGGAGAGGCCGGACAGCAATTCGAGCAGCGAGTAACACGCGATGTTGATCATCAGCGTGGGGCGGCGGCCGAACTTGTCAGCAAGGCGGCCGAAGATCAGGGCGCCCAGCGGACGCATCGCCAGCGTGAGCGTGATGGCGAACGCGACGTCCGGGATTTTCGTGTTGAATTCGGCGGCGATGTCCTTTAATACGAAGACCATCAGAAAGAAATCGAATGCGTCGAGGGTCCAGCCCAGATAGGCGGCAACCGTCACGTTTCGTTGTTCGCGTGTCCAGTTCATTGCCAGATTCTCCGGTTTGAATAATCGATCGGCGAGTGCTGCAATGCGGCTGAGCAATTAACGAACCGGCGACAGGCGTCGTGGCGGGGACGCGTGCGCGATAGGCATCGAATCAGAAACGAAAGAAATCCGAACTGGAAATGAAGGCGGAAAACAAAAAGCCCCACGACGATGCGTGGGGCTTTTGCGTGCGATGCGCTCGAATGAGCGTCTCGCGAAAGAGGGACCTTGGTGCCCAGGAGAGGACTCGAACCTCCACGGTGTTGCCACCGCTAGGACCTGAACCTAGTGCGTCTACCAATTCCGCCACCTGGGCCAAGGGGTACAGCGAGCCCGCTATTCTAGCGGGAACGGGCACCGTGTCAACTGAAAAGTCATACGACTCGTCTGAATGAAAAACACGGTCTCCGCACAAAAAGAAAAAGCCACCCGAAGGTGGCTTTTTCTGAACATCTGGTGCCCAAGAGAGGACTCGAACCTCCACGGTGTTGCCACCGCTAGGACCTGAACCTAGTGCGTCTACCAATTCCGCCACCTGGGCAAGGGTGCGTGTTGCTTCTAATTTCGCTTTGCGTTCAGCAGCAAAGAACGACATTATAGCGACCCCAATGTGCCTGTCAAGCATTTCGATGCGATGCGCGTAACGGCACGCTGGCCGCACCGTATCGGCTCGCCGGCGCCGTGAGGCTTAAAAGACGGGTGTTAGAATGACCCGCGACGATGACCGCATTATTGGTTGCAAAGCACCGCAAAAGTCCCATCCAACGAGAAAAAACACGACTACGCCCTTGAGCAAATATCCGTATCCGATTCCGAGCCGCGAAGAAATTCTCGGCGTGCTGCGCACGAGCGAGACACCGCATGCCGCGAACGACATCGCCGAGGCGCTGTCGATCAAGCGCCAGGAGCGCGAAGGATTTTTCAAGCGACTGGCGGCAATGGAACGCGACGGGCAAATCCGCCTCGACAAGCGCGGCCACTATCAACTCACGCATCCGTCGAATTTCGTGGCGGGCCGCGTACAGGGACATCGCGACGGCTTCGGCTTTCTGATCCGCGACGACGGACAGGACGATCTCTTCCTGCCCAACGGCGAAATGCAGAAGGTCATGCACAACGACCGCGTGCTTGCGCGCATCGTCGGGTATGACCGGCGCGGGCGGCCGGAAGGGCATATCGTCGAAGTCACGGACCGCGCGAACAAGCGCATCATCGGGCGCCTCGTCAACGAGAACGGCGCGCTCATTCTGGTGCCCGAAGACAAGCGCATCGGTCACGACATCCTCATCACGCAAAATCCGAAGAAGGCGAAGGTCGGGCAAGTGGTGTCCGTCGATCTGACGGATTTCCCGAGCCGTCACTCGCAGCCGCTCGGGCGCGTGGCCGAAGTGATCGGCGATATCGACGATCCCGGCATGGAGATCGAGATCGCTGTGCGCAAATATGGCGTGCCGCATGAGTTCAGCGACGCCGCGCTGAGCTCGGCCGCCAAGCTTCCCGACGAAGTGCGCCCGGTGGATATCCGCCATCGCGTCGATCTGCGCGACGTGCCGCTCGTCACCATCGACGGCGAGGACGCGCGCGACTTCGACGACGCCGTTTATTGCGAGCCGGTCGCGGTCGGGCGCGGTCAGGGTTATCGCCTGCTGGTCGCCATCGCGGACGTGTCGCATTACGTGCGTCCGGGCGAGCCGCTCGACGTCGATGCGCTCGATCGCAGCACCTCGGTGTACTTCCCGCGCCGCGTGATCCCGATGCTGCCGGAAAAGCTGTCGAACGGGCTGTGCTCGCTGAATCCGGATGTCGACCGTTGCGTGCTCGTGTGCGACATGGTCATCACCGCGCGCGGCGAGATCAAGGCCTATCAGTTCTATCCCGGCGTGATGCATTCGTCGGCGCGTCTGACGTACACGGAAGTCGCGGCCGTGCTCACCAACACGAAGGGCCCGGAAGCGGCGAAGCGCGCCGATATCCTGCCGCAGTTGCAGGACCTCTACGGCGTGTACAAATCGCTGCATGCCGCGCGTCAGAAGCGCGGCGCGATCGATTTCGATACGACCGAGACGTACATCGTCGTGAACTCGCAAGGCAAGATCGAGCAGATCGTGCCGCGCCATCGCAACGACGCGCATCGGCTGATCGAGGAATGCATGCTGGCCGCGAACGTCTGCGCGGCGGACTTCCTGAAGCGCAACAAGCATCCTGGTTTGTATCGCGTGCATGCGGGGCCGACGGAAGAGAAGCTCGAGAATCTGCGCACGTTCCTGCGCGGCGTCGGCCTGACGCTGACCGGCGGCGCCAAGCCGCACGCGAGCGACTACGCCGCGCTGATCGCGCAGATCCGCGACCGGCCCGATGCGCAGATGCTGCAGTCGATGGTGCTGCGCTCGATGCAGCAGGCCGTGTACAGCCCGGATAACATCGGCCACTTCGGTCTCGCGTATGAGGCGTACGCGCACTTCACGAGCCCGATTCGACGTTATCCCGACTTGCTCACGCATCGGGCGATCTACGCGATCCTGCAGGGCAAGAAGTATCTGCCGGACATCGGTCACGATGTGTCGCTGAGCACCGGCCTCACGAAAGCCGCGCGCGAGACGCAGAAAGCCGACGACACCGCGCGTGGCCGCGCGCGCAACAGCGTCGCGATCTGGGAAGAGCTGGGCCTGCATTGCTCGTCGAACGAGCGCCGCGCCGACGAAGCCTCGCGCGACGTCGAGGCCTGGCTCAAGTGCTACTTCATGCGCGACAAGCTCGGCGAGGAGTACGGCGGCATGGTGAACGGCGTGACGTCGTTCGGCATCTTCGTGCAACTGGATTCGCTTTTCATCGAAGGTCTCGTGCACGTGACGGAACTTGGCTCGGACTACTTTCAGTACGACGAGATCAAGAACGAACTGCGCGGCGAACGCACGGGTATCCGTTACCGGATGTCGGATCGCGTGCGCGTGCAGGTGGGCCGCGTCGATCTCGATGCGCGCAAGATCGATTTCCGCCTCGTGCGCGATACGCCGGTGAAGCCGCCGTCACCGCGTCCGCCGGCGGGTGCTGGCGAGGCGGCGAGCGTCGGCATGGGCGCGGCGGCACCGCGGATCCGCCCGTTCAGCGATGACGACGTGCCGAGCACGCGTGCGCGCGGCGGCACGAAAAAGGGCGCGCCGCTCACGGCGGGCCCGCGCGGCGGCGCGGCGAAAAAGCGTGGGGCGGCGTCGAAGTCGGCGCCGCAGGGGCGGCCGGCGCGCAAGAAACGCTAGGGCGGCGCGTCTTACAGCCGCCATCGAATACGCGCGGTCCGATGCTTCGTGCATCGGACCGCGTCGTGCTTTTCAAGTTTTCACCGAAGGTTCGGATCAGTCATGTCACGTCTCAAGGTTCTATACGGGTTTCACGCAGTGACCGCACGTTTGCGCGCGGATGCATCGTCGATCGAGGAGGTGCTGTACGACCCGACGCGCAAGGATCGGCGCATGCAGGACTTTCTGCGGACCGCGAAGGAAGCGGGCGTGCGGCTGATCGCGGCGGACGAATCGCGCCTTTGGGGGCTCGCGGGCAATATCCAGCATCAGGGGATCGTCGCGCGCGCGAATGATCTTCCGCTCGCGCAGAATCTGGCCGAACTGCTCGACGGCATTTCGGGCACGCCGTTGCTGCTGGTGCTCGATGGCGTCACCGATCCGCATAACCTCGGCGCGTGCCTGCGCGTCGCGGATGCGGCCGGCGCGCATGCGGTGATCGCACCGCGCGATCGCTCCGCGGGGCTGAATGCGACGGCGGCGAAGGTGGCGAGCGGGGCGGCGGAGAGCGTGCCGTATATCACCGTGACGAATCTGGCACGCGCGCTGCGTGAACTCAAGGACGCGGGCGTGTGGGTCATCGGGACGGCGGGTGAGGCGACGGCTTCGCTGTATGAGACGAAGCTGGACGGCCCGGTGGCGATCGTCGTCGGCGCGGAGGGCGAGGGCATGCGCAGGCTCACGCGCGAGACGTGCGACGAGATCATGAATATTCCGATGGCGGGCGCGGTCGAGAGTTTGAATGTGTCGGTGGCGAGCGGGGTTTGCTTGTTTGAGGCGGTGAGGCAGCGGGCGGTGAAGAAGTAAGGGTAACCGGCATCGAACAAGGATTTGCTGCAACTTCTTCATGGCATCGCTAAAGACAACCCTCGAACGGCTGGCTCCGTCCCATCGTGCCGTTCTGCAATGGTTTCAAACCTTCGAAGGGCAAGAAGTCGAATGGCCTAAGCCTTTGGCGGACGGGACGTTCATCGTCAACAAGGCAAAAGGTATTCATAAGCCAAGAGGTATCGACTATGCGGTGAGCGTGCGTCAGTCGCTTAATAGCCCGTATGCTGATCACGAGCCGATCATAAAGTCCGATGGCTCTTGGACTTACCGATATTTCCAAGAGCAACTAGATCCCGCTGAGCGTGACAGTCAGTTCACGAATCGCGCGCTAGTGGCGTGCATGAATGATGGCATTCCTATTGGGGTTCTGCGTCAAGTCAAGCCTAAGCCGCAGCCGCGATATCGAGTTCTTGGCTTAGCGTTTGTGACGCGTTGGCGCGATGGTTATTTCGAGTTGAAGAGTTCTGGGCTTGATTCGTCGGGAGACGACGCTCCAGCAATCGATCAAGTCGAACAAGCCGTCGAGATTGTGACGGCATTCGATCCGGCGAATCTTGAAGACGCACGTCGAAGAATTAATGCGTCTATCGTCGTAAGGCAAGGCCAGCCTGCGTTTCGCGAAAAGCTGCTCGACGCATACGAGCGTCGTTGTGCGCTTACGAACTGTGCGGTCGAAGCAGTTCTCGAAGCCGCTCACATATGCGGCTACATGGGCCCGGAAACCAACGACGTCCGAAACGGACTCTTACTGCGCGCCGATCTGCACACGCTTTACGACCGCATGTTGATTGCGATCGATCCGGCGACCCACGAAGTGTCGATCGATCCGGAGTTGCGAGAAAGCGAATACGCTTCGCTCGAAGGACATTTGCTTCGTCTGCCGAAGCATCCTCGGCAACAACCAAGTCGCGAAGCATTGCAGATTCACTGGATGCATGTGCGATCGATCCGGGAAAGGCAATCGTGATCGCCCTGAGAAAATCGCTCGGCCTGGCCGCATCGATAACGGCATGCCTGCTCACCGCCTGCACCACCACCCAGATCGACCGCGGCACCTACATCGCCGACACCCAGCACCACGCGAAAAACGCCGACTCCCGCATCCGCTTCCTCGTGATGCACTACACCGAGATCGACGAGCCACGATCCCTCGCGGTGCTCACGGGCGATCAGGTCAGCGTGCACTACGTCGTCCCCGACGCCCCGCGCATCCAAAACGGCGAGCCGGTCGTCTACCAGCTCGTGCCCGAAGACAAGCGCGCCTGGCACGCCGGCGCGAGCTCATGGCAAGGCGCCACCGAACTGAACGCGTCCTCGATCGGCATCGAGAACGTGAATCTCGGACCGATCGGTCCGCTGAGCGATGGCAAATGGCAGCCGTACCCGCCCGCACAAATCGACGCGCTCATCAGGCTCTCCCGCGATATCGTCGCGCGCTACCAGATCCCGCCGACGCGCGTCGTCGGTCATAGCGACATCGCGCCGCAGCGCAAGATCGACCCGGGCCCGCTCTTCCCGTGGCGCGCGCTGTACGATGCCGGCGTGGGCGCATGGCCCGACGACGCGACCGTCGCCGCGCGTCTCGCCGGCCGCGATCCCAAGGCGCCGGCAGACGTGCGCGCGCTGCAGGAAAAACTCAGGCGCTACGGCTACGACGTCGCGACCGACGGCGTGCTCGACGACAAAACGCGCCGCGTCTTCAGCGCCTTCCAGATGCACTTCCGCCCGTCGGACTACGCGGGCGACGCGGACGCGCAAAGCGACGCCATCGCCCAGGCCTTGCTCGACAAGTACTTCGCCAACTAAAACGGAGCCCACGATGGGCGACTATTTCCTGCCGCTGCGCGCGTTGCACATGACCTGCGCGGGCCTTTCCATCGCCGGATTCGTGCTGCGCTGGATCTGGATGCTGACGAATTCGCGCCTTCTCCACGCGCACGCGACGAAAATCCTCCCGCATATCATCGATACGCTATTGCTCGCGAGCGCCATCGCGCTGGTCGCGATCATCGGATTCTCGGCGAACGCCGCGTGGCTCGGCGCGAAGATCGCGGGCCTCGTCGTCTATATCGCGCTCGGTACGTTCGCGCTGAAACGCGGCCGCACGAAGGGCGCGCGCGTCGTGTATGGCGTGCTCGCGATCATCGTGTTCGTGTTCATCGCATCGGTCGCGCGCACGCACGATCCGCTCGGTTTCCTGCGCGCGATGGCATGATCGGCGCGTACGCCTCGCGCGCTCCGATAAAATCTCAGTTTTCTCCGATAAGCAGCACCGCTCCCATGACTCAAGACGAACTCAAGCAACTCGTCGGCCAGGCCGCCGCCGACTACGTGAACGCGAACGTGCCCGAAGGCGCGATCATCGGCGTCGGCACCGGATCGACGGCCAATTGTTTCATCGACGCCATCGCGAAGTCGAAGGCGCGGTATCGCGGCGCGGTGTCGAGTTCGCTCGCGACCACCGCGCGGCTCGAATCGCACGGCTTCAAAGTGTTCGATCTGAACGATATCGAAACGCTCTCCATCTACGTCGACGGCGCCGATGAAATCGACGCGAGCGGCGCGATGATCAAGGGCGGCGGCGGCGCGCTAACGCGCGAGAAAATCGTCGCGTCGGTGGCGGACGTGTTCGTGTGCATCGCCGATGCGAGCAAGCGCGTGCCGGTGATGGGCGCATTCCCGCTGCCCGTCGAGGTCGTGCCGATGGCCCGCACCGCGATCGGCCGCAAGCTCGCGGCGCTGGGCGGCGTGCCGATCGTGCGCGTGACGAAGGACGGTTCGCCTTTCATCACCGACAACGGCAACGAAATCATCGACGTCAAAGGGCTTTCGATCACCGATCCGCGCGCGCTCGAAGCGCAGCTCAACGCGTGGCCGGGCGTCGTGACAGTCGGACTGTTCGCCGCGCGCGGCGCGAATCTCTGCCTGCTCGGCACGGAAACGGGCGTCGAGCGCATCGACTACAAATAAGTCGGTCACGAACCCACGAAAAAGGCCCGGCGATGCGCATCGCCGGGCCTTTTGCCGTTCAGGGGCGGATCAATACGCGTTGCGTCCGATGAATCCCTTGAACATCGTCATCGCGACGATCTTGATGTCGAACCAGAACGACCAGTTGTGGATGTAGAAAAGGTCGAACTTCACGCGGCTCTGCATCTGCTCGACCTTCTCGGTCGCGCCGCGATAGCCGTTCACCTGCGCCCAGCCCGTGATGCCCGGCTTGATGCGGTAACGGAACATGTAGCCGTAGACGAGATCCTTGTAGAGATCGTCATGCTCCAGCGCGTGCGGGCGCGGACCGACCACCGACATATGCCCGAACAGCACGTTCAGAAACTGGGGCAGCTCGTCGAGGCTCGTGCGCCGCAGAAACGCGCCGACTTTCGTCACGCGCGGATCGTTGCGCGTCGCCTGGGTGACCTGGCCCGTGTTCTCGCGATGCACGCCCATCGAGCGGAACTTGTAGATGCGAAAGGGCCGTCCGTCCGCGCCCTTGCGGTGCTGCGTAAAGAACACCGGACCCTTCGACGTCGTCTTCACGGCGATCGCGATCGCGATCAGGAGCGGCGACAGCGCGAGCAGCGCAATCGACGCGAACAGGCGGTCGAACAGCAGCTTCGGCCACATCTGCAGCGTGCTGAGCGGAGAAGTCGTCAGGTCGATGGTGGCGAGCCCGGCGACATCGGTCATCGAATGATTGAAGAGCGAGATGCTGCGCGTGTCCGGAATCAGCCGCAGATTCACGAAGTCGTGCCGCAGCGCATGCACGAAGCGGTAGATCGTGTGCTCCTGCGACAGCGGCAGCGCGAGCCACACTTCGTCGATCTCCTCGGCGCGCACCTTGTCCACGAGCTCGTCGAAGTCGTACAGCACAGGCAAACGATTGCCTCCCGTGCCGATTGCTGTCGTCGGCGCGCTCGCATCGCCGGCGCCGCTCGCGTGCAGCTCCTCGTCGCCGGTCGTGTCCAGGACGCACACGGGCGTGAAGCCTTGCTCGGGCGTGCTGCTCAGATGCGCGAGCAAGGTCCGCGAGAAACCCTGCGCGCCGACGATGGCCACGGTGCGCTGGTTCAGGCCGCGTCCGCGCATCAGGCGCAAAGCCAGATACGTCAGCAGTTTCGCCGCGATGATGAGCGCGCCGGAGATGAGCGTGGAATACCCGAACCACAGACGCGAGACGGCATCCATGCGATGCAGCGTGAACGCGAGCAGGAGGCCCGCCGCGACCACGGCCATCCACGCCAGCGTGACGCGCGCCAGCATCATGGCGAGCGGCTTGCCACGCCAGGTTTCGTAGACGCCGAATGCGGGGAAGAGCAGAAGCGCGAGCGCGGAGTTGAACGCGATCAGAAGCCTTTCGATATCGCTGAAATCGAGCGAGGAAAAGCGTACGTCATGCGCGATCAATCCGCCCGCAATGATGAGACAGACATCCAGACAGCGTGCCAGCCATGAAAACAAGTCGTGATTTTTTTCTTGCATTAATCCAAGCCGTTAGACACTTGAGGCCGATACCGCCTCGGTTGCACGTAGACGCGGCAGCAGACGGTCGAACTCGCGCTTGACGAGCCCGTAGCACTCGCAGGCGCGGGCTTCGAGGCCCTCGCGATCCACGACCTTGATGCAGCCGCGGCTGTGATGAATGAGACCCGCGTCGTGAAGCTTGCCCGCCGCTTCGGTCACGCCTTCGCGGCGCACGCCGAGCATGTCGGCGATTAGTTGCTGCGTCACTTGCAGCTCATTTGACGCGGTACGATCGATTTCGATCAGCAGCCAGCGGCAAAGTTGCTTGTTCAGCGAGTGATGCCGGTTGCACGCGGCCGTCTGCGCGACCTGCGTGAGCAGTGCCTGCATATAGAGCAGCATCAGGCGGCGCAGGAAGTCCGAGCGGCCGAATTGCTCGCGCAGCGCCTGCGCGCTCATGCGATAGGCGAAGCCGGGGCACTGTACTTGCACGCGCGTCGGCATCGTTTCGCCGCCCGTCAGCACGGGCACGCCCGTCATGCCTTCGCGGCCCACGGCGGCGATTTCGACCGAGCCGCCGTCTTCCATCGTGTGCAGGAGCGAGATGATCGCCGTCGTCGGGAAATAGACGTGGTGAATACGTTGGCCCGAGTCGCAGAGCAGTTGCTCGGTGCGCAGTTGTACGAGTTCGAGATGCGGTGTGAGCGCTTGCCATTCGTGCGCCGGAAGTGCGCCAAGCAGATGATTGCCGTGCAGGTCGGACTGGAGGGTCAGCATGATTTGTTCTCTCTCGTAACTTCGCGCGTTGCGCTTCAATTTTTATTTACTGGCGTGAGCGTTTTCGAACATTGCCGCTTGCGAGCGTTTCGAAGAAGCATCACACCAGCCCCGTAGCCACCCGTTCACGCCTGAGTTTGATTTTGTTGTTCGCGCTGGTTCGGGTTGCGGGTCTCTATTAGCGAGGACTGTGCCAATGCGGGCAATCTCAATGCTGGCGGGGCCTCATAACTCATGCACTTTTCTTGATGCAGCGCAGCGCAGCATTTTTGTTTCAGTCTTGAACATTGGTGGTCTTAGGAATGCGTTCGAGCACCGATGAGTTTCATCAGTGCAATCCCCCCGAACGGGGGTGCAGGCCATTGCGACCACCGTGCGACAAGCCTCACAGGTCGACATCCCTTCGACAGGACACCTTCTTTCGTAGGGACAATGAAAAATGATTCATCCGTGTTCCATGGTCTTCGCGGACTATCGAACGCGCGTGATTTTCGGTGTCGCCCGATTCCCCGCGAAGCCTTGCCTGGCGGGGCTTCGCGGGAAACGTGAAAAGTCGGCCGCGCGGTGTTGCGCGACGTAGAAACGTTGCGCGGATTGCACGAAGTGAAAAACGCGTGTGCGATGCCTCGCGCACGCGCACCCAGGAAGCGCGGCCACGAGCGTGGATTAGCTCACACAGGGCTTGCAGGAACCCGCTGAAGGGGCCGAGGGATAGCGTTTTGCCGTAAAACGTTTGCGCGTATTTTGTCGGATTAGTGCTTCGGGACACGTCGGTCGGGGTCGAAGCGGGACGCCGCGAAATGTTTCATCGGGGAAAATCTCATGCGGAACCGATTAAGAAATGCGAAATGAGGCTCGGCGGATTTTCAGCGAAAACATAGCCTCGTCATAAAAGCGGCTATACGGCGCGCACGTAAGCGAGTGAAAAACCCCTTGAAACAAAGGCTCAAGTATGTTTTTCAGCAAGCGTTTGCCGGGATGAATCGACGCCTGAATACGTGCGTTTGCACGACGCTCAGCACACGATATTCGCAAGCGGCGGAATAACGCGTTCATACGCTTCCTCGATGGCGTCGAACGATGCATCGCACAGCTCGCGGCGTCCACGCGAAAGCGCGCGCGCGAGCCGGCACTGCATGACCATCGTTTCGCTCGCGATCTTGCGCGCGCCAGCATGCGTCTGAACAGGAATGTCGAAGCCTTGTTCGCGCATCCATTGCAGGTAATGCGCGAGCAGTTCGAAGTTCGCGCCGAGCTGCCTCATCATGTTGAACGCGTAAAGGCGCGCATAGGATTCACCGCGCGCGATCATCGTATCGACATGTTCCGGGAAAGCGGCGCGCCAGCGCGTGACGGGGTTGTGCATCGGGCGCCGCAACAGATGCGCGCACAGCGAGTCGGCCGAGACTTCCGCGAGCGACGTGCCCGACAGTGGCTCCCGCGCGCGTTTGACGAATTCCACGTGCGGAAAGAGCGCCGGCTGCGGGCTCGCGTGGGAACGCAAGACGCCGCCGTAATCATCGCCGTCGAGAAGGTGATAACCCGTGTGATGAAAGTAGCCGAGACGCCGCGCATTGGGATCGATCACATCAATGCCGATGGTCGTCTTCGCGTGCTCGCGGCGATACGAAACCGTGCGCATGTCGGGCAGAAAGAACGCGTCCACTTCGACGAGCACGATGTTCGCGCGGCGCGTCTGCACGAGCGCGCGCTCTTCGAGCGAATCGAACACGGACAGCTCCTGCACTTGCAGGCCGTAAAGCTTTTCGATGTCGTCCGGCTGTGGCGTGCCGAGCGTGAACTGATCGGCTTCGAAGTCCTGAGCGACGGTGAACGCCAGCGCGGCGCGCGGTTCGAGCCCATTGCCGTGCAGGATCTCTATCCACAGATCGACGGGCGCGACAGCTTCGCGCCAGATACGCTCGCCGCGATGCAGCGCATGCGCATGATGGCGCCGCGCGCGCATGCGCAGGGGATCGAGCGACACGACGCGGGAACGACTTGCGCCTGAATCCGTCACACCGCTCGTATGGAACGCGCTCATGCCGTGACCTCGGGCCGGCAAGGCCGGCGTTCGATACCGCGTGCGCGCCCGGGCAAGTGTGCTTTTAGTTGTACGTCTCTGTCGCGTTCGATGGCGGTATGCATTTTGATTTTCCCATGAAGGTGCCGTATTACGCGAGCGCTATCGACGCCATGCGAGACGCGCGCGGCCGCCTGCGTCCAGGGCTGTCGCGTGGTCGCTTTGATCGTCGGGCAGGCGTCTTTTTCCCCGGGACGCCTTTTTGCGTGTGGTCGGGCTTATTTGAAAGGCACGCCAGACCTGGGTCGGTGCGATGGCGCACTGATTTAAGGCGGGTCGGCACGTAACGTTCAATCGTCGCAACGCCGGTAATGCCCGGTAAAGCATGGAGATAATCGATGAACTGGAAAACCCTGGATTTCGAACAACTCACTGCGCGTGAGCTTTATTTGATTTTGCGCGCGCGCAGTGCGGTGTTCGTCGTCGAACAGTCGCATGTCCATCTCGATCCGGATGGCCGCGATGAAACCGGCACGCATGTATTCGCGGCCGAAGACATGAGCCGTTCGATGCCCGTGCTCGCCTATGCGCGCATTCATGCGAGCGACGCGGACGATCCGGAGGTCGTGGTGGACAAGATCTTGACGAGCCCGCTGCGCCGCGGCGATGGCACCGCGCACGCGCTGATCGAGCGCGTGCTCGCGGTGGTCGCCGAGCGCTGGCCCGGCCGCGGCGTGCGCCTGACCGCGCCCGTGAGCTTGCGCGGCTTCTATGAGGCGTTCGGCTTTCGCAAGACCGAAGGGCCGTTTCTCGAGCACGGCATGCCCTATATCGGTCTGACGAGAAAGAGCCGGCAGCCGCGCGAGGCGCACGGTGCGGGCAGGGCTCAGTTCACGCCGGGTGAGAACGCCACCACGTACGAGTTGCTATAGGCGCCACCGGCGACGCGCTGCGTGCGCGCAGCGATGCAGCCAACGCAGCAGTCAGCAGCATCACAGGCGTGGACCGACCGGGCATCGAGGCAATAAGAACGCGATAAACAGCGTTTCGAGGTGGCGCAGGCCGCTTCGAAACGCGTCCTCGAAACAATAAGATCGACGCCGCCGATCAGCGCAGACAAGCGCCGGCGAGCGTGCAAACAGCCTATCTCATGCGAATAGTCCATCTCGCCAATCACGCGCAGACGATCGGCAACGGCACGGTCAACATGATGGTCGATCTCGCCTGCACGCAGGCGCGCCTGGGTCAGGACGTCGTGGTCGCATCGTCCGGAGGCGGGTTCGAACCGCTCCTGCGCCGTCACGGCATCACGCATATTCCGCTGCAGCAGTCGCGGCAGCCCTGGCGCGTGCCGTCGATGATCGCGGGCTTCAATCGTCTCATCGATCGTTTCGATCCCGACATCGTGCATGCGCACATGATGACCGGCGCGCTCATTTCGCGTTTCGGCAGCATGCGGCGCCGCTTCGCGCTCGTGACCACGGTGCATCACGAGCTGCAGAAAAGCGCATCGCTCGTGCGCGCGGGCGATCGCATGGTGGCCGTGAGCCGCGCCGTGGCGATGGATCTGGAGGCGCGCGGCATCGCGCCCGAGCGCATGTCGGTCGTGCTCCACGGCGCCGTGGATGCGCCGCGCCTGCTGTGCCGGCCCGCCGCGAAGCCGGTGCGCCTGAAGCATCCGAACATCGTATGCGTGGCGGGCATGTATCGCAGAAAGGGCATCGCGGATCTTCTGCAAGCGTTCGCGCTCGTGCGCGAGACTGTGCCCGAAGCGCATCTGTATCTCGTGGGCGACGGCCCCGAGCTCGCCTCGATGGAAGCGCTCGCGGCCGAACTCGGCGTCGCGGAACTTGCGCATTTCACCGGCTTCGTCGCCGATGCGCGGCCGTATTTCGCGGGCGCGGATGTGTTCGCGCTCCTGTCGCACCAGGATCCGGGGCCGCTCGTGATCGCCGAGGCGCGCGAGGCGGGCTGCGCGATCGTCGCGACGCGCGTGGGCGGCATCCCCGAAATGCTCGACGACGGCGCGGCGGGCGTGCTCGTCCCCGCAGGCGACATCGGCGAGGCCGCGGCGAAACTGCGCTGGCTCCTCTCCGACCGGCTGGCGCGCGCTCACCTTTCGACGCGCGCGCGGCACGATCTGCAGCGGCTTTCGGTCGAAAGGGCATGCGGCGAGTACATGGCGGTTTATCAGCACACGCTCGCGGAGCGCGAGTCGATGAAACGCCGGCAGGTCACGCTCGACGCGCGCAGCACCCGGGCGACAGATGGCGCGATTTAAGCATAGGGATGACAAATCCCCGCGCTTGCGCCGCGCCACGGTACTTTCGTCCAAACCCTCCGATCATACAAAAGGACTATGCCAGCGGCCTTCCGTTCGCGTACGCACAGAACGCCTACGAGATGCTTGCTCAAATGAGTGCATGATCGGTCCGACGACAGTAAGGGCCGAAAAGAGACCGCACCCGCCGCGCTGCGACGCCGCCATTCTTCAGTTTCCCTGATGAATGCCGGCGCGCGCGCGGCGCGAGTGCAGCGGACGCACGAGAAGAGGTAAGAAAGAAAACGAAAGATCGATATCGAGGTCAGAGGGATTACCCTGTCAGGAATTTCCCAACTGGCAATCGAAGCAACGAAGACGCAACGTATCTAGCACGACGAATGGACCTGTCGGGAACCCGTCGTGCCTTTCGCAGCCTGGGGAAAGCGAAAGCGATGCGCTCATACATACGGCTACGGAACAGGCGAGAAGGGGAGAAGCGAGATGGATGACAACAAAGAGCGATCGCTGGTGGCGAAGGTCATGGACGGATTGGTTTCAGGCATTGTCGAGCAGAAATATGGCGCGATACTGCCACCGCAGGACATCCTCTCGAAGGAGTTCGACGTGAGCCGCACCGTCATGCGCGAGGCGCTCTCGATGCTGCTCGCGCGGCACATGCTGGACGTGCGGCCGAAAACCGGCACGCGTATTCGTCCGATGAGCGACTGGCGTCTCATCGACGAGGATGTGGTGAGCTGGCGCTTTCGCGCAAAACCGGATCAGACATTTTTGCGCGATGTAATCGAATTCCGCATGCTGATCGAGCCGCGCGCGGCGGCGCTGGCTGCCGCACGGGCGACGCCCGACGAGATCGCCGGCATCCGCGACGCGTTCGACACGCTCTCGCGCCTGCAGGTGGGCGAGCCGGAATACCAGGCGGCCGACGAAGTGCTGCACACGCGCATCGTCGCGGCGAGCGGCAACCAGTTCTTTCGTCAGATGACGGCGATCGTGCGCGGTGCGCTGGTGACGGTCAATCCGATCGTCGACGGTATCGAATCCGTGCGCGAGGCGACGCTCGCGGCGCAAAAGAGTGTCGTCGAGGCGATCGAGGCGAAGGATTCCGCCGCCGCGGAATCCGCGACGCGCGCGCTCGTCGATCTGGCTGCGGAAGAGGTGGGGCGCGCGTTCTCGCTGGAACGGGTGAACAGCCAGCCCGCCGCGCCGAACGTGAATGCGTCTGCGGGGGTGTGAGACGTTCGTCAAGCGCGCCGGTCATCGACCGGTGTGCCGCAAGCAAGCAAAAAGCCGGGCGTGTCCCGGCTTTTTGCCGTCTGCGCGCGCCATGCGAATTCCTCATGCGATGCGATCAGGCACAATGCGGCGCACGACAAACGCACGGAGGCAGGATTGACTGACACGAACATCAACGCGGCAACGATCCGCTGGGGCATCGTCGGCGCGGGACGCATCGCGCGGCGCTTCGCCGACAGCCTCACGCACGTCGACGGCGCGCGGCTCGCGGGCGTCTGGTCGCGCCGCGCGGAACCGGCGCGCGCGCTGGCCGAACCGTTCGATGCGCGCGCGTTCGACGATTTCGACGCGATGCTCGCGCATGTCGATGCGCTTTACATCGCGACCTTGCAGGACAGCCATCCGGAGTACGCGTTGCGCGCCTTCGCTGCGGGCAAGCCGGTGCTGTGCGAAAAACCCGCGGCCGTGAATGCGCGCGACCTGCAGCGCATGATCGACGCGGCGCGCGCGGCGAAGCTGCTCTTCATGGAAGCGATGAAGCCGCCGTTTTATCCGCTGTATCGGCGCCTGCGCGCGCATCTGGAGCGCGATCCGATCGGCGAGGTAGGGCTCGTGCGCGCGGGTTGCTCGGTGGCGAACGTGCCGCTCGATCATCCGTCGTTTTCGCTCGAAGCGGGCGGCGGCGCGCTGCTCGATATCGGTATCTACGAGGCGTTCCTCGCGGTCGACTGGCTCGGCGAGGCGCTCGACGTGCAGACCGTCGGCCGCTTGGGTGCGACCGGCGTCGACGTGTTCGCGAGTCTGAACGTGCGCCACGAACGCGGCATCGCGCAACTGTTCTGCGGGCTCGATCTGCAGGGCCGCGGCGATGCGCTCATCGGCGGCACGCTCGGCACGGTGACGATCCACGAGAACTGGTGGAATCCGGCGCGCGCGACGATCGCCTACACCGACGGGCGCAAGGTGGAACTCGACGAGCCTTTCACGGGCGGCGGCCTCAACTACGAAGCCGAGCACTTCTGCGCGTTGCTGCGCGCGGGAGAAACGGAAAGCCCGGTGATGCCGCACGCGATGTCGATGCGCATGATCGCGATCATCGACGCCGCGCGGCGCGATCTGAAGCTGCGTTTTCCCTTCGAGCGCGACTGACGCACCCGGGCCGCTACGCAGTCAATGCCGTCCTGGCAGCGCGAGACGCCGTTCGAAAATTCGCTGCACGAATTCGAGCACGCTGCAGAGAATCCAGTAGACGAACGCTGCCGCGAGATAGAGCGGCAGCGGCTGATACGTCGCCGCGATCACTTCCTGCGCACTGCGCAACAGTTCGGTCACGGTGATGACCGAGACGAGCGACGTGTCCTTGATCAGACTGATGAGACTGTTCGACAGGCTCGGCACCGCGATGCGCAGCGCCTGCGGCCCGATCACGTAGCGCAGCGTCTGCGTGCGCGACAATCCGAGGCTATACGCCGCGAGCCACTGCCCGGCGTGGATGCCGAGAATCGCGCCGCGCATGCTTTCCGACAGATACGCCGCGACGTTCGCCGACAGCGCGATCACGCCGGCCGGTGTCGGCTCGAGCGAGATGCCAAGGCTCGGCAGGCCATAGTAGATGACGAAAATCTGCACGAGCAGCGGCGTGCCGCGCATTACGCTCACGTAGCAGCGCCCGATCGCGACGAGCGCGCGATTCTGGCTGATGCCCATCAACGCCAGCGCCACGGCCGCGATGAGGCCGAAGAACATCGAGTAGAGCGCGAACTTGATCGTCAGTAGCGCGCCTTGCGCCAGCACGGGCGCCGATTGAACGAGCAGGGATGTCGTGGACATGTACGGGAAAGCGTGAGAGAACTGCCGCGTGGCGAATCAGAAAATTCGGCACATCATAAACCGGCGGGGAAAAAGCGAAGGGCGGCACCGTAAAACGATGCCGCCCCGAAGCGCAAAAAGCGCTGACTCACTTCGCCGGCTTCGTCACGTCGATGCCGAACCACTTGTCCGAAATCTTCGTGAAGGTGCCGTCCGCTTCGAGCTGGGTCATCGCGTCGTCGATCGCCTTCGCGAACTTCGGATTGCCCTTCTTGAACGGAATGCCCGACGGATTGCCCGGACCGACATTCGCGCCGGTGCGCAGCGGCAGTTGCGAATTCTTCAGAAGATACGCGAGCATCAGGCGGTCGTTGAGCGCCGCATCGAGACGTCCGGCGGCGAGGTCACGCAGATATTCCGGCGCGCCCGGATACGTCTTCACGTCGATGCCCGGCACCGACTTCGCCATGTCCATGTAGTTCGTGCCGAGACCGACGCCGAGCTTCTTGCCCTTGAGTTCGTCGAGCGTCTTGAATTCGCGTTTATCGTCGTTGCGCTGGATCAGTTGCGCGTTCGAGTACGTGTACGCCGGCGAGAAGTCGAGCGTCTGCTTGCGCGCGTCGGTGATGCCGACCTGGTTCACGATCACGTCGAACTTGCCCGCCTGCAAGCCCGCGATGATGCCGCTCCATTCGGTCGTGACGAATTCGGGCTTCACGCCGAGCTTCGCGGCGACGGCCTTGGCGATATCGACGTCGAAGCCGACCAGTTCGCCGTTCGGCGCTTTCGAATTGAACGGCGGGAAGGTGCCTTCCAGGCCGACGCGCAGCGTGCCGCGCTGCTTGACCTGATCGAGCAGGTCGTCGGCGTGCGCGGCGCTGGTGACCGCGGTGAATGCCGCGCCGATCAGGCTGGCGGCGACGAGCTTCTTGAGCGTGGACAGTTTCATTGTGTTGTTTTCCTCTTGATGGGCACAGCGTCTTTCGCAAATGCGGCGATCATAGTGATAATGCAATCGCCGCGTAAGATCGTTTGCTCATGTCTATATGCGTGATCGACGGCATCACGCGAGCGCTTCGACGCATTCCTTCACGACCGCCGGACCGCGATAAATCAGCCCCGTGTAAATCTGCACGAGCGACGCGCCCGCCGCGAGCTTGGCGCGCGCATCGTCGCCCGAGAAAATTCCGCCCACGCCGATGATCGGCACATCGGTTCCGACTTCCGCGCGCAGCTTGCGGATCACCTCGTTCGACGCCTCGAAGACCGGATGTCCCGACAGGCCGCCGGCTTCGTCGCCGTGCTTCATGCCCGTGACGGCCGTGCGCGAGAGCGTCGTGTTCGTGGCGATCACGCCGTCGATCTTGTGAGCCAGCAATGTACCCGCGATCGACTTGATCTGCTCGTCGTCGAGATCCGGGGCGATCTTGAGCGCAAGCGGCACGAGCTTGCCGTGCAGATCCGAGAGCCGCGCCTGCTTTTCCTTGAGCGCGCCGAGCAGTGAGTCGAGTTCGCCCGCGCCCTGCAATTGCCGCAGATTCTTCGTGTTGGGCGACGAGATGTTGATCGTCACGTAACTCGCGAACGGATAGACGCGCTCCAGGCAATAGAGATAGTCCTCGGCGGCGCGCTCGATCGGCGTATCGGCGTTCTTGCCGATGTTCAGGCCCAGCACGCCGCGATAATGCGCGGCCTTCACGTTGGCGACGAACTGATCGACGCCGCCGTTGTTGAAGCCCATCCGGTTGATGAGCGCGTTCGCCTCGGGCAGCCGGAAGATGCGCGGACGCGGATTGCCGGGCTGCGCGCGCGGCGTCACGGTGCCCACTTCGATGAAGCCGAAGCCGAGCGCGGCGAGCCCGTCGATGCACGCGCCGTCCTTGTCGAGTCCCGCGGCGAGGCCGACCGGATTGCGGAAGGTGATGCCCATGACGGTACGGGGCGAATCGGGGCCGCGCGTGGCGAGCATGCCGGCAAGCCCGGTGCGGCCGGCGGCGCTCAGCATGCGCAGCGTCAGGTGATGAGCGTCTTCCGCGTCCATCTTGAAAAGATGCGAACGCGCGATCGGGTAGAGGGAGCTGAACACGAAATGAAAGCCGGCGACGGCGGATTTTTTTAAGACCGCTATTTTAGCGGCTTTGGAGGGCGTTCCGGTCGGGCCGTGCCGGGCCTGCTTCGGCGGCGGTTTTCGGCAACTACTTGGGTTGGCCCGGTCCGTGGATGCGACCCGGCATCGGCAGCGTGCCGGCGGATTGCGTGTTCGCGGGATCGAGCAGCGTCCAGCGTCCGTCGATCAGGCCTTCCAGCGGCCGGAAATTGGCCTTGTAGGCCATCTTCTCGCTTTCGCGGATCCAGTAGCCGAGATAGACGTGCGGCAGGTCGAGGCTCTTCGCCTGCTCGATCTGCCAGAGGATGTTGAAGGTGCCGTAGCTCGTCTTCGGCATGTCCGGCTCGAAGAACGTGTACACGGACGACAACCCGTCGCCGAGGATGTCGATCATGCTGATCATGCGCAGCGCGCCGGGCGTATCCGGGTGCGCCGGATCGACGGGTTCGCGGAATTCGACCAGACGCGAATTGATCCGGCTTTGCAGCAGGAACTGCTCGTACTGGTCGCGGCTGTCGCGATCCATGCCGCCGCCCGCGTGCCGCGCAGACTGATAGCGCATGTAGAGCGCGTAATGCTCCTCGTCGTAGTGCAGTGGCGCGACGCTCGCGACCAGATTGCCGTGCAGCTTCCACACGCGCCGCTGCGCGCGGTTCGGCACGTAGCGCGCGACCGGCACGCGCACCGGCACGCAGGCGCGGCAGCCGTCGCAATACGGACGATAGGTGAAGACGCCCG
The DNA here is from genome assembly GCA_001580565.1 of Caballeronia megalochromosomata. Taxonomy (GTDB): domain Bacteria; phylum Pseudomonadota; class Gammaproteobacteria; order Burkholderiales; family Burkholderiaceae; genus Caballeronia; species Caballeronia megalochromosomata. Next base: position 31,127 of record LRBF01000223.1, on the reverse strand, counting down.
AACGCCGGAAACCGGCCTTGACGAGTTCGGTATAGACGTCGGAGTTGATCAGATGGCTCGGCGTGGCGACCTGCGAGCGCGCGATGCGCCCTTCCAGATAACTGCAAGGGTAGGGCGCTGTTGCATAGAACTGCAGCGCGGAAAGCGGTGACAGCGGCAGCTCGTTCGGATGTGTCACGTTGGCGGCTCTCGCAGGCGTCGTCTCGTCGTTGCCGACCGGCGCACGCGAAGCTGACTTCGGGCGCGCGGCGGCTGCATTTCGTTTGTCGCTAGGGGCGTCACGCGCGAAGCGTTCAGCGTGCCAGCACGTCGAGCAGGACAGATTTGTCGAAGCGCCAGCCGATCGCCGGTTGCGCCGTGGCTCGTCCGAGATGCGCGACGAACGCGCGGCGCGCGATCTCGCGGCCGCCCAGCGACGCCAGATGCGACGTGTTCTGCTGGCAGTCTATCATCTCAATTTGATTGCGGCGCAAGTGTCCGACGAGCGCCGCGAGCGCGATTTTCGATGCATCGGTCTTGTGCGCGAACATCGATTCGCCGAAGAACATGCGCCCGAACGAGACGCCGTAAAGCCCGCCCACGCGCACGCCGTCGTACCACGTCTCGATGCTGTGCGCGCTGCCCGCGCGATGCAACGTGGTGTACGCGTCCACGATGTCCGAGGTGATCCAGGTGCCGCGCTGGCCGTCGCGCGGTGTGTCGGCGCAGGCGCGCATCACGGCGGGAAAATCGTCGTCGACGCGGATTTCCCAGACCGGGTCGCGCACGACGCGCCTCAAAGTCTTGCGCAGCGAATCCGACACCTTGAACTCGGCGGGAAAGAGCACCATGCGCGGGTCGGGGCTCCACCACAGCACGGGCTGGCCGTCCGAATACCACGGGAAGATGCCGCGCCCGTAGGCGTCGATGAGCCGCGAGGGCAAGAGGTCCGCGCTCGCGGCGAGCAGGCCCGGCGCGCCGCTCGCTGCGCCGAGCGCGCGCTCGACGGGCGGGAAGGGATCGTCGTCGGCGAGCCAGGGAACCATGTTCTCGGAAGGACGTGCTTCAGCCGTCGCGCAGTGTGCGGAAGATGTCGCCCGTATGCAGCGTGAAGTTGCCGGCGGCGCGGTCGGCGAAGAAAAAACGCAGCGTCTGGCCGACCGTCGGGAACGCGATCTCGTCCCACGGAATCTCGCTTTCCGCGAAGAGCTTCACTTCGAGGCTTTCCTCGCCGGGATCGACGTCGATGTCGAGCAGCCGCGCGAGATAGAAGAGGTGCACCTGATGCACGTGCGGCACGTTGAGCAGCGTGAAGAGGCTCTGGATCTCGACGCGCGCCCCGGCTTCCTCGAGCGTTTCGCGCGCGGCGCCTTCGCTCGTCGTCTCCTGCATTTCCATGAAGCCGGCGGGCAGCGTCCAGTAGCCGTAGCGGGGCTCGATCGCGCGCCGGCACAGCAGCACCTTGTCGTCCCACACCGGCACGGTGCCCACGACATTACGCGGATTCTGGTAGTGAACGGTGTGGCAGTTGTTGCAGACGAAGCGCTCGCGGTTGTCGCCGGGCGGAATGGCGAGACCGACCTCGTGGCCGCAGACGGAACAGAATTTCATGGAAATGAAAGTGGGAAGTGTGCTGCGAGTGTATCACCGCGCCGCCGCGCCTTTGAGGCACGCAAATGGTGTGCGGGATGCGGCGGCAGTCGCTGAACGCGGACGCGCGAGCCGCGCCTGAGCGCGCCTCAGACGGGATGCGGCAGCGCGCGCAGGCGCTTGAGCGCCGCGCGCGATTCCGCGCGGGCTGTCTTGTTGAGCCAGCGCACGGCTTCGTCGACGGCGTCCTTGTCGTTCAGCGCCGGCGCGACACGCCGCAGGACGGCCTCGCTCGCGAGCACGTCGTGGAGCCGCACGAGCGCGGACTGCGCCGCGAGCAGATGCGTCATCGTATGTCGATGACCGCGTTCGAGCACCGGCGCGAACAATTCGAGCAGGCACTGCAGTTTCGTCGCTGCTTCTTCGATGCTGCGCAATGTCTTCGCGTCCACGCGCTTCATCTTCGCCGCCCGATGTTCCCGCCTGCTGAGCAGGTCATCGGCGAGCGAGACCCGCTGGCGCGCGAATTCTTCCAGCGTGCGATCCTCGCCGCTCGCCTCGAGACGACGGCGCGCGCTGGCGAGCGCGCGACGCAGCAGCACATCGTCGTGCGCCTTGCGCAGCGTCACGCAACTCGCGGCCGACGCCTCGCGCCGCTCCTGCCGCAGCGTGCGCACGACCGGCGCGAGGCGCGCGCAGTTCTTGTCGGCCTGTGAAAGCAGGTCGCACGCGGCGTCCAGCTCGTGCGGCTCGCCCGCGATGTCCGCGAGACGTTTGAAGCGCTTGCGCACCACGCGCGCCTCCTTCTCGTCGAGCAGCGGCTCGAACGCCCACCATAGCGCACGCAGACGTCCGAGCGTCGAGCGCAGCCGTTCGAGCAGTTCGCCGTCGGTGCGCTCGGCCATCAGTTCCGTTTGCTGAAACGCTTCGCTCGCGAGCGGAGCGGTCAGCATGATGAAAGCATCGGCGACGGGTTGATCGCGCAGGAAGAAGGCATCGGCGATGCGCGTCTGCATCGGGGCGACGTAAGGGCCGAGCGAGCCGCTCAGGCTCTTGCGGACAAGCGCGGGGTCGAAGTTCAGTGTCATCGTCTCGGTATGCACTTGTATCGCGCGACATTTCTAGTTGATGCGTTGTGCGGTCGCGCGCCGGCGGTCCCCGCCGGTAGTCCAATGGGCGTGCTGGCCGGAAACATAGACATGCGCAATGTCAGCGGTGTGACAGCGCAGAAAATTTCCGATGAAATCGTTCTATTGTCGAAGACACCGGGTCGTTGCTGCGGAATGCGAAAGTTTTACGCGAACTGTTGACACAAAATATTCACAGTCGGAAAGGTCGGCGAAACGTATGCTTTGCACCGCTACAAGGTAAACGCGCGAGGCGAACATGCCGGACATCGCATTTCCTCAGCAGGGCGGCGTGAGTCAACGTGCGCGCCGCACCAGTCTCCTCGTTTTTGCTCTCATTCTCATCGGCGGCGTCGGCTATGTCGGGTTGCACCTGGCGACCGATCTCGAGTCCGTCCGGCTAAGTTCCGCGCTCCCTTATTTCCTGCTCGGCGTCGCGCTTCTGATCGCGCTCGGGTTCGAGTTCGTCAACGGCTTTCACGACACCGCCAACGCCGTCGCGACCGTCATCTATACGCACTCGCTGACGCCGAATATTGCGGTGATCTGGTCGGGCACATGGAATTTCATCGGCGTACTCGTGTCGAGCGGCGCGGTCGCGTTCGGCATCCTGCAACTGCTGCCCGTGGAGCTGATTCTTCAGGTCGGCAGCAGCGCGGGCTTCGCGATGGTCTTCGCGCTGCTCATCGCCGCGATCATCTGGAATCTCGCCACGTGGTATTTCGGCCTGCCGTCGTCGAGTTCGCACACGCTGATCGGCTCGATCATCGGCGTGGGATTGATGAATCAGCTGATGCGCGGGCCGAACGGCACGAGCGGCGTCGACTGGTCGCAGGCCGCCGGAGTCGGCAAGTCGCTGCTGTTTTCGCCGATCGTCGGTTTCATCTTCGCGGGGCTCCTGCTGCTCGTTCTGAAGGCGGTCGTGCGCGTCCCGGCGCTCTATAAGGAGCCGAAGAAAAATCACCCGCCGCCATTCTGGATTCGCGCGCTGCTGATTCTGACCTGCACCGGCGTGTCGTTTGCGCACGGTTCGAACGACGGCCAAAAGGGCATGGGTCTCATCATGCTGATTCTGATCGGCACGGTGCCGACGGCTTACGCGCTCAACAAGGCGGTGAACCCCGCCGAGACGCAGAGCTTCGTCGCCGTGGCGCACGAGGCATCCGCGACCTTCGCGAAGTATCTGAACAACGCGCCGGCTTCCAGCGATGCGCGCGAGGACACGCAGGCCTATGTGCGCACCCGCCAGCTTTCACCCGCGACCTTGCCCGCGGTGAAGCAACTGACCGACATCATCGCGAACCAGGTCAGCGCGTCGGGATCGCTCGCCGCGGTGCCGCAGAACATGATCGATAACGTGCGCAACAACATGTATCTCGTCTCCGAGGCGATCCGCCTGATGGAGAAGGCGAACACGCCCGAGTTCGTGCCCGCGGACCGCGCCGTGATCGACAACTACAGGAAGCAGCTCGATCACGCGACGAAGTTCATCCCGACGTGGGTGAAGGTCGCGGTGGCGATCGCGCTCGGGCTCGGCACCATGGTCGGCTGGAAGCGCATCGTCGTGACCGTGGGCGAGAAGATCGGCAAGCAGCATCTGACGTACGGGCAGGGCGCTTCGGCGGAAATGGTCGCGATGCTGACCATCGGCGCGGCGGATGCCTACGGCCTGCCGGTCTCGACGACGCACGTGCTGTCTTCGGGCGTCGCCGGGACGATGGCGGCCAACGGCTCGGGGCTGCAATGGAATACCGTGCGCAGCCTCGTGCTCGCATGGGTGCTGACGCTGCCAGCATCGATCGCGCTGGCAGGCGGGCTTTACTGGGTCTTCCGGAATCTCTTCTGAGCCCAGGGCGGTCGTTCAGGCGTTCGCGGGACGGCCGGTCTTGACCGTTTCGAGCGCCTTGATCGCTTCGACGAGACGCTTTTCGGGCGCGGCGTCGAGCATCGCGAGCGCGGCGCGCAGCAGTTCGCTCTTCTTCACGCGCACGCCGTTCTTCTGGCACTTCTCCTTGAGCGTGGCGATTTTCGCGTAGTCCGATTTGGGCATCGTGAAGCTGTCGCGCACGACCTTTTCCTTCTTCACGCGACGGGTTTTTGCGTCGGACTTTGTCGCGCTGCCGGCGGTCTTCTTCGCGGTGGCGGGTTCAGCCGTGGGCTTGTTCGCGGATTGTTCTGCCGCAGGCGCTTTCGCGGCTGCTTTCTTCGCGGTCTTCTTCGTGGCGGCCGGGGCCGAGGCTTTCGTTTTGGTCTTGGGCGCGGGCGACGCGGCGGCCTTGGTTTGTTTCGTCTTGCCTGCCTTGTCTTCGGCGTTCGCGGAGGCGGGCGCCTTGTCCGCGGCGCTCTTCGGGAAATGGAACGCCTTCTTGCTCGGGGCCTTGACTTGCGGTGTGTTCATCCGTTTTCTCCTGTCGTCGCGTGTGGAGAAAACAGTATATACGGTTTATGGGCGCGTGGTCCGTCGGGGCGTGCTGCGCGAATGCTCGTCCCATCAACGGAATAAGCGCGCTGTGCCCGAGTTATCTACATGCTTGTCCACCAAAACTGTGGACAAGCATGCAATCGGACCGGCCTTTGCGATTGCGCGGTCCCGTGAAACGGCGAGTGCGATTATTGCTTCATCGTTCCGGTCGATTGCGACCCTTGCGACTGATTCGGCGACATGCCTTGCTCGCGTTGCTGCATCAGCGTGCCGCTGCCGGAACTGCCGGACTGCACGCCGCCTTGCGACGCATCTCCGGTGCGCGGACTCGGCATCGGGTCATTCTTGCCGGGCTGCATTTGCTGCTGGCGCTGCATTAACTGGTCGCGCGACATTTCCTGGGAAAGCGCGGCAGTGCTGGCGAGCGCGAGGAGCGCGCCGGCAATCACGATAGGGGTTCTCATGTCCGTCTCCTTGAGGCCGGCGCCCGTGCGCCGCTTACAGGTTTGTCAGCATCGAACGTGCCGCGCCGGGTCGGGATTAGGACTGTCCTTATTTGTGTCTGAAACCGCGATAAGCGGTCGATAAACGGATAGCATATTCGGCAGGCGATCAAGGGCGCGGGTCTCACAATTCGCGATCCAAACAATCTCGAACTGTCTGAATCCGGCCCAATGGGGCTGAACGCCACGGAGTATTTCATGTCGATCACACTGAACGATTTATTGGAATGGCGCGATCGTTTGCCCGACCAGTCGGGTGAGGAAGCGCACATGCTGCGCGCGTTGATTGCGTGCCGAGAAACAGAGCTGCGCACGCGTATCGCGGACTCGATCGCGTTGGTCAGCCAGCGCGAAAACTGGAAACTGCAACGCTGCGCGACGATTGCACGGCGCGTCGAGCAATCGTCGATTGAGCATCTCGAATCGATTCACAATTTTTTTCAGAATCGCGATGAAGGGCAGTTACGGAGCGAAGTACCCGCTGTGCTTTCCGACTTCTTCACCGATGATCAACGAACCCCCGATGTTCCCCACCCGCCGGTGCAACATGCGCCCGTGGCGATCGTCGCGCCCAAGATGCCTGCGCCGGTCGCCAGTCTGCACGGGGTGATGGGCTCGCTCGAATCGCGCGTCGCCAGCACGCCGGGAATCACGGGCGGCGTTCAGGGCATCAGGATCATGCGCATGGTCGCGCTGATGTCGAAGGCGCGCTCCGCCCGGATTGCGAAGACGAGAATGCACGGCACGCAAGCGGCTTATCGTCACTCGTGATGCTCGACAGTTTATTCGTCGCGTAATTTTTTGTGTTTTTGTTTCTTGTGGAATCCACGCACCGCATTGGCGTCTTTCTTCGCTGCGTTTGAAACGCCGAATGTCTCGCCTATACTTGATTCGACAGCTTATTTGACCAAGAGCGACTGCATGTCGTTCGTCATGCAGAATAATCGAGCTCTGCATTCAAGAAATTCGAATAACGCATGTCGCGGTCCTGTTTTCCGCCAATCTCACCGCATGACGGCTGGTCCTGAAACAGGATCGGCCAGGGAGCTATCGTGAAAAGCCTGCTGAGCAGAAGAGGGAGCTTGCTCGACAATGCACCATCGTTTCTCGTGCGCCAGAAAGCGCACAATCCGGTTCGCTTTGCCGCGCCCGACATTCAAGCCGAAGACGTGCCTGAGGAAGAGGAAGTCCCGGCTGTCCAGCCCGCGACCCGCGTAACGCCCTTGCGGCCCGCAACGGTTCCTGCGCAGCAATCCGGCAAGCAGGCGTTGCAGGCCGCGCAACTCGCGGAGGTCGAATGGCTCGTTCAGCAAGGCGCGCTTGCGACGTTTCGGACGTTTCAGAGCTTCGCGTATTCGGCGCGTCTGCTGTTCTATCCGCGTGAGCTTGTCTATTACGCCGTGCTGTATCACGAGGATGCCGTCTGGCGCGTGCTCAAGGCCGGCGATATCGGCACGGCCGAGCCGGCGTTCCGGCACTTCGTCGAACAGGCGATGCGTCTCGCCGACGCAGAAATGCGGCGCGCGCACCTCGAGGCGCAGAACGAGCAGTTTTCGCGTCTGATTGCGGAGTCGGAAGCGCAGATCGAACGCGTGCGTGTCGATCTTCAGCGCGGCGGCGAGCAGGATCAGGAAGTCGCGCTGAAACAACAGGAAGTCCGCAAGGAACTGGCGCAACTGGAAGGGCGGCGCGTCGCGGCGCAGGCCCAACTCAACAAACAGCAACGCCAGCTTCATCAACTCAATACGACCGTCAACGAAAGCGTGCCGCATCTGCCATCCGCGCGATGACCCCGCATGGATTCGTCGGAAGAAAACATTCCGATCTCGCGTAGAATCGCCCCTTCGGGCAGCTAGTCGATTCTTTCGGCATACTCCCCACCGAACTTCGCAATATATGTGCTGAGCCCGCGTCCGGCGCGGGCAAGCCGCTTCATTTCCTCGACGCGCGTGCGACCGGGCACGCGGTAGTCATACAAGTATGTTCCGCCGCTGACGAAGCGCACCTTGATACCGTCGCGCAGGATGTCGAATGCCTCGACACCCGAATTGCCGGCGAGATTCAGATAGCGTTGCATGGCGTCTTCAGGCTCGCACGAGCGCAAACGATTGCGTGTTCAGGCGGGCCTAAAGTTTCGTCGGCCGGGACCGTTAAGGGTGTCATGGATAAAGATCAATTCCCGTTCCTCGACTCGGACGACCCGCACTTTCAGCACGCTCGCGCGCTGAGCCTCTCGGTCGGTGCGATCCGCCGCGCGCAGGGCAAGTGCAGTCCCAACGACTTCCCGGTCGGGTCGCTCGAATGGCATTTCGCCATCGAGGAATTCGCAGGCGACGTCCTGCGCGCGCTGATGGACGAGACGGAGAACGCCGACATTCAGGTCGGAGAGCGTCCGCGCGACTGACCGCCCGTACGCCCGTAGCGTCGTTCCAGCCGCCGTCTGGCGGCGATTCCCCTTTGTTCCTGGTTAGAGCTTCACGCCGCCCGCTTCGGGTGCGTCCACGCCTTCGGGCGGGATCGCGCCGCTCGGGCTGACGTCGCTTGCGCGGTCGTTCGACCAGTAGGGCTCGCGTCCGTAGTGCTGATGCACGGTGCTCGCCCAGACCTGGTCCGCCATCGACGGCCACGAATCCTTGTCGAAGCCCGGCGAGTTGCGCACCTGATCGGCCGTCGCGTCGATCCGGAAACACCGGTTGTCGGTATCGAGCGTGAGCGCGCTCCACGGCACGGCGAGCAGCTTGTCGCCGATGCCGAGAAAGCCGCCGCTCGACAGCACCGCATACGCGATACGTCCGCTCGCCACATCGAGCATGATTTCCTTGAGCGAGCCGACGTCATGGCCGTCGCTGCTCGTCACCGAATTGCCGTCGAGCGTGCTCGCCGCCATGACATCGGGCCCCGGGCCCGCAGCCGTCGCCGCACCCTTGCCGACGATCTTCGCGCCCGCCGCAGACTGCTCCATCGATTGATTCATGATTCGCTCCTTGCCGACCGGTTGTGTCGATGCTTTTCGATCAGCAACGGTCGTACCCATGACGTGTCATGGGTGTCTGCTAAGCTCGGAGCTCGCTCAAACCTTTCGCTGCCCATGATCGCTTTCGAGGAACTGCTCGCCGTCGCGTACAAGAAGGAACGCATGCAGAGCCAGCGGCTCGCCCGAGGCGCCGCTATTTCTGAGCATGCGGCGCTCGTCAGGACACTGGAAAAGGCGGCGGGCGGGCAATCCTTGCGCGATCTGATCGATGCGCGCCGCGCCGCGCAAGCCCGGCACGCCGATGCGCTGCGATCGCGTGAAATCCGGCGCGCCGAGCGCGCAAGCCGCAAGCCGCGCAACACCGAGCCCGAAACCAGCGGATGGCGCGGCTGGTTCGACGGCTCGGCGCGACCGAATCCCGGCCGGTTGGGGATAGGCGGCATGCTCGTCGGTCCGCTTGGCGAGGCGTTCGAGATCAGCCTCGCCGCCGGCAACGGCGACAGCAGCGTGGCGGAATATCTCGCGCTCATCGCCGTGCTCGAAGCGGCGCAGCGCGCGGGCGCCACGGACGCGGTGATCTACGGCGACAGCCGCGTCGTGATCGACGATGTCGGCGCGCCGGACGGCGCGGGCATCCGCTCACTGGCGCATCATGCTGCGCGCGTGCGTGCGCTCATCGCGCAAATCGGCGATGTGCGTCTGCAATGGATACCGCGTGCGCGCAACGTCCGCGCGGACGCACTGTCGCGCGAGGCGCTCGGTTCGGCGCGCTCGACGGTGGAAGCGGCCTGAGGCCACCGGTCTGAATGATCACGTCAGATCGCGGACGTCGATCGTCGGTGTGTCGCCGAATGCATCGCTCAACAGATACTCGATGACCTTGCTCGCCGACTGCCCGGGCGTCGCGAGCTGGCCTTCGCGCTTGAGCGCGTCGAAGCGTTCACGCATCGGGAAGCGCCCCGGATCGGTGCCGCGGATTTCGGCCTGCATGTCGGTGTCCACGACGCCCGGCGCGACGCTGCAGATGCGCAGCCCGCGATTGCCGTCGAGCATGGCCGCGCGTGCGTGATGATCGAGCGCCGCCTTGGTCGCGCAGTAGATGCTCCAGCCGGGATAGGCGTTGCGCGCGGCACCGCTGGAAATATGGACGATGCGCGTATCCGGCGCCTGACTGGCGGCCTGGACGACGGCCGCCGCGAGCATCAGCGGGGCGGCGACGTTCACGCTGACCGCGCGTGCGACGGCGGCCGGCGCCTGATCCGCGAGACTGCCGACCGGCGCGAGCAGCCCGGCATTGTTGACGAGCAGCACGTGTGCGGCGCCGGAAACGAAGCCGGACAAGGCTTCGCCCGACAGCCATTCGGCGAGCTTCACCGAATCGGCGAGATCCAGTTCGACCTCGTGCAACTTGCCGGGATAGCGCGCGGCGAGTGCGTCGTTGCGGGTTCGGGAGAGCGCGAGCACGTCGGCGCCTTGCGCGAGCAGAAGCTCCGCGAGCGCGGCGCCGAGTCCGCGCGTGTGACCGGTGAGGATGGCGCGAGTCTGATTGGGCATGAGCGTGGTCGGGGTGGCTGAAGTCGTCCCGATTCTAGCGGCAAGCGCGGCTGCGCGTGGGCTACGCTCAATCGCGCCGATCCGGCAAGTCGGAAACGTGCGGAAAACGGTCGTTCGTTGGTTCCAAGAGACAGATGCGGGCGGGCGCTTTTTTTTGACTGACAAGGCCCCTCACAGAACTGACAATCTTCCCGAAAGAAGAACCATAGGAAACTTCCATGCCCAACCGCCCCAAAGCGTCCCGAACTGCGTCGTCGATCTCCGGGGCCGGCCGTGTCTATTCGATGGCGGTATGCGCTACGCTCATCGCCTCGCCGGCGGCAGTCTGGGCGCAGAGTTCGGTACAGCTCTACGGCGAGCTCGACACCGGCGTCGCCTATACGAATAACGTGGGCGGCAACTCGCAATATCGCCTGACGAGCGGCACCGTCGACGGGAGCTACTGGGGGCTGCAGGGTTCCGAGGATCTGGGCGGCGGCGCGCGCGCGATCTTCCGGCTCGAACGCGGCTTGTCGGTCGCGACGGGCGAAGGCCTCAACGATCATCCGGCGTACGTCGGCATCGGCACGGATACGCTCGGCACGCTCACGTTCGGTCGCCAGTACGATTCCATTCACGATTATTTCCAGACCTTCACGCTCACCGGCAACACGGGCGGCACCGCGTTCGCGCACGTGCTCGACAACGACAACGCCAATAACTCGTTTCTCGCTTCGAACTCCGTCAAATACACGAGCGCGAACTACGGCGGCTTCAGCTTCGGCGGCCTCTACGCGTTCTCCAATCAGGCTGGCGCGTTCTCGGACAACCGCGCGTACAGCGTCGGGGCGAACTATTCGGCGGGCTCGTTCAACGCGGGCGCGGCTTACCTGCACAACAACGGGCGCGGCAACACGACGAGCGGCGCGTACGATTCGCTCACGTTGCCCGGTCCGGGCAATACGGTATTCAACGCGAACGTGCAGCAGCAGAACACGTTCGGCGTCGGCATGAGTTACGAAATCGGCGAATTCACGCTGAGCGGCGCGTTTTCCCGCGCGATCAATTCCGGCGTCACCGATGCCGACACCGGCGAGCTGATGCCGTCCCTTGCGCTCAACAACTACGAGATCAACGGGATTTACAAGCTGACGCCGGCCATTCAGATATCGGGGATGTACGTGTACACCAACGGCGGCGGCGCGCATTGGCACGAGGGCGCGTTGCAGGTCGACTATCTGCTGTCCAAGCGCACCGATGTCTATCTCGAATCGATCTATCAGCGTGCTTCGTCGGGCGCGCCGGCGGTGATCAACACCAACGATCCGTCGAGCGGCCGCAATCAGCTGATGCTGAGCACGGGCATCCGTCATCGTTTCTGAGACTTTTTGGGGCGTCGCGCGCGTGCTAACTTAGCGGTCTCGTTTCCGCCGGTCAGCAGGTGTCCCATGTCGCTCCAGACCTTCTCGCTTTTCCTGCCCGCGTGCTTCGCCATCAACATGGCCTTCGGGCCGAACAACGTGCTGTCGCTGTCGAACGGCGCGCGCGATGGCGTGCGCACCTCGGTGCTGGCGTCGTCCGGACGGATCGTCGCGTTCGCGATCATGATCGCCATCGCCGGGCTGGGGCTCGGCGCGCTGCTGCTCGCATCGCAGACGCTCTTCACCGTGATCAAGCTGGCGGGCGCGGCCTATCTCGTGTGGATCGGCGTGAAGCTGCTTCGCTCGGGGCCGGCGCTCGTCGTCAGGGAAGAGGGCGCGCCGCGCGGTCCCGTGAGTCTCTCGCGGCTGACCAAACAGGAATTCTGGGTCGCTGCCGGCAATCCGAAAGCGATCCTCGTGTTCACGGCATTCTTCCCGCAATTCGTCGATCGCAGCGCGTACGCGACGAGCTTCGCGATTCTCGGCGCGACGTTCCTGCTGCTCGAAGTGGTGGCGATCGTCATCTATGCCGCGCTGGGTGCGCGCCTGGGTTCACTCTCGCGCGGCGCGCGCGGCTTCACGTGGTTCAATCGCGTGAGCGGGGCGCTCATGATCGCCTTCGGCGTCATGCTGGCTTTCGTACGCCGGCCCGCGACCTGATTCCGCGAATATCGCGATCGAAATAATTGCGCGGATTATCACGTTGAGTCATGGCGAATAACGGCACATTAAGTCTTTAGGGCTATCCCCGAGTGACGCGATACACAAATAACAACAAAATGCGCCACTCGCAGATCGCAATAAGCTTGCGATTCGCTTAATTCAACTGACACGCATGGAAGCGATCCTTCTGTGCGTTCAAAGTCCGCAACGATCGATTTCACGCCATACGCGAGAAACCGTTCACGGAAATGGAAGGTCAATGAAAGCTCAATGCTCCGCGCGCCCGGCGATGCTGCGTCGTGCGCCGATATCTCGCCCCGTCCCCGATATTGCGTTTGTTGCCTGTAAGCAGGAACGCGTCTGTAATTTGCGATAATCACGCGTTTGCCGCGGATAATCGCCTGGCGTAATCCGCGTGACTCGCTCATTTCGTCATCGAGTGCAATCGGCATCTGGATATGCGCCGATTCGCTTACCGTTGTTCAAGGATATTCCCGATGCTGACTCACTCGTCCGGCGCTTCGCAGACGCGCTCGTTCACGACCGTCTTCCTGATCGAAATGTGGGAGCGGTTCGGCTATTACGGCATGGCCGCGCTGCTCGTGCTGTTCATGGTCGACAAGATCGGTTTCGCCGATGACCACGCCAACCTCACCTGGGGCGCGTTCACGGCGCTCGTGTTTTCGGCGCCGTCGATCGGCGGCTGGATCGGCGACAAGGTGCTCGGCGCGCGCCGCACCATGACCGCGGGCGCGATCGTGCTCGCGCTCGGTTATCTGATGCTCGCGCTGCCGGTCGACACGCTCGGCTTCATGTACGCGTCGCTCGGCGTGATCGTCGTCGGCAACGGGCTTTTCAAGTCGAACGCAGCGAATCTCGTGCGCCGCATCTACGAGGGCGACGACGCGCGCATCGACAGCGCGTTCACGATCTACTACATGGCGGTGAACATCGGCTCGACGTTCTCGATGCTGGCGACGCCGTGGATCAAGGATCATTGGGGCTGGCACGCCGCGTTCGCCGTGTGCTGCGGCGGCATGGTGCTCGGCTTGCTGAATTTCGCGGTGATGCGTCGCACGCTCGCGCACATCGGTTCCGCGCCGGACGACGAGCCGATTCGCTGGAAGCACGCGTTCGCGGTGGCGGCGGGCGGCATCGCGCTGGCGGCATCGACCGTGTTCATCCTGCAGCACAAGGCGGTGGCGGTGGCGTGTGTCTACACGGCGGGCGTCGCCATTCTCGCGATCTTCGGCTACATGCTCACGAAGTGCGACCGCAGCGAGCGCGCTGGCCTCGTCGCGGCGCTCATTCTGACGCTCCAGGTCATTCTCTTCTTCGTGTTCTATCAGCAGATGTCGACGTCGCTCACGCTGTTCGCGCTGCGCAACGTCGATCCGTCGTTTTCGATCGGCGGCACCGAGATGTTCACGTGGAGCGCGGCGCAGTTCCAGGCGCTCAACCCGATCTGGATCATGCTGCTGAGCCCGATCCTCGCATTCGTCTATACGCGACAGGCGCGCCGTGGCCGCGATATTCCCGTGGCGGTGAAATATGCGCTGGGATTTGTCGTCGTGGCGGTCGGCTTCTTCGTGTTCGGTCTGAGCGGACGCTATGCGGTGGACGGGCGTGTGTCGTCGTGGTTCATGGTGGCGGGCTACGGCCTGTATTCGCTGGGCGAGCTGCTCGTGTCGGGTCTCGGCCTCGCGATGATTGCGCGTTACGTTCCGGCTCGCATGAGCGGCTTCATGATGGGCGCGTATTTTGTCGCGACGGGAGTGTCGCAGTATCTCGGCAGCGTCGTCGCCAACTTCGCGCGCATGCCCTCCGGCAATCTCGAACCGCTGCAGTCGCTGCCGCTCTACACGCATCTGTTCTACGGGCTCGGCTGGCTCGCGGCGTGCGGTGCGGCGGTCGCCATGGCGCTCCTGCCGATACTCGGCAAGCTGTCGCGGGCGCATCAGCGCGCGGTGGAGCAGGCCGTCAACGCCGGCGCGAAGGAGCGCATGCAGCCGGCCCCGACGTTGAGTGCAAACAACGTTTGACTTCGGCGAACGGTTCGGTCTATAATTTAATTCTTCAGACGCGGGGTGGAGCAGTCTGGCAGCTCGTCGGGCTCATAACCCGAAGGTCGTAGGTTCAAATCCTACCCCCGCAACCAAATCGTCAAGCAAAGAGCCCGGTTCAGCCGGGCTCTTTGCTTTTGCGCGCGCGCTTTTACATCACCGATGTCCATCGGGCAGAACCATCCGGCCGATCCCGCCGTCGCAAAGATACCTTCCCCAAGCACAAAAAGCCTGCATGAGCTTTTACTCATGCAGGCTTTTTGCAATCTTGCCTAACCATCTTCGACTGGGGGCGCAACTAGAAGTGCGCAAAACCGCGAGCTTTCACGCGACCTGCGCGCGAAACCGCGACCCGATCGATCTCAGGTTGCGATGCCGATCCTGGCCGGATGGACGAGGGCGGGGCGCCCTGCGTCGATCAATAGAATTTCTTCGGCAGTTGCGCGCGACGGATCTGCTTGCGCAGACGAGCGACAGCAGCAGCTTTCTTGCGCTTGCGCTCGGTGGTCGGCTTTTCATAGGCCATGCGGGACTTGAGCTCTTGAATCAGGCCCGTGCGTTCGACGGTACGGCGAAAACGACGCATGGCGACGTCGAAAGGCTCGTTCTCTTTCAACAGTACTTTAGTCATTGAAATCTCGGTTGATCTGGCCCTGCCAGAATTTAGGGCAAAACGCAATTGTACACTTTTTGAGAGTCACCCTGCACGCACTTTGTACGAAAGCGTGCGCATGGGGACTCGGGAATCACATCGTAGGTCGTTGAATCGAGACGACAATCCCGAAATACCCGGGTTCAGAAGCCGCGCGAGCGGACCGGCCGCGAATCGGGTTGGGCCTCGCGCGCGTCGGGCTGCTCGATCGTCACGTCCGATCGCGCGAGCGCGACGCACGGCAAGATCCATCCTTCGGCCTTCTCCTCGGCGGTGAGTCCCGGCCACTCGACGCGATACGCGACGCGTCCATCGACGAGCCGGCACATACACGCTCGGCACGTGCCGTTGCGGCACGATCGCGGCAGCGACAGGCGCGCCCGCAACGCGGCTTCGAGCAGCGTCTCGCCGTCTCGCACCGCGACGAAGTGCCCGGCCGGCTCGATGGTCAGCGCGAAGGCGCGCGTCGCGTCGTCGCTCACGCTTTCACCTCGACGCCCGCGCGGCCATGGGTGAGATCGCGCAATTCGGCGGCTGCCGGTTCGCGGGCCGCGGCAGGCATGCGCACGATGAGGCGTACGGCCATCCCGTATTCGCTTTGCACGAGTTCGGCGTCGTGCTGCTCGATCCAGCGGCGCACGCGCGCCTCGTCCGCGTAATCGATTTCGATGCCGATCAACCCGCGCTCGATGCGCTCGATGCGTTCGGCCAGTTGCATCGCGCTCGCGATCGCGTCGGTATAGGCGCGCACGAGGCCGCCCGCGCCCAGCTTGATGCCGCCGTAATAGCGCACGACCGCAGCCAGCACGCCATCGACTTCGTGATGCCGCAGCACTTCGAGAATCGGCCGTCCCGCAGTGCCGGAGGGCTCGCCGTCGTCGGACATGCCCGACTGACCGCCCGCGAGCAGCGCCCAGCAGACGTGCGTCGCACCCGGATGCTCGGCGCGCAGGCGTTCGAGTTCGCGCATGGCTTCATCGCGGTTTGCGACGGGCAGCGCGAGCGCGATGAAGCGGCTCTTGCGAATGTCGATTTCGGCGCTGACGGGCGAGGCGAGGGTGTAGGTCGGCAAGGCGGGAAACGCGCGGGAGGCAAATGTCGAATCATAGCCGCTCGGCACGGCCGGTCATGCCGTGACGTCCGAGGCAGCGTTCAGCGCGCGCTGCATCAGCACGGTGTCGACCCATCGTCCGTGCTTGAAGCCGACATCGCGCAGCACGCCGACATGCTCGAAGCCGAGCCGCGCATGCAGCGCGATCGATCCCGCGTTGCCGCTGTTGCCGATCACCGCGATCATCTGGCGCCACGGACCGTGCTCGCATCGCGCGATGAGCGCCGTGAGCAGCGCGAGACCGATGCCGCAGCGCCCGAAGCCTTCGGCGACGTAGACCGAATCTTCGATCGTATGGCGGTAAGCCGAACGCGGCCGGTAGGCCGACGCATACGCATAGCCCGCCACGTGGCCGTCGAGTTCGGCGACGAGATAGGGCAGGCCTACCGCTACGATCGCGGCGTGACGCGCGCGCATGTCGTCGATGGAAGGGGCGATCTCCTCGAAGGTCGCGAGTGCGTGCTCGACGTAATGCGCATAGATGCGCGCGATGGCGTCGAAGTCGCCGGGCGCGGCGTCGCGCACGAGCGGACGCGGGCAATCGTGTGGGTCCATGGTTGTCGTTCGATGCAAGGAAAACGCCGTTTCTGGTCTGGCCATTTTCGCACGGCGCGCGGACGGCAAAAAAAGGGCCTGCGGGCCGTGCGGAAGCCCACCAAAAGGGTGAGTTTTCGGGCAAAGAAAACGTTGAACCGGGCGATGCGCGGCCCCTACACTAAGTCGTTTGTCCGAGACTCTCGCAAGAGCGGCGCAACACGAGCCGACGCCGTCGAGCAGGAAACAAAAAACGCGCGCGCGACATGTATCGCGCCGCGGTCCATAACACGCAATGAACAAAATTCAACGTGGGGCGCTGGCGGCGCTTCTGATCGTCATCGTGGTAATCGCGGCGCTGGCGCCGGCGGGGATCGGCTTTTTGTTCGCACAGCGCAGCCAGCGGCATGACGAAGCGGAGCGCCTGAACACGGTGGCCAAGGCGGCGCTGTATCGCGCCGAGGATGTGACGCGCCGGCTGTCGGGCGCGCTCGGGGAGATCGGCAAGGTGGCGGCGGCGCCATGCTCGCCGCCGTATCTGAAAGAGCTGCGGCGCATCGCGCTCACGCACGAGCAGGTGCGCGATGCCGGCGCGTACGATCACGATGGCCGCTGGCAATGTTCGTCGCTGCTCGGCGCGGTATCGGCGGGCGTGCTCGACGGTCTCACGCTGCCGCCGCCCGACTGGCGCTCGCGCGACGGCGTGATGGCGTGGTACGGCCTGTCGCGCCTGCCGGGCGGCAAGTCTTCGCTCGTGATGGGCCGAAACGGCTTCTATGTCGCCGCGGACCCTTCGCTCTACGTCGACACGCTCGATGCGAACGACGAGGTCGCGAGCGGTGTCGCCATCATCAACACCGACGTGAGCCGCGTGATCGCGACCACGCCCGCCACCGACGCCAACGCCATCCTCGCCGTCTATCGCACCGCGCCGCCCGTGCGCGACTGTTCGCCGTATGTCGTGCGCCGTTCCGTGTCGATGCCGCTCGCGGTCGTCGTGAGCGCGCCGCATCAGACGCTGCATCAGCGGTTGCGTACGCTGCCCTGGGGCTGGCTGCTCGGCGGCGTCGTGGTGGGCCTCGTGTTCGCGGGCTGGGCGGCGGTCTTCCTCGTGCGCCGGCTGTCTCCGCGCGGGCAACTGAGCGACGCGGTGCGGCGGCACCAGTTCATCGTCGCGTATCAGCCGATCGTCGATCTCGGCACGCGGCGCTGTGTCGGCGCCGAAGCGCTCGTGCGCTGGAAGTATCACGACCGCATCGTGCGGCCCGATCATTTCATTCCGCTCGCGGAGCATCGCGGGCTGATCCAGGCGATCACGGATCAGGTGCTCGACACCATCCTGCTCGAACTCGGTGAATTTCTTAAGCGCTACCCGGAGTACTACGTGTCGGTGAACCTCTCGGCGCAGGATCTGACGACGCGGCGCTTTCTCGACGTGCTCGGCCCGGCGATCGTGCGCCAGGGCGTGCGGCCGGCGCAGATCCGCATCGAGGCGACCGAGCGCAGCTTTCTCGACGCCGATGCCGCCAAGGAAGTCATTAGCGCGTTCCGGGACGCGGGCCACGCCGTCTATCTCGACGATTTCGGCACCGGCTATTCGAGTCTCTCGCACCTGCAGAACTTTCGCATCGACGGCCTGAAGATCGACAAATCCTTCGTCGATACGGTCGGGCAGGATGCGGCGTCGAGCAGCGTTGCGTCGCATATCATCGACATGGCCGCGACGCTCGACGTGCAGGTGATCGCCGAAGGCATCGAGCATGAGGAACAGGCCGCGTATCTGCATGCGCGCGGCGCGCAGTTCGGGCAGGGCTGGCTCTTCTCTCCGCCGCTCTCGGCCGCGGAATTCATCCGTTATGCGGGCCGGACGCGCGGCGCTTGATCGACACCGGTTCGTCCTCACTTAAGTGGTTTCCAGACGAGGCACGACCATGAACGACCAGACAGCCACCGCTTTCCTGCGCGACGTGCGGCATCCGCTGCTCGCGCTTCATCGCAGCGTGCTCGCGCATCTGCGCGCGCGCCACGAGGCCGAGTTCGGGCCGGTGTCGCCGGGTGAATTCCTGCAGATCGTGATCAACGGTTCGGCGTATCGCTGGCTCACGCCGCTTTCGACGCTGATCGCCGCCATCGACGACGTGCTCGACGACGACGAAGCCACCGCCGACGCGCGCGGCGCGCACGCGCAGGCGGTCGTCGACATGTTCAGCGCCGGCACGCGCGATCCCGTTTTCGCGGAGCAGTTCCTGCCCTTGCTGCAGGACAGCCCGGATGTCGCCGTGGCCAACGGGCAGGTCGCGCAGCTCGTGCGCGGCGTCGGGCGCGCGTAAAAGGCCTGCGCGCGGTCTATCGAAAATGCGACCTGAAAAATGCAAATTTCGTCTGCCGCGCGCGTGCGGGTTTTCCTGTCTGTCGCGCGCGGGGAGCGTTGCGTAGCGGGCGCGTGACGGCGCCGTCGCTCGCGCTCGTCGGATGTTGCGTCGCAGCAAACACACTTCATCACATTTGAGCGATTGATTTTCGCTTGCGAGTATCGCCGCCAATCCCCGGAGCGTGCCTTTAAAGCGCGCTCCGTCTCTTTCCGATCAACCCGAAAGACGTTGGAGGCGACTCTTGATCCTGTACGGCTTCGGCCCGGTCCTTTGGGCGGGCGCAAAAGAGACGCTCGCGCTCGCGGTGCTCTCCCTCGCGGTATCGGTGCTGCTCGGTCTGGCCGGCGCATCCGCGAAACTCTCGCGTCACGCTCCGTTGCGCGGCATCGCGACCGCGTACACGACGCTCATCCGCTCGGTGCCCGATCTCGTGCTGATGCTGCTGCTCTTCTACAGCATCCAGATCGCGGTGAACAATCTGACCGATGCCCTCGGCTGGGATCAGTTCGACATCGATCCGTTCACGGCGGGCGTGCTGACGCTCGGTTTCATCTACGGCGCGTACTTCACCGAAACGTTTCGCGGCGCGTTTCTCGCGGTGCCGCGCGGCCAGCTCGAAGCGGGCAGCGCCTACGGCATGAGTGGCATGCGCGTGTTCGGCCGGATTCTCTTTCCGCAGATGATGCGTTTCGCGCTGCCGGGCATCGGCAATAACTGGCAGGTGCTCGTGAAGGCGACGGCGCTCGTGTCGATCATCGGTCTCGCCGATGTGGTGAAGGCCGCGCAGGACGCGGGCAAGAGCACGTTCAACATGTTCTTCTTCATCCTGATCGCGGCGTTGATCTATCTCGTGATCACGAGCGCGTCGAATCTCGTGCTGATGGCGCTCGAGCGCCGCTATTCGACCGGCGTGCGGCACGCCGAACTCTGATTTCTGCTAGCGAGCGACAAGCCATGATCCAGATCTTCGCCGAATACTGGCGCCCGTTTCTGTACTCCGACGGCATGCGCGCGTCGGGTCTCGTCGTCACGCTGTGGCTGCTCGCGGCCTCGATCGTGCTCGGCTTCTGCGCGGCGGTGCCGCTCGCCTGCGCGCGCGTGTCGCGCAACCGCTGGCTCTCGACGCCCGTGCGCATTTACACGTATGTGTTCCGCGGCACGCCGCTCTACGTGCAACTGCTGCTGCTCTACACGGGCATGTACAGCCTGGAATTCGTGCGCACGCAATCCCTGCTCGAAGCGTTCTTTCGCAGCGGCTTCAATTGCGCGATTCTCGCGTTCGCACTGAACACCTGCGCCTACACGACCGAAATCTTCGCCGGCGCGATCCGCGCGATTCCCCACGGCGAAGTGGAAGCCGCGCGCGCATACGGCATGAGCACCTTCACGATGTATCGCCGCGTGATCCTGCCGTCCGCGCTGCGCCGCGCGTTGCCCCTGTACAGCAACGAAGTGATCCTGATGCTGCACGCGACGACCGTGGCGTTCACCGCGACCGTGCCGGACATCCTGAAAGTCGCGCGCGACGCGAATTCAGCTACCTACCAGTCCTTCGAATCGTTCGGCATCGCGGCGCTGCTGTACGTGGCGATCTCGTTCGCGCTCGTCGCGGCGTTCCGGCGCGCGGAACAGCACTGGCTCGCGTATCTGCGGCCGGCGGGCGCGGCGCGCCCGGCACGGCGCGCCTGAGCGGTAGAATTCGAACCCATGCATCAGTCCCTGTCATCACCCGAGGAGAAAGCGTTGGAGCCAACCGCCAAAGACGTCGCGACCAAGCTCGTCGCCGAGGACATTCACAAGCGCTACGGCGACAACGAAGTGTTGAAGGGCGTCTCGCTCGCCGCCAAAGCAGGCGACGTGATCAGCATCATCGGCGCGAGCGGCTCGGGCAAGAGCACGTTTTTGCGCTGCATCAACTTTCTCGAGCGGCCGAACGCGGGGCAGATCATCGTCGACGGTGAAGCCGTGCGCACGAAGGCCGACCGCGCGGGCAATCTCGAAGTCGCGGATCACAAGCAGTTGCAGCGCGTGCGCACCAAGCTCGCGATGGTCTTCCAGCATTTCAATCTCTGGTCGCACATGACGGCCATCGAGAACGTGATGGAAGCGCCGATGCACGTGCTCGGCGTGTCGAAGAAGGAGGCGGAAGACCGCGCGCGCACGTATCTGGAGAAAGTGGGCTTGCCGCCGCGCGTCGAGAAGCAGTATCCGTCGCACTTGTCGGGCGGGCAGCAGCAGCGTGTCGCTATTGCGCGCGCACTCGCGATGCACCCCGACGTCATGCTCTTCGACGAACCCACGTCCGCGCTCGATCCCGAACTCGTCGGCGAAGTGCTGAAAGTGATGCAGAAGCTCGCCGAGGAAGGCCGCACGATGATCGTCGTCACGCATGAAATGGGCTTTGCGCGTAACGTGTCGAACCACGTGATGTTCCTGCATCAGGGACGCACGGAAGAAGAGGGCGCGCCCGCGGATGTGCTGAGCGCGCCGAAGAGCGAGCGTCTGCGCCAGTTCCTGTCGGGAAGCCTGAAATAACGTGACGCTGCAAGTTGCGATCGTCGCGCTGCCGCCGGTGTCGATGAGCGGCATCGCGCCGGTCATCGACAGCCTCGCGCTCGCCAACGAGATCGACGGGCATCGTCTCTACGAATGGCGCATCTGTTCCTGGGACGGCCGGCCCGTGCCGCTTTCAGGCGGCGCGCAACTCCCGGCCGATTGCGCGTTCAACGACACGGTGCGGTGCGACTGGCTCATCGTCGTGTCGGAGCGCTATCAGCAGTTCGCCGATTACCGGCTCTTTCTCGCGAGCCTCGCGCGCGTCGCCCCGCGCACGCCGCTCGTCAGCGGCATCCATCACGGCGTGTGGTGGCTCGCGATGGCCGGGCAGCTCTCGCAGTATCGCGTCGCGGTGAACTGGGAAACGTATCAGCAGTTCACCGAGCAGTTCGAGCGCGCGATCGTCAGCCAGCAGATCTTCGAAATCGACCGCGACCGCGCCACGTGTTCCGGCGGACAGGCGAGCGTGGACTTCATGCTCGCGATGATCGCGCGCGATCACGGCCCCGATCTCGCGGAGCGCATCGCCGATTCGCTCGGCATCGGCACCTTGCGCGCGGGCACGGAGCGTCAGCGCATTCCATTTGTCACCGCGCCTGGCGAGCGTCATCCGCGACTGAACGATGCGCTGCAACTGATGGAAGCGAACATCGAAGATCCGCTCGCCACCGATGAAATCGCGAATCTCGTCGGCATCTCGCGCCGGCAACTGGAGCGGCTCTTTCGCCAGTATCTCGGCGCGATGCCCTCGAAGTACTACCTCAACCTGCGCCTGACGAAAGCGCGCACGCAGTTGCAGCGCACGAGCAAGTCGGTGGTGCAGATCAGCCTCGCGTGCGGGTTTTCATCGGCGGCGCATTTTTCCAATGCGTATCGCGACCGCTTCGGCGTGACGCCGCGCGAGGAACGCCGCAACTGGATCGAAAAGCAGCGCGGCCAGGCTATCGACGAGCCGCGCGGCGGGGCGCTGATCGAGCCGCCCGGCGCGGCCTGAACGCTGCGGCACAACGACACGAAACCCCGTCGAAGCATGTCGCGAACGCGCAAGACGGAACGCGCGCGATTGCCTAATATCGAACCTGACTGCCAGGAACGGTGCACGACACCGATGCACGAACTTACGAGGAGTGGCTCATGACCGACATCAATGTGAATCGCGGTACGTTCGACGAAGTGATGGTTCCGGTGTTCGCGCCGGCCAGTTTCGTGCCCGACCGGGCCCGCGGCTCGCGCGTTTGGGACACCGAAGGCCGCGATTATGTCGATTTCGCCGGCGGCATCGCGGTGACGGCGCTGGGCCACGGCCATCCCGAGTTGCTGAAAGTGCTGCACGAGCAGGGCGAAAAGCTCTGGCATATCGGCAATGGCTACACCAATGCGCCGGTATTGCGCCTCGCGAAACGCCTGACGGATCTCACCTTCGCCGATCGCGCCTTCTTCGCCAATTCGGGCGCGGAAGCGAACGAAGCGGCGCTGAAACTCGCGCGCCGCTATGCAATCGACAATCACGGCCCGGACAAGATCGAGATCATTTCCTTCACGCAGTCGTTCCACGGCCGCACGTTCTTCACGGTGAGCGTCGGCGGCCAGCCGAAGTACGCCGAAGGGTTCGGCCCGCAGCCGCAGGGCATCCGTCATCTGCCGTACAACGATCTGCCGAAGGCCCTCGAAGCCATCGGCCCGAAGACGTGCGCGGTCATCGTCGAGCCGGTGCAGGGCGAAGGCGGCGTGCTGCCCGCCGATCCGGCCTTCCTGAAGGGCCTGCGCGAAGCATGCGACAAGCACGGCGCGCTGCTCATTTTCGACGAAGTGCAGACCGGCGTCGGCCGCACCGGCACGTTCTACGCGTACATGCAGTACGGCGTGACGCCCGACATCCTCACGAGCGCGAAGGCGCTGGGCAACGGCTTTCCGATCGGCGTGATGCTCACGACCGACGAAATCGCCGCGCACTTCTCGGTGGGCGTGCACGGCACGACGTATGGCGGCAATCCGCTGGGCGCGTCGATCGCGGAGAAGGTCGTCGAACTCATCAGCGATCCGAAGCTGCTCGAAGGCGTGAACGAGCGCAGCCGCGCGATCAAGGCGCATCTGGAGCGTCTCAACGAGCGCTTCGGCATGTTCAAGGAGGTTCGCGGACGCGGCCTGCTGATCGGCGCGGAACTGAACGACGCCTACAAGGACCGCGCGAAGGACGTGCTCAACGCGGCGGCGGCGAACGGCGTCATCATGCTGATCGCAGGTCCCAACGTGCTGCGCTTCGCGCCGTCGCTCATCATGCCGATGGCCGATCTCGACGAAGGCTTCGCGCGCATCGGCAAGGCGATCGAGCAGGTCGTCGGCGCCGCGGCCGTCAAGTAATGAACAGGACCCGATGATGCTATTCGTCCGTCCCGCAAGACTCTCCGATCTCGACGAGCTCGAACGGATGGCGCGCGCAGCGCTTCCCGTGCTGCACTCGCTGCCGCGCGACCGGCGCGCGCTCGAAACGCGCGTCGCGCTGTCGGAAGATTCGTTTCGCGCCGAAGTGGAATTTCCCGGCGAGGAGTTCTATCTCTTCGTGCTCGAAGATTCGCAAACGGGCAGGCTCTTCGGCACGTCGAGCATCGTCGCGTCGGCGGGCTATTCCGAGCCGTTCTATGCGTTTCGCAACGACGCGCTGATTCACGCGTCGCGCGAACTCAAGGTGAACCGCAAGATCCACGCGCTCACGATGTCGCACGAGCTGACGGGCAAGAGCCGCCTGACGGGTTTCTACATCGATCCGTCGCTGCGTGACGAGCAGAACGAAGCGGCGGCGCATCTCCTGTCGCGCGCACGCATGATCTACATCGCGGCGAACCGCAAGCGCTTCTCGAGCGAAGTCTTTTCGCTGATGCTCGGCGTCACCGACGCCGCCGGCGCGTCGCCGTTCTGGGATGCGGTCGGACGAAAGTTCTTCGGCCGCGACTTCGAGCAGGTGGAAGCGGAATCGGGCGGACGCAGCCGCACGTTCATCGCGGAAGTGATGCCGAGTTATCCGCTCTATGTGCCTTTGCTGCCCGGCGAAGCGCAGCGCGTGCTCGGCGAGCCGAACGAAGGCACGCTGCTCGCCTACGACATTCATCTCGAAGAAGGCTTCGAGCCGGATCGTTTCGTCGATATCTTCGATGCGGGCCCGGTGCTCACGATCGCCGTCGGCAAGAGCGCGTCGGCGAGTTCCAGCGAACTGCGCGCGGTGCGCGATGGCGCGTCGGAAAACGGTACGCCGTATATCGTCGCGGCGGGTGGCGCGCATGAGTTTCGCTGCATCGTCGCGGCACTCGCGGGCACGCGCGCCGATGGCGCCGCATTGACCGCCGCCGCGCGCGACGCGCTCGGCGTGGAGGACAAGGACACGGTGCGTTGCGTGCCGTTGCATCAGGCATCGGGAGAATTGCAATGATCGTCGTGCGCTGCACGCAGCCGGGCGATGTCGACGCGCTCGTCGCGCTCGCCCAGGAAACGGGCCCGGGACTCACCACGTTCAAGCCGGATCGCGATGCGCTCGCGGCACGCGTGGAACGCGCGCGCCGCACGCTCGCAGGCGACGCGCAAGCCTTCGAAGCGGGCTATTTCTTCGTGATGGAAGACACCGCGACCGGCGATGTCGCGGGCGTATGCGGCATCGAAACGGAAGTCGGGCTGGAGCAGCCGTTCTACAACTATCGCGTGTCGACGGTCGTGCATGCGAGCAAGGACATGGGCGTCTGGACGCGCATGTCGCTGCTCAACATCTCGCACGATCTGACGGGTTATGCGGAAGTGTGCTCGCTGTTTCTGAGCCCGCGTTACCGCACGGCCGGTGTGGGCGGCCTGCTGTCGCGCTCGCGCTTCATGTTCATCGCGCAGTTCACGGACCGCTTTCCGCAGCGGCTGTGCGCGGAATTGCGCGGCCATTTCGACGAGAACGGCGAGTCGCCGTTCTGGAACGCGGTCGGTTCGCACTTCTATCAGATCGATTTCAACGAAGCGGATTACCTGAGCTCGCATGGCAAGAAGTCGTTCGTCGCGGAGCTGATGCCGCGCTATCCGGTGTATCTCGACCTGCTGCCCGATTCCGCGCAACGCGCGGTCGGCGTCACGCATAGAGACACGGCGCCCGCGCGCAAGATGCTCGAAGCGGAAGGTCTGCGCTACGAGAATCACGTCGATATCTTCGACGCGGGCCCGGTGCTCGAATGCCATACGGGCGACTTGCGCACGGTGCGTGAAAGCGTGCTCGCCCGCGTGCGCATCGGCGATCGAACGGAGACGGACAGCGACGCGAAGAGCCTCGTGTCGAACACGCTGCTCGAAGACTTCCGCTGCGGCGCGACGACGGGCGCGGTCGAGAACGGCGCATTCCTGCTGACGGCGGAAGAAGCCGCAGCATTGCGCGTGAAGGAAGGCGACCCGGTGCGCGTGTTGACGTCTTATCCGCGCGCAAAGTGAACGAGAGAGAACATGGATATTTCGAACCAGTTGTATATCGGCGGTGACTGGCAGGCAGGCTCGGGCGCGGCGTTCGCATCGCGCAATCCGGGCACCGATGACATCGTATGGCAAGGCAGGAGCGCCTCGGCTGAAGACGTGGATCGCGCGGTGTCGTCGGCGCGGCGCGCGTTCGCTTCGTGGTCCGCACTTTCGTTCGATGAGCGCGTCGCGATCGCCAAACGCTTCGCCGCGCTGCTGAACGAGAACAAGGAAGCGCTCGCGAACGCGATCGGACGCGAGACCGGCAAGCCGCTGTGGGAAGCGCGCACGGAAGTCGCATCGATGGCGGCGAAGGTCGATATCTCCGTGCAGGCATATCACGAGCGCACCGGCGAAAAACGCGCGCCCATGGCCGATGGCGTCGCGGTGCTGCGGCATCGTCCGCACGGCGTCGTCGCCGTGTTCGGCCCGTACAACTTTCCGGGGCACTTGCCGAACGGGCATATCGTGCCGGCGCTGATCGCCGGTAACACGGTCGTGTTCAAGCCGTCGGAACTCGCGCCGGGCGTCGCGGCTGCAACGCTCGCGCTGTGGATTCAGGCCGGATTGCCCGCGGGCGTGCTCAATCTCGTGCAAGGCGAGAAGGACACGGGCGTCGCGCTCGCGAATCACCGGCAGATCGACGGGCTGTTCTTCACCGGAAGCTCGGACACGGGCACGCTGCTCCACAGGCAGTTCGGCGGCCGTCCCGAGATCGTGCTCGCGCTGGAGATGGGCGGCAACAATCCGCTCGTCGTCGCGAGTGTCGAAGATATCGATGCGGCCGTGCATCACACGATCCAGTCGGCGTTTCTGTCGGCGGGGCAGCGTTGCACCTGCGCGCGCCGTCTCTTCGTTCCCGATGACGCCTTCGGCGAGCGCTTCATGCGGCGCTTCACCGAAGTGAGCGCGAACATTCGTGTCGGCAAATTCGACGAAGAACCGCAGCCGTACATGGGCGCCGTGATTTCGGCGCGCGCGGCGGCGCGCCTCGTCGATGCGCAGGCGCGTCTCATCGAAGCGGGCGCGAAACCGATGCTCGAAATGGCGCAGCGCGCGGCGAATCTCGGCTTCGTGTCGCCCGCGATTCTCGATGTAACGAATGCGCGCGACGTGCCCGACGAAGAGCACTTCGGCCCGATGGTGCAGGTCACGCGCTGCAAGACCTTCGACGAAGCGATCGAGCGCGCGAACGACACCGCCTACGGCCTGTCCGCTGGCTTGCTCGCCGACGACGAAGCCGCATGGAAGCACTTCCAGCGCACGATCCGCGCGGGCATCGTCAACTGGAACCGGCCGACCAATGGCGCATCGTCGGCGGCGCCGTTCGGGGGCATCGGACGCTCGGGCAATCAGCGGCCGAGCGCGTATTACGCGGCGGACTATTGCTCGTATCCGATGGCATCGGTGGAAAGCGAGCAATTGCAGATGCCCGCGAGCGTATCGCCGGGACTCACGTTTTAAGTACGGGACATGACCATGCAGGCATCGAAAGCATACGAGGCGAACTTCGACGGGCTGGTCGGCCCGACGCACAACTACGCGGGACTCTCGTTCGGCAACGTCGCGTCGCGCAGCAACGAGAAGTCGGTGGCGAATCCGAAGGCCGCCGCGAAGCAGGGCTTGCGCAAGATGAAGCGGCTCGCGGATCTCGGCTTTCAGCAGGGCGTGCTGCCGCCGCTGGAACGCCCGTCGATCAGGTTGCTGCGCGATGTCGGCTTTTCCGGCGACGACGCCAGCGTGATTGCGCGCGCGGCGCGCGAAGCGCCCGAATTGCTCGCGGCGGCCAGCTCCGCATCGGCGATGTGGACCGCGAATGCCGCGACCGTGAGCCCGTCGGCGGACACGGAAGACGGCCGCGTGCATTTCACGCCCGCGAATCTCGCGGCGAAGCTGCATCGTGCGATCGAGCATGGCGAAACGCGCCGCTCGCTCGCCGCGATCTTCGCCGACGAAACCCGCTTTCGCATTCATCACGCGCTGCCCGGCACGCCCGCGCTCGGCGACGAAGGCGCGGCGAACCATACGCGCTTCGCTCGTGAATACGGTGAAAAGGGCGTCGAGTTTTTCGTGTATGGCAAGAGCGAGTACGGTCAGGGCCCGCAGCCACAGCGCTATCCGGCGCGCCAGACGCTCGAAGCGAGCCGCGCGGTCGCGCGCCTGCATGGCCTTTCCGGCGACGCAACCGTGTTCGCGCAGCAATCGCCTGACGTGATCGATGCGGGCGTGTTCCACAACGACGTGATCGCCGTGGGCAATCGCACGACGCTCTTTTGCCACGAGCGCGCGTTCGTCGATCAACACAAGGTCTACGACGAACTGCGCGCGAAGCTCGAGGCGCAAGGCACGCCGTTCACCGCGCTCGAAGTGCCGGAACGCGAAGTGAGCGTGCAGGACGCGGTCTCGTCGTATCTCTTCAACAGCCAGTTGCTGTCGAGCGCGGATGGCAGGCAGTTGCTGGTGGTGCCGCAGGAATGCCGCGAGAACGCGCGTGTGGCGGCTTATCTGGATTCGCTCGCGGCGCGCCAAACGCCCATCGACGAAGTGCTCGTCTTCGATTTGCGGGAGAGCATGAAGAACGGCGGCGGCCCGGCTTGCCTGCGCCTGCGCGTCGTGCTCAACGAAGCCGAGCGCGCCGCGGTCAATGCGCGCGTGTGGATGAACGACGCGCTCTTCACGCAGCTCGATGCGTGGATCGACACACACTATCGCGACCGTCTCGCGCCCGCCGATCTCGCCGATCCGAAGCTGCTCGCCGAATCGCGCGCCGCGCTCGACGAACTGACGACCATCCTCGGACTCGGTGCCGTCTATGACTTCCAGCGCTGATTCCGCCTTGCTCGACGATTTTCTCGCCTTCACGCTCGAAGGCGGGCGTCCTGCCGTGAACGCCGGCACCGCGCCTTCCGGCGTGCGATGGACGTGGCAGGGCGAAGGCATGCTGTTGCTCGAACCTGCGCAAGCCCCCACACACAGCGTGCTCGCATCGGCGGGCATTCACGGCGATGAAACCGCGCCGGTCGAGATGCTGTCGCCGCTCGTCGCGGATATCGCGAATGGCCGCGCGCCGCTTGCCGCGCGCATGCTCGTCATCCTCGGCAACATCGGCGCGATGCGGGCGGGCGATCGCTATCTCGACGACGATCTGAACCGCCTGTTCAGCGGCCGTCATGCGCTTTTCGAGACGAGCCGCGAAGCGCCGCGCGCCGTCGAACTGGAACGCGCCGCACTGAGCTTCTTTGCTGGCGTCGCGCATCCGAAGTGGCACATCGACATGCATACGGCGATCCGCGCATCGGTGTTCGAGCAGTTCGCGCTGTTGCCGCACACGGGCGCACCGCTTGCGCGCGCGATGTTCGACTGGCTGCGCGATGCGCGTCTGCAGGCCGTACTCCTGCATCGCGAGAAGGGCCATACCTTCACGCACTTCACGGCGCAGGAAGCCGGCGCGCTCGCGTGCACGCTGGAGCTGGGCAAGGTGCGGCCGTTCGGCCAGAACGATCTTGGGCGCTTCGCGGCGTCGGACGCGGCGTTGCGCCGCCTGATCGCGGGCGAGGCGAAACAGGAGCATGCGCCGTTGCGCGTGTTCACGGTCGTCGCGCAGATCGACAAGCAGAGCGAGCACTTCGTGCTGAACGTCGCGAGCGATGTGCCGAATTTCACCGCTTTTGGCGCGGGAACCGAACTCGCGCGCGATGGCGACTATCGCTATCGCGTGTCGCACGACGAAGAGCGCATCGTGTTTCCGAATCCGAAGGTCAAGCCGGGCCTGCGCGCCGGTCTGATGGTCGTCGACACAACTGACTCGACGCTCGCCTCTCTCGATTGAATCCGGTTCGCGCGCGCTACAATCGCGCCCCGGTGTCGGGTGCGAGTGGGGAAAATTGTGTCGCCATGCTTCGCCGGCTGTGCGAGGCCGCATCATGACATCTGTATCGAACCGCAATGGAAGGAGATGGAAGTTGAAGAAATCGCATCTGATCGGTCGCAAGCTCGCCGCGTTCGCGGTGCTGGGCGCCACTGTCGCCACGGGAGTCGCCGCTTTTAACGCGCAGGCAGCCGATAACATGAAGGAACTGCGCTTCGGCGTGGAAGCGTCGTATGCGCCGTTCGAATCGAAGTCGCCGAGCGGCGAACTGATGGGCTTTGACGTCGACATCGGCAATGCGGTGTGCGCGAAGCTGAAGATGAAGTGCGTGTGGGTCGAGAATTCGTTCGATGGCCTCATTCCCGCGTTGCAGGCGCGCAAGTTCGACGGCATCAATTCGGACATGACGATCACCGATAAGCGCAAGCTCGCCATCGACTTCACGGATCCGATCTACACGATCCCCAATCAGCTCGTCGCAAAGAAGGGCAGCACGATCCAGCCGACCGTCGATGGTCTGAAGGGCAAGCGTGTCGGCGTGCTTCAAGGCTCGATCCAGGAGACCTACGCGAAGGCGAAGTGGGCGCCGGCGGGCATCGATGTCGAGTCGTATCAGGCGCAGGACCAAGTCTATGCGGATCTGGCATCGGGCCGTCTGGATGCGGCGTTCCAGGATGCCGAAGCGGCGTCGAAGGGCTTTTTGAAGCAGCCGCAGGGCGCGGGGTTTGCGTTCGCGGGACCGGCGGTGTCGGATGACAAGCTGCTGGGTTCCGGCGTGGGCTTCGGTGTGCGCAAGAACGACAAGGCGCTGAAGGATGCGCTCAACCGCGCGCTCAAGGAACTGAAGGACGATGGGACCATCGATCGCTTCGCGCAGAAGTACTTCGATGTGAAGGTGGTGTTGAAGTAAGTTCGGCGGTGGTGAAGGTTGGGTTGGGTTTGTTGCCGGATCCCGTTTTCGTGTCGGTTTATTGGTGTTGCCCCTGTGCGGGGCGGCACCTACTTTCTTTGCTGCTGCAAAGAAAGTAGGCAAAGAAAGCAGCTTTCCCATCCAAAGTGCTTCACGCCGGCCGCGGCACAGGCGATTGGCTGAATGGCCCGGCAATAGCGAGTGCCCTCAAAGGTCTCACCGGGCTTGGATCGCGCACGGTCTGTCACATCGCGCCACGCGCGTGGCTGGTTCAGCACGAAATAGCTCCGGCCCGCTTCGCGGCCGCCCGGTCAATTGGGTGTGCGCGCGCTCCTTGTTCTGCGGTTTCCTTCGCATACCCAACGGGCAGGGCGTG
>LRBF01000222.1 GCA_001580565.1 Caballeronia megalochromosomata | reverse complement strand
GCGTGATGCACTTTGGATGGGACAAGCTGTTTCTTTGGTTACTTTCTTTGCAGCAGCAAAGAAAGTGACTGCCGCCCCGCACAGGGGCAGTGCCAATAGACCACCGCGAAAACGGGATCCAGCGAAAACCCCGAAACGTCATCACATCAGAGCCCAGTCCGCGGATCGTAGGGCCGCGCCGGATGATGCGCGATATTCTCGAACTGCGGCCGAATCGCATCGCTAAAGGTGGTCTTCTGCTGATCGTTCAGACCGCCGTAGAACTTGAGCCAGGCTTTCGCCGATAGATCGGATAAGGGCGCGTCCTGCTGCCGCGCCTTCTCGTCCATGGCATGCAGCGCGGACAGATCGAGGATCGGCTGCTTGAGCATCATCTGCATGCGCGCCTGCATCTGATCCGCGTTCATGCGCTCGGAGGAATGGCTCTCGCGCATCGCATCGAGCGCGGCCTGCCATTGCACTTCCTGATCGGCCGTGAGGTTCAGTCGCTCGTGGAGCGTGCGCATGTCGAGCGGCTGCACACGGGCGGCCGGGGCGTCATCCATCGGCAGTGCCTGCGCGTAGACCGGCGCGGAGCCGAGCCCAAGTGAGAGCGCAGTGACGACGCAGAGCGCCGAAAGCTTGAGAAGCAAGCCGCTGCGTCGTGCCTTGCGCGCGTTCGCCGATGCGTTGAGCTGGGTCATGTCGTTCCCCTTTCCTTTTGTCGATGTCCGGATGTGGTTGACCGTTTGTCGCCTCAACCATGGACAGGAGTGTAGGGATGGGGAATTAGGTGAAAGTGAGGGAATTCGTCCGCTGCACATCGGTCCCGAAAACCCTCACCTTTGAGCCATTGACGCTCGCCGAAAGGCCTTTGGATACGGGCTTTGGGAGCGTTCAAAACACATACTCCCGAAAACCCTCACCTTCAGATCACATTCAACATCGACAACGCAGTCTCCTGCAACGGATGCAACACGCGAGCGAGCGCGGCCTCGCCTGTTTCCTTTCCGATCGGCATGTTCGCCGACAACGCCGCCACCACCACGCCATGCCGGTTCTTCATCGGCACCGCGACGCCACGCACGCCCATCTGCAACTGCTGCTCGATCGCGACGTAGCCATCCACGCGCGCCTGCCGGATCTTCTCGTAGAGCCTTCCCTTGTCGGTGATCGTGAGCGGCGTGAAGGGCTTGAATTCGGTCGCGTCGAGCCATCCGCGCACGGCGGCCTCATCCATGTACGCGAGCATCGCGATGCCACCCGACATCAGCGCAGCCGGCACGCGCGCGCCGAGTACGAAGCCCGTCGTCATCACGCGCGTGGAACCGTTGCGCGCGATGATCACGAGGTCCCAGTCATCGAGCACGCTCACATACACCGATTCGTGAATCAGCGCGCTCAACTGCTGCAGGTAGGGCTGCACGATGCGCGGCAGCCGCGCCGACTCGAAATACGACCAGCCCATGCGCAGTACGCGCGGCGTCAGGTTGAACAGCTTGCCATCGGTCTGCACGTAGCCGAGATGCGCGAGCGTCAGCAGATAGCGGCGCGCCGCCGTGCGCGTGAGGCCGGTGCGCGCCGCGGCTTGTGTGGGCGTCATGCGCGCGTGCTGATCGTCGAAGGCTTCGAGGATCGCGAGACCCTTTTCGAGACCGGCGATCCAGTCGCGTTTATCCAGTTCCGGTTTAGTCATGCTGACATGCTTGTTTAGTTATGGATCACGGGATGTTTCGGCGCTCGACGAAAGCCATTTGCTAGTGCTAACCCCCAAAGTGATCGATTAGCGGACACTCGCGTACGATAATCGCGCAAAATTTATCATAAAGCGTTGATCCAAAGGGGTTGCGCTCTTATTCTCCAATCACTTTCAGAGCGACGCGCAATTCACGTATTTCGAATGCTCCGCCGCTCGACCCGGTTACAAGGTTCAACTCCATAAACCCATTGTTCGGAGACATCTCTATGGCTAGCCCCAAGGAAGACGCGCACAGCGGCCGCCAGGCGAAGAAAGCGACCGCGAGCGGCTGGATCGGCTCGGCGCTGGAGTATTACGACTTCTTCATTTACGCCCAGGCAGCAGCGCTCATTTTCCCGCAGTTGTTCTTCCCGTCGGGCAATCCGAAGGTGGCGATCATCGCGTCGCTCGCGACGTACGGCGTAGGTTACGTGGCCCGTCCGATCGGCGCATTCGTGCTCGGCCATCTGGGCGACACGCACGGCCGAAAGAACGTGCTGCTCATCTGCATGTTCCTGATGGGCTTCTCGACGATGGCCGTCGGCCTGCTGCCGACGTATCACAGCGTCGGCATGCTCGCACCGGCATTGCTCGTCGTGCTGCGTCTGGTTCAGGGCTTCGCGGTGGCCGGTGAAATCTCCGGCGCCAGCTCGATGATTCTGGAGCACGCGCCGTTCGGACGTCGCGGTTACTACGCGAGCTTCACGCTGCAGGGCGTGCAGGCCGGCCAGATTCTCGCCGCCGCCGTGTTCCTGCCGCTCGCCACGTTCATGCCGGAAGACATGTTCAATGCGTGGGGCTGGCGTGTGCCGTTCCTGCTGTCGGCCTTCGTGCTGGTCGCGGGCTACATCATCCGTAAGGAAGTGCATGAAACGCCGGCCTTCACGTCCGAAGAGTCGCACGGCGATCTGCCGAAGTCGCCGATCAAGGAAGCGTTCGCCAACAGCACGCCCGACATGATCCGCGTCGTCTGCATGGCGCTGATGAACGTGATTCCCGTCGTCGCGACGATCTTCGGTGCGGCGTATGCGGTGCAGTCTTCGTATGGCATCGGCTTCCACAAGAGCGTGTATCTGTGGATTCCGGTGGTCGGCAACATCGTCGCGGTGCTGGTGATTCCGTTCGTCGGCAACCTGTCGGACAAGATCGGCCGTCGCCCGATGATGATCGGCGGCTCCCTGATCTCGGGTGTGCTGGCCTTCGCGTATCTCTACGCGATCAGCATCCACAGCATCCCGCTCGCGTTCCTGATGTCGCTCCTGATGTGGGGCGTCGTGTATCAAGGCTATAACGCGATCTTCCCGAGCTTCTATCCGGAACTGTTCCCGACCCGCTCGCGTGTTTCGGCGATGGCGATTGCGCAGAACATCGGCACCACGATCACCGCGCTCCTGCCCGCCCTGTTCGCAGCGGTTGCGCCCCCGGGATCGAACAACATCCCGCTGACGGTCGGCGCCATTGCCTTCGGCGTGACGATCATCGCGGCGATCGCGGCCTACTCGGCGCGTGAGACGTACCGAATCCGTCTGAACGATCTGGGCAAGAAGGACGCCGTGCCGATGAGCGAGCAGGAGTACGAGCGTCTGCGCGCCGACTCGATCTCTGTGAGCAAGGACGCCAAGGCGCACGCATAAAGTTGACCGTGTTGGAGTGATTTGCCGGGCCCTTCGGGGCCCGTTTTTTTTGCGCGCCCGGTTTGCATTCGCGCCTTCGCGCCGCATCGCGATAACATGAATGCTCTCTCATCCATGACGCGGAGGCATGAATGACCGGCTTCAACGAACGCATCCTCAACGGCATCAGCGTGTTTGCCGCGATCGTCGATGCGGGCACGTTCGCCGCGGCGGGCGAGCGTCTCGGCATGTCGCAGCCCGGCGTGAGCCGTGCGATCGCGCGTCTCGAAGCGCGTCTGAAGATCCGTCTTTTCGATCGCACCACGCGCAGCGTCTCACTCACCGACGATGGGCGGCGTTTCTTCGAACACGTCATGCCGCATCTCGCGGGACTGGAGGAGGCGGCGGCCACCGCATCGGAAGGCGCGACGGCCGTGCGCGGCCGCTTGCGCGTGAACGTCGATCCGATCTTCTCGCGGCTGCTGCTCGGCCCGAAGCTCGATGCATTCCTGAAGGCGCATCCCGATCTGCAACTGGAACTGATCACGAGCGACCGTCTCGGCGACATGATCGCGGACGGCTTCGACCTCGCCGTGCGCTTCGGCGAGCCGCGCGATTCGAGCCTCGTCGCGCGCAAGCTGCTCGATACGCCGGTGCGCACCGTCGCCGCGCCTTCATACATCAAACTACACGGCAAGCCCGCGACGCCCCAGGCGCTCGCCGGAGACACGCACACATGCATCGAGTTTCGCGATCCCGAAACGGGGCGGCCGTTCGCGTGGGAGTTTCATCGCAAGAAGAAGCGCGTCACGGTGGAAACGCACGGCCGGCTCACGCTCAACGATCCCGGCACGATGCTGAGCATGATTCTCTCGGGCCACGGCATCGCGCAGATTCTTCTGCTCGGTCACGAACATCTGCTCGCCGACGGCGCGCTCGTCGATATCTTTCCCGACTGGCCCGACGAGCGCTTTCCGCTCTATGCGTTTTATCCTTCGCGGCATCATCCGCCCGCGAAGACGCGCGCGCTTCTCGATCTCGTCATCGCGTTGACGGGCACGCGCTGACGCGACGCATCAACGCAACGCTTTCTCGAACCAGTGATCCGCGTAAGGCTCCGCGCTGAACGCGGCGACCTCCACATAGCCCGATCGCCGATACAGTTTGATCGCCTCCGTGAGCGTCTTGTTCGTCTCCAGACGCAGCGCTTTCGCTCCGCTCTCCCTCGCGTGCCTTTCGGCCTCTTCGAGCAATCGCCTGCCGACGCCCAGTCCGCGCGCGGCGGCGCTCACCCACATGCGCTTCAGCTCGGCCGCGGACGTGCCGTGAAACTTGAGCGCGACACAGCCTAGCGCCGCGCCACGAAGCCTCGCCACGATCAGCGCGCCCTGCGGCGCGGTCAGTTCACGCGCATCGGCGGACAGGCTGAGCGACGGATCGAAGCCCGAATCGAAGCGCGCATTCAGTTCCGCGAAGTATTGATCGATGCACCATCGCGCATCGGCGCTCGCCGGATCTTCGATCGCGAAGCGGATCAGCGAAGGCTGCAGCAAGCGCTCGACCTCGGCCATCGCCGCGATCAGCCTTTCGCGCTGCGCCTCGTTCAACGGCGCCAGCATGCCGAGCGCGACCGCATCGGAAAGCCGTTCGAGTTCCTCGCGTTCCGCGCGGCCCGCTTCGGTCAGAGTGGCGCGGCGCACGCGGCGGTCGTCGGGACGCGACTCGATCTCGACGAACCCCTGCCGCCCGAGCGCCGCGAGCGTGCGGCTCAGATAGCCCGAGTCGAGTCCGAGGCGCTCGCGCAGCACGCGGAGATCGACGCCCTCCGCCCCGATCTCCCAGAGCAGCCGCGACTCGCCCATCGGCCGGCCGCGCCCGAGAAAATGGTCGCTGAGCGCGCCGATGCCCTCGGCAACGGTGCGATTGAAGCTGCGAATCTGGCTGATGTCGGTCGGATTCATATCTCTGACTCTAGTCAGAGATTCGTTCAGCGTCAACCCGAATGCGTCACGGCTTCCACACGCGTCTTCTCACGCCGCCACGTTGCGGGCGGCTTGCCGACGAGACGCTTGAACGCGCGAATGAACGCCGCTTCGGATGCATAGCCCACGTCCTGCGCCACGGCCGCGATCGTCGAGTTGGTATTGCGCAGCAGTCCGGCGGCGACCTGCATGCGCCAGTTGACGAGATACTGCATCGGCGGCAGCCCGATCATGTCGACAAAGCGCTCGTGCAGCGCCGAGCGCGAGAGTCCCACGCGTTCGCCCAGCTCTTCGACCGTCCACTCGTGCGCGGGCGCGTCGTGCATGACGGCGAGCGCGCGGCCGACGAAACGATCGCGCAGGCCCGCGAGCCAGCCTCGGCTTTCATCGGGCAGCACATCGACATAGCGGCGCACGGCATCGACGAACATCATTTCGCTCATGCGTTCGAGCATCGCCTCGCCGCCTGGCCGCTTGTGACGCGATTCCATGACGGCCTGCTGCATGAAATGATTGATCCAGCCCTGCGTGCCGGTTTCCTTCAGATGCAACAGGCGCGGCAACGTGGCGATCAGCGGATTGAACGGGCGCAGATCGCAGCCGAGAAAGCCGCACACCAGCATGGTTTCGTACGAATCGCCGGGATGCGGATTGTCGCGCGCTTCGACTGCGTCGTAGGTCAGTGTGAAGGGTAACTGATCGATCTTCGCCGACAGCGCAGTCATGTCGACTTCGGCACGAATGCCGGGCGCGCTGGAGATCACATGCGCGTCGCCATGCGGAAACACGATGATGTCGCCGCTCGCGAGACGCACCGGCGCTTCCCCGACGATCGCGCCCCAGCAGTTGCCGTGCGTCACGACGTGATACTCCATCACGTGCTCGCATTCCGGCATGACGATGCTCGCGATCTCGCGCGCGGGCGGCGCCTCCGCCGCCCAGCTGCGATTGCCGCTCACGTGAAAGAAGAGCGCGCCTCGCAGCCGCACGGTGCGCAGCACATCGGAAAGGATGTCGTGGCTCATGTCGGCTCCCGCCGTTCGAAAGCGTCGCTGCGACGCGTGCGCGACGGCGAAGCGGACGAACGGTCAATTCGCGGCGACTCGCGGACAGGCGTCGAAGCGATGGTAACGGGATACTGCCCGTGCCCGCCATCAGGGCGACCTCGACACAATGATCTGGAATCTGGAGAAGGAACCATGCATGCGTTGAATACATCCGCGGTTCGCGACGAGCCGGCTCAGCCGCAACCCGACTTCGTCGCGATCAAGTCCCGGCAACAGGCCACCTGGGCGAGCGGAGACTTTGCGGTCATCGGCACGACCTTGCAGATCGTGGGCGAGATGCTCGCCGAGGCGGTCGACGTGCGCGCCGGCGAGCGCGTGCTCGATATCGCCGCCGGCAACGGCAATGCGACGCTCGCCGCCGCGCGGCGCTTCGCTCACGTGACATCGACCGACTATGTTCCCGCGCTGCTGGACAAGGGCCGTGCGCGCGCGCAAGCCGAAGGCCTCGCGGTCGATTTCAGGGTGGCCGACGCGGAAGATCTGCCCTTCGATGACGCCAGCTTCGAAGTCGTGCTGTCCACGTACGGCGCGATGTTCACGCCGGATCACCGGCGCCCCGCGAGCGAGATGCTGCGCGTGGTGAAGAGCGGCGGGCGCATCGGCATGGCGAACTGGACGCCCCAAGGGTTCATCGGCCAGTTGTTCAAGATCATCGGTGCTTACGTGCCGCCGCCCGTTGGGCTGCAATCGCCCGCGCTCTGGGGCACGGAGCCGCATCTCGTCGTGCTGTTCGGAACCGAAGCCGCCGACATTCGTTGCGTGCGCAAGCACTTCAACATGCGCTATGAATCGGCCGCGCACTGGATTCAGGTGTTCCGCGATTTTTACGGGCCAGTGCATCGCGCGTTCGCGGCGCTCGATACCGCGAAGCAGGCGGATCTCGAACGCGATATCGCCGGCCTGCTCGAACGCTGCAATGTGGCGGGAACGTCGTCGCTCGTGGTGCCGAGCGAGTATCTGGAGGTCGTGATCGTCAAGCGCTGATGTTCGGCGCATGACGGGCGATGCACGCGCCTGCGCGGCGCGTGCATCGCCTCGGCAACTCAGAGCGTGACCGGCTTTTCGCTGCGCGCGCTTTCGATGATCGCCGCGAGCGTCGCTGCGTTGTCGAGGCTCACCTGCGCGTAGTACTCGATCGCGGCGGCATCTTGCGTTGCGACCATGCGCGCGAAGCTTTCCGCCGCGAAGAAGAAGCCGCTGCCCACGTCGGACGCGACCGGCTCGAACGGCACCGCGTTCGGAATGCCGCGCCGCACGCGCATCTGGCTCGGAAGGTAGCCGTACTGGTCGCCGGCCGTCTGGGCGCTCGTGTGATTGAGATACTCGGTGTCGATAGTGCCCTGCGAGCCGATGATCGTCGCATGACGATGATTCGCCGCATCCATTGCGCACGAGACCTGTGCGCGGCGGCCATCGGCATAGACGAGCGTCGCCATGAGACTGATGTCGACCTTGCTGTCCGCCCACGTCGCGACCGCATCGACGCGTTGCGGCGCGCTGCCCATCACGAGACGAATGAGGCTCAGCGGATAGCTGCCCGCGTCGAGCAGCGCGCCGCCGCCGAGCTCGGGCTTCATGCGGATATTCGCGCCGGGATTGCCCACCGTGAAGCCGAAGCTCGCCTGAATCGCGCGCACTTCGCCGATCGCGCCTTCGCCGATCAGCGCCATCATCGCGGCGGTCTGCGGCTGAAAGTAGAACGGGAACGATTCGAGCAGCATCACGCCGTTGCGATCGGCGGCCTCGAACATGCGCACGGCCTCGTCGCGATCGAGCGCGAGCGGCTTTTCGCACAGGATGTGCTTGCCGTGATCCGCGGCCTTGATCGCCCATTCGGCATGCAGGCTGTTGGGCAGCGGAATGTAGACGGCATCGATATCCGGACTCGCGAGCAGCGCGTCATAGCTGCCGAACCACGTTTCGATGCCATTTGCGTCCGCGAAGGCTTTCGCGTTTTCCTCGGTGCGGCTCGCGACCGCAACGACGCGCACGCGCTCGCTCGGTCTCACGTCACGCGCGAACTGCTTTGCGATGTTCGCGCCGCCGAGAATGCCGAGGCGCAGGACTGTTGATGCTTGAGTGGAAGACAAGGCGGGCTCCTTGATTTTGTACCAGATGGTTCATCCACGAAAGGTAACACATTCGCCCGCGCGTCAGGGCGTGCATGTGTCGGGGCGAACCTTCGTGCCGCGCCGGTCGGCGGGCACATGGCAATTGTCCACCCGTTGCTCGTCGCTCGCCTTGTCGCCGAGGCGCTCTTTCAGGGTTTTGGGTTCGGATGCCGCGGTAGAAGCCGCATCGGGCGCTGCGGGATCCGCCGCGTGCGCGGCGCCGGTCCACGCGAGACATGCGCACAGAAGGACGAGTTTCTTCATGACAGCCCCGGCACGTACGGATGAAACGGCCAGCTTCGTTGCACACGCGACGCACGACGCCCCGCTTCTTGCGCTTTCATTCAGGCATGCATTCCGCTGACGATATCTTTCGCGTGCGCCGCCGGCGCCACCGCGCGCAAGCCGCGCACTCGCACAATGAGCCCGCTCGCGTCATCGCGATTCATGACTTCGAGCGTCGCGTGATGCCGTTGCGCGACGCGCAGCGCGATCGCGAGTCCGAGCCCGCTGCCATGTCCCGACGTGCCGACGCAGCGATAGAAGCGGTCGCATACGCGGTCGATCTCGCTCTCCGGAATGCCCGGGCCCGAGTCGAGCACGGTCAGCGCGATGCCTTGCGCTTCGCGCCGCAAGGTCACGTCGACGCGGCCGCCGTGCGGCGTATGACGGATCGCGTTGTCGAGGAGGTTGTTCACGAGCACGGCGAGCGCGTGCGTGTCGCCCATGACGGTGAAGGCGTCGTGTTCGTCCCGCGCGTGTTCGAGTTCGAGGCCGAGGTCGATCGACCGGGCTTCGGCCAGCAAGGAGAAATCGCTCACGCGGACTTCGCAGAGCGTGCGCAGGCTCATGGGCGCGAGGGCCGCCTCGCGCGCGGCGTCTTCGCGCGCCATGCTGAGCAGTTGCTGCGCGAGG
The DNA here is from genome assembly GCA_001580565.1 of Caballeronia megalochromosomata. GTDB lineage: Bacteria > Pseudomonadota > Gammaproteobacteria > Burkholderiales > Burkholderiaceae > Caballeronia > Caballeronia megalochromosomata. The sequence continues at coordinate 67,827 of LRBF01000222.1, read as the reverse complement.
TGGATGAGGCGATTCAAGCGGCCGTCGATTTTCGCGAGTGTCGCGGCATCGACCTGAAGGGAACCGTCGCCGATCGCGCCCTGGATCTGCAGCTTCAGCGCGGTGAGCGGCGTGCGCAACTCGTGGGCCGCATCCGCGACGAACGTGCGCTGCGCCTGCGACGCCTCGCCCAGGCGCGCGAGCAGGTCATTCAGCGCGTTGACGAGGGGATGCAGCTCGACGGGCATCGGCCTGTCGAATGCAATGGGTTCGAGCGACTCCGGCGAGCGCGCCGCGAGCGATTGCGACAGCCAGAGCACCGGCGAGAGCCCGCGCGCGACGACGAAAAGCACGATCACGACGACCACCGGAATCAGCAAGGCGAGCGGCCAGATCGTGCGCAGCGCGAGGGAGAGCGCGAGATCGTCGCGAATGAAATAGGGCTGGGCCACCTGCACGAAGCGGTCCGGCTGCGCCACGCCGAACGCGCGCCACCTGAAGCCTTCGCGCTCGGCCGATTCGAAGCCGACGCCGAAGCGCGGCAGCGCGGGCTCGCGCGGCGAGTGATAAATGAGTCGACCCGACTTGTCCCATATGTCGATGACGAGCCTGTCATCCGATATGTCGTGCAGCTCGTGATCGCGTCCCTGCGCGACGTCGTCGGCGTTGACGTTGTGCGGCAGCGAGAGCGCCACGGTGCGCAGCTCGTAGTCGAACAGCTCGCCCGCTTCCAGCCGCGCGGTGCTGAATATGCCGATACCCGCGATCAGACACGCGATGCCGAGGCCGCAAATGAGCCATCCGAGCAGCCATCGGCGAATCGATGTCATCCAACCCTCTTCAGTCGATAGCCGACGCCGCGCACCGTCACGATTTCTTCCGCGCCGATCTTGCGCCGCAAGCTGTGTACGTGAACCTCGATCGCGTTGCTGCCCACTTCCTCGCCCCAGCCGTACAGCTTTTCTTCGAGCTCCGAGCGGCGAAACACGCGCGACGGCTCCTCGATCAGCGCCTGCAGCAGCGCGAACTCGCGCGGCACGAGATTGAGCGCGACGCCGCCCTTGGTCGCCTCGTGGGCGGCGGGATCGAGGGAGAGCTCGCCATGCGAATACACCGGATGTTTGTGGCCCGTGCGGCGTCTCAGGAGCGCGCGCACGCGGGCGGCGAGCTCGTCGAGATCGAAAGGCTTCATCAGGTAGTCGTCCGCGCCGGCGTCGAGGCCGCGAATACGGTCGTCGACGGCGTCGCGCGCGGTCAGGATCATCACGGGCGCGTCACCGCCGTTCTTCCGATAGGTGCCGAGCACGTCGAGACCGTCGCGCTTGGGCAGATTCAGGTCCAGCAGCACGAGGTCGTACACGCCGTTGCCGAGCGAAAGCTCCGCGGCGCGGCCGTCCTGCGCCCAGTCCACGGTGTAATTCGCGCGGCGCAACGCGGCGAGCACGGTCTCCGCGATCATCTCGTCGTCCTCCACCAATAACAGGCGCATGCGCTTTCTCCAGGCTCGATCACGTCGCGCCGATTCTCCGGTCTGCATGCTTAAGCGTCACTTAAGCTTTGCGCGCAGCCGCACAGTGTGTCCCCGTTATCGGGGTTGCGCGCGTACTGCTTAAGCATTGCATAAGCATCGTCCACGCACTATACCGTCGAGCGCGCCGATTCGCGGCCGTGCGGCCCCGGAGATGCCGATGCAATCGTCCACACTCGTTTGCCTGCGTGCGAATGCGGTGCTGATCGCATTGTGCATCGCCGCCTCGGATGCCGCGTGGCTCACGGTCTGCGGCTGCGCGGGCCATGTGAATGCGCTGGAAAGCACCGCGGTGCGTCTCGCGACGCTCGCGAGCGCGGCGGGCATCGTGCTCGTCGTGCGACATGTCGCGAAGCTCGCATTCGATGCGGCACGTGCGGCGCGCCGCATCGCATGGACCGCGGACACGCTCGTGATCGACGGAACCTGTCCGGGCGACTGGCTGGTGCAGCTTCATGTGGAACTTCATCCCGCCGGCTCCCGGCTCAGCGCCACCCACGCGTGTCCGCGCGCGGCGGCGTCCTGCAGAGTGCCACGCGGTCGGGCGTGACCTCGGAAACGCGCCCGATCTCATTCACCCGGCCTTCGAGCCGGGTTTTTTTTTGTCCGTGACGGTTTCCTGACACGACGATACGCACCGCTTTCATGCGCATTTCAATCGCGCTCGCCACGCACATTCGTTCACCGATCTAAGCATTTCTTAAGGTTTGCGAAGGCAGGCTTCGGGTTCGCGACACGCATTCGAATCACTGCGACGTGCAAGGCAACTGTGGAGATCCTCATGCCGTGGTTCATATGCTGCATACGGGCGAAACGATCATGACGGCCCATTCGGTTCCGCTGTTCGTATGGTTCGTCATCGCGCTGTGCTGTGCCGCAACGTGCCACGCGACACTCGCGGCGCTCGTCTTTCCCGGCTTGCGTGGCGCCGCGTCCGCGCGGCGCGGCGACGGCGTGCCGGGCGCCGTCAGCGTGCTGAAGCCGCTGTGCGGCACCGAGCCACGCCTGTACTCCAATCTCGAGACCTTCTGCACGCAGACGCATCCGTCGTATCAGCTGCTGTTCGGCGTGGCGAGCGCGTCGGATCCCGCGGCGAGCGTCGTCGAGCGGCTTGCGCGCGCCTTTCCTGAGCGCGACATCGAACTCGTGATCGACGGCACCGCGCATGGCAGCAATCGCAAGGTCGCCAATCTGATCAATCTCGCCGCGCGCGCGAAGCATGGTCTCATCGTGATCGCGGACAGCGATATCGCCGTCGAGCCGGACTATCTCGTGCGCGTGACCGGGCCGCTCGCCGATGCGCACGTCGGCGTCGTCACGTGCCTGTATCGTGCGCGGCGCGTGGGCGGCTTCTGGTCGCGTATCGGCGGGCTTTTCATCGACGAATGGTTCGCGCCTTCGGTGCACGTGGCCAATGTCCTCGGTCAGCGGCGCTTCGGCTTCGGCGCGACGCTCGCGATGCGGCGCGACACGCTCGTGAAAAGCGGCGGCTTCGAGGCCGTGCGCGACTGTCTCGCCGACGATTACTGGCTCGCGGAGCGCGTGCGCGCGCTCGGCCTGCGGACGGTGCTGTCCGACGTGGTCGTCGCCACCGATGTGACCGAGCGCGATCTCGCCTCGCTCTGGCAACGCGAAACGCGCTGGCTGCGCACGATCCGCTCGATCAACCCGCTCGGCTTCGCGTGTCTGTGCGTCACGTTCACCACGCCCTGGCTGCTGACGAGCGCCGTGCTCGGACTCGGCTTCGAGCACGGCACCGAGACCGCGCAAAGCATCGCGGATACCATCGTCGATCTGAGCACGTCGCTCGGCATTTCCGCGCGGCTCGTGCTGCACTGGCGCGGCGCGCGCTCGTGGCGCGCGTTCTGGCGCGACTTGCCGCTCATTGCCTTGCGCGATCTGCTGATGTGGCTGCAATGGCTCGCCGCCTTGTTCGGATCGAGCGTGGTGTGGCGCGGTGTACGCATTCCGCTCGACGACGCACGCGATAACTACGACGCCAACGCCTCCGACAGCCAATAACACAATCAACGGACCTCGCAACATGAAGCACACGCTTTTTCTCCAGGCGCCCTCCTTCGACGGCTTCGACGGCGGCGCAGGCTCCCGCTATCAGGCCAAGCGCGAAATCCGCTCGTTCTGGTATCCGACATGGCTCGCGCAACCCGCCGCGCTCGTGCCCGGTTCACGCGTGCTCGATGCGCCCGCCGACGGTCTCTCCTTCGAAGCCACGCTCGCTATCGCCGCGCAGTACGAGCTCGTGATCATCCACACGAGCACGCCTTCGTTTCCCACGGATGCCCTGTTCGCCGAGAAGCTGAAGGCGCGTGCGCCGGGCGTAGCGATCGGCATGGTCGGCGCGAAGGTCGCCGTCGATCCGCACAACTCGCTCGCCGCGAGCGAAGCGATCGACTTCGTGTGCCGCGAGGAATTCGACTTCACGTGCCGAGAGATCGCCGAGGGTCGCGCGTTTGCCGATATCAAGGGACTCAGCTACCGTCTGCCCGATGGCTCGATCGAACACAATGAAGCGCGTCCGATCCTCGAAAACATGGACGAGCTGCCGTTCGTCGCGCCGGTCTACAAGCGTGATCTCAAGATCGACAACTATTTCATCGGCTATCTGAAGCATCCGTATGTATCGATCTACACAGGACGCGGCTGCCGTTCGCGCTGCACGTTCTGCCTGTGGCCGCAAACGGTGGGCGGGCATCGCTATCGCGTGCGCTCGGTCGAGAACGTGCTCGCGGAAGTAAAATGGATTCGCGACAACATGCCCGAAGTGAAGGAGATCATGTTCGACGACGACACCTTCACCGACTTCAGGCCGCGCGTCGAAGAGATTGCGCGCGGGCTGGGAAAGCTCGGCGTCACGTGGTCATGCAACGCGAAGGCGAACGTGCCCTATGCGACGCTCAAGATCATGAAGGAGAACGGTTTGCGCCTTCTGCTCGTGGGCTATGAATCCGGCGACGATCAGATCCTCCTGAACATCAAGAAGGGCCTGCGCACGGATATCGCGCGGCGCTTCGCCGACGATTGCCACAAGCTCGGCATCAAGGTGCATGGCACGTTCATCCTCGGCTTGCCGGGCGAGACGAAGGAGACGATCGAAACGACCATTCGCTACGCGAAGGAGATCAACCCGCATACGATCCAGGTCTCGCTCGCGGCGCCCTACCCCGGCACGACGCTTTACGCGCAGGCGGTCGAGAACGGCTGGCTCGCTGAGAACAAGGTCATCAATCTCGTCAGCAAGGAAGGCGTGCAGCTTGCCGCGATCGGTTATCCGCATCTGTCGCGCGAGGAGATTTATAACGATCTCGAACGCTTCTACAAGCGCTTCTATTTCCGTCCGTCGAAGATCTGGGAGATCGTGCGCGAGATGCTCACGAGCTGGGACATGATGACGCGGCGCCTGCGCGAAGGCGTCGAGTTCTTCCGCTTTCTGCGCGCGCGCGAGGCGTGAGCGCGTGCGCGGGATCATCTTCACCGCCGACGACTTCGGGCTGCACGAACGTGTGAACGAAGCGGTCGCGCGCGCGCATCGCGAGGGCGTGCTCAACTGCGCGAGCCTGATGGTCGGCGCGCGCGCCGCCTACGACGCCGTGAAGACCGCGCGTGAACTGCCCGCCTTGCGCGTCGGGCTGCATCTCGTTCTGACCGATGGCGCCGCGTCGCTGCCGCACTGGTCGATACCGGATCTCGTCGATGCGCGCGGCGCTTTCCAAGGCTCCATGTTCGAGAACGGCGTGCGCTTCTTCTTTCTGCCGGGCGTGCGGCGGCAGCTCGCGATCGAGATTTACGCGCAATTCAGGGCCTTCGCCGCAACCGGCCTCGAACTCGATCACGTCAACGTGCACAAGCACTTTCATCTGCATCCGACCGTGCTCGCGCTGATCCTCGAAATCGGGCCGCAGTTCGGCATGCGCGCGATGCGCCTGCCGCGCGAGATGCGCGGCTCGCTCTTTCTCAGACCGTGGGTCGCGCTGATGAAAAAGCGGCTCGACAATGCGGGCATCGTCTATAACGACTGGGTCGCGGGGATCGCGGAGACGGGTCACATGGATGAGGCCGCGCTCCTCGCGACGCTCGCGAAAGCGCCTGAAGGCGTGCTCGAAATCTATAGCCATCCCGCGACGAACGGCGACCCGTTGACGCCATCGATGCGCGACTATCGCCATGCGGATGAACTGGCTGCCTTGTGCTCGCCGCGGGTCGCGCGCGCCGTCGAATCGACCGGCGCGATGCACGGCGGCTTCGCGGATGTGTTCGGCCACGCGCGTACGCCGGAGCCGGCCACGTGACGGTGTGGCTCAAACACCTCGCCTGGCTGCGCTGGCCGGCCGCCATCGCACTGCTCGTCGCGCTCGCGTTACATGAAGGCATCGCGGACGCGTTCACGCTCATCGCGCATACGGGACCGGTGCTGCTGTGGCTCGTGCCGCTGCACGGGCTGCCCTTGCTGCTCGATGCGCGCGCATGGCAGCTTCTGCTCGACAGGCGCATCGACCTGAGCGCGCTCTGGTGGATCGCGGTCGTGCGCGAAGCCGTCGGACGCCTGCTGCCCGTGCTCGGCATCGGTGGCGAGCTCGCGGGCATCCGGCTCGGCATGCGTTATCTGCCGGATGTGAGTCGCGTCAGCGCATCGGTGATCGTCGAGATGCTCGTGACGATCGCCGTTCAATATGCGCTCGCGATGCTCGGCCTCCTTCTGCTGCGCGTTCATGCGAGCGGTTCGGGCAGCGGCATCGGCAACGTGATCGGCGTGGGCCTGATCGCTTCGTTGCCGATCTGCGTGGCGGCGTTCGTCGTCGCGCACAAGGGCGCGCCGTTTCATCGGCTCGAAGCCATGGCGCGGCGCTGGCTCGATCCCGCTCACGCGCTCGCCGCCAAGCTCGACGGCAAGCGCCTCGATCGCGATATTCGCGGGTTGTTGCGGCGCATGCCGCTGCTCGCGCGCGCCTTCGCGTGGCAGTTCGCGGGATACGTGCTCGGCGCAGTCGAAGTCTTTGCGGCGTTCGACATGCTCGGCCATCCGGTCTCCATCGCTGGGGCGATTGCCATCGAAACGCTCACGCAGGCGGTGCGCAACGCTGTGTTCATCGCGCCCGCGGGACTCGGCGTGCAGGAGGCGACGATCGTCGCCATCGCGTCGGCGTTCGGCGTCGATCGACAGGCGGCGCTCTCGTTCGCGTTGCTGCGGCGCGTGCGCGAGTTCGTGTGGGGCGGCATCGCGCTCGTGCTGCTGCGCGTTGCCGAATCAGGACGCACGCAAGCGTTCGCCCGCAATCGCGGCTAAAGGTGAGAATTTTCGGGAGCGCGATTTTCGCTTGCGAAAGTTGCGATTCGCAACTAGATTAAACGAATCTGGTTGCGCTTCGCAACCGATGGAGACGTCATGGACTTCATCGACACACCCGTTCAATCCCGCGATAAAACCATCCTCGAACTGCGTGAGTTCTCGCGCAAGCTCGTGCGCGAACTGGGCTTCATGCGCAACACGCTCGCGGACAGCGGCCTTGCGCCGTCGGCCGTACACGCGATCATCGAGATCGGCGCGACGCCCGGCATCCAGGCGCGCGATATCGCGCACATCCTGCGGCTCGACAAGTCCAACGCGAGCCGGCAGATTGCGCGGCTCGAAGCGGCGGGACTCGTCACGCGGCAGACATCGAACGAGGACGCGCGCTCATCCGAGCTCTACCTCACGACGGCAGGTCAGAAGCTGCGCAGAAAGATCGACAAATTCGCAACGGATCAGGTCTCCGACGCGCTGCGCCGCATGGTGCCCGAAGATCAGCAGACGCTCGTGCGCTCGCTCGCGCTCTATGCCGATGCGCTCGCGCACGGTCACGACCACAAGGCGCCGCACGCCGCGCATGCGGAAAGCGTGCGCATCGTCGAGGGGTATCGGCCGGGCTGCATCGGCGATGTGGCGAGCCTGCACGCGCGCTTCTACGCGCAGCATGCGAGCTTCGGCGTGTTCTTCGAGCGCAGGGTTGCGACGGAACTGGCCGCGTTCGCCGAAAGCCTGCCCGCGCCGGGCAAGGCGCTGTGGCTCGTCATGGAAGGCGAGCGCACGCTCGGCTCGCTCGCGATCGACGGCGATGCGGCGACGCGCGTCGCGCATCTGCGCTGGTTCATCATCGACGATGCATTGCGTGGCAGCGGCATCGGCAGACAATTGATGGCGCGCGCGATGGCCTTCGTTGATGATAAGTATGACGAAACATATCTCTGGACCTTCAAGAGCCTCGACGCCGCGCGTCACTTGTACGAATCGTTCGGCTTCACCCTGACCGATGAAGCCGAAGGCACGCAATGGGGCACGTCGGTGACCGAGCAGCGCTTCACACGCCGCCCGGCGCGATGATTCATCGACGCAACACGCGCGATGCCGGCCCGAGGCGTTGCGCGAAACGCCGCGCGCATTCGATGCCGAACTGCGTCGGACGCGCGCCGCGATCGTGCAGCACATCGAAGCCCATGCGCCATGCCGCGATGCGCTTGCCGTAACAGGTGAGCGTTTCCAGGGACTGCATCACGAAGACGATTTCCGGCAGCGTTTCCGCATACAGCGACTCGGCGTCATGCTCGCGTCCTTCGGCGAACGCGTGATGAATCGCGGCCTGACGATCGAACGCATCCGGCGCGACGATCAAGCCATCGCAGCCCGCACGCAGATTGTCGATCAGTTCCTGCCCGCCGCGCCCGTTGAACATCGCGAGCGTCTGTCCGAGCGCGCGCAGGCGTTCAATCGTCGCGCGGATCGTCACGGCCGGCCCCTCGCCTTTCAGCAGGCGAAAGTTGGGCCGCTCGGCGGCGAGCGCGGCAATCGATTCCGCGGACAGACCGACGCCGAGATATTCCGGCGCGTTCTGAATGCCCGCATTCGCGCCGGTTCGTTCGAGCACGGACGCAAAGAAGTCGTAGTAGAACGCTTCGGGCTCACCGCGCATCGATGGCGGCTGAAGGATGAGCCACGATGCACCGCGTTCGAGCGCATAGTCGGCGAGCGCGACCTGCTGCTCGACACTGTCGCCGCTGATCGTGACCGCGAGCGGCACGCGGCCTGCGATATGCGCGGCGCAATCGTCGATCATCGTGCGCTTTTCATCGTCGGACAGGCGGTTCACTTCGGTCGCCAGACCGAGCGTGACGATGGCGGGCGCGCCCGCCGCGATGGTCGCGTCGATCTGCCTGCGCGTGGCGTCGCGGTCGATGCAGTTCAGCGCGTCGAAATAGGCGTAGAGCACCGGCCACATGCCGGGCGGCGGCGTTTGATGATCCGGCATCGATCGCCTCCGCTCAATGCGAATCGCGCGGTACGGGCGCACCGCTGGAACCGACGAGGAAGTCCAGGTCCGCGCCCTGGTCCGCCTGCAGGACATGCTCCACATACAGGCGATAGTAGCCGCGCTTCGGCAGCTCGGGCGCTTTCCATGCGGCGCGACGCTTCGCCAGTTCTTCGTCGGAGACTTCGAGATTGAGACGCCGCGCCTCGACGTCGAGTTCGATCATGTCGCCCGTCTGCACGAGCGCGAGCGGACCGCCCGCCGCCGCTTCCGGCGAGACGTGCAGCACCACCGCGCCGTAGGCCGTGCCGCTCATGCGGCCATCGGAGATGCGGACCATGTCTGTGATGCCTTTTTGCAGCACCTTCTTCGGCAGCGGCATGTTGCCGACTTCCGCGAAACCCGGATAGCCCTTCGGCCCCGCGCCCTTCAGCACCATGATGCAGTGTTCGTCGATATCGAGCGATTCATCGTCGACCTTCGCATGCAGTTCTTCGACGTTCTCGAACACGACCGCGCGTCCGCGATGCTTCAACAAGGATTGCGTCGCCGCCGATGGCTTGATGACCGCGCCGTTCGGCGCGAGATTGCCCTTCAGCACGGCGATGCCCGCGTGCGGCTTGAAGGGCTGCTCGAATCGCGTGATGACCTTCTCGTCGTAGTTCGGCGCGTCGCTCACGTTGTCCCACAGCGTGCGGCCGTTCACGGTGAGCGCATCGCGATGCAGCAAGCCTTGCTCGCCGAGCTGACGCAGCACCGCGGGCAAGCCGCCCGCGTAATAGAAGTCTTCCATCAGGTATTCGCCCGATGGCTGCAGGTTCACGAGACACGGCACGCGCGAGCCGAGTTCCCAGTCTTCGAGCGTCAGTTCCACGCCGATGCGTTTCGCGAGCGCGATCAGATGCACGACCGCATTCGTCGATCCGCCGATGGCCGCGTTCGTGCGGATCGCGTTCTCGAAGGCCTCGCGCGTGAGGATCCTGTCCATCGTGAGATCCTCCTTGACCATCTCGACGATGCGCCGTCCCGCCACATGCGCGAGCACCTGACGGCGTGCATCGACGGCGGGAATCGCGGCGTTGTGCGGCAGGCCCATGCCGAGCGATTCGACCATCGACGCCATGGTGGACGCGGTGCCCATCGTCATGCAATGGCCGCGCGAGCGGTTCATGCACGACTCGGCTTCGACGAACTCGTCCTGCGTCATCTTGCCCGCGCGCACTTCCTCGGACATCTGCCAAACGCCCGTGCCCGAGCCAATGGTGCCGCCGCGAAAGCGCCCGTTCAGCATCGGTCCGCCCGATACGGCGAGCGCCGGCAGATTGCACGACGCCGCGCCCATCAGCAAGGCGGGCGTGGTCTTGTCGCAGCCGACGAGCAGAATCACGCCGTCGATAGGATTGCCGCGAATCGACTCTTCGACATCCATCGACGCGAGATTGCGGAACAGCATCGCCGTGGGCCGCAGATTGGATTCTCCGAGCGACATCACCGGGAATTCGAGCGGCAGGCCGCCCGCCTCGCGCACGCCGCGCTTCACGTATTCGGCGAGCTCGCGAAAATGCGCGTTGCAGGGCGTGAGTTCCGACCACGTATTGCAGATGCCGATGACCGGCCGGCCATCGAACTGATCGTGAGGAATGCCCTGGTTTTTCATCCACGAGCGATGAATGAAGGCGTCTTTGTCGTTACCGCCGAACCAGCTTTGCGAGCGTAGCTTGCGCATGGATGTCCCCTTCTATCGCGCGTTCTTCATAGTGTGGGATCCAGTGAAAAAAAGGCCGCGCGGGCGGCCTTTTCGACACCCGGATACGTCGAGTTATACACCTCGCGACGCATCCGGCGCGCATGCCGCGCAAGTATCGACACTCAGTCGAGCGTTTCCTTCGATCGATCGCGCATGCACGCCACGGCGATCACGGAAAGCACGCCGCAACCGATCACGTACCACGCGGGCGCCATCACGCTCTTCGTGATGACGATCAGCGACGTCACGAAAAACTGCGCGAAACCGCCGAAGATCGCAACGCCCAGACTGTAGACGATCGCCGCGCCCGTCGCGCGCACCTGACGCGGGAAGAGTTCGCCGAGCATCGCGCCGGTCGGGCCGACATTGAGCGAATGCACGATCGAGAGCACCGTGACGACCGCGAGCAGCGTGCCTGCCGTCGGTGATTTGTTCAGGAGCGCGAAGGCCGGCCAGATCGCGAGCATGAGCAGGATGCGCGTGCTCTGCGCGAGCTTGTTGCGGCCGATGCGATCCGACAGATAACCGCCGACCGGCGCGACGACGAAGAGAATCGCGCCCGACACGCAGCCCGAGAGCATCGCCGTCCAGCCCGGCAGGCCGAGCGTCTTCACGCCATAGATCGACAGATAGAACACGATGATGAAGTGCGCCGACGTGCCGCCGATCGTGAGACCGAGACCATTGAGCACCGCGCGGCCATGCTCGCGCAGCACGGTGACGAGCGGCATCTTCGGCCTTTTCGGTGCGGCTTCCAGGCTCTCGCGCGGCGCTTCCTCCATCGTGCGGCGCAGCCACCAGCCGACCGGCACGATCGCGGTGCCGATGATGAACGGCACGCGCCAGCCCCAGCTTTCGAGCTGCGGAGTCGTGAGCGTCGCCGTCAGCGCGACGCCCGTCAGCGCGCCCGCGAGCGCCGAGAGTCCCTGACTCGCGAACTGCCACGAAGCGTAGAAGCCACGGCGATTCGACGGCGCCTGTTCGAGCAGAAGCGTGGTCGATGCGCCCACTTCGCCGCCCGCCGAGAAGCCTTGAATCAGGCGCGCGATCACGAGAATGACCGGCGCGGCGATACCCACCTGCGCGAACGTCGGCGCGGCCGCGATCATCGCGGTGCCGAGCGCCATCAGGCCGAGCGTGAGCAGCATCGCTTTCTTGCGGCCGGCGCGGTCGGCGTACATGCCGATCAGCAGGCCGCCCACGGGCCGCGTGAAGAACCCGACGCCGAAGCTCGCCACGGCGAGCAGCAACTGGCCGACCGGATCGTGCACCGGAAAGAACAGCTTGCCGATGACGAGCGCGAAGAACGCATAGACCGTGAAGTCGTAGAACTCGAGCGCGTTGCCGACGGCTGCCGCCATGACGAGCCGCGTGCGCGCTGCGCGGCTCGTGGGCGTCGAAGGATTCGCCGGCGCGCTGGCGATGGTGGGTGCGTTCATGATGTGCTCCGAAGGGATCAGTCGGCGAGCCAGGCTTCGGCCAGGCGCACCCAGTAGCTCGCACCGATCGCGAGTATGTCGTCGTTGAAATCGTAGGCCGGGTTGTGGACCATGCAGCCGCCCTTCGAGCCGATGCCGTTGCCGATCCACGCATACGTGCCGGGACAGGCTTCGAGCATGAACGCGAAGTCCTCGCTGCCCATCAGCGGCCTCGCGGCCGGCTCGACGCGTTGCGCGCCGAGCATTTTCGTCGCGACATCGGTGGCGAAAGCTGTGGGTTCTGCGTGATTCACGAGCACCGGATAGCCGAGTTCGTAATCGATCTCCGCCGTGCAGCCGAATGCGAGCGCCTGCGCGTTCACGAGCGCCGTGATGCGCTCCTGAAGCTGCTTGCGCACGCCCGCGTCGAGCGCGCGCACGGAAAGTTTCATCAGCGCAGTTTCCGGAATCACGTTGCACGCCTCGCCCGCCTGCACGCTGCCGACCGTGACGACGGCGGGCTTTTGCGCATCCACTTCGCGCGCGACGATGCTGTTCAGGCCCAGCATGATCGATGCGACGGCGGGCATCGGATCGCATGCGACGTGCGGCATCGCGCCATGCCCGCCGACGCCGCGCACGGTGATGTTCACACGGTCCGACGAGGCCATGCCGGGACCGGGCGTGAAGAACATGTCGCCCGCGGGCAGGCCGGGCATGTTGTGCAGGCCGAACACGGCATCGCACGGAAACTTTTCGAAGAGACCGTCTTCGATCATCGCGCGCGCGCCCGCTTCGCCTTCCTCGGCGGGCTGGAAGATCACGATCAGCGTGCCCGAGAACAGGCGGCTCTCGGCGAGGTAGCGCGCGGCGCACAGGAGCATGGCGGTGTGGCCGTCGTGGCCGCATGCGTGCATCGTGCGCGCATGCTTGCTGGCGTACGGGAGGCCGGTCGCTTCCTCGATCGGCAGTGCGTCCATGTCCGCGCGCAGGCCGATGCGCTTGCCGCCCTCGCCCGCCTTCAACACGCCGACGACGCCCGTCTTGCCCAGCCCGCGATGCACTTCATAGCCCCATTGCGCGAGCAACCCGGCGACGAGATCGCTCGTCTGCGTTTCTTCATACGCAAGTTCCGGATGCGCGTGGATGCGCCGGCGCACATCGACGAATTCGGCTGCGATGGCGGCAATGCCGGGGATGACGGGTTCGACTGACAGCATGTGACACTCCTTGGCTCGATGCGAATTCAACGTGATCCAAGCATATAAAGCCGAAAAGCAAACCAAAAGACGGTAAATTTATAGCGTGACTACCATCAGTTGTCGGTGCTAACCCTAGGGTGTCGCTCATGAGTATGAAGTTTCACCAGTTGCGAGCATTCCTGACGACCGCCGAGCAGGGCAGCATCCGTGCGGCCGCGCGCAGCCTTCATCTGTCGCAGGCAGCGCTGACGAAGGCGATCAAGGAACTGGAGCAGGATCTCGGCGTGCCGCTCATTCTGCGCACAGCGCGCGGCGTGCAGTTGACCGCGTTCGGCCAGCAGTTGCGGGTGCGTGCGCACCTGATCGTCAGCGAAATGCGCCGCGCCGAAGACGACATCGGGCAGATGAAGGGCGCGGGCGCGGGAAGCGTGAGCGCGGCCGTCACGCCGACCGCGGCGCTGTCGATATTGCCGCAGGCGTATCGCGCGTTCCGGCGGCACATGCCGGATGCGCGCGTCAGTTTCATCGAAGGCTTTCCGGGCGTCGCGATGCCGCGATTGCGCGATGGCACGCTCGATTTCGTCGTCGCCGTGGTCGTGCCCGAGCATCTTCCGCCGGAGTTCGATCACATCGAGCTGTATGAAAGCCGCTCGGCGATCGTCGGGCGTGCGGATCATCCGTTGCGGCATTGCACGTCGCTGGCGGAATTGTCGGATGCGGAATGGCTGTTGAATCCGTCGCCGGAAAGCTCGACGCAGGCATTGCTCGATTCGTACGCCCAGCGCGGCCTGATGGTGCCCAAACGCGTGATCGAGTGTCCGAGCTTCATCATCGCGCATGGGCTGTTGCGCGGGTCGGATGCGCTGGCCGCGCTGCCCGCCGCGTTGCTCGAACATCAATGGGTCGGCGAAGGGCTCGCCGTTTTTCCGATCGCCGATACGTTGCCGGCGGTGTCGGTAAGGGTCGTGACGCGGCGGGACAGTCCATTGACGCCCGCCGCGACGTTATTGCTGGAATGCCTGCAACACGCGGCGCGCTCGCAGTGAAGCGCGTCGCGCGTTGGTTTACTTCGGATTCCCTAGAATTTCACTCTGAGCATGAAGCCGAGCGTGAAGGGAAGATCGCTCGAAGGAATCGGCGGAATCAGAATGATGTTCGCCCCGACGCGCTTGTATTCGAGCATGATGAGCGGCGCGGCGACGGGTCCGACCGTATGGTTATGCCCGATGCCGTAACTGCCGTAGTCGTAGCCGGAGATGAGGCCGGCCATCACGGCGAGTCTGATGTAGTGCCAGTGAAGAAAATCCGGCCCCCAGACACCGCCGCCATAAAACGACGGCTTCGAGAGCGAGTTGCGAAAGTAGCCGCCCGTCACCGCCCATTGCGGCGCGACCCAGCATTCCGCGCCGATGCCGGGATTGAACTGCTCGAAATCCTTGTCCGGGTGAACGTGATGCGAGGCGACCATCGCATCGATCCAGAGACCGTCACCACACCAGCTCGCGTGCGCGGCAGGCGTCCAGGCCAGCGCGGCGAGGGCCGCGGCCGTCAGCCAGTGGGCGCGTAGTGTTCGGAAACGGGACAGCCATGTACGCATGTGTTCTCCGCCGTCGCGCGTACGCGACGGCGCCTTTTTTTGAGATGTAGATCGAGGCGAACTCTACCCGATCGCGCCATTTTCGTGTGTGCTGACGAAAAGCGCGTGACGGCTTGCGCGCACTTTTACGATCTCGGCGAAACTTGTCGAAATCATTTTTGTATTCGAGGCAACACGCGATGAACGTCTATAAGCGTCTCGTTCCTTTTCTGGCTGTGGCTGCGCTGACGGCGTGTACGCCGCTGCAGGTCGTCACGCATCACGTGTCGTCGAGCGAATCGAGCGTGCCGCCGGGGCGTTATCAGCTCGATCCGCATCACTGGAACGTGAGCTTCGACGTCGATCACTTTCATTACTCGCGCTTCGTCATCCGATTCGACAGGACAACGGCGCAACTCGACTGGAATGCGGACGGAATGTCGGCAAGCGCGGTGCGTGCGACCATCGACGCGGCGAGCATCAACACCAACGTACCGCTGCTCGACCGGATGCTGAAAGGGCCGGACATGTTCGATGTGGAGCGTTATCCGAGCATCATGTTCGTCAGCACGGCCTTTCAGCGCACCGGCGACGACAAGGGGGTCATGAGCGGCGATCTGACGATTCGCGGCACGACCAGGCCGGTCACGCTGAACGTGACGTTCAACGGACACGCCGTCAATCCGCTGACAAAGCAGGAAACACTGGGCTTCTCAGCCGACGGACACTTCAGCCGCGCGCAGTTCGGATTGACGACGTGGTATCCGGCTGTCGGCGACGATGTGCACGTCGCCATTCAGGCCGAGTTTGCGAAAGCGCCGGCTGATGCTGCTCAATGACGCGCGGCGTTTCAGGCGGCAGTCCAGTCGAGCACGACCTTGCCGCTGTTCCCGGACAGCATCGTGTCGAACGCGCGCTGATAATCGTCGACGGGAAAGGTGTGCGTGAGGATCGGCGATAGATCGAGGCCGCTTTGCAGCATCGCGACCATCTTGTACCAGGTCTCGAACATCTCGCGCCCATAGATGCCCTTGATTTCGAGGCCCTTGAAGATCACCTGATTCCAGTCGATCGCGGTCTGTGACGGAGGAATGCCAAGCAGTGCGACCTTGCCGCCGTGGTTCATCGATTCGAGCATCGCCTTGAATGCGCTCGGCACGCCGGACATTTCCAGACCCACGTCGAAGCCCTCGGTCATGCCGAGTTCGCTCATCACGTCGCGCAAGTCTTCGTTTGCCACGTTGACCGCGCGCGTCGCGCCCATCTTGCGGGCGAGTTCGAGTCGATAGTCGTTGACGTCGGTGATGACGACGTTGCGGGCGCCGACATGCCGTGCAATCGCCGCGGCCATCACACCGATCGGCCCCGCGCCCGTGATCAGCACGTCCTCGCCGACGAGATTGAACGACAGGGCGGTGTGCGTCGCATTGCCGAACGGATCGAAGATGGCGGCGAGATCGTCGGAAATATCGGGCGGAATCTTGAACGCGTTGAACGCGGGAATCACAAGAAACTCCGCAAAGGCGCCTTCGCGATCCACACCGACGCCGACCGTATTGCGGCACAGATGACGCCGGCCCGCGCGACAGTTGCGACAGAAGCCGCAGGTGATATGACCTTCGCCCGACACGCGATCGCCGATAGCGAAGCCACGCACCTCCTGACCCATCTCCACGATCTCGCCGACGTACTCGTGACCGACATGCATCGGCACGGGAATCGTCTTCTGCGCCCATTCGTCCCATTTCCAGATGTGGATGTCGGTGCCGCAAATCGCGGTCTTGCGGATACGGATGAGAACGTCGTTGTGGCCGACTTCCGGCCGCTTCACGCGGGTCAAGGTAAGGCCGGGTGCGCGTTCGAGTTTGGCGAGGGCTTTCATTGCATTGGGTCCTGACGTTTGGTCTTCGTGGTGCTTCTTCGAAGGTCACGGGCTTATGGCCCGTACCTCTGACTTTATGCGCATAAAGAGTGCGCGGCGGCGCTCAGCGGATGACGCCTAGCGATCGGCCGACGCGCGCGAATGCATCGACGGCGCGATCGATCTGTTCCGGCGTATGCGCTGCACTCATCTGCGTACGGATACGCGCGCGTCCCTTGGGTACAACGGGGTAGGAGAAGCCAATCACATAGACGCCTTCTTCGAGCAATGCATCGGCCATGTTCGAGGCGAGTTGCGCGTCACCCAGCATGACCGGAATGATCGGATGTTCGCCGGGGACGAGATCGAAGCCGAGCGAGGACATCGCGCGGCGGAAGCGCGCGCCGTTTTCGCGGACACGCCCGCGCAGCGTCGCGCCTTCATCGCTCGCGAGCAGTTCGAGCACCTTCAGCGATGCGGCCGCGATACTCGGTGCCAGCGTGTTCGAGAACAGATACGGCCGGCTGCGCTGACGCAGCAGTTCGATGACTTCCTTGTGCGCGGCCACATAACCGCCCGATGCGCCGCCGAGCGCCTTGCCGAGCGTTCCCGTGATGATGTCCACGCGATCCAGCACGCCGCAGTGCTCCGGCGTTCCACGTCCGTTTTCCCCGATGAAGCCCACGGCGTGCGAATCGTCGACCATCACGAGCGCGTCGTAACGGTCGGCGAGATCGCAGATGCCGGCGAGATTCGCGATGATGCCGTCCATCGAGAAGACGCCGTCAGTCGCGATCAGCTTGAAGCGCGCGCCGGCAGCGTCGGCTTCCTGAAGGCGCGCTTCGAGATCCGCGAGATCGTTGTTCTTGTAGCGCAGACGCCGTGCCTTCGAAAGCCGCACGCCATCGATGATGCTGGCGTGATTCAGTTCGTCGCTGATGATCGCGTCTTCCTCGGTCAGCAAAGTCTCGAAAAGGCCGCCGTTCGCGTCGAAGCAACTCGAATAAAGAATCGCGTCGTCGGTGCCGAGAAATTGCGAGATCGCCTGTTCGAGTTCCTTGTGCACGGTCTGCGTGCCGCAGATGAAGCGCACGGACGCCATGCCGAAGCCGTCGGCGTCGAGACCCGCCTTTGCGGCTTCGATCAGGCGGCGATCATCCGCCAGACCGAGGTAATTGTTCGCGCAGAAGTTCAGTACGCCGCTTCCGTTCGCGAGCCGGATATCCGACGACTGCGGGCTCGCGATCACGCGCTCCGTTTTGTAGAAGCCCGCAGCGCGAATTTCGTCGAGTGTCGAGCGCAATTGGGAAAGGTATCGGTCTTTCATCGCAATCCTTGTTTTGGCCTGGTGCTGGCGTCCGGCCGCGCAGCACGCGCAAGCCGCCCTTAGCCCTGTTATAGTGCATTCATCGCATCGGACATGTTCGATATTCCGAACAGATTTCCGATATGCCGAACACTTTAAGGGATTGGTCGATTCATGGCAAGCACGGGTTCAGAGGGAAAAGCGGGCGACCTCGCGGGGGCGGGTGCCACGCCGCCGCGCGTCGGAGAAATCATTCAACGCCTGCGCAATGAACGAAAACTGACGCTCGACGATTTGTCGCGGGCAGCGGGTGTATCTAAGTCGATGCTGTCGGAGATCGAACGCGACAAGGCCAATCCAACGATAGCGGTGGCCTGGCGACTGACCAACGCGCTCGGCATCAGCCTTGATCAATTGTTCGCGCAGCAGAGGCCGGTCGAAGCGATCCGCGTCGCCGGGCCGCATGAGATACCGACGTTGAGCGGCGACAACGGCGGATATCAGTTGCGTGTGTGGGGACCGATCGAGCTCGCCGGCAAGTTCGAATGGTACGAACTCACGTTGCAATCGGGCGCCGCGCTCACATCGAATGCGCATGAACCGGGAACGCGCGAGCACCTTACCGTGCTGAACGGATCGATTGAAGTGGATGCGTCCGGTGCAACGCGTCGGCTCAAGGCGGGAGAAACAGCGCGCTACGCGGCGGACGAGTCCCACGCGATCCGCAACGTGGGACGCGCCGAGGCCAAGGCGCTGCTGATCGTCATTCACGGCTGACAGCAGCCCGGTTCCGGTAGCGTTATGCGCATAAAGTCCGGCGCCCGCGCCAATGAAAAGCGGGACGAGCATCGAGCACGTCCCGCTTCAGGCAGCGCCAGCACCGCTGGCGCGCCGACTACAACCGTTCGTTACCTTACGGATTCTTCTTCACTGCGTCCTTCAGATCCTCGCGTGCATCGCCCACGCCCTTCTGGACCTTGCCCGCAGCCTGCTGCAGGTCGCCCTTGGCTTCCTGAGTCTTGTCGCCGGTCATCTTCCCGACGCCCTCGTTGATCTTGCCCTTGACCTGCTTGCCGACGCCTTCGACTTGATCCTTGTTCATCTCAGTTCTCCCGTGGTTTGCAGCGCTGTTGGCCGCGCAGTGCCGTCGAACGAACGCAGAAAACTCCTGCGCGTTCCGCTCAGGAGTTTTCCCAAGCATGGCTCCACGATGCGCTTCGTTGCCCGGCACGCATAGCGGTGCATGTCTGAAACGCACGTAGGCGGAATCGCACATACACCCGGGACGAGTAGCGCGACGCTATTTTCATTGCAACAAGTACTGTATGTTTGTACAGTACAATAAGACCAGTTGGGAAGGGGTGAATCATGGAGTCGAATGGCGAAAACCTGAGCAGAAGGCAGTTTGCCCGTGCGGTGCGTGACCTCGAGCGAATCACGCGACAGGTCGCGGGGCGTTACATCGACCAGGGCGTGCCGCTGACCTGGCGGCTGTTGCATGCAATCGAGGCCGAGGCCGTGGCGGACCTCGGCTTTGCCGGGCGGCACGAAGCCACGTTGCGCGAACTGTTCGCGCGTCCCGATAACTTTCATTTCCCCGAAACCGACGACGTAGTCGACGTCGCATCGTCCGACGCCTTGCCCGCCGTGTTCGCCTTCGCCGTGGACGCCTATGAGCGCGCCGCCCGACAGGCGCGACCGGAAGCCGCCATCGCCGCGCACTGACGCGCATCCGCCCGGCACGCGGCGAGGCCCGCGTGCCCCGGTTCCTCTCAATCCTGCATCGATAGCGTCAGGGCGCAAAATCGGCCGACATGTCCGCATCGGAACGCGCTTCGAGCTTGCCGTCCCGGCACGCGGCCCGAAACACCTCGTAATCCTTTTCCACCTGATCCGCGTAGCCGCGCCCATAACGCACCAGGACTTCCGCCATGCGATCGCCATTGCCGAGATAGCCGGAAATGTCCGGCGCGCGTCCGCCCGCCTTTGCGTGCGCGCGGGCAAGCGCCCATCCGCAGAGCGCGGCGTATTCGCGAAAGGCGTCGTCGCTGAAGGTTTCGAGTTCGGCGGAAATCTTCATGTCGCGTAACTGACGGATATACAACGCGCGCCCGAGAGGCCCCGTCGCCCAGCCGAGAAACGGGTCGGTGGCCGCCTGCATCAGACGCTGTCCGTGAACGACGCGCTGACCGTCGTGTCCGGTATCGTCGCCGTCTTTCGCGTGCTGCGCGTATCTCGCGACAACCGACGTAGATGCTTCCTTCATCTGCAGGAAAAGCGGTTTGTCGTGAGGATCGGTGAGCAGCAAAACCAGGCACCGCGTCCCGACACTGCCCACACCCACCACCTTGAACGCGACGTCCTGCAGCGTGAATTGCGACAGCAGCCTCGCGCGCTCCGGCGTCAGCGTGGCGACATAGTCGCGCACGAGCGCTCCGATAATCTCCTCGCGGCTGCCTTCCAACGTCATCCAGCCGTCGTTTTTGTCGATCAGCGTGCTCTTGCCGCGAATGTGGAACACGGCAGGCGGCGCATCACGGATGCGCCACGCGTCGCCGCTTCGTTCTGCGAGCTTCGGCAGCATCGTCTCGTGCGTGCGGCGCGACGCCCGTTCGATACCGCGCCTGATGCGCCGCCGCGCGTCTTCGTTCTGCACGCTCTCGTACATGCGATCGAACGTGATGCGCTCGTACCAGAGATCCAGCACGCTCATTTCGGCGTACTCGCGCAGATGCGTCTGATAGCTGCGCGCGGCGAGAAACGCAAACTCGTCGGCGGCGAGATCGCCGTGACCGAGATGCCGGCCGGCGATCGTGAAGCTCGCGACGAGTCGCTTCAGATCCCACTCCCAGGGCCCGGGCGCGGTTTCGTCGAAGTCGTTGAGATCGAAGATGAGCGCGCGCTCCGGCGTCGCGAAGCCGCCGAAATTGGACAGATGACAGTCGCCGCAGATCTGGATCACGATGCCGCTGTCCGGCGTTGCGGCCAGATCATGCGCCTGCAGGATGGCGCTGCCGCGATAGAACGTGAACGGCGAAACCAGCATGCGGCCGTAGCGCAAGGGAATCAGCGCATCCACGCGGCCTTTGCTGCTCATCCGCAAGAGTTCGATGGGATCGCGATCGACGTCGCCGATCGCCTCGTGCGCGCCCCGTGGTGTGCGTTCACGCGCGGCGCGTCCGATCGCGCGGCGCTCCTGCCAGGATTGCTGGGCCATCGCTCACTCCTCGTTGATCTTGTGCTTGCGGGTGGAAGGACGCCGTATAGACGACAGTAGTCGACGAAACGTACGCCCGGCAAGACAGTCATCGACACCTGGACGAACACCTGCGCTTGACGTCTCGCGCCCGAAGCCCGACTCTGTGCGCAGTGCAATACAGCGGCCCACGCGCCTTTCGACACCATGCCGAACACTTCCGATCTCTTCGACCAACAGCGCGCCGACTGGCAGGCCGATCCGCACGCCGCATTCGATGCGTGGCTCGCCCAGCAGTCGTTCCGGGCGTCATCGGCCGATGTGTATCGGGCGCAGTGGGGCAACTTTCTCGAGTGGCTGGACGCGAAGCGCGCGACGCTGCATACGGTGCAACGCCCCGTCATCGAACAGTTCGTCGCGCAACTGGACATCCGCCGTCCGCAGCGCATGCGCTATCTGAGGCTGATCGAGCGCGTGCTGGATCACGTGCGGGAGGTGGAATCGGCGGCGACGAACCCGGCGCGATTCATCGCTCAGGACGGCAACGCGGCATGGCGCAAGGCACGCGACAACGAGCCGACCGGATTTCTTACGCACGACGAGCGCGCGCTGCTCGTGGCGCATCTGTTTTCGCCGATGGGCGCGTTGCCGGCCGGGCAGCGCTGGCGCGAACGGCGCGACCGGGCGCTGGTTGCCGTGTTTCTGGGCGCAGGCGTGAAAACGGGCGAGGCGGCGCAGTTGATCGTCGATTGCTATGCCGCAGGCGCGCCGTACATCACCGTCGATGCGTCCAATCCGCTGCTGATCAGGCAAGCGCGGCTCGCACCCTTCGCCGTCGAATTGCTCGACAACTGGATCAGCGAGCGCAAGACAGCGGATCTCGCGGGCGAGCTGCTGTTCCCTGCCGCGCCGTCAGGACGCCCGATGCACAAGGCGACGATGCTGCGCGCGATCGACGCCGTCGTGGCTGCGTCCGGCATCGCGACGTCACGCGTTGCGCGCGCGAGTCCGCAAACCTTGCGCAACACGTACGCGGCGGAGCTGTTCGAAGACGGAACGGACCCCGATCGTGTCGGGCAATGGCTCGGCTTCCAGCAGACGATCTCCGTCCACCGGCTGCATCGTGCGTGGCAGGAATGGATGGGTGAGCAAATACGGGAGCGGGATCTGGCGCGAGCGCGCGACATCGGGACGCCGGACGTGGATTCGCGCGGATTCGCAAGCGATCCCGAAAACTCTCACCTTTGACGATTGCGCCGGTTTGACGGGCGATCAGGATGCGCTCACGCGCGCAGATCGAATGAAACCGTCGACCGCCGCGAGCTTGGATGATGCCGCGCCCGATGTTCGCTCGCAGTTCGGGCAAGAAAGTTCGTACTCGTCTTCGTGGCGCTGAAGTTCCGGTTCGCCGCTTTGACATGCGGGACAGGCGGCCGGCGCAACGACGTGCGCGTCCACCTGCGTGCCCAGTCTCGCGATTTCGGCGGAACTCAGTCGGCCATCAGCCGCCAGCGACGCGATCAACGCGCCGACTTCGGCGCTGGCACCGGACTGGACGCGCTGTGCGTCGCGCTCGAGAACGAGTGCATCGATTTCATCGGACTGCGCCCGCACTTGGGATTCGAGCCGGTCGGCGCGGCTCCGCGCGGCGCTAAGCTGTTGAATAAAATCAAATTCTTTCTGACTTGTCTCGCGCGCGCCGGCTTGATAGGTGGCTGCCATGCCGCGCAATGAGTCGAGTTCGACCAGCATCGGGTGGACGCGTCGTTCGGCTTCCTTAACCGCGTCCTTGATTTGCTGGGCGTAGTGCTCCGTGTTATGGCGCAGTTCGCCCTGTAGTTCGTCGACACGGTCGCGAAGCCGCGCGGCTGACTCTTGCTCCTGCTGCAGGCGCACAGACAGAGCCTCGTTTTCCTTTTCCCAGCGCGCGATGACTTCGCGTAGACCGGCCTGGGCGTCCGTTCCCTGATTTTGAAGCGCTTTCACGTCTGCTTCCAGCGCGGCGATCTGGGCGGCGCTTGCTTCGGCGCGCGCCTCGGCTCGCTGATGAGCGAGTTCGATCGCCTCGCGGCGACTGTCGGCATCGCGAACTTGAGCCTGTGCGACCTGAATCGCGGTGTCGAGACGTGCCTTGTTGTCTTCAAGCGCAGAACGCGCGAGCTTTTGAGCCTCGTCGTAGAGCGTCGCCAGCAGTTCGCCTGCGTGCTGCTGCAGTGATTCCGGGATTGCGCCAGCGTCGATGCGCACGCGCAGCGCCGAGCGCAAACTGGCCCAGAAGGCTTCGATATCCTTGGGAATGTCGCTCGCGCTACCTGTCTGGGTGAGTTCCCGGACGGTGGTTACTGACGGTCGGATGCCAAGATCGAAGAAAAGTCGTTTGCACGCATGCTGGGAGAGCTCCTGCCGCCGGGCGCCGGCGGTCCGCATCGCTTCGATTTCTTGACGCAAGGTGTCGCGAGTGTACTGATTCATAACTGGGAATGAGCCGTTCGACATGACGATCATAACGTTTTACGTGTTGAACGTTACGAATCTCCTTCGTCATCTGGAACGAGGTCTCTTTTGGAGAACTTTTTCGACCAGTGGAGCGTTTGGCTTACGTTCGATGAGGCCTTCTGTGAAACATCCTGAGAATGCTTCTACAACCACATGATTTAGCAGGGATTTTAGCTCGCTTTCGGCGTTGTGCCGTTGTTTCACGCGAGTTTCTGTTACTTCTCTACTCACAGAAACTCTGGACCGCTTGAGAGTATTAGAAGTAAACACCCTTGAACCTTGTTAACCCTGTTAACGCCGCGTGGAAGCCTTATGGCATAAGGCTTTGCGAGAGGTTCGGTGAGATTGTACGGGAACTATGGTGAAGGTCTCCGGGAGAGATCGGTGACGGGCTTCAGGATGCTCGGTGAGAACTCGCGGGAAGTATCGTGAGCGAGTTCAGGGAGGGTCGCAACGCTGCAGGTGAGCGAATTCGGGAGCGTTTTGCCGTCTAAGCATTGATGCGCCGAAACAGACTGGCGTTTGATCGTCGCCAAAAGGTGAGTATTCCCGGGAGTACACGAAACGGAGGTTTTTCGGCCTGAATCAGGTCGATTTTACCGATTGGTGAGGGTTTACGGGGATAAATCGGGGGCAAAGGTGAGTCTTTTCGGGCGGCAGTCAGCTCCGGGATCAGAATTTCCAGCCTTGTGGTCGCAAAGGGTGAGCGTTTTCGGGAGCAAGGCAGTGCATAACGGTCGTGCAGGACGGTCCGGCGCCCAATTCAGGCCGATTTTCTCAGCCTGAACGGGGTCAGGTGAGTCTTTTCAGGAGTGGCCAGGATGCCATTCTGACGCTTTCGCCGGAGGACGCGCCACCCACCGGTGAGGGAATACGGGATCAGGATTGCGGAACCTGGATCAGGAGCAAAGGCCGCTTCGATGTTTCAACATCCATAAATTCAGCAAAAACATATGGATAGAGCGATATGGAGGTGTGCTCATCCTGGCTAGGTGAGGAAATTCGGGAGCTGCGGGCGCAGGAGGCGCCATGCCAAGACGAATGTATCGGTGAGAGTTTGCGGGAGTGAGCCTGCTCGCATCTACACGAAGAAAGCGAGATAAGTGCCTGGAAGAGCGAATTTTTCTGATAACAGCATGAAAAAGGTGAGTCTTTTCAGGGGTCGAATTTCGGTTGAGGTGAGGCTTTACGGGAGACTTTCCGCCGGAACATGCGCTAGATCATGGGAGGGATCCGCTGGCTCGGCACCGCCTGGTCAGTCTGAGGTGAGGGTTTTCGGGAGCCTTTGCCGCCGTAGGCCAGGCAGTGAGTATCTTTATTGCAGGATTTGCACCGAAACGGTCGCAGTCGCGGGCAAAATAATGTCGAGCGTCGCGCTGTCTCTGGCGTACCACACCTCCAAAAAGCCCTTAACATTTTTGAGGTGAGCGTTTTCGGGAAGCTTGTTTGACCATCGTGGGCGCGTGCAAAGATCGCCGCAATTCGTTTACCCGCGCGGGGACTACATATATGAGATGAATGCGATCGGTGAGCGGTGAGAGTTTACGGGAGCGCACCGCAGTGAGCCGAATCGATCCGCCCGGTATCACCCCTGTACGGTGAAGACGTCCCTATAGACGTGCTTCACCCCAATCGGTATCCTTGCTCGCAATATCGATCCTGACCATTTCATGGCCACCAAGCGCGCAAAGAAAACCGACGTAGTCAGCCCGAGTTCGGCGGAGTTGCGCAAGGCGGTCGAGGCCATTGCGATTCAACCGAAGAGCGGCAAGATCACGCTGCTCACCAGAAAGCTTTTCAACGTCCTTCTTGCAGTCGCCCAGCAAGCTGACGATGCGGGCGACACGTATCGCGCGCTGCTGTCGGATATCGTCGCGAACTCCGCGTTTGACTCCAACGATACCGCGCTGGTCAAAGAGCATTTGCGTCGCATGGTGTCGGTGCAGGTCGAATGGAGCACTGGCACGTCGAGCCAGAAGCCCGGTCGTAAATGGGGCATTTCGACGTTGATCGCCGACGCGGAAATCCTCGAAGACCCGACGACACGCCGCGTATGGGTCGAATTCTCCTTCGCGCCGAAGATCAAGAAAAAGCTGCTGGACCCCGTCCAGTATGCGCGCCTCAGCCTGCAGTTCCAAAGCCAGTTGCGCAGCAGCGCGGGCCTCGCGCTCTATGAGATCTGCGTTCGCTACCTGACCAATCCCAGTCATCTGACGATGCGCGAAACGTGGGAGTGGTGGCGGCCGATTCTTTCCGGCACACCCGACACCGAAGCCGGCGACGAAGCCAAGCGCGAATACAAATACTTCAAGCGCGATTACCTGCGCCCCGCGATTGCCGAAGTGAATGCGGTAACGAACATCTTCGTCGAGCTGGTGGAACATCGTGAAGGGCGGCGCGTCGCCGAGATTCAGTTCCGCGTGACCGAACGCAAGCAGCCGATGCTCGCGCTCGATGAACACCCGAACGTGTTCGACAGCACGCTCGTGGATCGGATGGTGAAGATCGGCATTCCGCTGAAGGACGCCCAGACGCTGTACGCGGACAGCGAGGAAAACCGCATCCGCGCCGCGCTGCAGATGACGGAACAGCGCATGCGCAGCACGTCCTTGCCGCCGGTTCGCAGCGCCGCCGCGCTCTTCAAGGACGCGCTCAAGAAGGGTTATGCGCCGCCGGTCGAGGCGCTGCCTGCCGCAACGAGCGGTACGGCCTTGCGCACGCCGGCCGCCGCTTCTGTCGCTGACGACCTCAAAGCGCGCCTGCTGAGCGAATTCTCGGCCTATCGCCGCAAGGAAGCGCGCGTGCTGTACGACGAGCAAGGTGAGGAGGAACGGGATCTCGCGCGCCAGTCGTTCGAGGATGACGTGCTGCCCGGGTTGGGCACGCACATGCGCGACGATTGGCGCAAGCGCGGACTGGATTCGAAGCTCGCCGAGACATCCTTCTTCGACTGGCTCGCTCGAAAGACGTGGGGAGAGCCGACCGATGGCGACTTGCTGGCGTTCACGCTGAGCCAGTCGCGCTGACGTCTTCGCGTGCGGGCCAATGCATCGGGTACCGCCGCAATCTATCCAGGAGAAATGGCCGCCGAAAATCCATTTCAGCGGCCATGCACAGTATCACTTCTGGGTCTCGACCGGCTGAAGCATGAGTTCGATCTGATGCAGCAACGCGTCGCGCTTCTCCCGCGACAAGCCCCGCAGACGCAATTCGAGACGATCTTCACCGTATGACTTCAGATCGCCGACCGCGATGCCATCCAGCTTGATCTCGAGACGCTGCGCATAGCGCTGGCGGCTCGGCGTCTTCGGTGCTTCCTGGGCGCTTGCGCGACCTTTCACGATGTCGGCGACCTGACGCGTGCTCAGATCGTCCGACGTGACCTTGTTGATGAGCCGCAACGTGGCGTCGCTGCCGCGAGCCGTGTGATACCGCGCGATCTGATACGCCATGTTCGAGCCGAACCGGTCCGGCCGCGCGACCATCTCATGCATGACGTTCTCCGGCAACTTCGCAATGGACAACGCCACGGCGATCGTCGATTCGTCGAGCCCCAGATGATCCGCGAGTTCGCGCTGGCTCTGAAAATGCTGCTCGTCGAGAAAACGTCGCCAGACGACGGCGTTGTCGAACACGGTCTGCGAATCGCGCTGAACGTTCAGGTCGTAACCCAGCTTGTAGCTCTGGATACCGATCGGCAGATCGACGACGACCGCCTTGACTGTCTCCTTGTTCGCCTCTTTCAGCGCTCGCACGCGCCGGCCGCCATCGCTGACGAAGAAGGTGCCCGGATTCTCATAGTCGGGAATGACGTGGATCGCCTGCTGTTGTCCCTGCTTCGCGAGATTGACGGCCAACTCCGCAATCGATGTTTTGAGATAGAAGTGGCGTGGGTTGAACGGGCTGGGTTTGATCGACTTCAACGGCAATTCGATCACCTGGCCCGTGGTATAGCGATTGGCGCGTCTCCACGTCCGATATTCGTCGGACTCCGGCCCGGCATTGAGGTCGCCCGGTTCGTCAGCGACGAAGGCGCTCGATCGGCCATTCGCCGCAGCCTGGCCTGCGTGCTGAATGTCGACGATGCCATCGATCGCATTGAGACGATCGAGCGCTGTGCGCTTCTCACTGCTTGTGGTATCGGGGCGAGCCTTGAAGCCCTTTGCAAACTGGGACGGTTTCATTCAGGGTCCTTTATGCGCATAAAGTCAGGGGAGCATGTCGAGAATCTCATCGGCCACGGCGCGGATCTCCGCCGCGCCGAGACGCGACCCGCGATCGCTCATTTGAAGTACGGTCTGTCCAAGCGCCATGGCCTGCTTGTAGCACTCGCGCGTGGGGATCTGCGTCCTGAGCAAAGGGAAGCCGAGCTCTTCGAGCGCGACCTTGAGCTCGCGCGTGAGCATGCGCTTCTCTTCCGTCTTGTTGAGGAGGAAGACGGCGCGCAGGTCCTCGTTCATCACCTGCGCTTGCTGCACGAGTTTGACGAGACCGACGCTCGACCAGTAGTCGGCGGGTGACGATGAAGTCGGAATCACGGCCACGCTCGCCGCGAGCAGCACGACACCGGATACCTTTTCGGTGATCGACGGTGGGCAATCCACCACGATGATGTCGTAGTCGTTGACGAACTTCTTGATCTCGCGGTGAATCTGCCCTCCCGCTTCAGAGAGGTTGACGACGGGAAAGGGAATTCCGCTCGCGCCATCCGAGGCCGCGCTGGACCAATGGATCAATGTGTTTTGGCCATCCGCGTCGACCACCAGCACACGCTTCTTCTTTTCGTGAAAGGCTGCGCCCAGGTGCATCGCAATCGTGCTTTTGCCGACGCCGCCCTTCTGCTGCGTGATCGCTATGATTTCCGCCGCCACGTTTTGCTCCGAATTTTGAAGTTCGTTGAATTCTACATTGGCGTAGTTATTTTTCCAGCGATATTCAACAACAAATGACCTTCGTTAGCCATTCGGCCGAGGTTTATGCGCATAAAGTTGGGAGGCGCGCGTCTCCACTCACTGTTAACGGGAAAGTGAACAACCGAATTAGCCCGAAGCGCGCAGCCGGACTTTATGCGCATAAAGTTCCGCGCATAAGCCCACTCCATCGCGCAGGATCCCCGTCATCACCCCCAAAACAAAATCGCCTATCCTAAGCGCTGTCCCCACTGCCACGCGTGCCGGAGCCGCCATGACCGTTCGCAATCTGGATATCCTGTTCGCACCGAAGTCGATCGCTGTCATAGGGGCATCGTCGCGGGCGGGCAGCATCGGCGAGATGGTATGGGCGCGTATCCAGTGCGCGGGATTCACAGGCGCCCTATGGCCCGTCAATCCGAAGCACGACTCGCTGGGTGGCGAAGCGGTGTACGCGGATATCGATGCGTTGCCCGAAGCGCCGAACGTCGCTGTGCTCTGCACAAAACCGCACACCTGGCCGGATCTCGTCGAACGCCTGGGCCGACGAGGAACGAAAGCCGTTGTGATCGTCGGTGAGGCGCGGCCGCGCGGTGGCTCGTCGACATCGCAAGACAAGCTCCAGTCGTCCGCCGCCGAGGCGGATGCATGGACCGCGCGCACGCTTGGCGCGGCCCGACCTTTCCTCCTGCGCATCATCGGGCCAGCCAGTCTGGGCGTAGTGACGCCCGCGATCGGCGCATGTCTCGGCGCACCCGCATGCAGTGTCAAATCGGGCGGCGTCGCGTGGGTCTCCGGATCGAACGCATTGACGAACGGCGTGCTGGGCTGGGCGCGTGCGCGTGGTCTCGGCTTCTCGCGCATCGTCGCGCTTGGCGATGAAGCCGACGTCGATTCCGGCGACATCCTCGATTTCCTTGCGAGCGATGCGTCGACGCGTGCAATCCTGCTCGCGATAGAAACGGTCCGATCGGCGCGCAAGTTCATGTCCGCCGCGCGCGCCGCCGCGCGAAACAAGCCGGTGCTCGTGCTGCGCACGGGCCGCGACGATCCCTTCGATCGTCTGTACGGCGCGGCCTTTCGGCGTGCCGGACTCGTCCGCGTCGATTCACTCGACGATCTGCTCGACGAAATCGAAACGCTCGGCATCGGCCGCGTGGCTGCGAGCGATGTCGCGACCGTCATCACGAGCGACGCGGGCGTCGCTGCTCTCGCCCAGGACGCGTTCGGCGCCGCGGGCGACGATCTCGCGCCATGGCCGACCGCCGCGCGCGATGCCGTGGCCGCCGCGCTGCCCCGCGCACGCGCGGGCAATCCGCTTCTTCTCGGCGACGACGCCACGCCTGCCGATTTCGGCGCGGCGCTCGAGGCCCTCGCGTCGCATCGCGAGACCGGCACCGTGTTCGTCGTGCATGCGCCGACGCACAGCGCGCCCGTCGCGGAAGTCGCGCGCACGTTGATCGCCGAGCGGCGTCACGCCTATCGCGGATTGCTGGCGTGCTTTTTCGGCTGCGTCGATTCAGCCACGCGCGACGAACTGCACGCGAACGGCATCCCGGTGCACACGACGCCGCATCGGCTCGCACGCGGCTTCGCGCGCCTCGTCGATTTCCGCCAGGGCCGCGAACTGTTGATGCAAACGCCCGACGGCCTCCCCGTCGATATCCCGGAAGAGATCGATACGGCGCAGTGTGAGATTCGCAACGCGCTCGCAAACGGCATCGCCGAATTGAACGGCGAACGCGCGGCGCGGGTGTTCGCCCGCTTCGGCATCACGGTGAAGCCGGGACCGCCCGACGCGCTTACGAGCGACGCCGTCGAAATCCAGACGCGGTTGCTCAACCATCGCGTGTTCGGGCCGGTGTTCGAGTTCAAGGCCGAAGGCGCGCTCGGACTCGCGGACGCGCTTCACGAGTTCGCGTTGCCGCCGCTCAATCCCGTGCTCTCGCGCGATCTCGTCATGCGTTCGCCGCGCTCGCGCGAACTGCCCACCGAGACGCTGCTCAATGCGCTGACCGCGCTGTCGCAACTTGTTTGCTATATCGAGGAAATCGTGGCGCTACGGCTCACTCTGCGCGTGACACGCGATTCGGTCGCCGTTCACGAGCCGCAACTCACGCTGGGCGCGCATCGCAAGCCGCTCGCGATCGTGCCGTATCCGCGCTGTCTCGAAGAGACGCTCGACTGGCGCGGCATGCATGTCACCGTGCGGCCGATTCGCCCCGAGGACGAAGAAGCGCACAAGGCTTTCGTCGCCGCCAATACCGCCGAAGATTTGCGTCTGCGTTTCTTCGGCGCCGTGCGCAGCTTCGATCACTCGCAGCTCGCGCGCATGACGCAGATCGACTACGACCGCGAGATGGCGTTGATCGTCACGCGGGCGAATGGCGAAGGCACGGGCGAGACGCTCGGCGTCGCGCGCGCGATCGCCGATCCTGACAATGAGACCGCTGAATTCGCCGTCGCCGCACGCTCGGACATGAAGGGGAGGGGACTGGGATCGCTGCTGCTGTCGCGCATCATCGATTACGCGAAGCAGCGCGGTACGCGCTGGATGGTCGGCGAGGCGTTGCGCGAGAACGCCGGCATGATCGCGCTCGCGCGCAATAGCGGCTTCGAGTTGACGAAGACCGAAGATCCGGGCGTCGTCGGCTTCAGGATGCGGCTGTGCCATGCGCCGGCACAGCCGCGCGCGGATTAGGCCGCGAGCCGGGTGAGCGCTTCCTCGATCTGGGCGCGCGACAGCGAGAGTTCGTCGAGCAATGCTTCGGCGTACGTACTTCCCGTTTCCTTTTCGAGCCGCGCGATCGTCAGTGCGCAGCGCGACGTGTCCTTCAATGTCGCGATAAACGGCTTGACCGATTGCCCCGACGTGAACGCGTCGAAGAGCGGCACGCGAATGTCTTCGGGCAGCGCGCGCGAGGTCCACTGATACGGTTTGCCGTTGTGCGTCAGTTGCGGCGGCAGCGTGCGCTCCTTTTTCGCGGCGGGAATCAGGCCGAAGGTGCGCGCCGCATCGCCGATCTGCTCGGCCGAGAAAAGCTCGTCGGGCGTGATGTCGAACTGCGCGATATACGTTTCGATCGCCTGCATCGCGGCCGCGCGATCATCGCGGGTCTTCTGCGCGCGCGCGACGATCTCGCGCAGTTCGTCGGCTTCGCCGGACGTGATCGTGAAGTTCGCCTGCTTTTGCTGAAGCTCGGTGAAGCGGAGGAATTCGGTATCTGAAAGAAGTTTCGCCATCGGGATGCGCTGGATTGAACACGGCGGCACGCCTGTGGCAGCGCGCCGTCATTTTGAGAGGGCCGCCATTCTAACGCGTCGCGCTCGCGGTTCAGTCGTGCATCATCGAAAGCGAGGCGGCGGCGTCTTTCAGCAATGCCGTGACGTCGTCGATCGACGGCGCCACATATTCATCGATGCGCCGCATGTACGGGCAGGTGAGCGCCGCGATCGCCTGGCCCGACGGCCCGAGCAGCGGAAATGTCACATCCGTCACCCCGAAGGTCTGCTGGCTCTCCTTCTTCGAATAACCGAGATCGCAAATCTGCCGGTAATCGGCCTCGAGCAGCGCGCGATCGAGCGCGAGTTCGCCTTTGACCTTCGTGTGCTCAGCAAGCATGTGCTCGCGCTGCTCGTCGGTCTGGAACGCGAGCATCACGCGGCCCGAGCCGGTGTCGATCAACCCGACGCGCGAGCCGAGCCGCACCGAAATGCCCCACGTGCCGGGGCCGTCCACTTGCGCGATGACGAGCAGATTGCCGCGATCGAAGACGGCGAGATGCACGGACTGCTCGGCTGAGTCGGCGAAACGCTGCATCACCGGCAACGCTTCGGATATGAGCCGGTTCATCGGCGGATGACGATGCGCGAGCGCATACAG
This sequence comes from Caballeronia megalochromosomata, assembly GCA_001580565.1. Taxonomy (GTDB): domain Bacteria; phylum Pseudomonadota; class Gammaproteobacteria; order Burkholderiales; family Burkholderiaceae; genus Caballeronia; species Caballeronia megalochromosomata. The sequence goes on along the minus strand of LRBF01000222.1, from coordinate 35,427 downwards.
CTTCAGGCTGAGCGAATACCGATCGCCCTCGGGCGAGCGCACGACATATTGCCGCGCGACGAGCCGCTCCAGCATCCGGTACATCTCGCTCGCGTTACGCCCGAGCATTTTCGTGATTTCCGCGCGCGTCAGTCCCGACTTCTGTTCCGAGAGCAATTCGAGGATATCGAGCCCTTTGTCGAGAGCGGGCGCGCGATAGCGGTCGGCGTCGTTGTCTTCCACGTCCATATGCGGTCTGGGTCGATTCATGAATTGGCGCCGAGTTTAAGCCTTCTGTCGGTCGACGAAAACCGGATAGGGAAATTACCGAGTGGTTTCGCCACGCGTCGTTCTTGACTTCGGTTTGTGCGTATATGAATAATACGTTCACTGATGAACGAATGCATCGATGGATTCCCGCCGCACCCACAGCCGCAGGTTCGTAGCAGTCGCAAAAAACAGCACACATCAGGAGACAAACGCATGAGATTCACGAAGACGCTCGCCGCCGCCATCGTTGCGGCCGGCACCATCGGCCTTTCTCACGCCGCGGAGAGCGGCAAGGTCGGCCTCGGCCTGCCGTTGCTGACGTCGCCGTTCTGGCAGTCGTACAACAACTACCTGCCGAAATACGCGAAGGAAATGGGCCTCGACATCCTCGCGCCCGTCAATTCGAACGGCGATCCCGCGCAGCAGATCACCGACATGAACAACCTGCTGAACCTCGGCGCAAAGGGCATCGTCGTCGGGCCGCTGGATTCGGCGGCGATCAGCCGGGCGCTCGATGCGTCATCGGCGAAGAGCGTGCCGGTCGTCGCAGTGGATGTCGCGCCGACGCAGGGCAGGGTCGCGATGGTCGTGCGCGCCGACAACCGCGCGTACGGCACGAAGTCGTGCGAGTACATCGGCGAGCACGTGAAGTCGGGCAAGGTCGTGCAGATCATGGGCGATCTGGCGTCGGTAAACGGCCGCGATCGCTCCGAGGCGTTTCGCGCGTGCCTGAAGAAATATCCGTCGCTGAGTCTTCTGGAGATTCCGGCCGCGTGGAAAGGCGACGCCGCCGCGACCGCGCTCGACAGCCTGCTGACCGCGAACCCCGATGTGAAGGCGATCTACATGCAGGCGGGCGGCGTCTATCTGTCGCCGACGCTGCAGACGCTGCGGCGCAAGCAGTTGCTCGTCAAGGCGGGCGATCCGAAGCACATCGTGATCGTGAGCAACGACGGCATCCCGCAGGAATACGATGCGATCCGCCGCGGCGAAATCGACGCGACCATCTCGCAGCCCGCCGATCTGTACGCGAAGTACGGTCTCTTCTATATCAAGGCGGCGCTCGCCGGACAGACCTTCAGGCCCGGCCCGACGGATCACGGCAGCACGATCGTCCAGCGCGCGCCCGGCATTCTGGAGGATCAGTTGCCCGCGCCCCTCGTGACGAAGGCCAACGTCGACGACAAGTCCCTCTGGGGCAACAACATCAAATGAGCGCGCCCGTGGTGGAAGCGCTCGGGTTGACCAAGCGTTACGGTTCGACGGCGGCGCTCGCGGACGTCACGATGCGCGTGCTGCCCGGCGAGTCGCACGCGCTCGTCGGGCGCAACGGCGCGGGCAAGTCGACGCTCGTCTCGATGATCACCGGCCTGCGCAAGCCGGACGCCGGCGAGATCCGCTTCGGCGGCGAGAGCGCGCCGGCGCTCGCGGACCGCGACGCGTGGCGCGAGCGCGTCGCGTGCGTGTATCAGCATTCGACGATCATTCGCGAGCTGTCGGTCGCCGAGAACCTGTTCATCAACCGGCAGCATCGGCGCGGCGGCGTGATCGACTGGCGCACGATGCGTCGCGACGCGCGCGCATTGCTCGATCACTGGAAGATCGACGTGCGCGAGGATGCGCGCGCGGGCGATCTGAGCGTCGAAGCGCGGCAGCTCGTCGAGATCGCGCGGGCGCTGTCGTACGGCGCGCGCTTCATCATCCTCGACGAACCGACTGCACAGTTGGACGGCGAGGAGATCAAGCGTCTCTTCAAGCGTATCGAAGAGTTGCAGCGCGAAGGTGTCACTTTCCTGTTCATTTCCCATCACTTGCAGGAAGTGTACGAAATCTGTCAGGCAGTGACCGTTCTGCGCGATGCCAGGCATATCGTCAGTGCGCCGGTTTCGGCGTTGCCGCGCGAGAAGCTGATCGAAGCGATGACGGGCGAAAAAGGCGGTCTCGCCGTCACCGATGCCGCGACGCGCGCGCCATTGCCCGCCGATGCATCGGTCGCGCTTTCCGTGTCCGCGCTCTCGGGCGGCGACTACGACGACGTCAGCTTTGCCGTGCGGCGCGGCGAAGTCATCGGCCTGACGGGCGCGACGACGAGCGGTCGCACGAGCGTTGCGGAAGCCATCGCCGGTTTGAAGGCGCAGCGCAGCGGCACGATCGAGGTCGATGGCCGCGCGCTGCCTCCCGGCGACGTGCCTGCCGCGCTCGCGCGTGGCGTCGGCTGCGTGCCGAAAGACCGGCATCGCGAAGGACTGGTGCTGTCGCAATCGGTCGCGGAGAACGCGTCGATGACGATCGCGCGCACGCTCGGGCGCTTCGGCATCGCGTCGCCGGCGCAGAAGAACGCGTTCGGGCGCCGCATGATCGCGGCGCTCGGCATCAAGACGCAAGGGCCGGAGCATGTCGTGTCGGGCCTGTCGGGCGGCAATCAGCAAAAAGTGGTGATGGCGCGCGCGCTCGCGACCGATCCGAACGTGCTCGTGCTCATCGATCCGACCGCGGGCGTCGACGTGAAATCGAAGGAAGCGCTGCTCGGCGTCGTCGAACGGGTGCGCGAGGAAGGCAAGGCGGTGCTCGTCGTCTCCGGCGAACTCGACGACCTGCGCACCTGCGACCGCGTCCTCGTGATGTTCCGTGGCGCGATCGCCGCCGAATTCCCTGCCGGTTGGCAGGACCATGAACTCATCGCATCCGTCGAAGGAGTGAGTCTCCATGAAGCATGACGTTTCCAGTTCCGCGATGGCCGGCCTGCCGATGCAGCGCCAGCGTCCGCGCATCGAGCTCGCGCGCTTTCGCGATCTCGCGCTCTTGCCCGCGCTCGCGCTGCTGCTCGCGATCGGCGCGTTCGTCAGCCCGAGCTTTCTGACGCAGGCGAATCTGATCAGCATTCTCGGCGCGTCGGCGGCGCTCGCGCTCGTCGTGCTCGCCGAATCGCTGATCGTGCTGACGGGCAAGTTCGATCTGTCGCTCGAATCGACGGTCGGCATCGCGCCCGCCGTCGGCGCGATGCTCGTGATGCCGGCTGCGTCGTCGGGCTTCGGCCTCGAATGGCCCGCGGCGGCGGGGCTCGCGGCGATCCTGGTCGTCGGTGCGCTGGTCGGCTTCGTCAACGGCTTTCTGGTGGTGCGGCTGCGCCTGAACGCGTTCATCGTCACGCTCGCGATGCTGATCGTGCTGCGCGGCATGCTCGTCGGCGCCACCAAGGGCGGCACGCTCTTCGACATGCCGCCGTCGTTCTTCACCCTCGCGACGACGCTCGTGCTCGGCCTGCCGCTCTCCGTCTGGCTCGCGGCGGCGGCCTTCGCGGTCGCGGCGTTCATGCTGCGTTACCACCGGCTCGGCCGCGCGCTCTACGCGATCGGCGGCAATCCGGAAGCGGCGCGCGCGGCGGGCATTCGCGTCGAGCGCATCACGTGGGGCGTGTTCGTGCTGGGCAGCGTGCTCGCGTCCATCGGCGGATTGATCGTGACGGGCTATGTCGGCGCGATCAACGCGAATCAGGGCAACGGCATGATCTTCACGGTGTTCGCCGCGGCGGTGATCGGCGGCATTTCGCTCGATGGCGGCAAGGGCACGATGCTCGGCGCACTGTCAGGCGTTTTGCTGTTGGGCATCGTGCAAAACCTCCTGACACTTGCGCAGGTTCCGTCGTTCTGGATTCAGGCGATCTACGGCGCGATCATCCTCGGCTCGCTTATGGTGGCGCGCATCGCGGGTGGCGAAGCGCAAACTTGAGATATCGAACGATGCAAACCAACACCGACCCGCGCCTCATTCTGCTGAGCCCGGAAGACAACTGCCTGATCGCCGCCGCGCGTTTGCCACAAGGCGAAACGCTGATGATCGAAGGTGAGGCCATTACGCTCGCGACGACCATCGAGCTCGCGCACAAGGTCGCGCGGCGCGCGCTCTCGAAGGACGAGAAGGTGCTGCGCTACGGCGCGATCATCGGTCACGTGAGTGTCGATGTCGCGTGCGGCGCGCATCTGCATACTCACAATCTCGAAAGCGACTACATCCCGACGTACACGCACGATGCCGGGCACGCTTACGTACAGCACTGAAGAACAGTCATGAACAGTCCCGCACTGCAAGGATTTCTCCGCGCGGATGGCAAGAAGGGCATCCGCAATGTCGTCGCGGTGGCGTATCTCGTCGAATGCGCGCATCACGTCGCGCGCGAGATCGTCGCGCACTTCCGTCCATCGTTCGATGACTTCGATTCGTTCGATCCGCAAGCCGAAGCGCCCGTGCATCTGATCGGCTTTCCGGGCTGCTATCCGAACAGCTACGCCGAAAAGATGCTGGAGCGCATCTGCACGCACCCGAATGTGGGCGCGGTGCTGTTCGTGTCGCTCGGCTGCGAGAGCATGAACAAGCACTATCTCGCCGATGTCGTGCGCGCGAGCGGGCGTCCCGCCGCCGTGCTGACGATTCAGGAAAAAGGCGGCACGCGCAGCACGATCCAGAACGGTCTCGACTGGGTGCGCGAGGCGCGCGCGACGCTCGCCGCGCAACAGAAAGTGCCGATGGCGCTCGACGAACTGATCGTCGGCACGATCTGCGGCGGCTCGGACGGCACGAGCGGCATCACGGCGAATCCGGCGGTGGGCCGCGCGTTCGATGCGTTCATCGATGCGGGCGCGTCGTGCATCTTCGAGGAAACGGGCGAGCTCGTCGGCTGCGAATTTCATATGAAGCGGCGCGCGGCGCGGCCCGAACTCGGCGATGCGATCGTCGATTGCGTGCAGAAGGCCGCGCGCTATTACACGACGATGGGCCACGGCTCGTTCTCCGTCGGCAACGCGGACGGCGGACTGACGACGCAGGAGGAGAAATCGCTCGGCGCGTACTCGAAGAGCGGCGCGTCGCCGATCGTCGGCATCATCAAGCCGGGCGACGTGCCGCCGACGGGCGGCCTCTATCTGCTCGACGTGGTCCCCGACGGCGAGCCGCGCTTCGGCTTTCCGAATATCAGCGACAACGCGGAGATCGGCGAGCTGATCGCGTGCGGCTGTCACGTGATTCTCTTCACGACGGGGCGCGGCTCGGTGGTCGGCTCGGCGATATCGCCTGTGATCAAGGTCTGCGCGAATCCATCGACGTATCGCAATCTGTCCGGCGACATGGACGTCGACGCGGGCCGCATTCTCGAAGGCCGCGCGACGCTCGACGAAGTGGGCCGCGAAATTTTCGACGTCACCGTCGCGGTGGCGGCGGGCGCGGCGTCGAAGTCGGAGGCGCTCGGGCATCAGGAATTCATCCTGACTTACAAAACCTTCGAGCCGGTCGGCCCCGCGTGTTTGCCCGCAAGCGTGGGACGCGTTACTGTGGCGGCTTGAGTTTCGCCATCTCAAAATCATTGGGGTTTGCAGATGACCGCAGAAGCGCAAGAAGCAGTTTCACGTCGACGCAAAATTGGCCGCACGGCGCTGGACGTCACGGCGCTGTCGCTCGGCACCGCGCCGCTCGGCGGGCTGTATCACGAACTGACGGAAGACGAGGCGCGCGCAACCGTCGATGCCGCCTGGCAAGCCGGCATCCGCTTCTTCGATACGGCGCCGCATTATGGCCACACGAAAGCGGAGCATCGTCTCGGCGATGCCTTGCGGCGCTATCCGCGCGCCGACTTCGCAATCTCGACCAAAGTCGGCCGGCGCTTCGTCCCGCGCACGACAGTTTATGACGGCAGCGAAGGCTGGGCCGCGCCGCTGCCCTTCGAGGCGATCTTTGACTACACCTACGACGGCATCCTCCGATCGTTCGAAGACAGCCAGATGCGCCTCGGCATGGTCGATATCGACATCGTGCTGATTCACGACATCGGCCGCGTCACGCATGGCGAGAAGAGCGCGCATTACTGGAAGCAGCTCAGCGACGAAGGCGGCTTTCGCGCGCTCGAAGAGTTGAAGCAGTCGCGCGGCGTGAAAGCGGTAGGACTCGGCGTGAACGAAGGCGCGGCTGTGATGGAAGCAATGGCCGAATTCGATATCGACTGCGCGTTGCTCGCGGGGCGCTACACGCTGCTCGAACAGAACACGCTTGACGACTTATTGCCCGAATGCGAGAAGCGCGGCGTGAGCATCCTGCTCGGCGGCGCGTTCAATTCGGGCATTCTCGCGCGCGGTCTCGGTGCCAACGCGCACGGCGATCTCAAGTTCAATTACGGCGATGCGTCGAAGGACATCGTCGAGCGCGTCGGCAAGCTGGAGCGCGTATGCCGTGCGCATGGCGTCGCGCTGGCGGCCGCGGCCATCCAGTTTCCTTATGCGCATAAAGTCGTGGCCACGGTGCTGATGGGCGCGCGCACGCCGGACGAAGTGCGCGAGAACGCGGCATCGTTCGCGACGCCGGTTCCGTCCGCGCTATGGGACGCGTTGCGTGCCGAAGGTCTGCTTCACGCGAACGCACCGGTGCCGCGATGAATATCGATGCGCATCAGCATTACTGGGATCCCGCGCGCGGCGACTATGGCTGGCTCACGCCGGACATGAAGCCGCTGTATCGCGTATTCGGTTCCGACGATCTCGCGCCGCTTCGCAACGCGGTCGGCGTTCAGCGAACGGTCGTCGTTCAGGCCGCGCCGACCGTCGACGAAACGCGCTATCTGCTCGACCTCGCGCGCAGCGACGACTCAATCGCGGGCGTCGTCGGCTGGGTGCCGCTCGATTCGCCCGATGCAGCGACGATCATCGACGAACTCGCGCGCGAGCCGAAGTTCAAGGCCGTGCGTCCGATGCTTCAGGACTTGCCCGACGATACGTGGATCGCACACGCGCCGCGCCCGGACGCGATCGAGCGCCTCATCGACCTCGATCTCGCCTTCGATGCGTTGATCTTCGCGCGGCATGTGCCGTCGCTGATCACATTCGTGGAGCGGTATCCGGGCTTGCGCGTGGTGATCGATCATGGCGCGAAGCCGCCGATCCGCGATGGCATCGAAAGCTGGCAGCCCTGGGCCGATGGCATCGCGCAACTCGCGGCACTGCCGCAGAGACTGCATTGCAAGCTTTCCGGCCTTGCGACCGAAGCGAAAGAAAACTGGACCGACGAAACGTTGAAACCCTACGTCGCGCATCTTCTCGAACATTTCGGTCCCGAGCGCCTGATGTGGGGCAGCGACTGGCCCGTGCTCGACATGAACGGCAGTTACACTGCCTGGCACAGCACGGCGCAAAACCTCACGTCGCATCTCGAAAAAACCAGCCAGGCCGCGATTTTCGGCGCGAACGCCCGTGCGTTCTATCGCCTCTGAAGCGGCTGCTATACCGGGCATGTCTCAAAAACACTTCCGACTGGAGCAGTAGATGGTACAAAGACTGGCAGGCAAGACGGCGCTGATCACGGCGGCGGGACAAGGCATCGGTCTCGCGACGGCCGAGCTTTTCGCGGCGCAGGGCGCGCGCGTAATCGCCACCGACATCCGCACGGAATCGCTCGAAGGGAAGTCGTTCGAGGTGCACAGGCTCGACGTGCGCGACGCGCAGGCGATCAACGCGCTGGCCGATGAAGTCGGCGCGATCGACGTGCTTTTCAATTGCGCGGGCTTCGTGCACGCCGGCTCGATTCTCGAAGCGAGCGAAGACGACTGGGATTTCGCCTTCGACCTGAACGCCAAGGCGATGTATCGTACGATTCGCGCTTTCCTGCCGAAGATGCTGGAAAAGGGCGGCGGCTCGATCATCAACATGTCGTCGGCGGCGTCGAGCGTGAAGGGCGTGCCGAACCGTTTCGTGTATGGTGCGTCGAAGGCGGCCGTGATCGGGCTCACGAAGTCCGTCGCCGCCGATTTCGTCACGCGCGGCGTCCGCTGCAACGCGATCTGCCCCGGCACGGTGGAATCACCGTCGCTGAAGGACCGCATCGCGGAGCAGGCGCAGGCGCAGGGCGCGACCGTCGAGCAGATTCAGGCGGCGTTCGTCGCGCGCCAGCCGATGGGGCGCGTCGGCCGTGCCGAGGAGATCGCGGCGCTCGCGCTCTATCTCGGGTCGGACGAGTCGTCGTTCACCACGGGCCAGATTCATATCATCGATGGCGGCTGGTCGAACTGACCAACCCGCATTCTTTTTCCGAACCAGGAGGATCACACCAGATGAAGCTGCTTCGTTACGGCCCCAAGGGTCAGGAAAAACCGGGTCTGCTGGACGCCGAGGGCCAGATTCGCGACCTGTCGAAGGTCGTCGATGACATCGCCGGCGCGACGCTGACCGAAGCGGGCCTGGCGAAACTGCGCGCAACCGATATCGCGTCGCTGCCCGTCGTCGACGGCAAACCGCGCATCGGGCCGTGCGTCGGCCGTGTCGGCAAGTTCGTGTGCATCGGCCTGAACTATGCCGATCACGCGGCCGAGTCGAATCTGCCGGTGCCGACCGAACCGGTCCTTTTCAACAAGTGGACGAGCGCGATCAACGGCCCGGACGACGACGTGGAAATTCCGCGCAACTCGGTCAAGACCGACTGGGAAGTCGAGCTGGGCGTGGTGATCGGCAAGGAAGCGAAGTACGTCGACGAAGCGAACGCGCTCGATTACGTCGCGGGCTACTGCGTGATCAACGACGTCTCCGAGCGCGAGTGGCAGCTCGAGCACGGTACGCAATGGGACAAGGGCAAGGGCTTCGACACGTTCGGCCCGATCGGTCCGTGGCTCGTCACGAAGGACGAAGTCGCCGATCCGCAGAAGCTCGATCTGTGGCTGGAAGTCGACGGCAAGCGCTATCAGAACGGCAACACGAAGACGATGGTCTTCACGGTTGCGCAACTGGTCGCGTATCTGTCGAAGGTGATGAGCCTGCAGCCGGGCGACGTCATTTCGACGGGCACGCCGCCGGGCGTCGGCATGGGCGTGAAGCCGAACGCGGTGTATCTGAAGGCCGGCCAGACGATGCGCCTCGGCATTCAGGGCCTCGGCGAGCAGACGCAGAAGACCGTCGCGGCGCAGTAACGCGCACGCGCGCAGCCAACAAAAAACCTCGCCGTGGCGAGGTTTTTTGCTTCAAGGACGGAGTTTGAAGAATCAGGCGTGGAAAACCGGCTCGGTGGCGACGCCCTCGCCGATGCGCGTGATCGTGCCCTGCGCAACCGCGACGAGCCGCTCGGCGCCGCCATCGGTGACGAAGACGTCGCACTGGCAGGTCGCCTGCGTCATGCCCGCATGCACCACGCGCGCGCGGGCCATCAGCGTGCCGGAGACGGCCGGGCGCAGATAGTTGATCTTGTATTCGCCGGTGACGACCTTCGGGCCGAGCCGCAGCGCGCCCGCGAAGGTCAGTGCATTGTCCACGAGATAACTGACCACCCCGCCGTGCACGAAGCCGTGTTGTTGCCTGAGCTCGTCCCTGATCGTCAGACACAGCGTGAGACTCGCTGAATCGACCTGCATCAGCTTGGTTCCGAGCAAGGCGCTGAACGGTTGCGCATTCAGCGCACCGCGCGCGATATCGACTATTTCGGCCATTCGGACACTCCTTGGGTGGGTTCGGTGCCGTCCTGCAAAGACAATAGATAGCGTTCGCGCGCACTGCAAGGAAGTGACGCAAAAATTGTGCAATGGTGCGTTTCGGGCGGCATGCGCGCTCCTTCGATTCCCTGCACCAGCGTAGACACCGCCTCGCGGCAAACGATTCAAGCTTTCCGGGCCGATTGCCGTAAACCCGCACTTATCCCGCATTGGCGGGCCTAATTTCGGAAAGCGTGGGTGCAAGAGATGTTCGGAAAGATCAAGGTTTCATCGGGTTTGCTCGCAGTGCTGGTGGTTTTCTGTCTCTTTCAACTGGTGACCGAAGGGCTCGGATTCTGGTCCCTCGCGCGCACGCATGACGACGTCGGCAGCCTGTCCGACATCGCCCTCAAGCAGGTCAACGCGGTCAACGAGACCACGCAGCATCTGATGGATGCGCGCATCAACCTCTCGCGCGCGGGCACGCGCATGGTGCGCGGCGGCACCGAGCCGACGGAGATCGTCCAGCACGCCCGCGAGCAGATCGCCGCGGCGGACAAGTCGTTCACGGCGTTCCTGAACGCGCCGAAGACCGGCGAGGAAAACGCGGCGCGCACGCGCGCGCTGCAGGCGAAATATGCCGAATACGCGAAGGCGTTGAGCGAACTCGTCCAGTATCTCGACGCGGGCAACATCCAGGCGTTTCTGGATCAGCCGACGCAGGGTTTCCAGGACCGCTATCTCGCGGAACAGCAGAATTTCGTCAATTTCGGCGATGCGGCGGGTCGCGGTTATCTCTCGTCCATCGACACGCGTTATGCGTGGTTCCGCGCGGTGGGCATCGTGATTCTGGCGGCGCTCGTCGCGGGCATCGCGCTCGTGCACGTCGCGCTGCGCCGTGGCGTGATTCAGCCGCTGGAGGAAGCGGGCCGTCATTTCGAGCGCATCTCGAAGGGGCGTCTGGATGAGCGCATCGAGGAGCGCGGCACGAACGAGATCGGCCGCCTTTTCGCGGGACTCGCGACCATGCAGGCGAGCGTCGCGAGCACCGTGAAGACCGTGCGCGAGACGTCCGATTCCATCAATCTCGGCGCCGATGAAATTGCGAGCGGCAACGCGGATCTGTCCGCGCGCACGGAGAATCAGGCCGCTTCGCTCGAAGAAACCGCGTCGAGCATGGAAGAGCTGACCGCCACGGTGCGTCAGAACGCGGAGCACGCGCGCGAAGCGAACACGCTCGCGGGCGAAGCGCTCAACGCAACGTCGCGCGGGTCGAGCGTGGTGGACGATGTCGTCGAGAAGATGCGCGGCATCGCATCGAGTTCGGACAAGATCGCGGAAATCATCTCGGTGATCGACGGTATCGCCTTCCAGACCAACATTCTCGCGCTGAACGCGGCCGTCGAGGCGGCGCGCGCGGGCGAGCAAGGACGCGGCTTCGCGGTCGTGGCGGGCGAAGTGCGCGGCCTCGCGCAGCGCTCGGCGCAATCGGCGAAGGAGATCAAGGAGCTGATCGGCGAATCGGTCGCGCAGGTGAGCGACGGCTCCGTGCTCGTCGAGCGCGCGGGTCAGGCGATGCGCGAAGTGTCGGCGTCGATTTCACGCGTCACGCAGATGATGGCGGAGATCAGCGCGTCGTCGCTCGAACAGAGCGTGGGCATCGAGCAGGTCAATCAGGCCGTCACGCAGATGGACGAGATGACCCAGCAGAACGCGGCGCTCGTCGAACAGGCTGCGGCGGCCGCGTCGTCGCTGCATGAACAGACGCGGCAACTGAAAGCGGCGGTTTCGGTGTTCCAGCTCGCCTGAGTCTGCTCAGACGGGCAGCGCCGCGTACGACGTCGCGAGGTGATACGGCGTGGTCGACGGCATTTCGGCGCGGGTGATCTCGCCTTGCGCCGAGCGGCATTCGACCCAGCCGCTTTCATGCAGGAAGCGCGCGCGGAACCGCTCGATTTGCGCACCGACGGCATCGCCGCGCGTGGCCAGCGCGCGCAGATATTCCGTCTGCGCCCAGATGCGCTGCGTGCCGTCGATCACGCGGCCGGCTTCGTCGATGGCGGCATGCACGCCGCCCGTTGCCTTGTCCACGCCGTGCCGCTCTGCGAAATCGAACGCGCGCACGAGCCTTTCGTTGAGCCCCGCCGCCTCGAAAGCGGCGTGTCCGCTGCCCAGCGCGAGGAAATACCATTCGAACTGATGGCCCGGCTCCAGCCGGTTGCCCGCCGTCCCCATCGGCAATTCGGCGATCGAACCGCTCGGTTCGTGCACGAACGCATCCGCGACGGACTGCGCGAGCAGCGCGAGACGCCTGTCGTAAGTGGCGTCGCCGGTGGCTTCGCGTGCGGCGAGCCATGCTTCGGCGAGATGCATCAGCGGATTCTGCAGCGGCGTTTCGATCGTCGCGCCGAAATCCTCCGCCAGCACCGCGTTCAGCAGATCGCCGCCGCTCGAAAAGCGCGCCTCGATGAGCCGCGACGTTTCATCGAGCAGCGCGAAGGCGTCGGCCGAGCCGCTTTTCTTCGCATAGTGCGCGCACGCGAAAACGACGAACGCGTGCGTGTAGAGATCCTTCTGGCGTTCGAGCGGCGCGCCGCTTGCATCGACGCTGTAGAACCATCCGCCGTTCCGTTTGTCCTGAAAATAGTGCCGTAGCGATTCGAAAAGCGTCGCGGCGTGTGCGAGATCGCCGGCTTCCGAAAAGGCGAACAGCTGGCGCGCACAGGCCATCGCGCGATAGCGCTTGACCGGCAGCGGCGCGTGATCGCCAGGCGAGACGGCCTCGTACGCCAGGCCGAGCGTCGCGTTGAACCCCGGCCCGCGCCAGATGGGCAGCACGATGTTCGTGTAGTGCGCGCGCAATGGCGCGGCGGATTCCGGGTTCGTCGTTTGCATGGGCGACGAAGCGTTGGATGGCTGATCCTGCATACGAAGACTCTTATGGGTCCGAGGGGCGCGCAGCCTTGCGAGGCACACGCAACGGGAAAGGATAGCAAAACCGGCCCGCAGCGCGCCGCGTCTTCGGGCAACTCACCGACACGGAGGCTAAAACATGTTGGGAAATATGGAACTGGTGTCGCGGCTCGTGATGGCCGCGGCGCTCGGCAGCGTGATCGGCTTCGAGCGCGAGCGGCTCTCGTGGGCCGCCGGGCTGCGCACGCACATGCTCGTGTGTGTCGGCTCGGCGCTCATCATGATCGTGTCGGCGTACGGCTTCGCGGATGCGCTGAAGTACGATCACGTCGTGCTCGATCCGTCGCGGGTCGCGGCGCAGGTCGTGTCGGGCATCGGCTTTCTCGGCGCGGGCTCGATTCTGCTGCGCGGCGAGATCGTCCGCGGCCTGACGACGGCCGCGAGCCTCTGGTCGGTCGCGGCGATCGGACTTGCGGTCGGCGGTGGCCTCTACACGGCGTCGATCGCGGCGACGGCGATCATCCTCGTCATTCTGGCGGGGATCAAGCCGCTCGAACGCCGCTTCATCAGCGTGAAGCAGCGCCGCCAGCTGACGATGCTCGTCGATCGCGGCTCGCTCAGTTTTCACGCGCTGCACGAAGCGCTCGGGCCCGGCAGCGTGCGCGTGAAGCAGTTCGTCGTGCAGCAGAGTGACGATTCGCCCGATCTGGACGAGGTGCGCGTGGAGTTGTCGCGCGCCTCGGCGCTGGAATATCAGGCGATATGCGAACGTTTGCGACAACTCGACGTCGTGCGCGAGTTTCGCGAGGACGATGCGACCTGAAATCGCAGCCTGGATGCCGGTTTGCGCACCCGGCCATGCGACAATGCGGCCTCTCGAAAATAAACGCTCAAGCGCCGGCGTGCCTTGCGCGGCACCGGCCGTAGCGGCCCTCCTTTCGACCTATGCCAGATTCCGCAGTAAAGAGAGATCCTGACGCGCTCCGGCGCGACTTCGTCGCATCGTCCCGCCGCCGGCGCGCAACGCCAACGCATGAACCGCAGGCCACGCACATCAGTGCCGATACCGAACGGAAGCTCGCCCGCGCCGCGCGCTCGGCGCAGCGTCTCGCCCAGTTGAGCGAAGGCGCGCGCGGCGGCGAAACGCTCGACCTGTTCGCCGAAGACGCCGAACGTGCGCATCTTCAGGCGATGAACGCCGATATCCGCCAGGGCACTTTCGAAGGTTTCGAGTTGCCGGAGGTGTTTCTCGCGGCGGTGCAATCGAACGGCGCGACGGCATCGCCGGGCGGTAACGCGGCCGATTCCGCCGTCGCGAAACGCGCGGCGCGCGGGAGCGTGGCGTCGGTGACGCCCGTCGCCACGGTGCAAGGCCTGTTTCCGGACGATTCGCCCCACGTCGACGCGCCGCAGCCCGACGAGACCCGGCCGGCCGGGAAAACCGGCGCGATGGCCGCTGCGGCGACGCGGTCGGCGAGCATCAGCACGTGCATCGCCCCGGAAAGCGCCGCGCCGTCACCGGCCGCGCTTGCTTCCGCACTGATCGCGCGTGATCGAAGTGATCGCGGGGAGCGCAATATCGCCGGGCCGCTCGCGCAGGTCAGCGCCGGCGATGCCGCCGCGCCCGAACTCGACCGCGCCCGCGCCACGGCGTTCGCGGACACCATTGACGCGCTCTATGCGGTGCTCGCCGAACAGCGCACGTCCGCTGCGGCGCACGCGCGCCGCATGAAGACGATGCTGACGATCATCGTGTGTGTGATGCTCGTCACGGTGGCCACAGGCATCACGCAGACGGCCGTGCTGCTGCGCATGAGCCATGACGGCAAGCTGCAGAAGGACCGCACGGAGCAACTGATGCTCAACCAGCAGGCGACGCTCGCCTCGCTCTTCGATACCGATTCCGCGACCGTCGGCATGCGCCGCACGTCCGGCACGTCGCAGGACTCCGACGACGCCTCGGAGGTGCAGCCGGTCAGCGCCGTCAAGTCCGACTCCGCGCCGAAAAAGCACGTCCGTCATACGCACCATCGCGCCGCTTCGCCGACGCACTGACTCCGCTGTCACATTCCCGCGACACCGCGTTCTGCGGCGCCGTGTCGCGCCCTCGTTAGACTTGAAGCCGAAAGTCCGCCGCGTGGGCGTTTCCGGCCCGTCCCCGTTTTCTCGCCGAGCCAAATCGGTAATTCTGTAGAAAAACTACCAATTTTCCTCGCAAGAAATGTTGCATTGCACTGGAAATCGGTTAGGGGTTACCCCTATAATTGCGTCTAAGGGAAAACCCTCTGTCACTAACCGGAGTCAGTCATGAGCTACCTCTTCGCCCTGCTGCAAAAGTTTGCATCGATGTTCGAATCGGCCCACCTCCCGATGGACAAAGACTATTCGTATCAAGCACGTTTCCGTGAATCCGAGCGTCAACGCAAGGCACGCGGCACGGCTTTCGGCTTCCGCCTGTAATGCGCGGCTGATGGCGGCGCGGGAAACACAATACAAGCAACATCAAGCGGCACACGCCGTACGACCCGCCCGCCCTTTCTTGCTGTTCCTGTAGTTTTTCTAGCAGTTTTCTTATCGCTTCGGCTGCTTGCCGAACGCATCGTTTTCCGCGCCTCGTGCGTGCGACCCCAGTTTCTTTTCCTTTCGTTCTGCTGACGCGAGCTTCGCAAGCTGCCTGCATCGCAAAACGGCGTCGCGACTTGTATTTGCGCGACACGTCAAAAATCGCAAGATCGTTCTCTTCGCGCCCCGCAAACCCTTGTCCAGCAAGGCTCCGTTGCGGGAACGGCACTTGCGCGCCTATTCCAGTGTCGTATTTCCACATGTGGTTGTCGCAAATAGTCGGCTGACGCGACTTTTTTCTAGCAACTATGTATGCACAGCGCGGACGCGCGTCCGCCCACGCCAGGAGATATTCGATGAATTCCCCCAAGGTAGTAGTCGAGGGACTGTGCAAGGTATTCGGCAACAGTCCCAAACAGGCGCTGGACATGCTGGCCGGAGGCGCGACGAAGGAAGAAGTCTTCAAACGCACCGGACAGATCGTCGGCGTCCATAACGTCTCCTTCGACGTCAAGGAAGGCGAGATTTTCGTGCTCATGGGCCTGTCCGGCTCGGGCAAATCCACGCTGATCCGGCTCATCAACCGACTGGTTGAACCGACAGCCGGCAAGGTGCTGATCGACGGCCGCGACGTGGCCGCCGTGCCCCGCTCGGAACTCACGTCTTTGCGCCGCAAGGACATGAGCATGGTGTTCCAGTCCTTCGCACTGATGCCGCAGCGCACTGTTCTTTCCAACGCCGCATTCGGCCTCGAGGTCGCGGGCGTCGGCAAGAAGGAGCGCGAGAAGCGCGCGATGACAGTGCTCGAGCAGGTCGGACTGGCCCCGTTCGCGCAAAAGTTGCCCGCGCAACTATCGGGCGGCATGCAGCAGCGCGTGGGTCTTGCGCGCGCGCTGGCGGTGAATCCGTCGCTGATGATCATGGACGAGGCGTTCTCCGCACTCGATCCGTTGAAGCGCAAGGAAATGCAGAACGTGCTGCTCGATCTGCAACGCGAGCAGCGCCGCACGATTCTGTTCGTGTCGCACGATCTGGAAGAGGCGATGCGTATCGGCACGCGCATCGCGATCATGGAAGGCGGCCGCGTGGTGCAGATAGGCACGCCGCAGGAAATCATCACGAATCCGGCCGACGACTACGTGGAGGCCTTCTTCGAAGGCATCGACACGAGCCGCTATCTGACCGCGGGCGACCTGATGCAGACGGACGCTGTGCCGCTCATGAAGCATTCGCCGCAAATCGACGCGTCGAGCGTCGCGGCGACGCTCAACGGCAGCGCCGACTACGCGTTCGTGCTCGATGCGCAAAAGCGCATCCGCGGTTTCGTCGGGCGCGATGCGAACGGCAATGCCGCGTCGCAGGTCAATCCCATCGAATGCGTCCAGCGCAGCATGACGCTCGATGACGTCGTGAATCGCGTGGTCGCGAGCCCCGCGCCGCTGCCGGTCGTCGATGCGGACGGCATGTATTGCGGTTCGATCAACAAGGCCAATGTCCTGAAGGTTCTTACGCACCATCGAGGTTCCCATGTCTGAAATCATTCCGCTTGGCAGTTGGGTGGACCACGGCGTCCACTATCTCCTCGATCACGACGCGAAAACCTTCGACTCCATCGGCAAGGTCATCGAAACGTTCGCAGCGGCGATCGAACACGGCCTGCAGGCCATTCCGATGTGGCTGTTGATGGCGATCTTCGTCGGCATCGGCTTGTGGCGCGTCGGCTGGCGATTCGCGGCGTTCGTGCTGGCTTCGCTGTTGCTCATCTACGCGACGAACTTCTGGGACCAGATGGTCATCACGCTGGGTCTCACGTTGTCGTCGACGTTCATCAGCCTGTTGCTCGGGATTCCGCTCGGCATCTGGACGTCGAAGAGCAAGTACGTCGAAATGGGCGTGCGCCCGGTCCTCGACCTGATGCAGACCATGCCCGCCTTCGTCTACCTGATTCCGGCCGCGATGCTGTTCGGTCTCGGCCGCGTGCCGGGGATTCTGGCCACCGTCATCTTCGCGATGCCGCCGGCCGTGCGTCTCACCGCGCTCGGGATCAAGCAGGTGAATCGCGAGATCGTGGAAGCGGGTCAGGCGTTCGGCTGCACGCCGTGGCAATTGCTCTACAAGGTGCAGATTCCGAACGCGCTGCCTTCGATCATGACCGGCGTGAACCAGACGATCATGATGGCGTTGTCGATGGTCATCATCGCGTCGATGGTCGGCGCGGGCGGCCTGGGCAACGACGTGCTCGCATCGATTCAGCGTCTGGATATCGGTCTCGGCTTCGAGAGCGGCTTGTCGGTGGTGTTGCTGGCGATCATTCTCGACCGCATCACCGAGAGCTTCGGACGTTCGCCCGGCATGGCACGCGCGCCGCTCTTCGCCGGTCTGAAGAGCGTGATGAAAGTGCGCCGCGAACCGGCGACGCAGCAGAGCTGACGAGGCCACGAACGATGAAGCGCGACGCGATCGTCCCGGCGGTTACTGAATCACCGTTGTCCAATCTCGCGCACTTCGGCTTTCTCACGCTGCCGAACTTTTCGATGATCGCGTTCACGAGCGCGGTCGAAGTGCTGCGCATGGCCAATTACGTGGGCCGCGCGCAGCACTACCGGTGGTCGATCATCACGCCGGACGGCGAGCCCGCGCGCGCGAGCAACGGCATCACCGTGAAGCCGACGGTCACGCTCGACGAAGCGGGCATGCCGGACGTGCTGATCGTGTGCGCGGGCTGGCATGTCGCCGATTATGTCGATGAAAAGATCATCGAACTCTTGCGGCGCGCGCATGAAGCGGGCATTCCGCTGGGCGGCATCTGCACCGGACCGTACGCGCTGCTCGCGGCGAAGCTGCTCGATGGCTATCGCTGCACGCTGCACTGGGAAGACATGTCGCCGGTCAACAAGCGCTTTCCGCATGTGCGATTCGCGGACGAACTCTTCGTGATCGATCGCGACCGCATGACCTGCACGGGCGGCACCGCGCCGCTCGATCTGATGCTCAATCTCGTCGGCATGCGGCTCGGTCAGGCGCACGCGGCGCAGGTGTCGGAGCAGTTCATCGTCGAGCGCATACGCGGATCGACGGATTATCAGCACATTCCCGTCGATGCGCGCGTCGGGTTCTCGCGCGCCGAACTGGTCGAGGTGGTGCGGCTGATGGAGGCGAACATCGAAGAGCCGCTGTCGCTCGAAGAGCTCGCGCGTCTCGTGCATCTGTCGCAGCGTCATTTGCAGCGCATGTTCAAGATGTTCCTCAACGTATCGCCGACGCACTACTACCTCACGCTGCGATTGCGCCGCGCACGCGAGCTGTTGCGCAACACGGACGCATCGATCGCGCGTGTGACGAGCATCTGCGGATTCCATTCGCCTTGTCACTTCAGCAAGGCGTATCGCGCGCAATTTGGGCATGCGCCGAGCGTGGAACGCCGCTTGTCGGCCTGACGTTTTCTGGTCTGTTTTCTTTGGTCCGTGCGGGCTTTGCGGAGTCGCGCGCGCGGGCCGCGTTATGCCTTAAAAAAACTGGGAGAGAGCTACATGAAACGCTTGTGGATCGCGTCGATGGTTGCGGCGATGCTGTCGGGTGCGTATGCGGCGAATGCCGCCGAGCCCGCCGCGTGCAGGAACGTGCGCTTCGCGGATGTCGGCTGGACGGATATCGCCGCGACGACCGGACTTGCATCGACCGTTCTTCAGGGACTGGGCTATAACCCGACGAAGACGATCGCCTCCGTGCCGATCACGTTCGCGGGCGTGAAGAGCAAGCAGATCGACGTGTTCCTCGGTTACTGGTCGCCGACGATGGACCCGATGATCGATTCGTTCAGGAAGGCTAATCAAGTCAAAGTTCTGGCAACGCCTAACCTGACCGGCGCGAAGTACACGCTCGCGGTGCCCGATTATGCGTATCAGGCGGGCATCAAGAACTTCAGCGACATCGCGAAGAACTACGACAAGCTGGATGGCAAGATCTACGGCATCGAGCCCGGCAACGACGGCAACGCGCTCATCAAGAAGATGATCGACAACAACATGTACGGGCTCGGCAAGTTCAAGCTGGTGGAATCGAGCGAGGCGGGCATGCTCGTGGAGGTGAATCGCGCGGTTCGCGAGAAGAAGCCCATCGTGTTTCTCGGCTGGGAGCCGCATCCGATGAACGTGCAGATGAAGATCGACTATCTCGCGGGCGGCGACGATGTGTTTGGGCCGAACTACGGCGAGGCGAAGGTGTTGACCGTTACGCCGACGGACTATGACACGCGCTGCCCGAATGTCGCGAAGCTCGTGTCGAACCTGCAGTTCACGACGGATATCGAGAACCACGTGATGCTGCCGATCATGAACAAGACCGATGCGAACAAGGCGGCGCGCGAGTGGCTGAAGGCGAATCCGGCCGTGCTCGACAAGTGGCTCGCGGGCGTGAAGACGTTCGATGGGAAGGATGGATTGCCGGCGGTGAAGGCTTACGTCGCCGGCAACTGAACGCAGTAATGTGAGGAAGGCGCGTCAGGTCCGGTAATCGGGCTTTGCGCCTTCGATCATCCTCAACGCCGCTTCCCACTGCAGCGCCATGATTCCATCGGCCTCATCCCGCCGATATTGCTCCGCCGTCAATTCACAAACCTTTTGCGACGGCAGATTCAATTCAGCATTCCCCGCCAGCGCGCGAATCTGAATCTCGCAGGCCCTTTCGAGAAAATACATTTCCTGAAACGCCTCGGGAATCGACTTCCCGCAAGTCAGCAAGCCGTGGTTCTTCAGAATCATCGCGTTATGCGCTCCGAGATCATTGACGAGCCGATCCCGCTCCGCGAGATCCAGCGCAATCCCTTCATAGTCGTGATACGCGAGATGCCCGTAGTACTTCAACGCATGCTGGCTGATCGGCAATAAGCCCTGCTTCTGCGCCGACACCGCCGCGCCCGCCGCCGTATGCGTATGCACGACGCAAAACACATCGGGCCGCGCCATATGAACCGCCGAGTGAATCGTGAAGCCCGCCGGATTCACACGATTGCGCGCGGGATCATCGCTCGCGCCCGCTTCGACCGGACGTCCCTCCTGATCGATGCGCACCAGATCCGACGCGCGCATCTCGTCGAAGAGCACGCCATAGCGGTTGATCAGAAAGTGATGGTCTGGTCCCGGCACGCGCGCGCTGATGTGCGTGAAGATCATGTCGGTCCAGCGGAAGTGCCCGATCACGCGATAAAGCGCCGCCAGATCGCAACGCACCTTCCATTCTTCCTGCGAGTATCCGTGAGTCTCCATGCCGTTCCTCCCTGGTTTGATGAGCCGCGGAAAACGTGAACAGATCCTGCTAGATGGCCTGAGCGCGTCCCGGGAAAGTCTCGTCGTAGTCCATTGCCTGATTTGCTTCCTGCGCGTCCTGTGCGCCGCCCTGCTCGCGATACATCATCGGCGGCAGGCCGAACTGCTTGCGGAACTCGCGGCCGAGATGCGATGCATCGGAGAAGCCGCAGCTCGACGCGATATCCGCCACCGTCTTGTCCGAGCTCGTCAGGAGCCACGCCGCCGTGCGCAGCCGCACCTGCTTCGCGTACGCCTGCGGCGCCTTGCCCGTCTCCGCCTTGAAGAGCCGCTCGAGTTGGCGCGTCGACAGATCGAGCTTGTGCGCTAGTTCGTCGAGCGAGAGCGAACGGCCGACGTGCTGCTCCATCAGCAGGATCGCACGTTTCACCTTCGGATGCGTCGCGGGCGCGAGACCCGGCGGATGCGGCTGCGGCGCGTTGCCCTTCTGCATGTCGTCGACGAGCAGGATGCGCAGCGCCTTTTGCACCGTCGCCGTCTCGAAGTGGCGCAGGAGGATGGCGGCGGCGACATCGATCGATGCACGCCCGCCCGAACACGTGATGCGCCTTCGGTCGATCACGAAGAGGCGGTCCGCGATGAGCGCCTTTTCATCGGCATGCGGGAACCGCTCGACGAAGTCCCAGTAGTGAAACCAGCTCACGCAGATGCGATGCCCTTCGAGCACGCCCGCGCGCATCAGCGAGAACACGCCCGTGCACATGCCGACGATGGTCGCGTTCGACGCGGCCGCGCGGCGGATGAACTGCAGCGTGGCATCGCTCGTGGCGGGGCCGGAATGCAGCAGGCCGCCGACCACGACGACGTAATCGAACGGCTCGGCCTGATCGTAGGTTTCCCACGGTGTGATCTGAATGCCGCAGCTCGCGCGCACCGGCGCGAGCGTCTCGCCGATCACGCTCCACGA
This sequence comes from Caballeronia megalochromosomata, assembly GCA_001580565.1. Taxonomy (GTDB): domain Bacteria; phylum Pseudomonadota; class Gammaproteobacteria; order Burkholderiales; family Burkholderiaceae; genus Caballeronia; species Caballeronia megalochromosomata. The sequence goes on along the minus strand of LRBF01000222.1, from coordinate 14,042 downwards.
GCAGCGCACCGGACGGCTGAAATCGCCTTCGTCGGCCGACAGGCGCAACAGATCGACGAAACCGGCGAACGCGGTCAGCGTGAAGTTCGGCAACAGGATGATGCCGAAGCGGATGCGCGATTTCGACTGAGCGTCGACGGAAGACGGCGGGAGAGACTCTGCGGCATTCATGCGGGAGACATGCGGCTGGACGTTATCCAGCGAGCATAACACCCGGGCGCGAGCCTCGGGCGCGCGTCAGAAAGAGAACGCGGCCGGCGTCGCGTGACGCCGGCCGCGTGATTCGCAGCGGATAAAACAGGAAGCGCTTCAGCCGCCGAGCACGGCGAACCCCCAGGCGAAGGCGCCGCCTACGAGCGCGCCGGTCGAACGGCCGAGCACGCTCGCGATCGTGTAGTCGCCCCAGCGCTGCTCGACTTCGGCCTTCAACACGCCGAAGTAGCGCAGTACGGGATCGATCGAGCAGAGCAGCATCAGCGTCGCCCAGACGGGCGCCTGGCGCGTAAGCACGCGATCGACGGCGAGAAGATCGAGCGCCTGGAGCGTGCCGACGACCGCCACGGCGATGAGGAAAGCGAGAACCCAGGATTTGAAGAACTGGTCGGGTAAGGCGTGAGTTTCCATCGATGCAAACGGGAGAAGCGAGAGAAGGTGGAAAGCGAACCGAAGCCTCTTGGCATGGCTCGGCTGAGAACCTAGGGAATATACCGATGCACGTGCGCCCGGCGATTCGGACCAGTCTCAAAAACGCGGAAAGTGCAACGAAGATGCGCAAAAACACACCAGACGGGAAATGCTCTGTTACTGCGCGTCGCGCCGCTGCCCTGCCTGCGCGCGTAGGAAACCAGGGTGAAAGCGCCATCCGTTCCGTGTGAAACAGGGCGCTGACGCCGCGATCCCATTTCGATGGCGCTTTTGTTCTATCGGGTCTTTGCCGGGTTTGGTGCAATGAGAGCCATACCGAAACCGCGCCAAAACCCAGGGACTCGCCCATGAATGTCAGCGTCTTCGATCTGTTCAAGATCGGCATCGGACCCTCAAGCTCGCATACCGTCGGGCCGATGATCGCGGCGTGCCGTTTTGCGTCGCATATCGAGGACGCCAATCTGCTCGGCTTCGTCACCCGCGTGCGTGCCGAACTGTTCGGCTCGCTCGGCGCGACCGGCAAGGGCCACGGCACCGACAAGGCCGTGCTGCTCGGGCTCGAAGGCAATCTGCCCGATCTCATCGATCCCGACATGATCGCGCCGCGCCTCGCGCAGATCCGCGCGACGAAGCGCCTGAAGCTGCTCGGCAAGCATGAGGTCGTGTTCGAGGACCGCGAGCATATCGGCTTCTATCGCAAGCTGATGCCGGGCGCGCCGGGGTCGAGCATCGTCCATCCGAACGGCATGCGCTTTCAGGCGTTCGACGAGAACGGCCAGTTGCTCGTGGAGAAGGAGTATTACTCGATCGGCGGCGGCTTCGTCGTGAATCGCGAAGGCGATCGCGTGAACGGCCTGCGCGCGAGCAACCCGGTGCCGCATCCGTTTCGCACCGGCGACGATCTGATGCGCGTCTGCCAGGAGACAGGTCTGTCTATCGCCGACGTGACCATGCAGAACGAATGCGCGAATCGCACCGAGGCCGAGGTGCGCGAAGGCCTGCTCGCCGTGTGGCGCGTGATGGCCGCGTGCGTCGAACGCGGCTGCAAGGAACGCGGCGAATTGCCCGGCCCGATGCACGTGAAGCGCCGCGCAGCCGATCTGAATGCCTCGTTGCGTTCGCGTTCCGAAGAGTCGCTGCGCGATCCTTTGTCGATGCTCGACTGGGTCAATCTCTACGCGATGGCCGTCAACGAAGAAAACGCAGCGGGCGGCCGCGTCGTGACCGCGCCGACCAACGGCGCGGCCGGCGTGATTCCCGCCGTGCTGCACTACTACGTGAAGTTCATGCACGCGTCGAACGACGAAGGCATTGTGCGCTTCCTTCTGACGGCCGCGGCCATCGGCATCATCTACAAGGAGACGGCTTCGATCTCCGGCGCTGAAGTGGGCTGTCAGGGCGAAGTGGGCGTTGCGTGCTCGATGGCCGCGGCCGCGCTCGCCGCCGTGATGGGCGGCACGCCCGCGCAAGTGGAAAACGCCGCCGAAATCGGCATGGAACATAACCTCGGCATGACCTGCGACCCCGTCGGCGGGCTGGTGCAGATTCCGTGCATCGAGCGCAATGCGATGGGCGCGATCAAGGCGCTCAATGCCGCACGCATGGTGATGAAGGGCGACGGCAAGCATTACGTGTCGCTCGATTCGGTCATCAAGACGATGCGCGAAACCGGCGCCGACATGAAGACGAAATACAAGGAGACGTCGCGCGGTGGTCTCGCCGTCAACGTCATCGAATGCTGAATTGCCCAAACGCTAAAACCCTGCAACATAGGAAACACCCATGAGCCGCTACTCGATATTCAGCCTGCTGCGCAACGGCATGTCGTATCACGAGAACTGGGAGCGCCAGTGGCGAAGTCCCGAGCCGAAGCGCGAGTACGACGTGGTGATCGTCGGCGGCGGCGGCCATGGTCTCGCGACCGCGTATTACCTCGCGAAAGAGCACGGCATCACGAACGTCGCGATTCTCGAGAAGGGATGGATCGGCGGAGGCAATACCGCGCGCAATACGACCATCGTGCGCTCGAACTATCTGTGGGACGAATCGGCCGCGCTGTACGAGAAAGCGATGAAGCTGTGGGAAGGTCTTTCGCAGGACCTCAACTACAACGTGATGTTCTCGCAGCGTGGCGTGATGAACCTCGCGCACACGCTGCAGGACGTGCGCGACACCGAGCGCCGCGTGAATGCGAACCGCCTGAATGGCGTCGATGCCGAGTTCCTCACGCCGCAGCAGATCAAGGAAATCGAGCCGACGATCAACCTCAACAGCCGCTATCCGGTGCTGGGCGCGTCGATACAGCGTCGCGGCGGCGTCGCGCGTCACGATGCGGTCGCGTGGGGCTTCGCACGCGGCGCGGATCAGGCAGGCGTCGACATCATCCAGAACTGTCAGGTGGTGGGCATTCGCCGTGACGGCAATCAGGTGACGGGCGTCGATACGACCAAGGGTTTCATCAAGGCGAAGAAGGTCGCGGTCGTCGCGGCCGGCAACACGACGACGCTCGCGGACATGGCCGGCGTGCGCTTGCCGCTCGAAAGCCATCCGCTGCAGGCGCTGGTTTCCGAGCCGATCAAGCCGGTCGTGAACACGGTCGTGATGTCGAACGCGGTGCACGCGTACATCAGCCAGTCCGACAAGGGCGATCTCGTGATCGGCGCGGGCGTCGATCAGTACACGGGCTTCGGTCAGCGCGGCAGCTTTCACATCATCGAAGGCACGCTGGAAGCGATCGTCGAGATGTTCCCGGTGTTCTCGCGCGTGCGCATGAATCGTCAGTGGGGCGGCATCGTCGATGTCTCGCCGGACGCGTGCCCGATCATCTCCAAGACCGACGTGAAGGGCCTCTATTTCAACTGCGGCTGGGGCACGGGCGGCTTCAAGGCGACGCCGGGATCGGGCTGGGCGTATGCGCACACGATCGCGAAGGACGAGCCGCATGCGTTGAACGCGCCGTTCTCGCTGGATCGCTTCTATACCGGTCATCTCATCGACGAACACGGCGCGGCTGCCGTGGCTCACTAACCGCATCGAGGAAAAGAAACATGTTGCTGATCGAATGCCCCTGGTGCGGGCCGCGCGCCGAAACCGAATTCTCCTGCGGCGGCGAAGCGGACATCGCGCGTCCGCTCGACACGGAAAAGCTGTCCGACAAGGAGTGGGGCGACTACCTCTTCATGCGCAAGAATCCGCGCGGCGTGCATCGCGAGCAATGGATGCACGCGCAGGGCTGCCGCCGCTGGTTCAAGGCGCAACGCGATACGGTGAGTTATGAGATCCAGGGCTACGAGACGTTCGACCGTCCGCTGGCTGTGATGCAAGACAACGGAGGCACGTCGAAATGAGCCAGAAAGACCGACTCGGCACGGGCGGGCGCATCAATCGCGCGATCCCCGTTACCTTCACGTTCAACGGCAAGACGTATCAGGGCTATGAAGGCGATACGCTCGCGTCCGCGTTGCTCGCCAATGGCGAGCGCTTCATTGCGCGCAGCTGGAAGTATCACCGTCCGCGCGGGATCATCACGGCCGGTGTGGAAGAGCCGAATGCAGTCGTGCAACTCGAAACCGGCGCGTACACCGTGCCGAATGCGCGCGCGACGGAAGTCGAGCTGTATCAGGGTCTGGTCGCCGCGAGCGTGAACGCGAAGCCGAACATCGAGAACGATCGCATGGCGGTCAATCAGAAGATCGCGCGCTTCATTCCCGCGGGCTTCTACTACAAGACCTTCATGTGGCCGCGCAAGTTCTGGCCGAAGTACGAAGAAGTCATTCGCGATGCGGCCGGCCTCGGCGAAGCGCCGAAGCAGCTCGACGCCGATCGTTACGACAAGTGCTTCGCGCATTGCGATGTGCTCGTGGTCGGCGGCGGCCCTTCGGGTCTCGCGGCGGCGCATGCGGCGGCCTTGTCGGGCGCGCGCGTGATTCTCGTCGACGATCAGCGCGAACTCGGCGGCTCGCTCTTGTCGTGCCGCGCGGAGATCGACGGCAAGCCCGCGCTGCAATGGGTGCAGAAGATCGAAGCCGAACTGCGCAAGATGCCCGACGTGAAGATTCTTTCGCGCAGCACGGCGTTCGGCTATCAGGATCACAACCTCGTCACGATCACGCAGCGTCTGACGGAGCATCTGCCCGTGTCGCGGCGCAAGGGCACGCGCGAACTGATGTGGAAGGTGCGCGCCAAGCGCGTGGTGCTCGCGACCGGCGCGCACGAGCGTCCGATCGTCTTCGGCAACAACGATCTGCCGGGCGTGATGCTGGCGTCCGCCGTGTCGACGTATCTGCATCGCTATGCGGTGCTGCCGGGCCGTCAGGCCGTCGTCTTCACGAACAACGACGACGCGTATCAGTGCGCGCTCGATCTGAAGGCGGCGGGCGCCGAAGTGACCGTCGTCGATCCGCGTCCGGCCGAATCGAAAGGCGCATTGCCCGCGGCGGCGCGTCGCTATGGCGTGCGGGTGATGAACAACGCGGTGATCACCGTTGCGCGCGGCAAGCTGCGCGTCGCGTCGGTGGAAGTGGCTTCCTATGCGAAGGGTGAGGTCGGCCAGAAGCAGACGGACCTGCAATGCGATCTCGTCGCGATGTCGGGCGGCTGGAGTCCGGTGCTGCACCTCTTCGCGCAGTCGGGCGGCAAGGCGCACTGGCACGAAGAGAAGGCGTGCTTCGTGCCCGGCAAGGCGATGCAGCTGGAGAGCAGCGTCGGCGCGTGCGCGGGCGAGTTCTCGCTGGCGCGCGGCCTTCGCTTCGGCGCCGATGCGGGCGTGGAAGCGGCGCGCGCGGCGGGTCATATCGTCGTGAAGCCGAATCCCGTGCAGGTCGCTGAAATCGTCGAAGCGCCGATGATGCCGCTGTGGATCGTCGGCAACCGGGAACTGTCGACGCGCGGACCGAAGCAGTTCGTCGACTTCCAGAACGACGTGTCCGCGGCGGATATTTATCTGGCGGCGCGTGAAGGCTTCGAATCCGTCGAGCACGTGAAGCGCTATACGGCGATGGGCTTCGGCACGGATCAGGGCAAGCTCGGCAACATCAACGGCATGGCGATTCTCGCGCAGGCGCTGGGCAAGACGATTCCCGAGACCGGCACGACGACGTTCCGCCCGAACTACACGCCTGTCACGTTCGGCACGTTCGCGGGTCGCGAACTGGGCGAGTTTCTCGACCCGGTGCGCAAGACCGCGATTCACGAATGGCACGTCGAGAACGGCGCGATGTTCGAGGACGTCGGCAACTGGAAGCGTCCGTGGTATTACCCGAAAGCAGGTGAAGACATGCACGCGGCGGTCGCGCGTGAATCGCTCGCGGTGCGTCAGAGCGTCGGCATTCTCGATGCATCGACGCTCGGCAAGATCGACATTCAGGGCCCGGACTCCGCGAAGCTCCTGAACTGGATGTACACGAATCCATGGAGCAAGCTCGAAGTCGGCAAGTGCCGCTACGGCCTGATGCTCGACGAAAACGGCATGATCTTCGACGACGGCGTCACCGTGCGCTTAGGCGAACAGCACTACATGATGACGACGACCACCGGCGGCGCGGCGCGCGTGCTGACGTGGCTCGAACGCTGGCTGCAGACCGAATGGCCCGATATGCGCGTGCGTCTCGCATCCGTGACGGATCATTGGGCGACGTTCGCGGTCGTCGGCCCGAACAGCCGCAAGGTGCTGCAGAAGGTGTGCCACGACATCGACTTCGCGAACGCGGCGTTCCCGTTCATGAGCTATCGCGACGGCACGGTGGCGGGCGCATCGGCGCGTGTGATGCGCATCAGCTTCTCGGGCGAGCTCGCGTATGAAGTGAACGTGCCGGCCAATGTCGGACGCGCGGTGTGGGAAGCGCTCATGCTGGCGGGCGCGGAATTCGACATCACGCCGTACGGCACGGAAACGATGCACGTGCTGCGCGCGGAGAAGGGCTACATCATCGTCGGTCAGGATACGGACGGTTCGATGACGCCTTATGACCTCGGCATGGGCGGGCTGGTTGCGAAGTCTAAGGACTTCATCGGCAAGCGTTCGCTGACGCGTTCTGATACGGCGAAGCAGGGGCGCAAGCAGTTCGTCGGCCTGCTTACCGATGATCCTGCGTTCGTGCTTCCGGAAGGCGCGCAGATCGTCGCGGGTCCGTTCCAGGGCGATACCGCGCCGATGCTCGGCCACGTCACGTCGAGCTACTACAGCCCTATTCTGAAGCGCTCGATTGCATTGGCCGTCGTGAAGGGCGGTCTCGAGAAGATCGGCGAATCGGTCATGATTCCGCTCGCGAACGGCAAGCGGGTCAACGCAAAAATCACCAGTTCGGTGTTCTACGACAGCGAAGGAGCACGTCAGCATGTTGAATGAGATCAAAGGTTCCTCGACGGTCGTCGATCGCGCGATCAGCGGACAAGGTGTGTGGCAGGAGTCTCCGCTCGTCGGCGCCGATGCGTTGATGAAAGCGCATCAGGGCGGCTCGCCGAAGGCGTTTCGTCTGACGGAGCGGCCGTTTCTCGAACTCGTGAACGTGCGCGGCGATACGCGTGACCCGGCCTTCGTCAGGGCGGTGCAGAACGTGATCGGCTGTACGCCGCCCGCGAAGGCGAATACCATCGCGCGCGGCAACGGTTACACGATGCTGTGGCTCGGCCCCGATGAATGGCTCGTGCATTCCGATACGGCGCACGACGCATCGCGTCCGGCGCCGCTCGAAGCGAAGCTGCGTGAGGCGTTCGTCGGACAGTTTTCGGCGGCGGTGGATATCGGCAGCGGGTATACGGTGCTCGACATCGATGGCCCGAAGACGCGTGAAGTGCTTTCGCGTGGCTGTCCGCTCGATCTGCATCCGAAGATGTTTGGTGAAGGGCAGTGCGCGCAGAGCCATTATTTCAAGGCATCCCTGACGCTCGTGCCGCTCGGCGGCGATCGTTTCGAGTTGATCGTGCGCCGCAGCTTCGCCGATTACTTCGTGAAGATCATGCTCGACGCCGCCGAGCCGCTTCTCTCATGAAGCCCTTCGAACCGCTCGAAGCAGGTGGGCAGGGCTGGCGCGTGATCGTCGATGAGTTGATCGTGAAGACGCGCGTCGGTCTGTACGAGCATGAGCATGAAGGACCGCAACCGGTGTGCATCGATGCGAGTCTTCGCTATCGCGGCATGCCGCATGAATCGGACGATGGTCTTATCGATTACGAAGCGTGGTGCAATCGCGTGAGCGCGTTTCTTGAGACGAAGGCCCATACGCGTTTGCTCGAGACGCTTGCGGTCGAGATTGCCGCGCTCTCGTTCGAAGAATGGCCTGCGCTCGATGCGCTCACGCTCGTGCTGCACAAGCCGAAGATTCGCGAAGGCACGAGGCGGCTCGGGCTCGAGCTCGACTGGCGTCGCGCGGATTTCGATGCGTGGCGTATGCAGGCCGAAGCGCAGCGCGTGGCTGTGCGATGAACGCCTCGCGCGATGCCGCCGCGCAGCTTTCCGAGCGTGCTTGCAAGAAGCACGATGCGGGTGCGGCGCTCGCGTTGCTTGATCGGAGCATCGCGTTGAAGCATCGGCGGATCGCGCTGATTCGATATCTGCATGCGCAGTATCTCGATGCGCCGTTGGAAGCGCGGCATCATGAGTATGTGAAAGGGGTTGCGGCGCGCCTGAGCGTGGACGTATTGAGGCAGATCGCGGTGGCGGCGCGTGCGCGATTCGGTGAATGACGGGCGTTGAGATGTGAATTTCGAATGGGTATGAGGTAGGGCGATTCGAGGCCGCGCTTGCGCGGCCTTTTTTTGATCTCCGCCCGGCGCTCTTAACCCTTCACCTCTCCGAATTCTCGTGTGACGCGCTCCACCGAGTCCTTCCGCGCCCGCTTCCCATTCGCCACGAAGTACGGCGTCGCCACACGCGCCAAACCTTGCAACCCCCGAATCCGATCCGCAATCTTCTCCGCCAGCATAATCGTCGGCGCATTGAGATTGCCCGTCGTGATCTGCGGCATGATCGAAGCATCGACGACGCGCAGCCCCTCCATCCCGTGCACGCGTCCTTCGCCATCCACGACAGCCATATCGTCGTACCCCATCTTGCACGAACACGAAGGGTGATAAGCCGTCTCCGCTTTCGCCCTCACGAACGCATCGAGTTCCGCATCGCTCTTCAGGTCATCGGAAGGATGTAACTCGCGCCCGCGATACCGTTCGAGCGCAGGCTGCCGCATGATCTCGCGCGTGATGCGAAGCGCATCGCGGAACTCGCGCCAGTCGAGCGGATCGGCCATGTAGTTGAACAGAATGCCCGGATGCGCATGCGGATCGCGCGACTTGAGCTTCACGCGCCCGCGACTCGGCGAGCGCATCGATCCGACATGCGCCTGGAACCCATGCATCTTGATCGGGTTCGATCCGTTGTAGTTGATCGCCACCGGCAAAAAGTGATACTGAATGTTCGGCCAAGGATCATCATCGCGCGTGCGGATGAAGCCACCCGCTTCGAACTGATTGCTCGCGCCGACGCCCGTTCCGTTCAACAGCCACTCCAGCCCGATCGCCGGCTGATTCCACCACTGCAACGCCGGATACAGGGAGACAGGCTCCCTGCATTCGTACTGCATATACATCTCCAGGTGATCCTGTAAGTTCTCACCGACGCCCGGCAGATCGTGCACCATTGGAATCTCAAGCGCCTTCAGCCAGTCCGCCCGCCCCACGCCCGAGCGCTGCAGCAACTGCGGCGACGCAATCGCACCGCTGCACACGAGCACCTCGCGCCGCACATGCGCCGTGACATGCTGCCCGCCATGCAGATACGCGACACCGATCGCCCGCTTCCCCGAGAACAGCACGCGGTCGGTCGTTGCATGCGTCACGATCGTGAGATTGTCGCGATGCTTCGCGCGATCCAGATATCCGCGCGCCGTGCTCGCACGCCGTCCGTTCGCGGTCACGGTACGATCCATCGGGCCGAAGCCTTCCTGCTGATAACCGTTCAGATCCTCGGTGCGCGGATAACCCGCCTGCACGCCGGCCTCGACCATCGCGGCGAAAAGCGGGTTGTTGCCGGGCTTGCTCGTCGTCACATGCACGGGACCATCGCCGCCGTGATACGCATTCGGTCCGATATCGCGCGTCTCCGCCTTCCGAAAATACGGCAGACAGTCGAGATAGCTCCAGTTATCGAGCCCCGACATCGACGCCCAGTTATCGTAGTCGAGCGCGTTGCCGCGGATATAGCACATGCCATTGATCAGCGACGATCCGCCCAGCCCCTTGCCGCGCCCGCATTCCATTCGACGGTTGTTCATATGCGGCTCGGGCTCGGTTTCATACGCCCAGTTATAGCGCCGCCCCTGAAGCGGATAAGCCAGCGCCGCGGGCATCTGCGTGCGAAAGTCGAAGCGATAGTCCGGCCCGCCCGCTTCGAGCAGCAGCACGGTCACGTCCGCGTCTTCGGTGAGACGCGACGCGAGCACGTTGCCCGCCGATCCCGCGCCGACGATGATGTAGTCGTATTCGTTCGCGCTCATCGCAATGCTCCTTAAAACACGGGCTGATAGGGGCCGAGCTCGACCTGCACGGACTTGATGCGCGTATAGGCATTCAACGTAACGATGCCGTTCTCGCGCCCGATGCCCGATTGCTTGTAGCCGCCCACCGGCATTTCCGCAGGCGACTCGCCCCACGTATTGATCCAGCAGATTCCCGCTTCGAGCCGATGAATCACGCGATGCGCCCGCGACAGGTTCTCCGTCACGACGCCCGCCGCAAGACCGTAGTCCGTATCGTTGGCGCGCGCGATGACTTCGTCTTCGTCATCGAACGCGAGAATGCTCATCACGGGACCGAAGATTTCCTCGCGCACGATGCGCATGTCGTCGCGGCAATCGGCGAACACGGTCGGCTCGACATACTGGCCGCGCGAGAACGCGCCATCGGTCAGGCGCGCACCGCCCGCGACGAGCCGCGCGCCTTCGCGCTTGCCGCTCTCGATGAAGCCGAGCACCTTCTGCAATTGCGCCGCGCTCGCGAGCGGCCCGAAGTTCGTGTTCGGATCATCAGGCGCGCCGATGCGAATGCGCTTCACCCGCTCCAGCACCAAAGCTTCGAATTTCTCGATGACGCCGCGCTCCACGAACACGCGCGTGCCGTTCGTGCACACCTGTCCCGAGCTGAAGAAGTTCGCGCTCATGGCGATATCGGCGGCGCGTTCGAGGTTTGCATCGCCGAACACGATGAGGGGCGACTTGCCGCCGAGTTCCATCGTCACTTCCTTGAGCGTCGAGCCGCCCGCGCGCGCCATCACTTTCTTTCCCGTCTCGACGCCGCCCGTGAACGAAATCTTCTCGATGCCGCCATGTTCCGCGAGCATCGCGCCGACGCGGCCATCGCCTTGCACGACGTTGAAGACACCCGCGGGCACTCCCGCTTCGGTATAGATCTCGGCGAGCTTCGACGCGGTCAACGGCGTGACTTCGCTCGGCTTGAAGATCATCGCGTTGCCGGCGGCGAGCGCGGGCGCGGACTTCCAGCATGCGATCTGGATCGGGTAATTCCATGCGCCGATGCCCGCGCATACGCCGAGCGGCTCGCGCCGCGTATAAACGAACGACGATTCGCGCAGCGGAATCTGCTCGCCTTCGATGGCGGTCGCGAGCCCCGCGTAGTACTCGATGACATCCGCGCCCGTGACGATATCGACGGCGCGCGTTTCCGCGATCGGCTTGCCGGTATCGCGCGTTTCGAGCGCGGCGAGTTCGTCGTTGCGCGCGCGAAGCAGATCGACCGCGCGGCGCAGGATGCGCGAACGCTGCATCGCGGTCATCGCGGCCCATTCGCGCTGGCCCTCACGCGCCGATCGCACCGCGCGATCGATATCCGCCTGCGACGCCTGCTGCACGCGCGCGAGCGTCTCGCCGGTGGCGGGATCGAGCGTGTCGAAGGTTTCGCCGCTCGTTGCATCGACGTATTCGCCGCCGATATAAAGCCGTTGCTCTCCGAATGCGGGCATGTCGCGCTCCTTTGCTTGAATGTGAGTGATCAGCCGCGCGCTTCCAGCACGAGGTCGATGTAGTCGTAGGCGAGACGCAGCGCGCCCTTCGTATCGAATGGTTCACCCGCGAGGGCGCCGCGCAGCCACAGGCCGTCGATCAGCGCGGCGAGACCGCTCGCGGCGCGGCGCGCGGCGGGCCTGGTCAATGCTCTTGCGAAATCCGCGCACAGATTCGAGTGCAGACGCCGCGTGTTCACGCGCTGCAGACGCCGCAACTCCGGCTTGTGCATGCTCTCCGACCAGAACGCGAGCCAGGTTTTCATGACCGGTCCGTTCACCTGTTCGACGTCGAAGTTCGCCGCGACGACCGCGCGCAGCTTCGAGCGCGGATCGGGCTTCGCGGCTTTGCGACGGCGTGACGTGCCTTGCCACAGCGAGCGCAGCACGTGGCGCATCGTGGCTTCGAGCAGGCCGTCCTTGTCGCCGAAGTAATGACTGACGATTCCCGTCGACGTGCTCGCGCGCTGCGCGACGGAGGCGAGCGTCGCGCCCGCGAGCCCCGACTGGTCGATGGTATGCAGCGTGGCGTCGATGAGTTGCGCGCGGCGGATTTCGCGCATTCCGAGCTTGGGCATGGTGGTTCTGTCACTGACGAATTGCGCCGATACTAGTTTTTTTATTTTGAACGGTCAATCAATAAAAACCGGGTCGAAAGGGTTTCCTGGTGCGATGTCGGTTTCAGTCAAACACGCGTCGCATTGAGTGACAGTCGCGGCTCAGGGAGAGCGCTACCCTCGTTGCACGGGCGCGATGACCCAAAGAAGTGCGGCGGGCTCGTCGCGCGTGCCGTCCACGAAACATGGAGACGATCAATGAGCAGCAATCGCGGCGTCGTTTATCTGGGGCAGGGCAAGGTGGAAGTGCAATCCATCGACTATCCGAAGATGGTCGATCCACGCGGCCGCGACATCGGCCACGGCGTCATTCTGAAAGTAGTCAGCACCAATATCTGCGGCTCGGACCAGCACATGGTGCGTGGCCGCACGACCGCGCAGGTCGGCCTCGTGCTCGGCCATGAAATCACGGGCGAAGTCATCGAAGTGGGGCGCGATGTGGAAACGCTCGCGGTCGGGGATCTCGTCTCGGTGCCGTTCAATGTCGCGTGCGGCCGCTGTCCGACCTGCAAGGCGCAGCACACGGGCGTGTGTCTGAACGTGAATCCGTCGCGCGCGGGCGGCGCGTATGGCTATGTCGACATGGGTGGCTGGATCGGCGGCCAGGCGGAATACGTGATGGTCCCGTACGCGGACTTCAATCTGCTGAAGTTTCCCGACAAGGCGCAGGCGATGTCGAAGATCCGTGACCTCACCTGCCTCTCCGACATTCTTCCGACGGGTTATCACGGCGCCGTGATGGCGGGCGTCGGGCCGGGCTCGACGGTTTATATCGCGGGCGCGGGTCCGGTCGGCATGGCGGCGGCCGCGTCGGCGCGCATTTTGGGCGCGGCGTGCACGATCGTCGGCGACATGAACGAGGAGCGTCTCGCACATGCGCGCGCGATGGGCTTCGAGACGATCAACCTGTCGAAAGACGCGACGCTCGGCGAGCAGATCGACCAGATTCTCGGCAAGCCGGAAGTAGATTGCGCGGTCGATTGCGTGGGCTTCGAGGCGCATGGACACGGCACCGACAGCGGCCACGAAGCGCCCGCGACGGTGCTCAACTCGCTGATGGAGATCACGAAGGCGGCGGGCGCGATCGGCATTCCGGGTCTCTATGTGACCGACGATCCGGGCGCTGTCGATGCCGCCGCGAAGAAGGGCAGCCTGAGCATCCGCTTCGGTCTTGGCTGGGCGAAGTCGCATTCGTTCCATACGGGGCAGACGCCGGTCATGAAGTACAACCGCAATCTGATGCAGGCGATTTTGTGGGACCGTTTGCCGATCGCGGATATCGTCAATGTGACGGTCGTGTCGCTCGATGAAGCGCCGGATGGTTATCGGAAGTTCGATGGCGGGGCGCCGCGGAAATTTGTTATTGACCCGCATGGGTTGTTGAAAGCGGCTTGAAGGTTCGTTCGCCCCTGCGGGGTGGTTGCTGTGGGGGCGTTGTTGGTTTTGTTGCTTTTCGCTTCTGTGGAATCCTGCTTTCGCGTCGGTCTATTAGCGTTGCCCCTGTGCGGGGCGGCACCTACTTTCTTTGCTGCTGCAAAGAAAGTAGGCAAAGAAAGCAGCTTTTCCATCCAAAGTGCTTCATGCCGGCCGCGGCACAGGCGATTGACCTAATGGCCCGGCAGTAGCGAGTGCCCCCACAAAACTCGCGCGGCTTGGATCGCGCACGGTCTGCCAAGCTAGTACCCCAAGGGCGCTGGTTCAGCACGAAATAGCACCGGCACGGCGCTACGCGCTGCCGTTGGGTATGCGCTTGCCCTTATACAAATCGTACC
>LRBF01000221.1 GCA_001580565.1 Caballeronia megalochromosomata | reverse complement strand
CGTAGCGCTGTGCCGGAACTCTTTCGTGCTGAACCCGCGCCCTTGGGGTACCAGTTTGTCAGACCGTGCGCGGTCCAAGCCGCGCGAGACCTACGAGGGCACTCGCTACTGCCGGGCCATTCAGCCAATCGCCTGTGCCGCGGCCGGCATGAAGTGCTTAGGCTGGAACAAGCTGTTTCTTTGGTTACTTTCTTTGCAGCAGCAAAGAAAGTGACTGCCGCCCCGCACAGGGGCAGTGCTAATAGACCGACGCGAATACGGGATCCAGCGAAAACCTGCCAGCACACACCCCGACGCTTCAAGTTCAGCATTTCAAATTATCGAACTCGAATTCGTCTTTCCCCCTGAACCCTGAAACAAAAAACCTTGTGCGGGAATTTCCTTTTCACCCGCGAGGTATACCTGCATGCACGTAGTCCCCAAATCCAAACCAGAAGCCTGGAAACGCGTCTTGCGCGTCAGCAACCGAGGCCTACTCAATAAACCTGGCCGCGAGCGCGTCGCACGCTTGCGATCCCAATTTCGCTCGAAGAGGTGATAGCAATGAAAGCAACTTTATTGATGGCAGTCTCGGCCGTGAGTGTGTTCATGATCGGCGCAGCACAAGCCCAGGACACCCCACCGGCGCAGGACTCGACCATGCAGCAAAACGCAAAAGGCGATCAACCGGCAGCGCCAGACGACTCGGGATATGGCGGCACAAAGCCCGGCACCATGGCGGGCAATCCGTCATCGGCAGGCGCCAACAGGCCATGCACGCCGGGCTTGAGCTGCGACATCTATCGCGGTCAGTAAGCCAGAGCTACGAGTCGTGCGTCATACGCACAACACTAACGGAGATGAATGATGAAGATGCTCTTTGCAGCGGCAACGCTGCTTTCCATGGCGCTGATGGCAACCACGGCACAGGCCCAGACAAACGAGCCGCTAACCCGCGCCCAGGTGCGTTCCGAACTGGTCGACCTGACGCACGCCGGCTATGCCCCGACATCGGAAGACGCGACCTACCCGAACAGCATTCAGAGCGCCGAAGCGCGCGCGGCCGCGCATACCGGCACAAACGAGCCCCAAACCAGCTACGGCTCTTCGATCGCTGGCACGCGAGAGTCCGGCGCGCCGCCGGTCATGAGCGAACCGGGCAAGGGTATTTTCTTCGGCCAATGACGGGTCTCGCCGCGCGTGCCACGGCTCGCGGCGATCCAGACCTACGGCTTCGACAGAAAATCAAGCAGCGCCTTGCTCGGAATGAAGAAATACCCGCCGCCGATCAGCTTCGTCAGATCCGGCAAATTGGGCAGGCGCACCGGTCCGTCCGAGGTCGGGATGGTGAAGCTGCGGCCCGGTCCGCGCCCGATGATCGGATCGACTTCGCCTTCCATCGACTGCAGGCTCGAATTGAGCAGCCACGTCTTCTGAACGAACTCGAACTGCCGCTCGATGTCACCGTTCACGCACATGAAGAACACACCGAGCGGCGCTGTCGCGTCCAGTTGCCAGGGATTGTTCTTGTCGAGTGCGCCGAAGACCCGGCCCACGCGCAACATGCGATGCCGGTTCACCGAGGCGATCTCCTCTTTCGATCCCGGAAAGCGCGTGTCGCGCGGATTGGCCCGGCGGATATGCGCGCCGAACGGACAGCCATGCGCGGACGGGTCCTCCTGGCCGCACATGAAATCGTTGTCGGGCGTTCTGGCCTGAGGACCGCCCACGCGGGTCGGCGGACTGCCGTGCCGCACGAGCGAGGAGCCGTCCTTCCATCGGCCGAAGAACTTCCCGAAGATCACGGTCTTGAGGTCGTCAGGGGTCTTGACGTGCGAGAACGTCGGGATGGCGGCCGAAATGGGGAAGTTCGGCGCGCCCGATGAAGGCGCAGGCGGACCGGGTTGAGGGATGCGAATGCCCGTGTTCGTGTACCAGTTGTCGAAGGCCTTGAGGTCCTGCTCGTACTGCCGCACGACCAGGAATGTCCCGTTCAGGCCGAGATCGCGCCGCCCCGACGATGGAGAGCGAGCGAAGTCGGGACGCACGCGCGCCGGATCGACGCCGGCATCCGGAAGCAGATGATGCGGATCGTAAGATGCCGGCATCGACGGCCCGGGCGGAATCATGCCGAGGTTATCCGGATAGCCGAGGATCAGTTCACCGGGTTCCACGAGATCGTTCTCGTCGTGCGCGCGGTTGCGCTGCGGCGCGCCGCGCATGACCGGCTGCGAAATGCCGTCCATGAACCCGAATGGCTCGTTGCCGCCGATTCCGCTTGCCTGCTGACCGGAGCGGTCGCGCAATTCCGTCAGCGGCTGATGGTAGGGGGGCGGATGGCCGTTACCCGATATGGCCTGTCGGACCGTTTTCTCCAGCGTCGTCAGATCGGACGGGTCCATGCCATACGCAAGCACGAGCACATCGGGACGCTTGCCCCGGCCGCCCCATGCCCATGTTTTCGGCCTGTTTCCGCGGACGTCGCCGAGTTCCCGCGCGCGGTCCGGCGTGCTCATGCCCTGCTTGAACGCGACCGGAAATGTCTCGATGGCCTCGTGCGGCAAGCCGAGCAGTTCCAACGCGTCCGCCGAGAATCCGAGCACCAGCGCGCTGTTCATCTGCTTGTGAGCCGCGCCATAGACGGCCAGGCCGTGCAGCGCCGCGAGAAAGGCCTTGCAGCTTGCGTGGTTCGTCGACAGCGACACCACGAAGGCGCTCGCGCAGCGCATTCTCGACAGGCCGCCGAAGGCGAGCGTCGAGATCTGCGCGACCTGCAACGACGGCGCCGGACGCGGCGTGGACCCGAACAGCGCGAACCAGTCGATGCTGTCCTGATTCGTTCCCGCAGTCGCGAAGCCCTCGTGAATCTGCGAATTGATGCGAATGCGCGCTGCGGTCAGATTCCGGTAGGCCGCGTACCAGAACGGCGTCGGAATCTGCTGCCGCCGCGCCCAGCGCACCGTTCGGTCGCCGTCGGTCGCGCCGTCGCTGATGATCCCCCGCGTCCTCGGAAAGCCGATGCAGTTGCTCCAGATGCCCGTGACGCCCTCGGGCGCATCGGCGATGAAGTCGGCGACATACGACTCCCATGTGCCGTCGTAGTTCGACCAGAACACCAGTTGATCGGTGCACGGCAGCCGCATCCAGCGCGCGGAATGAATGACGCCGTTCTTGCCGAGGAAGCCGAGCCGGTTCACGGCGCCCGCCGCCCCCACGCCGATGAACGCGAGACGCAAAGTCAGGCAGCGCAGAATGCCAGGTTTGAGACGCGACACCGTCAACATATGATTCTGCTGCCCGAAGTTCTCTTTCGCGAGCAGCAGTTTCCCCTGATCGGCCGACACGATGCGCTCATCGACGAAATCGGTCGCGCCGAGTATGTTGAGCCGCCACAGCGAGACACCGAGCACGAGCGCCAGAATCAGAAGCACGAGGAACAGCGTGGTCACGGTGCACATCGCGGCCACGAACGTCGGCATGTCGGGCGTGAAATAGAGGCCCGCGCCGATTCCGATGATCACGAGCGGCACCGAAAGCGGCCAGACCATGGCGTGAAAGCTCTGCAGGATCGCCTTGCGCGCCTTCGGATTTTTCAGCAGCGACCCGACCTCTTCATCGGCTTCGGTCGGCAAGGCCACTTCGGGCCTGAACGCCCACTTCCACGGCTGCCCCAGGGAGCGCCAGACCGTGCGGCGCACTTGCTCGAGCTGCTCCAGCGGCGAGAGTGAATACCAGCCCGGTGTGTTCTGCTCCTGTCCGATGACATCGGTCAGCTTCTTCGCGAGATCACGCTCGCGCCTGATTCGATCGGCGGTCAGGCCCGGCGAGCCGCTGAACACCTGGCCCAGCGCGCTGAACCGCCACTTCGCGCTGATCTTGACCTCATACGAGCGCAGATAATCCAGCAGGTTGGCGCGAGAAATATCAGGGTCGGCCGCGACGAGCACGGCTTTCAGTGGCGTGGAGAAATGCTCGACGAGGTCCGCGAGCACCACCTCCGATCCATAGTCCGCCGTGATCTCGATCACCAGATGCGCCGCCTTGTTGGTCGGCCGTACGGGCTTGAGGTTCTGGGCCACGTCGGATTCGGACGGGCACAGCGTGTCGATCACGCTCAGGCTCATGAAGTGCAGGCCGCGCACCTTCGTCAGCAATCTCCTGATGTTGCGCTTCGGATAGTTGCCCTGCGCTTTCTCGGTCAGCAACTCGATGGCCTGGTTGACGTTATTGACGTTGAGCGGGTCGAACGGAATGACGACGTTGATGAACGCGGGCGAGCTCATGACGATTTCCCCGGAATCCGGACGACGAGGTGCTGAGGAAAGATGGACTTCGGCCAGCGCCGCAGGTGCCCGGCGGATCCTCGCGCGCGTCCGAGCCCGTGCTGTATCACGAGCGGCTTGAAGGTCTGGACGAGCTGCGCCTGCGCGATGAACGCCCCGACGCACCAGTGCAGGCCCAGCCCGAACTGAAGCCGGTCCACGCTCGGTCGGCCCGGCGTGAACACGAAGGGTTGCTGGACCCGGCTGCAATCGAACATGGCCGACATCGTGCAGGCGAGCACGAACGTGCCCTCGCGGATGCGCTTCCTGCGCCAGTAATTCGCGGCGACGACGTAGTCCTTCTCGCAGAGGCGAAACGGCCCGCAATTGATCGGCATGTAACGCAGCGCCTCGAAGAGGCATTGTCCGAGCAGGGCTTCGTCGCCCTCGAGCGCCGCCGCGCGCGTCATTCTGAGCATCCCGCCCGCGCGCAACATCATCTCGAGGATATGGCCGCCCGCGATGGTGGTCGTCGGCACGAAACCGACGATCAGGCCGAGCAGAAACGCGCGCACCTCGGAGTCGCGTCGCTCCACGCCCATGAGCCGGCCCATCACGGTCGACTCGCTCGGCCCCGCGCGCCGCGCAGCGTGGATCGCATCGTCGACCACCTGGCGCACGATGTCCGCCTTCGCGTCCACGTCGGGTTTCTGTTCGATCGGCGGCAGCCCGAACAAATGTCCGCTCAGACCGACGAGCGCTTCGGTGAAAGACCGGCGATCCTTGATCGGCACGCCCAGATACTCGACGCAGATGTCGAGCGGAACGTCCGTGATGAGCTTCTCGATCGCGTCGAGCTCGCCGCCCTTCACCGCGTCGACGGTCAGGCTGGCGTGCCTTTGCGCGATCTCGCTGACGATCCCGACATCATCGAGCCTGAATACATTCATCAGCCGGACGAGCTGCTCGTCGTGCTCGCGCACGTCATCCATGCCGAGGATGAACGGCGTGCCGGGCCACGATCCGTCCGCGAGCCGCCTCATCTCCCCGGCGAAGGGCACCGTGAAGATGTCCGGGCGCGAGAGCACTTCCTCCACGTCCTCGCGCAACAGGACGGCTGCAAAGCGGTGCAAACGCGGAGTCGGCAAGACCCAATGCGGAATCGGCCAGACATAGCGCAGCACGCCGAGCAGATACTGCAGCGGTGGAACGTAGCGCACCGGCGCCGGGCGCCGCGACGAGAGACTCGGGCTCCTTTCGCCGGACTCGAAATCGACGTGGGGCATGTTGACTTCCTTCTTGTTTCAAACGACGTCCAATTGCGGGCGCCGTTGGTGCGCCGCCCGCTCCCGTCATCGATCACAGGTTGGCGATGTGGCACGCACCTCCCACACGGGTTTCCAGAATCGCGCGGGTGCGGCGCAAGTCGGGAAGGTCATGCGCATCCTCGAACGAGGCGGCGAGCAGCCTGAGCTGATCCGCCGCGTCGGTCATGGCGTCCGGTGCGTACGCGCCCTGCTCCATCAGATCGCAGCGGGCGCGCAGTTCCCAGAGCTTCGCGCCTTGCCCCACCGCCGCCGCGCAGGCGCGCTGGAACGCATCGCGCGCGGCGGCCTCGTCGCCACGCGCGCGCAGCAGCACGCCATGCACGCGATGAAGCTCCGCCTCGTCCCAGCGCTGACCGGTCGCCCGCGTGATCGCGAAGGACTCGTCGAGCAGACGCATGGCCGTGTCGGTTTCGCCGGCCCAGCCATGCGCCTCCGCCGACATCCGCAGGAAGCCCGACAGATACAGCACGGTCTCGGTCGCGCGATACGCGTCCATGCCCTTCGTCAACGCCGCGAGCGCTTCGTCGCGCGCGCCGGTCGCGGCGAGACAGTAGCCCCGGAAGATCGACTCGACCGCGTGGTAATAGGCGATACCGCTGTCCGCGATCGCGGCGGCCAGTTCGTCGAGCCGCGCGAGGCCGGCTTGCGGCGAGATCACGGTCAGCGCGACGAACGACGCGCCCACCAGCGCGTGCGCGAGGGTATAGACGTGCCCGATGCGCCGCCCCTCGGCGACCGCCTCGCTGCTGTTGCGGATCGCCTCGGCGAGCCGGCCCGCGCACATCTGCGACCACGACATGTAGGTCAGCATGACGACGCGGGGATCGTCGACCGTCATCGACGCATACAGCGCCTGCTGCGCCGGATCGTAGAGCGCGATGCCGGTTTCGAGCTGGCGGATGGCGTCGCCGAAAAGGCCCATCGGATGGCACGTCACGCCGCTGAAGCGATGGCCCATGAGACGCCACAGCGGATCCTGCCTGGCCTCGCCGCGCGCGAGAATCTGCCCGGCCTGATCCTGCGCCGACGGAAAATCGGCACGCATGAGCGCATGGGTCCACAGACCGTGCAGCACGGCGAGCAGGGGCGGCGGATCGCCGAGCATCTCGCACAGCGCGCGCGCACGGGCGAACGTCTCCCCGGTGCCGGCGACGGCATAGCCTTGCGTGGCGATCTGCGCCATGCCGATGCAGATGGTCAGCGCGAGCTCGTTCTGCAGGCGCCACGGCGAGCGCTCCGTCGTCGAGACGAGCATGATGCCGCGATTCAGATGCTCCAGCGCTTCCACCATCGCCGAGCGGCGCAGCGCGCTGCGGCCCGCCGCGAGCCACTGGACCACCGCCTTCTCGACGATGCGCGCCTCCGTGTAATGCCACGCGAGAATCTCGGGCTGATTGGCGACCGCATCCGCGAAATGCCCTTCCAGCGCGCCCGCGATCCGCTCGTGCAGCGCACGGCGCGTGTCGCGGCCGATGATCTCGTAGGCTGCGTCGCGGATCAGCGCGTGCTTGAACGTGTAGGCGGGCTCGGACGCCGCGCGCCGCAGCACGATGCCGAACTCCACCAGCCGGTCGAGCGCCGGGCCGAGATCCTTGCCGGGCCGGACGACGAGTTCGAGCAGATGCACCGAGAAGTCGCGCCCGATCACAGCCGCCGCTTCGAGCACGTCGCGCGCGGCGCCCAGCCGGTTCAGGCGCGATTGCAGCGACGCGCGCAGCAGCATCGGCAAGGGCTTGCCTTCGAGACTGCCGACGGCGGCATCCGGCCGCGCCGCACCTTCCACGGTCGCGCGCGTCACTTCTTCCAGAAACAGCGGAATGCCGTCGGTGCGCAGCACGATGTTCCGGATTGTTTCGGCGGGCAACGGCTGGCCGGCCGCGACGTGACGCACCAGTTCGGCGCCGAGCGACGCCGGCAAGGGACCGAGAAAGAGACGCGTGACGCTCGGATGATTGTCGAAGTCGGTGAAGCTGCCGGGTCGCATCAGCACGAGCAACATGACCGGCATGCGCGGCGCCATCTCGGCAACCATCAGCACGAGTTCGCGCGAGCTATCGTCGATCCACTGCACGTCCTCGAACACGATGAGCGCCGGAAGATGCGTCGCCGAGCGCCCGAGCCATGCCACCAGCGCCTGCATGGTCCGGCGGCGCTTCGCGCTCGGGCTGAGCGCCTTGACGGCGGCGACTTCGCGCCCCGGCAGATTCAGCATGTCCGCGATCAGTGCGCGATCTTCCGCGGAGAGATCCGCGAGCACCGCGTCGAACTTCGCGAGTTTGTCATCGACGGAATCCGACGCAGCGAAACCGGCCGCGTGTTCGAGCTGCTGGATGCACGGATGCAGCGGCGAGCCCTGCCGATACGGCGAGCAAAAGTAGCGATAGACGCCTGACTGCTCCGAACGGGCTTCGTCGAGCAACGCCGCGGCGAGACGCGACTTGCCGATGCCCGCATCGCCCGTGACGACCGCGATCTGCCCGCGCCCCGCGCGCGCCTGCTGCCAGAGCTGCGACAGCGTGCGGTGCTCGTCGTCGCGCCCGAGCATCGGCGAGAGCTGCGGGTTGCCGCGCGCCTCGAAGCGGCTCGCCACGGGAATCGCGCCGGCCACGCGCCAGGCGCGCATCGGCGCGGCGAGACCCTTGATTGCGAGCAGGCCGAGATCGCGGAAATCGAAGAGATCGCCCGCGAGGCGCCGGGTGGCGTCGTCGACGATCACGGCATTCGCTTCGGCCTGACCTTGCAGCCGGGACGCAATGTTGGGCGCGTCGCCCATCGCCGCCGGCTCCTCCGACTCCTCCACTTCCGCGACGACCACGAGCCCGGTCGACACGCCCACGCGCACGCCGAGCTGCGGCAGGCTCGCGAGACTGATCGCGCGGATCGCTTCGACCGTCTTGAGCGCGGCGTGGACGGCGCGTTCAGCATCGTCCTCGTGCGCTTCCGGATAGCCGAAATAGACGAGCGTGCCGTCGCCCCGATAGCGCTCCACGCGCCCGCCGAACTGCGTCATGCTCCGGTTGACGGCGCCGCGATACGCCAGCAGCACTTGTCGGTAGTCCTCGG
The DNA here is from genome assembly GCA_001580565.1 of Caballeronia megalochromosomata. Lineage (GTDB taxonomy): Bacteria > Pseudomonadota > Gammaproteobacteria > Burkholderiales > Burkholderiaceae > Caballeronia > Caballeronia megalochromosomata. Next base: position 28,921 of record LRBF01000221.1, on the reverse strand, counting down.
GATCGAGTTCGTCCGACAGCGCGGTCGATCCGATCAGATCGCAGAAGACGAAGGTGATCTGGCGGCGCTCGATGGCGGCGTCCGACACCGTGCCCGCGACATAGCTCGCGCCGCACTGCGGACAGAAACGGGCCTGGCGCGGTCGCGCCGCGCCACAGCACGCGCAACGCGCACGCGCGGCGCGGCGCAGCGCGGGGGTGCAATCGCACCCGACCGCGGTCACGGCGCCGCCGCACCAGGCGCATCTCACGGAGATGCTCCATCCGGCGCGGCGCGCCTGCCGCCGCAGGACGCGGCCATGATTCGATCAGCGCGCAAGGAGCCCTCCATCCTTCTGAACGAGACTCGTTAGCCCTTCTGACTACCGGGATCAGCGTGCGCCGATTCTTCTCATCGTCCGTTTCAGATTATTACAAAGCCGCGAACAAGACAATCCGCCGAACGCCCGCTCAGAACCGGTAGCCGACGCGCAAATAGGTGATGATCGGATTGAGCGTAATTTTCGACTCGGCCTTGCGCGTCAGCGTGCCGACGGGCGTCTGCGACTGCGTTGTGAATGTGCCCGTCGTGCTTTGCGGGATGAACGACACCGAGAAGCCCGCGAACCAGTGTTCCGAAAATGCATACGTAAGGCCGACGTTGAACACCGGCGACCAGACCGTGCTCGCTTCGGCCGACGTCGGGCCGCCAAGCGCGTTCGCCTCGAAATCGCTGTTCGTAATCTTCGCGTTGCTGAAGGAGGTCCGCGTCACGCCGATGCCGACATACGGTCTGAACTTCGACTGCGGCGGGAGAAAAAAGTACTTGAAAATGAGCGCCGGGCTCCATTCGCGGATGGTGCCGAGCTTGCCGTATTTCGACAGCAATCCGGTGCCGTTCACGTCGAACTCGGGCGGTATGCCGAACTCGAATTCCGCCGCGATGTGGTCGGTAATGAAGTAGCCGACGGTGAAGCCGGCGGTATCGGCGCTCGACACGCCCGCGCCCGTATTCGGCACGGTGATGTTGACCGGGTTGCCGCCGACCGACGTGATCTTGAGCGGATCGCTGCTGTCCTGCGGCGCGAGATGGAACCAGCCCGCCGTGGCGAAGAAGGTTCCCGCCGACTGGGCGTGACTCACGGTGGACAGGCACAGGGCCACGGCAAACGCGCCGGCGATTCGAATTGCATTCACTTTGCACTCCTCCGAAAGCCACATCGACCGAAAATGATGCCTCGCCGCTCACGCGCGCGACCGGAACATTCGCCAGCGGCGCGGCGCGGCGTCCCGTCTGCCGCGCCATGCGTGCATCGCCTTGAGCGCCACTGAATGACGAATGTAGCGATGCCAGATGAAAGCCAGATCGAAAATCAGCACGCCGAGCCGCCACAGATACAGAAAGAAGAAGCCCGCGAGCACCATCGGCCAGATCGGCGTCTGCGCGTCCGCGTCCATGAAACGCCAGACGATGCCGCCGGCGAGCAGGACCGTCGCGCTGCCGACCAGCATCCAGCCGCCGAGCACCGGCCTGCGCGGCGCGATCCAGCCCGACAGGCTGACGAGCGCCGCGATCGCCACGAGCAGGAGGTTGCCTTCGGGCACGCACAGCTTCTCCGCGAGCAGGCCGAACTCGCGGCCGATCCGGAATCGCGCAATCGGATCGACGAGAAAGTTCGAGACCTCCGGGTCCAGGTAATACAGGCACGGCAGCGCGCCGCACACGAACGCGACCAGCGCGAGGACCCACCATCGCGGGTTCGTCCATTTGACGAGACGCGGCAGCCGGCCCGATACGGTGACGCCCGCCAGAAGCACGCTCAGGCAGAGCACGGAGCGCACGATGCCCCGATAGGTCTCGTCGTCCAGAAAGTCGAATGTCGCGAGCGTCGCCTTGAAGATCAGGAAGACGGCGAAGAACTGCGTAAGGTACGCGATCACATACGGAATGGCCGTGCTGACGATGCCGACGATGCGCCGGCTCGGCGGCGGCGGGGCTTTCCGCTGCGATTTGGGGCGCGTCTCGGGCAACACGACGTCATCGATGAAATGCGCGAACACGGCGTCGTCGTTCCAGTAGTCGACGTGCGCCGCGCCCGGCACCCAGTAGCGGCTGAATCCGAAGTCGTCGTGCTGCGTGAACTGGAATGCGCCGCACTGGTGCTCCTTCAGATACTCGCGCGCCGTGTCCAGTTCGAAGCCGACCGGATCGCCGTAATCGTAGTAGTTGCGCCACTTGATCGGCTTCTCCAGCACGAGCGGATGATTGCGTTGCGAGCCGACCATGGCGACCTGGGCGTCGGCGCGCTGGTGCCTGAAATCTTTCGAGGCGAGATCCATCGGGTCCCAGAGCTTCGGCCACAGCAGGATGTGCTTGTCGATCGGCGAGCCGAAGGTCATGAAGCCGCGCACGCAGGTGATCCAGTCGGTGGAGATCGTCGTTGCCTGCGGGCCGGGACTCTTCACGTCACTGGACGAGAGCGCCTGAAGCAGCGCCAGAAACGCGATGATGCTGCCCTCGCTATGCGCGACGATATGAATCTCGGGATCGCGGCTGATGCCGGGATAGGTGGCGTGGAACCATTCGATGATCGTCTGCATCGCCTTGTGAAAGCGAAACAGGATCACCTGACGGTAGTACTGGAATTCGGCGATGAGTTGAACGTCGCTGTAGTAATCGCGCAGCAGGTCGGGCAGTTTGAAGTCGAGCAGGCCGAGTTGCGACGGCAGGTACAGCAGCTTTTCCAGCACGGCGAAAGTCTCGATCTCCTCTTCGATGACGCCCGCGACCTGCGAGAAGTCCTTCGGCGTGAGTTGCGCCTTCCAGCCGGAACGCTTCGCTTCCTGTTCGACGCGCGCGTAGAGCGCGCGCACGCGGCTGAGGACGGTCCGGCCCCAGGCCTTGCTTTCCTCGAGCGTATCGTCCTGCTTCACGAGATCGCGCGGCACGTCGGCCCAGTAGACTTCGGCGAAGCCCAGGCGCGCGAGCGGATCTTTGTTGGGCACGTCGAGGCGGCTGACGCACACTTCCCCGACGCTGCCGATGTTGAAATAGCCGAGCGACAGCACCGGTAGCGGCGGATCGTCGAGCGCGCCGAAGCGATGCACGGCCGCGCGGATGGATTCGCTTCGCAGCGCAGGCCCGATGCCGTGGATGGCCACGACGATCTTGTCCATCACGGGCGCGGGGCCGGCGCCAGTCGGGGCTAGGCCAGGTTGAATCTGCATCTGTTATTCACTTTTCTGCGCAGGCCCGGTTTATCGCTTGGCCGCCAATAATCCGGCGTAATCAGCCATCGGGCTTCGCTTTCAACCTGCACCGGCGCTCTTTTTAAGAAGCGCCACCCGGAGTAATACGGATATCTAATGTCCTCCCGCGATAATAGGCAGCGCCGTTGGTCGGCGAAAAGGAATCAGGCGACATTTTTACCGGGCTGAGGAAGGGGTACAGGTCGAGCCGGTGGGGCGTTTTTATGTCTGTTTTAACGTAGGTGGTGAGGTAACGAAAGTCAAGCACGGGCCTGCGCAACGCGCGAAGGCGTGTCCAACGATGAAAACGGCCGATCGTTCGAGGCCTGGACGACATCGCGGAAATCGGTTCACGCATGTCTATACCGGTTTAGAAAGACTTCGACAAGGTTCTTCGAATTGAGTAGCTTCGCCGAATGATTTTCGACGGCCTCAGTTCGTTCGTCGTCGGAAATAGAGATAAACAGGGTGATGTCCCGCTCTTTCGAGTTTCCTGAAAACAGACCCTCTTGATCCAGCGTCCGGAATATGTCCAGCACCACCTCGAAGAATTCGTTTGCAAGCTCATGAGTCAGTTCTCCCTTGTCGCGCAAAATGGGATTGATGCCGCTGATTTTCGAATCGGTCAGATCGTCGTTGCTGTAGCCCCACTCCGCCGGGGCCCACCATACAGCCGCCCTGTATCCCTCTTCATTGGTTTTTCCCTTATTCCGGTAGAACGCCATGCGCGCGTTTGCTGCGGCTTCCGTGTTGAGCCCCAGATAGACGGAGTCGATCCAGGTATCCGTCACCAGCGCGACGGCATAGATCTTCTCAGAACCAGCCATCTTCGCGAGTTCCAGATAATCTGAGCGAACCGCATCGAGGAACGATTCCTGTATGGATCGAAATAGACCTGTCATATCGTCACCTGTAATTTCCAAAGACGTCCTTGCCGATTTTCTGAAGTTTGCATTCCATTTCCTTCTTGGCTTCCGCCTCCGTCAACTGGCCGTCCTTCCGCCGCTGTTGCACTATTCCGTGTTCCTTTTCTAATGCATCAGCCACCTTCTCGGCGTTATCAATCGTGTGAACATCTTTCCCGTTATTCGCGACCATCAGGTTTGCAGGATCCATTACGCCGATGCCGTAGCCCTTTAGCACGTCCTTGCTTCTGTCGAGTGCGGCTTTCATGTCCGGCACGTTGTCGAAATCTCCTTTAAAGACGATATGGTGCCCGTGGGGTCGGGTCATATCGGACGGCACGCTATGCCCATTGTCGATCGCGTCGTCGAGAAAGCTCAACCCACGCGGATCAATCAGCGTCAGCCCATTGGGCGCATACGCGTAGAGGTTCAATCCGCCGGTCAGGCCGATCGGGTCCTGGCTGATGAATCGCGCAGTCGTGGGATCGTAGTATCGATATCGGTTGTAATGTAGCCCGGACTCGCGATCGAAGTACTGACCCTGGTAGCGGATTGGCTGTTCGACCACACTTGCACCGGTGAGATCGACGGCGCCAGTCACGTCGTAATGCCCTTCCCAGACAACGTGTCCTTCGTTCGACCTGAGCCTGACGGGCGCGCCGTTCGGATCGTTCTGGTAATGGAAGATCGACGTTCTTCCGGATCCCCCCATCACTTCCATCGCGATCGGCCTGAAGCTCCACAGCCGATACGCGAACAACCGGGCGCACGTCTCTTCCGTCCCGCCGCCCGATACCTCGCCGGCGAGCGCGTCCGCGTCCCACACGAACCATGTCCGCTTCGCTTCGTCCTCGCGGCCCTTGCAAAGGCGTCGGCTCAACGCGTCGTAGAGATACTCCCAGCGCTCGCCCTTCTCGTTGACGAGGCGGCGCAGCCGGCCGAACGCATCCCACTCCATGTCCTGCTGCGCGCCTTCCGGCGTTCGTCTCGTGACGGTCCGTCCTGCGCGATCGGTCCGCAGCACGGTTCCGTCGTGGTGCCGGAGGGTGCGGCCGTCGTCGTCCTCGCGCACGACTGCGAACCGGTCGCCCGCCCGGTCGTGAATGAAGCGCCGGACGTTGCCCACCGGATCCATATGCGCAACGATCCGCCCGAGCGGGTCGAAGCGATATGCGTCCGTGCCCATGCGGCTATCGCGCCGCTGCGTGAGATTGCTCGCCGCGTCGTAGCGATAATCGGTGCTGTCGGCGGCGCTGCCGTCGAGTTCGGTTTCGTGGCGCGCGAGCCGCCCGGCCGCGTCGAAGTCATAGCGATACACGAGTTGCTCGTTGACGCGCTGCGCCGTGATGCGTCCCATCGGATCGAGCGTGAATCGCAAGGGCTCGTGTTCGCCCACCTGCTGACTCGTGAGCCAGCCGCGCACGTCATATGAGAAGCGATGTGTCTGTGAGAACGCGGCCTTCTCCTCGCCCGCATGGCGCCATGACTGCGTCTGCGACGCGAGCCTCCCCGCCGCGTCGTACCCGTAGGCGAGCGTGCCTTCGCCGCCCTGCTGCCGTTGCGCTTCGCGAACGAGCCGCCCGTCCGCGTCGTAGTCGCGCTGAACGAAGCTGAACGGATTGCGTGCCTCGACGAGGTGGCCGCGCGCGTTATACGCATAACACTCCCGCTCGCTGTCGCCGGCACGCCGCTCGACGATGCGCCCGAGCGGGTCGCGGCTGTACGCGAGCACCTGCCCGAACGGATCGACGGCGCGCGTCATTCGTCCCGCGATGTCGTACTCGAAGCGCCGCGCCCGTCCCCAGTAATCGACTTCTTCGACCACCCGCCCGCCGGCGTCGCGCGTGAAGCGCCATTGCTCGCCCCGCTGGTTCACGACAGCCATGAGCTGCTCTTCCGTGTCGTAGCGAAAACGCACCCGGCTTCCGTCCGGATCGATGCACGCGCTGACTCGTCCCTGCCCGAAATACTCGTAGCGCGTCTCGCGGCCCAGTTCATCGATATAGCGTGTGAGCGCGCGCTCGGCGTCGTATTCGCAACGGATGGTGCGCTCGCACGGATATGCGGCCGAGACGATCCGGTTCTTCGCATCGTGGCGAAACTCGCTGCGCTCACCGTTCGCGTTGATCTCGCGCAGCAGATTGCCGCGCGTGTCATTTTCGAAGCGCGTCGTGCCGCCGACAGGGTTCGTGAGACGCACGACGAACCCGAGCGCGTCATAGTCGAGCTGCGTTTCCTGCCCCGCCGCGTCGATCACGCAGACGAGCTGCCCGCGTTCGTCATAGCGATACCGCCTGCGCACGCCCATCGGCGTCGTCCGTGCAACCAGATTGCCGCGCTCATCCCACTCCTGCCGCCACTTCCCGCCTTCCGGATCGACGACACAAACCGGCCTCGAATCTTCGTCATACCGCGTCGCCACCACGCTCTGGTCCGCCCGCGTCACCGCAACCAGATTCCCGAGCACATCGAAATCCCACGCCGTCACATTCCCCGCCGGATCGACCTCCGCCTTCGTCCGACATTGTTCGTCGTACTGATAACTATAGACATCACCAAGCGGTCCGATCCGCGCAACCGGCAATCCCCGTTCGTCGTACTGCAGCACCGTTGTGTGCCCGAGCGAATTTGTCAGCCGCGTCTCCAGCCGATCGACGTCATAGACGAAACGATAATCGAACAGCCCATGATCGCCCCACGCGTGATCCACGCGCCACACTCCATCCTCATGCAACCGATGGCTGTAAAAGAACGAAAGCCCGTTGCGATCCGTGTGCCGGACCATGTTTCCGCTCGCCGCGTACCCAAAGCAGTACGGCTTATCCAGCGCATCGAATACCGCGATGAGATTGCGCGCCGCATCCTGCTCATAGCGCACGAGCGGATGACTCACGCCCTGCGCATCGAGCAGCGTGAAACGCCCCGCCTCGCACACGAGCACCCGCCCGGTCGCCTCGCCCACCGACGATTCCACCGCGCGAATCATCGTCCCATCCGGCGCGCGTTCGAACTGCCACGCGTTCCCATTCAGATCGCTATAACGCGAAAGCCGCAGCACCAGCCGCGCGTGCGGCGAAAGAAACTCCGTTTCCTCCTTCCACGTCCGCGGCAGCGGATAGCGATACTCGACGCTCTCCTTCGTGCGCAACACGAGATCGTCGCCGTCGCGATACAGCGCGTGTCCGTTCTGCCAGTCGTACACGCGCGCGTCCCATCCCGGCTGCGCGGGCAATTCGGCGAACGCGGTCAGTTGATCGCAAAAAGCCGCATACGCGACGACATCGCCCTCGACGATCGCAAGCTCCAGCCGCGTATCCGCCGGGGTCTGCCAGCCCTGTCCCGCGATCCCGCAGAACGAATCGTGACTGGCGTAATAGCGGTCCCACACGAGCGGCAAGCGCCCCGCCACCGTGAAATCGCTTTGCTGCACGACGACTTCACCGGTCACCGAATTCACCGGCTCCGCATCGAAGATCACGCACTTGATGAAGCCCGACGGAAACTTCTTGAACAACGCCTTGGCGAGCTTCGAGCCGCGAAACGCCATGAACAGCGCCTTCGCGACGGCCGCCATGTTGAACATCGGCGGACCGCCGACGAGCACCGGACGTCCGGCCGGAATCGGCAGCATCACCGAGGTCGGCAGCGAGAGATAATCCCGCTTCGCGTGCGAGCCCTTCTTGTCGGTCGGTTTCATGCCGACGAACGAGCACGACAACGCGGGCAGCGCCGCGAACGACATCGGATCGTTGTTGGCCAGCACCGTCTTGCTGCCCATGAACGCTTCGGAGTCGTGCGACGGAATCTTCGCATCGACGCCGCCGAAGCCCGCACCCATCGGAAAATGCAGGCCCGGCATGTGATATGTGTGCGTGCCGATGGTCGTGCGCATCATCCCGTTCACGAGGATCGGCCGACCGCCGCCGCCCGCGCCCGCGTTCGCGCCGACCATGTCCTTCAGCGCGTTGATCTTCTCGTTGACCGCGTCGACCGCGCCCTTGATCTTCATCGCCGCCGCGACGACCGGGTTCTTCATCACCTTGTCCATCGCGCCGGCGGCCGCGCCCATCGCCTGCTGCGCGAGCGGGCACTCGGCGAGCACGGCTTCCATCGCCGCTTCCTTGAGCGCCGCCTCGATCGCGCCCATCGCAGCCTTGGCCGCGTTGGAATATTCGTCGAGATCGAGGATGAAGCCCACATGGGGATGCGGCAGCGGCACCGGCGCGGGCGACGGCGGCAGATTGACCATGTGCACGTCGATGCCGACCACGGGATCGAAATGCTTCGCGGCGGGCAGGCTCATTGCGGCTCCGCCTGCGCGCTCGACACGCCCAAAGGTTCAGCCTCCTTCACGCCGCACGGCACGCTCAGGATCTCGCGCCAGCGCGGGCCGAACAGCGCGTGCAGTTGCGCCGCGAGCGCGTCGCGCCGCTCGTGCAGCAGGCCGACGCGCTCCAGCATCCACTGCGCGACGACGCTCGCGCTGGTGCGCGCGCGCAACGGCGCATCGATGCCCTGCGCGGCGGCAAGCGCCCGAAAGCCCGAATCGATCGCGGGCTCGCGCCAGCGCGCGCGGTCGAGACACCACGCGTGCATCCGCCACGCCTCCACGGTCAGGATCGCGTCCTGCGCGGCCCGGCAATGCGCCGCGGCGCACTCGTAGCAGGGCACGGCCTTGAGCGGCTCGTTGCGCATCAGATGCACGCTCGCCTCGCCGAACAGCGCATTGGCCGCGAGTTTGTCGCCGGCGGGCTGGCCCGCCTCGATCGCCTTCGCGCTGCTCGCGAACGCGCCGCGGTACGCCGCCAGCGCGTTGCCGTAATCGCGCCATTTGAGATACGCCGAGCCCGCGAGCAGATCGACGACCACGCACTGATCGAACCACTGCGCCTTCTGCGCCACTGAAAGCGCCGCGCCGCGAAGACGCGCGAGCCGCGCAGGATCGTCGAGCGCGAGCGTTTCCGACAGCTCGACGAACAGACGCCGGAACTGTCCGCCCGGCCCGCGCTCGCCCGACTCCGCGACCAGCTCGCGCGGCACGGCCTGCATGTGATACTGACCGTGAATGACCTGCACCGCCCGGCCGCGTTGCTTCACGAGCGCGGCGAACGGCGCTTCGTCCTCCACGTGCGTCGCGTAGCGCATTCTTCGCGCGAGCGACGGGTCCGCGCGCGCTTCATCGAGCAGCGTCGCGAGCCACGCGGCGAACGCCTTCGCATCCTTCATTTCGGACGGCTCGAACACCAGCACCACGACGAAGAAAAAGTCCGGATGATGGTTCATCAGGCTGCCGATCGTGCGCAGCAGATGACCCACGCCGGAGTCGCGCTGGCCGCGCTGCCGGACGGGCGGCCGCCAGTCCATGACGATGCCGCTTTTCTCGCTGCCGTCGCGGCGCGCTTCGTAGAACGCGACGATCTCCGCCGCCAGCGCGTCGCCGTATCGCGACGGCGAATCGAACGGCGCATGAAGACGCAGCACCGCGCACGACATCTGTTCGCCCGCGTTGAAGTAGGTGCTGACGAGATCGCGGTCGGGCTCGCTCGTCTGCCAGAGCAAAAGGCGCGCGTCGCGGTTGCGCATGAAGGTGAGCCAGTCGGCGTGCGCTTTCAGCAGACGGCGCTCGACCGCATTCGTGGGCGTGTAGGGCTGCATGACGAAAGCACCTCGCCGCTCACGGATTGAGCATGAGCACGGTGCCTTCCACCGTGTTCTTCGCGGTCGCCGACGAACTCACCATCAATCCCTTGATGGTGTGCGATTTCGCGCCCTTCGACGTCACGTTCTCGCCGTTGATCGTGATGTTCCCTTCGTTGTCCATCTCGATCGACGACTTGCCGCACTTGAGCTTGATCGACGTGCCCGCCGTGATCTCGATCGACTGGCCGACGCCGATCGTCTGGCCCTGCGTGATCGTCACGTGCTGGGCGCCGCCGATGGTCCACGTATGGTCGCCGTTTATCTGCTCCTTCTGAAGCCCGAGCACGGTCACGTTGTGCGCGCCGTCCACATTCAGGTCGTAGTCCTTGCCGACCTTGAGCGCCTTGCCCTGCGAGATCGTCTCTTCCTTGCTCTTCGATACGACCTCGCGCTTGAAGCCGGTCACCTGCACGGCGCGGTCGCCGGTGATCGTCACGTTCTCCGTGCCCGTCACCTCTTCGTGGCGGTTGCCGGAGATCTTCACGGTCTCGTCGCTCTTGATCGTCGTGATGCGGTTCGCGCCGAACGAGAGCGTCTCGTCGCCGGTCACGTTTTCGGTGCGCGTGCCCTTGATCGTCGTGGATTCGTTGTTGTCGACGGTCGCGTTGCGGTCATGCTTGACGTGCGCGGTTTCGTCGTGACCGATGGTCTTGCTGCGGTCGTAGCCCACCGAATGCGTTTCGCTCGCTTCCACTTCGAGGCTGTGATCGCGCTCGGCGTGGATCGTCAACTGCTCGTGGCCTTTCTTGTCCTCGAAGCGCAGCTCGTTGCAGTGCGCGCCGGTGCCGCCGGTCGTCGACCGGCTTTTCACGCCCCACTGCGTCATGTTCGACGGCAGCTCGTACGGCGGCATCTGCTCCGCGTTGTACAGCCGCCCGACGATGATCGGCCGGTCCGGATCGCCCTCCAGAAAATCGACGATCACCTCCTGCCCGATGCGCGGTATCGCCACCATGCCCCAGTTCTTGCCGGCCCACGGATGACTCACGCGAATCCAGCACGAGCTGTTCTCGTCGGACTTGCCCACGCGGTCCCAGAAGAACTGGACCTTCACGCGGCCATACTTGTCCGTGTAGATTTCATCGGTCTTCGGGCCGACCACGACCGCCGTCTGCGGCCCGCGCACCGCCGACTTCCCCGTGATGCGCGCGGGCGCGAAGGCGCGTTTCGCATCGATGGCGCAAAAGCGGCATTCGAAGCGCGTCTCGTGCTCCGGGTCGAGACTTTCGTAATCGGTGTAGTCGATCTCGAAGACCGCCCGCGTGACGAGGTACTGAATGTTCTGGTCCTCGCGCGGATGATCCTCCAGCGTCAACAGCGCGCCCACCTGCAGGCCGCGCGCATTCGTGAAACCGTCCACGCGATGCCAGTCGGGTCCGACATCCTCCGCGTCGCACGATTCGTCGCCGCGCGTGCGGGCACGGCTCTCGCCGTAATCGGGATCGGCATAGCCGCCGGGGTAGTCGAACTGCTCGAGATCGGCGAAATCGTCGAAGCCCGGCATCTCCTTCACGGTCTGCTTGAGCAGCGGACGCGACGGATTCAGGAAGTCATAGTCGGTCATCGCGAAGTTGCGCGTCTCGACCGCGTAATGCGTCTCCCACTCCGTCACGTACTCCATGTACGGCACGCCCGTGAGCGACGCCCGGTACGGCAGCTTCTCGTAGCCGGGCGCGGGTTCGTGCGCGGCCGGGCTGTCGCTGAAGATCAGCGCTTCCTCGCCGTCGCGCTCCTGGAACCAGTAATAGATGCCCTCGTCCTCGAGCAGCCGGCTGATGAAATCGAAATCGGACTCGCGGTACTGCACGCAGTATTCGCGCGCCGGATGCGTGCGCGTGCTCGCCTGCCAGCGGATCTCGCCGTGCTCGAGCTTCTGGTACATCGAGTCGGCGAAGACCGCCTTCACGATGTCCTGCACCGTCATGTTCTGGAAGATGCGGCAGTTGGTGCGCCGCGTGAGAAACCACAGCCACGGGCGGATGCACGCCCGATAAGCGTGCAGCCGCCCGCGCATGCCGCATTGCCGGAAGGTGACGACATAGCCCGGCATCGCGCGCACGCCGCCGTTCGCGAGCGCGATGCGCACGGTCACGCGCTTGCCGAGCATGTCGCACAGTCCGATGTCGCCGCGCGGCGACAGCAGGATCACGTCGTAACGCGTGAGACGGCCCAGCTCGACCGTGCCGCGCAGCGTGTGGAACAGCAGGTCTTCTCCGAGCGGCGTGTCGATGCTCATCGTAGCGGGTGCCATGCGCAAACCTCCGTGACGTCGTGACGAGTCGGGCCGCGTGCTTCAGTGCGTCTTGGTCGTGGTGATGTTCCACCCGGCCTTGATGGCCCCCTGCGGATTGCCTTCCTTGTCCTGCGGCTTGTACTCGTGCTCGATCTCCTCATAGGCGAGGCGCACGATGCCGATGGTCTTGTCCGGGAGGCATTCGTGCGAGACATGCGTCACGAAGGCGTTCTTGAGCGTGATGGACAGATACTCTTTCTGCTCGCCGCCCGCCTTGCACACGCTGAGCTTCACGCTCGCCAGATGCTTTCCGGACGCGCAATGACGCATCAGCACGGGTGCGGCCTTGTCGTAGAGATGCGTGAATTCGAGAAGATGGGGCTCGGCCTTGCCGACGCCGTGGCCGCCGTTGTCGCCGGCGCTCGACGCATTGCTCACGCCGCATTTCCAGCTGAGCAGCTGGATCTGCTTCTCGGCGTTGGCGTGATTGCATTCGCCTTCGACGCCGTCGATCTTCAGATAGATATCGTTTGCCATGGAGGACTCCGCTTCAAAGTCAGGGGGTACTGCATCGGCAAGACGAGCGTGTGTGCGCGATTTTTGAAAGCGGCGACAAATCGAAGACGCGAGCGAGCGCTTCAAAGCGTGCGGGGATCGTTCGTTCTCTTGCGAGCAGGCGCCGCGCGGCGGCGTCGCATCGCTTTGCACACGGGACTCGTGACATGAACGAATCGACGCGCGGCGCGCGCCTTCAACCCTCGCTCCTCGACCGTCTGACGGACGAGCATCCGCAGCAGAAAAGCGAATCGCTCGAGGCGCGCTTCATATCGGACGAAGGGCTTCGTCAGTCGGTGCTGCGCGAATTGCGCTGGCTCTTCAACACGGTGGGCCAGCCGCGTGGCATCGATGCGAAGCGCCATCCCCATGCGAGCGATTCCGTACTGAATTACGGCCTGCCGTGCATCGTCGGCGGGTTTTCCGCGAGCGTCGACATGCCCCGCCTGCAGGCGTCGCTACGCCAGGCCATCACGCGCTTCGAGCCGCGCATCCTGCCCGCGTCGATCGAGATCGAGCCCGCGGGCAGCCGCGACATGCGCGATTCGCTGAATCAGATCGCGTTCGTGATCCGCGCGTTGCTGTGGTTTCGCCCGGCGCCGCTCGAAGTCGTGCTGCGCGCGCAGATCGATCTTGAAGACGGCGGCGTGACCGTCGACGAAGCGGGAGCCTGACACAATGGACCCGAGGCTCGTGCGGCACTACGAAACCGAGCTGCGCTATCTGCACGAGATGGGCGCGGAGTTCGCGCGCGATTTCCCGAAGATCGCGGGCCGGCTGGCACTCGGCCGCGACGGCAACAGCGAAGTCGCGGACCCTTACGTCGAACGTCTTCTCGAAGGCAGCGCGTTTCTTGCGGCGCGCGTGCAGTTGCGGCTCGAAGAAGAGTTTCCGCGCTTCACGCAGCGCATGATGCAGACGCTCATGCCGCAGGCGCTCGCGCCGACGCCCGCGATGCTCGTCGCGCAATTGCAGCCCGACATGGCCGACCCGAACCTCGCGGGCGGGTTCACCGTGCCGCGAGGCGCGGCGCTGTCCTCGAAGGATGCGCTCGGCACGAAGACCGCCTGTGTGTTCCGCACCGGTTCCGCGCTGACGCTGTGGCCGCTCGACGTGATCGACGCCGCATGGCTGCCGCGCGCCGCCGATCTGCCGCTCGCGGGCGTGGCCGCGCTCGCGCCGTTCGCGAACCGCGTGCGCGGCGTGCTGCGGCTGCGGCTGTCCGTGCCCGAAGGATTGAGCGTCGCAGCGCTGAAGCTCGACGCGCTCACGCTCTTCTTCGGCGGCGACGAGACCTCGGCGTGGCGTCTGCACGAAGCCGTGTTGTCGCACGCGCTGGCGCTGACCGTGGGCGCGCCGGGGCGCGCGCCGCACGCGCTCTTCACGCTGCCCGCGAGCGCGGTCTCGCATCCCGGATTCGACGACGACGAAGCGCTTCTGCCCGTCACCGCGCAGGGCTTGCGCGGCTACCGGCATCTGCGCGAATACTTCGCGTTCGCGCAGCGTTTTCGCTTCGCGCGCATCGAAGGGCTCGCGCGCGCGCTGCCGCGCATCGCCGGGCGCGAGTTCGAGATCAACGTGCTCGTCGGCCGGGCCGATCCGACGCTGGAGCACGCCGTCTCGCGCGAGCACGTGCTGCTCAATTGCGTGAGCGCCGTCAATCTGTTCCCGAAGCAGGCGGCGCGCGCGATCGTGTCGGATCAGTCGGTGGATTTTCAGGTCGTGCCCGACCGCTCGCGCCCGCTCGATTTCGAAGTGCATTCGGTGACCGGCGTGCGCGGCTACGGCGGCGACGCGACCGAGCACGTCTTCGCGCCTTTCTATGCCGCGTTCCATGACGCCCGCACGGAAGACGCCGCGTATTTCACGAGCGAGCGGATGCCGCGCGCGCCGGGCGGCGCACCCGGCGCGCACGCTTCGCGCGTGCCGGAGGGCGTGCGCCGCGCGGGCGGCATCGATACCGGATACGTGGCGAGCGAGGTGTACGTATCGATCGTCGATGCGCGGCAGGCGCCCTGGCCGCGCAGTCTGCGCCAGCTTTCCTTCGACACGCTCTGCACGAACCGCGACCTGCCGCTCGCCATGCCGCTCGGCGGCGCGAACGGCGGCGACTTCACGCTCGATCTGGCCGCGCCCGTGCGCGCGATCCGCCGCGTCAGCGGCCCGTCGCGCCCGATTCCCGCCGTGCTCGACGCGCAGGACGGCTGGCGGCTCGTCGATCATCTCTCGCTCAACTATCTGTCTCTGCTCGATGCGAACGCCGAAGAAGGCGCGGCCGTCCTGCGCGCGCTCCTGATGCTGCACGTCGCGCCCGCCGACGCCCAGGCCGCCGCACACGCGAACGGCGTGCGCGCCGTGCGTGCGGCGCCCGTGGTGCGGCGGCTCGCGCTGCCGGGGCCGATCACGTTCGGGCGCGGCCTCGCCATCGAGCTGACGTTCGATGGAAGCGCGTTCGCCGGCGCGGGCGCGCACGTGCTGGCGCGCGTGCTGGATTCGTTTTTCGCGCGCTACGTGTCGATCAATTCCTTCGTTCAGACCACCGTGCGCGACCTGGACGGACGCACGATTCACGCAGGTGTCCCGCGATGCGGCGGCCGCCCGACGATCTGAGCGCGCCGCGCGCCGACGCGCCCGGCGCACGTCCCGCGCACGAACGCGAGCTCGCGGACTATCTGCGCGACGTGGCGCGCGAACCGCACCGGCATCACTTCTTCCAGGTGTTGCGACGCGTCGATGCGCTGAGCCCGGATTTCCCGCGCCTCGGCCTCGCGCCGCGGCCCGCGCTGGAGGCCCTGCGCATCGGGCAGACGCCGTCGCTTGCGTTCGCTCCCGCGCCGATCGCCGCGCTCGAATGCGGCGCGAGCGTCGATGGCAACCCGCCCGCGCCCGCGAGGTTGTCGCAATACTTCTTCGGCTTTCTCGGCCCAAACGGACCGTTGCCCCTGCATCTGACGGAATTCGCGCGCGAGCGTCTTCTGCATGACCACGATCCGTCGCTGACGCGCTTTCTCGATCTGCTGCTGCATCGCTACGCGTTGCTGTTCTATCGCGCGCAGGCGCAGGCGCAGCCGGCGGCGAGTCTCGACCGCGCGGGCAGCGACCGCTTCGCCGCGTTCGTCGGCGCGCTGTTCGGCATCGGGCATCCGTCGTGCCGCGAGCGCGACGCCGCGCACGATCACCTCAAGCTGCGCCACGCGATGCACTTCGGCCGCGAAACGCGTCCGCTCGAAGGCCTTCACGCGATTCTCGCCGATAGCCTGCGCGTGCCGCTCGCGATCGAGCCGTTCGTCTGCGAGCGTCTGCCCATCGCACGCGATGAACGGCTCACGCTCGGTGCGCAGCAGCGGCTTGGCGCGAGCGCCGTGCTCGGCACGCACGTGCTCGCGCGCCAGTTTCGCTTTCGCGTCGTCGCGGGACCGCTCTCGCTCGCCGAATTCGAATCGATGCTTCCCGGCGGCGCGCGTCTGCCTGTGATGACCGCGCTCGTTCGCCAGTATCTGAATCGCGAACTCGCGTGGGACGTGCGGCTCGTGCTCAGGCGCGACCATGTGCCGCCGCTTCGCCTCGGACAGCGCGCGCAGCTCGGCTGGACGACCTTCTTCGATGGCGGCGCCCGGGCGCGTTATGACGCACGCGGTCCGCTCATCGACGCGGAACGGCGCGTGCCCTTGCCCGGCGCGCATTCCAATCCGCGGCGGGAAGCTTCGTCTTAGTGAAGATAACGCCGGACACAGGGCGAACCCATCACAACGCATTCGGAGGAGGAGTCATGGCTGACATCACGCGCGCGGCGCTCTTCGGCAAGCTCAACCCGCTCGTGCATCGCGCGATGCACGACGCGACCGTCTTCTGCCGCAACCGGCAGAACCCGTATGTCGAACTCGACCATCTGTTCGCGGTGCTCTTGCCGAACGCGAACACCGATCTCGCGCGCATCGTCGAGCATTTCGATATCGACGTCGCGCGCCTGTCCGCCGATCTCACGCTGTCGCTCGAACAACTGCCGCGCGGCGCGGCTTCGCTGTCGGATTTCTCGGAGCATGTGATCGAGGCGATCGAAGGCGGCTGGAGCTACGCGACGCTCATGTTCGGCGACGCCCAGGTGCGCAGCGGCTATCTGCTGATCGGGATGCTCAGCACGAAGCGTCAGCGCGCGGTGCTGTCGGCGATGTCGCCGCAATTCAATCGCATCAAGTTCGACGATCTGTGCGACGCGTTCGCCTCGATCACCGAGGGCAGCGCCGAAAACGGCATGCGTGCGCAGGACGGCACAGCCTTCACGAGCGACGCGGCCGCCGCGTCGCCCGGCGCGCCCGTTGCCGCGCGTGCGACAGTCAAGCTCGATGCGCTCACGCGTTACGGCGTCGATCTCACCGCGAAGGCCGCGCGCGGCGAGCTCGATCCGGTCACGGGCCGCGACGAGGAGATTCGCCAGATCGTCGATATCCTGATGCGCCGCCGCCAGAACAATCCGCTGCTGACGGGCGAGGCGGGCGTCGGCAAGACGGCGGTCGTCGAGGGATTCGCGCAGCGCCTCGCGCGCGGCGACGTGCCGCCTTCGCTCGCGGAGGTCACGCTGTGGGCGCTCGATCTCGGCCTGCTGCAAGCCGGCGCGGCGATGAAGGGCGAGTTCGAGAAGCGACTGCGCGAGGTGATCGACGAAGTGATCGCGAGCCCGCGTCCGATCGTGCTGTTCATCGACGAGATTCACATGCTCGTGGGCGCGGGCGGCGCGGCGGGCACCGGCGACGCCGCCAATCTGCTCAAGCCGGCGCTCGCGCGCGGCAACCTGCGGACCATCGGCGCGACGACCTGGGCGGAATACAAGAAGTACGTCGAGAAAGATCCGGCGCTCACGCGGCGCTTTCAGGCGATCCAGGTCGCCGAGCCGGACGAGGCCCGCGCGCTCGGCATGTTGCGCGGCGTCGCGCCGTTGCTGGAGGCGCATCATCGCGTGCAATTGCTCGACGAGGCGATGGAAGCGGCCGTGCGCCTCTCGCACCGCTACATTCCGGCGCGGCAGTTGCCCGACAAGGCCGTGAGTCTCATCGATACCGCCTGTGCGCGCGTCGCGGTGAGCCAGCATGCGACGCCCGCAGCGGTGGAAGACCTGCAGCGGCGCATCGAGGGCTTGCGCATCGAGGCGGCCATCGTCGAGCGGGAACGCAGCGTCGGCGTGGAGCGCAGCGCCCGCGCGCTGGAATTGAGCGATGAGATCGCGCAGCAGCAGCAGGCGCTCGACACGCTCGAAGTGCGCTGGCAGGAGGAACGCGCGCTGGTCGAAACGCTGCTCGGCGTGCGGGCAAAGTTGCGCGAGCCCGAAGGCGAAGCGCATGAAGAAGACCACGGTGAAGCGCGCGCCGCGCTGCTCGCCGAACTGCGCGATTGCCAGTCGCGCCTCGCGTGGCTTCAGGGTGAAACGCCGCTCGTGCTGTCGAGCGTGGACGAAGGCGCCGTCGCGGGCGTGGTCGCGGACTGGACCGGCATTCCCGTCGGCCGGATGATGCGCGACGAGATCGGCACCGTGCTCAGGCTCGCCGACATCCTCGACGAACGCGTGATCGGCCAGCGCCACGCGCTCACGACGATCGCACGGCGCATCCAGACCTCGCGCGCGCGGCTCGACGATCCGTGCAAGCCGGTCGGCGTGTTCCTGCTGTGCGGCACGTCGGGCGTCGGCAAGACGGAGACGGCGCTCGCGCTCGGCGAAGCGCTCTATGGCGGCGAGCAGAACGTGATCACCGTCAACATGAGCGAGTTTCAGGAGGCGCACACGGTCTCGACGCTCAAGGGCGCGCCGCCCGGCTATGTGGGCTATGGCGAAGGCGGCGTGCTGACCGAGGCGGTGCGTCGCCGGCCCTACAGCGTCGTCTTGCTCGATGAAGTCGAGAAGGCGCATCCCGACGTGCACGAACTGTTCTTCCAGGTCTTCGACAAGGGCTTCATGGAAGATGGCGAAGGCCGGCGCATCGACTTTCGCAACACGGTGATCCTGCTGACATCGAACGTCGGCTCGGACCTGATCCAGCGCGCCTGCGTCAACGGTGCCGCGCTGCCCTCGCCCGCCGAACTCGCGGCCGCGCTGCGCGCGCCGCTGCTTCAGGTGTTCCCCGCCGCGCTGCTCGGGCGTCTCGTGACCGTGCCGTATTACCCGCTCACCGACGAGATGATCGGGCGCATCGTGCGGCTGCAACTGGAGCGCATCGCACGGCGGGTCGCGTCGAATCATCGCGTGTCGTTCAGCTACGACGAGTCTGCCGTCGAGCTCGTGGTGTCGCGTTGCACCGATGCCGAATCGGGCGGACGCGTGATCGGCGCGCTGCTCACCCACACCGTGCTGCCGCGCATCTCGACCGAGTTCCTCACGCGGCTCGCGGACGGCGCGCCGCTCACGCGCATCACGCTCGGCGCGCGCGACGGCGATTTCGAGTACCGCTTCGAATGACCGCTCGCGCGAATCGATGACGTTCACTGGAGGCATGCCGACCGATGCTCACGCTCACCGTCACCGCCTGCGGCGGCCTGCCGCTTTCCCGACCGCTCTCGACGTCGTTCGACGCCGGCGGCGGCACGATCGGACGCGCCGAGACCAGCCAGCTCGTGCTCGCGGACCCGGACCGGCTCGTCTCGCGGCTGCATGCGCGCGTCGAATGCCGCGAGGGCCGATGGCGGCTCACGCAGCAGGGCGTCAATCCCGTGCTCGTGAACGGCCGTCCGATGCAAGCGGGCGAAGAGACCGGCCTCGCGGATGGCGACCTGCTGCAGATCGGCGCGTATGACATGCGCGCGCATATCGACGAGCCGATGATCGAATCTTTCGATGAACACGCGCGCATGGACGACCCGGGATTCGGCCTGCCCGACACGCGCGACACCGATCCGCTGGCGCGGTTCATGGCGAAGCGTCATCCGCGCCACGCGGCGCAGAGCGACTCTGGACCGTTGCTGGAACCCGTGTCCGCGCCGAACACGCATCAGGACGACAACCCGCTCGCAAGCCTCATGCGCGCGAAACCCGAGGTGCCGCCGCCGAGTCTGGCCAGCTGCGGCTTCGGCATGGACAGCGCGTACACGACGCCCGCGGCGCCGCCGATCGAAGCCGTCCCGGAAGAACCCCGCGCGCCGATGTCGCTGCGCGCGGCATTCGCGCGCGGCGCGGGCATGGACGAGGCGGACGTGCCGGAGTTCACGCCCGAATTCGCGCAGCGCACAGGCGCACTGTTGCGCGAGGCATTGCAGGGCACGGTCGATATGCTTGTCGCGCGTCAGGTCATCAAGCAGACCATCCATGCGCGGCTCACGCTGATCGAGCCGACCAACAACAATCCGCTGAAGTACGCCGCCAACGCCGATGCCGCGCTGCGCAGCGTGCTCGGCCCGCCGATGCGCGGCTACCTGAGCGGCAGCGATGCGTTGCGCGACGCCTGCAACGACCTGCGCGCGCATCAGTTCGGCTTTCTCGCGGGCTTGCGCGCGTCGATCGGCGGACTGTTCGAGCGCTTCGCACCAGAGCGGATCGGCGCGCAGCTTCCGCCGCCATCGGGCGTGCACGCGCTCTTTCCGTGTCTGCGCGATGCGCGCCGCTGGCGTCATTTCGAGACGCTTTACGCGCGGCTCGTGCGCGAGGCGGAGGAAGACTTTTTCACGCTCTTCGGCAAGGCGTTCGTGTCCGCCTACGAGGAAGCCGTCGACAAGCACAAGCACTGAAGGCCGCGCCATGCGATTCGATCTTGCCAGCATCACCGATAAGGGCGGACGCCGCGGCAACGAAGACCGCCTCGCGCTCGTCGACCATGCGCGGCTCGTCGCGGGCGTCGTCGCCGACGGCGCGGGCGGGCATGGCGGCGGCGACGTCGCCGCGCAACTCGTGGTGGACAGCGTGTCGGGCGCGCTGCGCGAGCGGGCGGCGCGCGGCGCACAGATCGACAGCGACGCGCTCGCCGATGCGCTCGTCGACGCGAATCGCGCGATCGTGATGGCGCAGGCCGAAGGCGGCGCGCTCGCGCGGATGCGCTCGACCGCCGCTGTCCTCGCGATCGATCCGGTCGCCCGGCGCGCGCTGTGGGCGCATTGCGGCGATACACGCATCTACTGTTTTCGGCAGGGCCGCACCGCATGGCAGACGATCGATCACAGCATGGTGCAGCGTCTTGTCGATGCGAAGCTGCTCGCGCCCGGCGAGATGCGCGGGCATCCGCTGCGCAGTGTGCTGCTCGCCGCGCTCGGGACACAGGAGGCACTCGACGTGCAGGCGGCGCGCGTGCCGTTTCCGATCAGCGACGGCGACGTGTTTCTCGTGTGCAGCGATGGCTTCTGGGAACATGTCGATGAAGCGGCGATGATCGAGTGCATCGGTCAGGCCGCGGATGCCGAGGGCTGGCTGGCGGTGCTCGCGGCGCGAGTGCGAAGCGTCGCGCCGCCTCGTGCGGATAATTTGAGCGCGGTGGCGGTGTGGGTCGGGGCGCCGAGGGAGGCGACGGTGTTGGGGGGGTGGGGGGCGCGGTAGATCAGTTGCCGGGGGGACCGCTTCAGTCGGGATCATTCGATCTGCCAATGCCGCCCATATCGCGCGACGACTGTCGGCGGTTGCGGGCATGAGCACTTCACCTTGTCGCCGCTGACGGCCTGCGCGCGCCCACCGACGGTCTCGTCCGTACCACGCATGCTGTCCGGCACGTTCGCCGCCTTGACGATCACGCCTTCGCTCTGACACGCGCAGCACCACGCCTTGTCACCGAGGTAGGCCACGTCCCGGTCAATCCCGTCCGGACCTTCGATCGTGCCGCCGCCCTTTGTGGCGTAAACGCGGCTGGTTTCGCCGCTGCTGAGCGGATCGCCGTCCACTATCGCGTAATGCATCACGTGCTCCTTTCGATTACCGGTGTTCGCCGGCTCATTGCAATCCGGGCGGCAGCGGCGGCAGCACCGATGTTCCCGGCAGCGCGCCGCCCTTGCCGACGATAAAAACGCGCTGCGGCATCTTGAACCCGCGCAGCTTGAGGAGGTCGAGCGGCCCCGCACCGACCTGCGTCTTCATCACGTAATGCAGCGGATAGTCGCTGTCATGATTCACGGTGAGCGCGTAACGCGTGCTGTCGAGCGCCTTGACCTGTGCCGTGGCGAGCAGCCGCATGAATGCCCAGTCGCCGTTCGCCGCGAAAGCGATGCGCGTGCCCGCCGTGAACGACTCCCACGTCAACATCACGCGTCCGTTCTGGCCGTTGCCCGGCCAGACGATCGGCGTGAACGTTTCCAACTGGTTGTAGTACTCGATCTTCGTACCGTCGACGGTCAGAATGCTGCGCGTCACCTCCGGTGTCGGATTGGCCATGATCTGCAGCCGGTAGCTCGCGTCGCCCTGTGCGTAAAGCTGCGCGCCGAGCGTCGAAAGCTGGCGCAGCGCCGCCAGAAACTCGGGATCGAACTGCAACGCCTGCGGCGCGAGCTCGTTCGGCATCCAGGCGCTTCCCTGCGGGCGCAGGATGCCGGCAAGCTCCGTGATCACGAAGCGCGAGATGAGGCCCGTGTCAGGCTTGATATAGCGCCCCAACTCGACAAACGAAGCGTCGGCGTCGGTGTCCGAGAAGGGATAGTGACCGTCGAACGAACTGGCGAACGGCGCCGCGACTGCCGTGCGCCATGCGTCGTTCAGGCTCGCTGCAGCCGGCTGCAGGATCGTCTGCCACGCGACGTCGAGCGGGCGGGCGAACACGGCCTCGCCAAAGCTCGACCACTGCGCGCCGAGGCTGGCCGCCGTGAGCGCTGCATCGTCGCGTGCCTGAGTGAGTTCGGAGAGCTTGCCTTGGAATACCGCCTGCGCCATCTGCCGGGCCATCGCCTGCGCGTCGGCGCTCGTGGCGATCTGCTGCAGTTTCAGGCGCATCGTCGTGGCCACCGTCAGGAAGTGCGACAGGCTCACACCGCTGAAGTCCACCGCGTTTTTTCCCTGCTTGCCATTGGCCTTGCCGTCTGCGCCCGCCGCGCCGGTCACGACGTCATCGCCCATCAGCGCCAGGAGCGGCCCGAAGGGCTTGTCCAGAGGATTGACGACAGCCTCGGTCGGGATACCCGTCCCGTTTCCGATCAAGTCCTGCGCACGGCGCACGAGGGTATCGGTCAAAGCCTGCGAGGCACGGCCCGCCTGCGCCTGATACTGGACCGACTTCATCAATGCAATCAGCGGCGACGTTTGAGCGTCCGTCAGGCGCGCAAGCTGGGTGATCGCACCGCTCAGGTTGGTCGCGCTCTGCCATTGGAGACTGTTGAGCATCGCCTGCCACGCGGCGGTGTATTCCGCGAAGTACCGTGCGCGGAGGCGTTGCTTTACCTCCTCGATGTCCTGATGCGCTTCCAGGTCCGCGCCGGGCACGCGCGCCGCGTGTTCGTCGGCAAGCACCCAGTCTGCGCCCACGCGGCCTTCCTTCGCGGCCTTGGTGATGGCCTCGTCGATCATGCCGTCCCACGCGGCGCGCGTGTAAACGCCGGGGACTGTTTGCGTCGTCGAGAATAGTCCGCGCGCGTCCGCGCCGTTGAGCAGGCTCGCGAGTCCGATGTCCGCGTATTTGCCTTTTGCCTGCTCGATCACGCTCCGGTACAGCGTGTCGTCTGAATACTGCAGGCCGATCTGGTTGATGAGCTGATTGCGGGACGCTGCGACCAGATCGGTCGAGGCGCTGCTTTTCCACTCGGGATGCGCGCGCAGGTGCGACGCGTAGAACGCGCTCAGATGCTGTGAGAGATCGAGCCACTCACCGGTTTGCATATCGGCGAGCACGGGCCACTGCTGTTGCAGGTGTTGCGTCAGGAACGCGGGGTCTGCGTGTTGCGGTTGCGCGAGCATGAGGTAAGTCTTGAGCGCGTCGTAGTCGCGCTTCTGCTCTTGCGCACTCGGCAGCGAGTCGGCGCGGGATTGCGCGAGTTGTCCCAGCGATGCGTCGAGCCGCTGGGTGATCGGATCGCGTAAATTGCGCGCCGCCACGATCGCATACGGTTGCCAGAGCGCCGCAAGCAGTTCCCTGTCGCGGTTCAGGCCCGAGCGAAGATACCAAGGCGCACCGTGCTGCAGACGATATTCGAGTGTTTCCATCTGCTTTTGCAGCTCTAGTTGCGTGCGCAATGCGCTTGCACTGCCCGGCTTGGCGATGAGCGCGGCATCCACCGCTTGCCGTGCGTCGTGCAGCGTCACCTGATTGCCGATGAACGACGCGGTCATGGCCACGCATGAAAGCACCGCCGCAGTGAAGACCGCCGCAGCAAGCATCGTCGGACAGTGGACGCCGGTGCGCTTGCCCTTGCAAGGATCGACGCGCGCGGCGACCTCGCGCCACAAGGGCATCAACGCGGCGGGCTGCACCGGAACGGCCGGAATGAAATCGCCTGAAGCCGACACGGTCCCTTCGGCCTGCTTCGGAAAGCTATTGGATTCGAACGTCGGTGCAAACAGCACGCCCGCCAATGGCGCACGCCGCCACTTCGATGCGCACGCCGTCTGCCAGACCTTGACGATGCGCTCGCGCTGCGCGCCCATATAGGCGGACACCTGAGCGAGATAGAGGACGAGACGGTCCTCGCTGCAGAGCCTGATTCCCGCGTCCGCAGTCGCCAACTCAAGCTCGCCGAGCGAATGCATCAACCTATCGGCGCAGGCCTGCGCATCCGCGCGCAGCGGCACGTCCATCAATGCTCCGACGACGTGAATCGGCTCAGGCAAACTTCCATCCGCGACGACGGAATGCATGAACACGACCGGAGCAGCCCAGCGCAGATCGCTCGCCAGATTCGAGAGCTTGCGTGACAGGGTTTCGTCGTCGTGACCGGCGTGCGCACTGCTGCGCATGACGGGAACCACGACATCGACCGGGCGGCTCTGGCGAACGCGTCGAAGCTGCTCGCGCCACACTTGCGCGTCGATCCTTTCGGGTGCGGCGTGGATCAGGATGCAATCGCCGATTCTGATCGCACCTGCCTGCTTGAGACCCGGCGCTATCCACTCGACGTACGCATCGTCGCCGAACGGCATGATCCAGCGAAGGCGATAACGCCAGCGCCAGCCGAACGACGTGCGGAGTTCATCGCAGAGGTCCTGCAGCCGTTCGTCGCGCTTGAGCGGCCTTGCGGCGGATGGGTTCTGGCCTCGCCGGAAAGGCTGGAACGTCCAGCGCTTCAACTGCACCCAGACGCCATAGACCGTGCCATACATGAAGAACAGAAACGCCGCGAGAATGGCGATCGCCGCCACGATCCACGGCATGAGCCCGCGCCGCGTCAGGCCGAAGGCTTCGTCACCAAGAAATACGAGCGTGAGGAGCAAAGCGCAGAGCGCCGCCACGCCAAGCAGATAACCGCGTGGGCGGCGTACAGGTTCGATGGACGTCATTCGCGTACGGGAGTTTCAACCTGATGGGGACGCACGACGAGCCAGCATGGTTGCTGCTGCGCCGACGTGGAGATGAGTTGGGCGCGTTTCGTTTCAGCGGCGTGTTCGGCGGCTAGCGCGATCGCGAGCCATCCGCTTGCTGCGCCAGTATGTCCAAGAGCCTGGTCGATGCTCGTGACCTTCGCGGCGTCGTTGTCCGAGGCGAGGCGCGTTGAATCCGCGGCCGGCTGGCGTTGAACCTCGGGCAGACCGCTTTCCCATGTGCGACCGATTTCGTCGGGACGCGCCGCGCTCCAGTCGAGCGCGGTGGCCAGTACGCTGCATTCGTGATCGGATGAGCGAGTCACGGGACGATGCACGCGCGCAAGCGGTTCGAATTTGAGGCTATCGGATAGCTCGGGCCAGCCGAGCAGCATGGCCACGGCGGCCTCGCCCGAATTGGCGGGCACGTCTTCACGGATCTGCGCCGAGACCAGCAGCACGAACTTGAAGCGCGCGTGCGAGTCGTCATCGAGCCATGTGTCGAGCGCCATCAATCCTTCGCCCGGTCCAAGAACGCGAGGTTCTTTTATCGAGCCCATGACTTGCCAATTCGCGCGCCTCCATACTTCGAGCGCTGCATTCGCCGCCACTGCATCCAGCACGTCGAGCCAGATTTCGAATGGTACGCCGAGCGGGATTCGATCGATCGAAGGCTTTATCTCTGTGATCAAACGCGGGAACATCGCTTCCAATATATCGGCGGCTGATGGATAGTCGTCGCGTGGAAAGTTGCTATGCACACGCACTTCCTTTGTCTCGCGAACCTGCTTCGATTCGAGCGATTTTTCGCCGGCGACCACGCGTGCGGACAGACTCAATTGCTTCTGCTGTTCATGCCCATTGTCGTTCCCGTCCGCTTCGCCCTGCGAAGCGCTCTGAGCGGTTGCGGCAGCGCGTTCCGGCATCGGCGTGATCAGCGCATGGGAAAGCAACAGGAGCGGGCGCCGTGCATACGCCGTGTTGTGATCGACGGTTCGCGTGCGTTCCGCGTTGTGGCTTTGTACTTGCAGTAGCGCCGTTTCGTACAGATGGATGCGCGCCGCCAACACGACGACCCAGCAGATCGACGGCACGCCGATCATCCAAGTATAGAACTGCCAGCACTGCGGCGAGCGATCCTTCGGCCAAAGCGTGAGCGTAAGCGCGATGCCGATCGCAATCGCGACGACGAGCAGGACCGCCCAAACCGCTGGGTTCGGAGGCTTCGGCTCAATCGTCACGGATTCAGGCAAGTCGACGAAATCAACAGGCATGGGGCTTCGTTTTGCTGGTTCGATAGTTGCCTATGCTTCAACCACAACGCGCACATTCCGCTCGCGTTCGATTCGCAACGGCAGTGCGACGGTGACCATGTAGATTCGGACGAGCGCCCCGATCAGCCAGAGTGACATAGGGAGGCTCAAGGCGGCGAGTACGAACAAAACGCCATTCGTTCCAAACGATTTGCTCAGGATCCGCGGCAGCACCAAGCTGAATGGTGCGATCGCAAGCACGACATACGCCAACGGTTTTGGAAACGGCGAGGGCTCCACAAAGTGCTTTTCGAATATCCTCATGCCACGCTGTACTTCATAGCCAAGGATGCCTTCGCCACGGTCTCGAAAC
The DNA here is from genome assembly GCA_001580565.1 of Caballeronia megalochromosomata. GTDB lineage: Bacteria > Pseudomonadota > Gammaproteobacteria > Burkholderiales > Burkholderiaceae > Caballeronia > Caballeronia megalochromosomata. The sequence goes on along the minus strand of LRBF01000221.1, from coordinate 2,278 downwards.
GCTGCCGCGACAAACCGCGAGTGATTGATCGTATGCTGCACGCTTCGAACTATCAAGAATATCCAGAACGCTGTAAGCGTTCCCCCAAAAATAAGCCCGCTCCACTTGAAAAGTGGCAGCATTGGCGCAAATAAAAAGAAATAAAAATATGGAAGTATTCCAAAGAAATAATAGGACGAAAATATTCCCAACAAGCCAGACACCCCAAACAAGGCCAATCGGTGGTTCTTTCTATTTTTTAGGTAAATAGCGCATGGGCCGATACAGCATATCAACATAACGACGCAACTGATCTTCCAAGGAAGGCCAGAGACTGCAAGATCACCGGCATACGCGACATAGGAGAGGCAAACACTTGCCAGCATCAAAACGAACGCACAAAGGACATACATTCGAGTCGCCTTGAAAATTGCATCGACATCCTGCATTTACGCTTACTCCAAATTTTTAGATATTTGATACTACGTGGATCAATATGCAAGATCTAAACTTGAGTAGTCAGCATAGTCATTTGGCATCGCCTTACCTAAGTATTCGATAACTTCTTTCAGCGATTCCCCTATCGCTCGAAACATCGATGTGACGTGCTCAGTTGCATGCGTCTTCTGGTCATGACCAACGCCTAGCTGCCTATGCCTCAACCACAACGCGCACATTCCGCTCGCGTTCGATTCGCAATGGCAGTGCGACCGTGACGAGATAGATTCGGACGAGCAGTCCGACTAGCCAAAGCGACAGTGGAAGGCCCAAAGCGGCGACAACGACCAAGACGCCATTCGTTCCAAACGACGAAGTAAGAATGCGGGGCAGCACCAGACAGAACGGCGCAATCGCAAATACGACGTATGCCAACGGCTTTGGCATTGGCGAAGGCTCGACAAAGTGCTTTTCGAAGATTCTCATGCCGCGCTGAACTTCGTAGCAAATGACGCCGTCGCCATGTTCCTTGAACGCGGCTGCTACGAATCGCGTGTGATTAATCGTGTACCGAACGTTTCGAATTACAAGATAAATCCAGTATCCTGTTATCGCTAGACCTCCAGCTAGGCCACCCCACTTCATCGCGGATAACATGGGAGCAAACGTAAAGAAAAAAAAGTAACCAAATATTCCAAAGAAATAATAGATGGGAAACATTGTGAATAGACCAATCATTCCGTACGCTGCCAAGGAATTTGTTCCACGATACCAAGCGTATAGGAGTACGGCCGCAATGCAGCATAAGAGTGCCACGGCGACACTAATATGCCAAGGCAATGCTGAAACCGCAAGATCATCACTGTAGGCTATGTATGACAATCCAGTAGTTATCGGCAGAAAAAGAAATGATGCGAAGACACACCATTTTAGAGCCTTCAGTACGTAATCAGAATTCAATTTTTCACCCAATCTCATCTCAACTTCTACACTCTCGTGATAGTCATGAGACTAGAACACGTACATCGTCGGATACCCTGAGTAATCTTTCGGAAAACTTTTTTGCAAGTAGTCTGCAGTCTCTTGCAATGACTCGCCAATGGACCTAAAACTCGATGTGACATACTCAGTTGCCCCCACCCGTTTATCCAAATAGTCAAGACCATAACCAATGACTACTGCTACAGCAATTGTCCCAACTACAATGCCCAACACCGGAAATGTTGCCGTAGCCGAAATAGCCGTTGCGATAGTGACGGCCCCGCCAACTAAGATCGAGGCAAGCGCGGCGCTTAACCCTGCTTTCGCTAGATCGATCCCAATCTTCCCCAACAAGTCAGCAAAATCCTTCTTGCGCTTGCCCGTCTTCGGATCGACTTGCTGATAATCGTGGAGCCATTCAGCCGTATCGAGTGCAACAGTGAAAATCAACGCGACCAGCCCGGCCTTCCTGAATGAGCCTTTGGACCCTTCCCACGCTGCGTTAAGCCCAGACCCGAGCGTTCCAGCGCCGCCCGCCATCGTCAGTACCTTCGCGTGATTTACGCCATAACGTGCCGCTGTAATGTACTTGCGCAACCGAGGGTTGCCCGTGAACACGACGTACCAACGTTCGCCCACGTTCTTGTGGACGACCTTCGTCAACCGGAACTTCTCGGACCACAACTCTTTGATCCATTCCTTGTTGTCCGAATAGAACGCTCCCATACCCGCAAGTTGCGCGATAAGCCAGTTGCGAGTCACGATCTTGTTTGTATCGATCGCGGTCTCGTCCGCCCCTCCAGAGGCAACCGCATCCAAAAGCTCCTGCGGAATAGAGCGCCTGTCCACCTCGGAAATATGTGCGCTTTGAGTCGGGGCC
>LRBF01000220.1 GCA_001580565.1 Caballeronia megalochromosomata | reverse complement strand
GATGCGCAACCATTCCGTACCGGGCGTGCAGTCGCGCTTCCAGTACAGTCGCGGATGGTCGGCGAGAATCTGAAGTCCCGCGCGAATGATGAACGCCATGAAAAATAGGTTCAGGAAATGCTGCAGCCTGAGCCAGGCGGGGAATCCCGTATTGACGGCCACCGCGGACAGCGGGATACCTGGGTAGCGCACCAGGAACACTTGCACCGCCGGAACCTGCCGCAATCCTTGCGCGATGGCCACGCCCATTACAAGCAGCACGAACGCGAGCGGCAATGCCCACAATACGTTGACCCAGCGCTCACCGATCCGCATCCGGGGCACCACGCCTTCCTGCGGCGGCAGCCAATGATTCAGCCGAACACGGTCGTCCGCGTGGCTCAGTTGCGACCTTACGGGGTCATGCTTGGGCCCCGGGCGATTATGTGTCAACCCATCTCCTCTTTGACGTCACCGAAACGACCGTTCGGGGACCGCGCTGCGACCGCCTTGATTCAAGTTATCCGATCGGCCAACCATGTCTTGGCGTCATGTCTTAGGTTTCAATGTCCGGTCGCCATTGAACGATGACGAACGTGGGCAACCTATTCAACGACCGGCCGAGCGCCAATACTGTGTCCCGCCATGCCTTGATTTCGTCGAGCATTCGCGGGGCGTGGCGCTTTGCGGCTCGCCAGCGTCTTCTGTGAGTTATGTCCCCGCAGACCGCCGGAGCTCCGCGCAACCATCCAGATCTCGCTGCCATGGCCACGGCAGCGTCGGGCCATCGCGACGATGATGATCATCCGCGCCTAAGTTCCGGCATCAAGCGCCTATTGGTTCCGGCGTCATCCTCAGATAGAGCAAGAAGGGCTCCGTGTTATTCATCTGAGGATCACATTGTTTAGGCGGTTGTCGTTCCATAAGGCCTACGATGCCGCCACGCGGAAATTACTGAGCTTGGAAATCGACAAGCCGACGCCAGTATTCGTCTTGCCGCCCTTCGGGACTTCCCTCCTGCTGCCACAGAATGTAGGCCCGCTCCCGAAGATGCTGATCAAGTGCGCGATGCCAATACTCTTCCGCGCGCCCATCAGGACACCCGTCCTTCTCCCAGAGCAGGTACGCGCGCTCGCGAACAGCCTGTTCCAAACCGAGCTTCGTTTCCGAGCTTCTCTCCAGATCATCGCCGTAGGGAGCCATCTGACCACCCCGATCCGTATGCATCCTGGCCGTCAGAGTGCCGAGTTCAACGTCAGGAACAAGCCGCCCGTGCGCTGCCGCTTCAAGCGCCTTGGCTTGATATTCGGAGTCGTCGGCGACGGCTCTCGACTCACTCAAGGTAATCGGGTACGTGTGCAGCACGGTGCCGTTGCGACTTATTACGTCAACCAATCGTTCCTTCATGACTGCCTTCCTAGTATTCGTCCGTTTGGTGTAAGAGTCCGGACGGGTCTGCCGGGTCGTTCTCGATCGCGGCGCTGTCGAGCGTCGCGGTTTTTCCTGACTTTGAGCGGGCGTGCCCGGTCGAAGAAAAGAGGCTCACTCAAAGGGGCCAAGCAACACGTCGAGCGCCGCTCGCCCACCGG
>LRBF01000219.1 GCA_001580565.1 Caballeronia megalochromosomata | reverse complement strand
GGCTGTGCCGGAACTCTTTCGTGCTGAACCAGCATGCTCAAGCAACTAGCTTGTCAGACCGTGCGCGGTCCAAGCACGGTTCTGCTTGTGGGGGCACTCGCTACTGCCGGGCCATTCAGCCAATCGCCTGTGCCGCGGCCGGCGTGAGGCACTTTGGATGGGACAAGCTGTTTCTTTGGTTACTTTCTTTGCAGCAGCAAAGAAAGTGACTGCCGCCCCGCACAGGGGCAGTGCTAATAGACCGACACGCTAACGGGATCCAGCGAACGTCCGAAACAACCGTACCCAACATGCGTTAGTCCGCCAACAGGACTTTCACACCCTCAAGGGCCTCCCGGCGCAAACCTTCGAGATCAAGCCCAGGAATCACACCATCATCAACAACCACACGCCCGTTCACGACGTTGTAGCGCACCCGCGCCGGCTCACCCGATGTCACCGGCGCCACCGCGAGATCGTGATACCCATAGAAGCGCAAATCGTCGATGTCATACAGAACGAGGTCCGCAGCTTTGCCCACTTCGAGCGTGCCAACGGCATCAAGACCGAGCACACTCGCGCCGCCCGCGCTGCCCCAGTGAATGATCTCTTCGACGGTCGTCGCCGACGCACCCTGCGCCGCGCGATGCACGAGCCACGCGAAGTGCGCCTCGTTGATCATGCTGCCCGACTCGTTCGACGCGACGCCGTCCACCCCAAGCGACATCGGCACGCCCGCAGCGGCCATCTGCGGCGCAGGCGCGATCCCGCTGCCGAGCCGCGCGTTGCTGACAGGACAGTGCGAACACCCGCTACCCGTTTCGGCTAGCATCGCGATTTCGCTCGCCTCGAGATGCACGAGATGCGCGAACCATACATCGGGGCCGAGCCATTCGTGATCGGCGACGAATTCGACCGGCAGCTTGCCGAAGCGCTCGCGGCAAAAGTCGACATAGCGCCGCGTCTCCGAAAGATGCGTGTGCATGCGCAGGCCCATGCCGCGCGCAGCCCGCGAGATTTCGGGCAGCAGGGCAGGCGGCAGCGAGAAGGTCGGCGTCGTCGGTGCGACCACGACGCGGCGCATCGATGCCGCGCGCGCATCGTGATAGCGCGCCTTCAGACGTTCGATATCGGCGAGCATCTGGTCGAGCGTCTCGGGCTTGAGCGCGACCTTCGAGAAGCCGGGATGATCGCCCGCCGCCTGCAATGCACCGCCTCGGCACAGCACGAAGCGCAAGCCGAAAGACGCCGCTTCGTCGAAGAGCAGATCGCCGGTTTCCGTGGTGCCATCGGCGTGATAGAGATAGTGATGATCCGCGCACGTCGTCACGCCCGACAAAAGCAGCTCGGCCATGCCGAGGCGTGCGGCGACGCGTGCGAGATCCGGCGTGAAGCGCGTGAGGCGCGGATACGGCACGGCAGCGAGCCATTCCTGCAGATCCGCGTTGATGCCCGAAGGCACCGCCTTGAGCAGGTTCTGGAACAGGTGATGATGCGTGTTCACCCAGCCGGGATAGACCACGCACGCGCTCGCATCGATGACGCGCTCATCGTCGCGCGCTTGCAGATTCGGCGCGAGGGTCTCGATGATGCCATGGTGGATGCGAATGTCCACCTGACCGAGACGCGCGGCATCGCCCCGCAATCCGCTCATCACTGCAGCCGGGTTTTTGATTAGCAATGCTTGGTTTTGCGTATTCATGAAGGATCGTCCTTTCGTCACGGTTTACTCTCGCACCATGCTGTGCGCCGGCACGACATCCTCTTCATGCGCGCCGTTGAGCACGGCGTTCAGCACCACCGATACGAGGCACGCGAGCACGACGCCGCTGTGCACGAAGGGTTGCGTCCAGTCGGGCATCTGCTTGAATACCTGCGGCGCCATCACGGGAATGAGCGCGGTCGCAATCGTGAAGCCGACGATCAGCACGTTGTAGCGATTGCGCTCGAAGTCCACTTTCGAGAGCGTCTGCACGCCCGCCGCGACCACGACACCGAACATCGCGACGCCCGCGCCGCCGAGTGCGGCCGCTGGCGTCGAAGCCACGACCGCGCCGATCTTCGGCACCAGCGCGACCACGCACATGAGCACGCCGCTCACCGCTACGACCCAGCGGCTGCGCACGCCGGTCAGAATGACGAGGCCCACGTTCTCCATGAACGCGATGAAGGGAAACGCCGCGAACATGCCAGCGATCGCGCTAGCGAGTCCATTCGCGCGCATGCCGCGCACCGCGTCTTCCTCGCTGATGTTCTTCTCGACGATATCGCCGATCGCGACGAAGAGGCCCATCGACTCGACCATCTGCACGACCATCACGACGATCATCGTCAACACCGGCACCACGGAAAACACGGGCATGCCGAAGTGAAACGGTAGCGGCATGGTGAACCACGGCGCGCTGGCGACGTTGCTGAAATCACCCATGCCGAGCGCGCACGCCAGCACGCTCCCCGCGACCAGGCCGATCAGCACCGAGAGATTGCGCAGGAATGCATTGGCGAAGCGGTTGACGGCAAGAATCACCAACGCGACGAACAGCGCGACACACAGGAACGGCAGCGCGCCGAAGTGCTGCCGCGCATTCTCGCCGCCGCCCGCCCATTGATACGCGACGGGAAAGAGCTGCAGCCCGATCACGGTGACGATGCAGCCCGTCACCACGGGCGGAAAGAAGCGCCGCAGACGGCCGACGAGCGGTGCGGCGAACATCGTGAACACGCCCGCGCCGATCACCGCGCCGCACACGCCCGCGAAGCCGACACCCGGACTCAAGCCGATCGCGATGACCGGCCCTACGCTGCTGAACGCGACGCCCTGCAGAATCGGCAGTCGCACGCCGAACTTCCAGACGCCGACGGTCTGCAGCACCGTCGAGATACCCGAGCAAAAGAGCGCCGTGCTGATAAGCACGGTGGTGTCGGCGGGCGACATCTTCAATGCGGATGCAACGATCAACGGCACGGCAATCGCGCCGATATAAGCAACGAGCATGTGCTGCAGGCCGAGCGTGAACATCTGCCGCTTGGGCAGGACGCGATCGACGGGGTGTTGGTCGGTGTTCATCACGTGTCTCCTGATTATCGTTGTCGGCTGCTACGTGCGTCAGGCCGCTATCGGCACGGCAAGACAGGCATGGAAGCGTTCGGTCAACGCGGCGCGATCGAGCTCGCGTCCGATGAACACGATGCGGCTCGAACGCGGCTCGAAGCCCCAGGCTTGCGCCGCACGCAATTCGATGATGTCGTGAACGCCCTGCAGCACGTAGCGATACGGCTGGCCCTTCACCGCGAAGATGCCCTTCATGCGAAAGAGATTCGTCGCGTCGGCTGCGCGCAGTTCGGCGAGCCACGTCTGCAGCGCATCGAGATCGATATCCGCATCGACTTCGATGCCGACCGATGTCACGCTTTCGTCGTGGTGATGATCGTCATGGTCTTCTTCGTGATGATCGTGATGATCGTGGCCGTCGTCTGCTTCGACGAGTTGCTGCGCGAACTCATTCGCGCCCACGCCGAGAATCCTGCGCAGATCAATCTGCGCGTAGCTCGATTCGACGATCTCAGCCGTCGCGTTGAGACCGCGAAGGCGCTCGGTTAGCGCGGCAATGTCCTGCGGCGTCACGAGGTCCACCTTGTTGATGACGATGCGATCCGCGCATACGATCTGATCGACCGCCTGGTTGTCGCGGCCATCGAGCACGAGATCGTCGAGATGCGCGGCGATGTGCTTCGCATCGACCATCGTCACGACGGCATCGAGCGTCACGCGTTGCGCGATCGGATCGTCGATGAAGAAGGTCTGCGCGACCGGGTACGGGTCCGCGAGTCCGCTGGTCTCGACGATGATGTGATCGAGCCGCTCGGGCCGCTCCACCAGCATGCGCACGATGCGCACGAGATCTTCGCGCACAGCGCCTACGCAGCATACACAGCCATTGGTCATTTCATAGATTTCTTCGGTCGATTCGAGCACGAGGCCGCCATCGATGCCGACTTCGCCGAACTCGTTTTCGATCACCGCGATCTTGTGACCGTGCTTCTCGCGCAGGATGTAGTTGAGCAGCGTCGTTTTGCCCGCGCCGAGAAAGCCGGTCAGCACCGTGACGGGAATTTTCTCGAACGCGTTGTGCGTGGTGTGAATATGAGTCATCGCTTGTCTCCTTTGAGTCAGTCAGGCTTCGTGTTGTTTCCAGCGCCGTACCACGTTGCAATCGAGACCGAACAGATCGAGCACGCGGCCGAGCGTGTGGTCGATCATCTGGTCGAGTGAAGCGGGACGCGCATAGAACGCGGGCACCGGCGGGGCGACGATGCCGCCCATTTCGGTAACGGCGATCATGTTGCGCAGATGCGCGAGCGTGTACGGTGTTTCGCGTGCGAGCAGCACGAGTGGGCGGCGCTCCTTGAGCGTGACATCGGCGGCGCGCGAGATGAGGCTCGATGAAAGTCCGCTCGCGATTTCAGCGAGCGTCTTCATCGAGCACGGCGCGACGATCATGCCCAGGGTGCGGAACGATCCGCTCGAAATGGCGGCGGCCATGTCGTCGCATCGATACGTGTGGCTTGCAAGCGCGCTCACATCGGCGAGCTTGTAGTCGGTTTCGTGCGACATTGTGAGAAGCGCACTGCGTGAAATGGTCAGATGCGTTTCTATATCGAGTTCGCGCAGCAATTCCAGCAGCCGCACGCCATACACGAAACCCGATGCGCCGCTGATGCCCACCGCGATGCGTCGCGTGCTCATCGCGCTTCTCCCTTCAGAATCTCCGCCGCGCGCTGCATGGCGTCTTCACCGATGCGCGCGCGTATGCCGTCGAAACGCGAGCCACGCGTCGCGTCGATGCCCATGCGCGACGTCGTGCCATCTACGGAGGAAGAAGGATCGAGCGGACTCCCCGGCAGACCGCCGACGATGAACACATCTTCGTGCGGCTGAGTGTGCGCGGCCATCGCCCAGAGCACTTGCGAGTCGTCCGTGATGTCGATATCGCTATCGACGGCCACGACGTGCTTGAGATACGGGTCCCAGCCGAGCAGCGCAAGCATGATCTGACGCGCTTCGCCATCGCGCGTCTGATTCAGCGCGACATAGCAGTGAAAGTGCGTGCCGGAGTTCGGGTAATACAGCGCGGTGACCGAAGGAAAGCGCGCTTTCAGCTTCTCGCTCATTTCCGCCTCGCGCGGCAGGCGGGCGAGCGTGAGATGTTCCGCATACGGACCGCCGACGACATCGACGAGCCATGCATCGCGACGGCGCATCATCGTGTCGACGCGCAGCACGTTGTTGGTCGAGCGGTCCGACGAATAGCCCGTGAACTCGCCGAACGGGCCTTCTTCTGCGCGCGCGTCGGGATCGATCGTGCCTTCCAGCACGAACTCCGCGGCGGCGGGCACACCGATACCGTAACGCGGCGTGCGCACGAGTTCCAGCGGCGCGCCGAAGAGTCCGCCGGCGACGGCGCGCTCGTCCGCGCCGAACGGCAGGCGCGACGCCGCCGCGAGCATGAACAACGGATGTGCGCCGATGACCATCGCGACCTTCAGCGTGTCGCCGCGCGACTTCGCCGTCTGCAGCATGCGCCACAGGTGACCGCGCGAATGCAGACTCGTCGCGAGCGCGTTCTTCGCATGAAGCATCGAGCGGTGATAGCTGAGATTGGCAATGCCCGTCACCGGATCTTCCGCGACGATCACCGCGTTGGTGATGTACGGGCCGCGATCGGTGGCGAAGTGGCGGATCATCGGCAATTGCGCGAGATCGACAGCGTCGGCTTCGATCACTTCATCGAGCACGGGGCCGCTTGCGACATGCACCGGTGCGATCGGTGCGTTTGCGCGCTGCTGCCAGGCGTCGAAGAGGCCGCGTGCATCGACGTCGAACAGGCGGCCGATACGCTCGCGTGATGCGAAGAAGTTGGTCGCCAAAGGTGTGCCGATACCTTCGACGTTCTCGCATACGATCATCGGATGCTGCCCGCGTGACGCGAGCGCCGCGACGATCGCCGTGACGTCCTGATCGGCGGACAGGGTTTGCGCGAGCGTCAGGACGTCGTCCGGATAGCGCTCGCGATATGCAAGCGCGAAGCAATGAAAGTCCTGCGTGGCGCGAAAGAGGTTATCGGCCATCGTGAGCTCCGTCGGAAGGAAGAAGGGGCGCGCAGACCGCCGCGCCCGCGTGATATCAGGCCGTCTGCGCGACTTCGTCGCTCGTCACGTAGGTCGCCTTCAATCGCTTCTCCGCTTCGGCAAGGTCCTTCGGCGGTTTCGTCGGTTCGATGCCGACCAGCCGCGCGATGTTGTTGCCCATGTAGTCTTCGAGGCCGTCCTCGTCGAGGTCCATGCCCTGCGGCGCAGGACCGCACAGCATCTCCAGCTCGCGCAGCCACATGCCGGGCTCGTTCGGCGGCGAATCGGTGCCGAACACGATCTTGTTGCGCGGCAACTGGCGCGCGAACTCGACGATGCGCGACTGATAGCACCAGCCCGATTCGCAATAGACATTGGGTGTGTCCATCGCCATCCAGAAGGCTTCGAACGAGTAATTGCCGCCGGTCTGAATCCCGAAGTGACCGATGATGAAGTTCACCATCGGGAACTCGCGAATGATCGGATAGAACTGCGTGGGAATCGTGTATGGGCCATCGCCCGTGTGGATCAACACGACGACGCCCAGCTCCGCGCATTTCTTCATCGCCGGACGCAGCCAGTCGAGCGCGCGATCCGGCCGGTAACCATGCATGTTCGCGTGCAGCTTGAGCATCTTGAAGCCGTACTCTTTCACGTGGAATTCGAGTTCGGCCGCGCCGTTCTCCGGGCCCCAGCGCGGGTTATACGTGAAGTTGCCGATGAAGCGATCGGGATACTTCTGCGTGAGCTCCGCGATATACGACATGTAGTCGCGAATGCCTTCACGCCCGCGCCGGTTGCCGTCGCGATAGCCGGTGTTGCCGGGGGGCGGCTGAATGAAGCCCATGTCGATGCGGCGCGGCTTGCCGTTGATGATGTACGGACCGTCCATCATCTTCAGGAGACGTTCGCCGGTGAAGGGCTCGCCGGTGTGGCGCCAGGCTTCGTCGACGAGATTGGTCGGATGCAGATGGGTATCGATGATCATCAGCGGGCTCCTGCGTAGTCAGTTTCTTTGCATTGGTCGAGATAGGCGCGTGCTTCTTCGACCGTCCTCGGCGGCGCGCTCGGTTCGATGCCGAGCATGCGCGCGAGGTTGTTGCCGAGATAGTCTTCGAGCGTGTCTTCGTCGAGATTGAGGCCTTGCGGCGGCTCGTGGCAAAGCACTTCGAGCAGGCGCAGCCACATGCCCGGCTCGTTGGGCGGCGTGTCCGAGCCGTACAGGATCTTGTGCGTGGGCAAGACCTTCGCGAACTCGACGATGCGCGATTGCAGGCACCAGCTCGACTCGCAATACACGTTCGGTGTATCGAGCGCCATCTGATACGGTTCGAAGCAATACACGCCGCCCGTTTGCACGCCGAAGTGCGCCATGATGAAGGGCACCGACGGAAACTCGCGAATCAGCGGATACCATTCGCTCGGAATGCTGTACGGTCCGTCGCCGGTATGCAGCTTCACGATGAGCCCGAGGTCCGCGCATTTGCGCAACGCGGGGCGCAGCCAGTCGAGCGCGCGGTCGGGACGATACGCATGCATGTTGGCCTGCAACTGCACCATCCTGAAGCCGTGCTCCTTCGCATAGAACTCGATCGCGTCGGCGCCGTTCTGCGGGCCGCAGCGCGGGTTATAGACGAAGCAGCCGAGCAGACGGTCCGGATACTTCTGTGTGAGTTCGACGGTATAGGCCATGTAGTCGTCGATCGACTCGCGGCCGGAGCGCACGCCGTCGGTCCACGTATAGATGGTGTTACCTTGCGGCGGCTGAATGAAAGCCTTGTCGATACGGCGTGGCTTGCCGTTGATGATGTACGGTCCGTCCATCACCTCGATCAGGCGCTCGCCGGAAAACGGCTCGCCGTCATGGCGCCAGGCGAGGTCGACGAGATTGGTCGGATAACAGCTTGTGTCGATGATCATGGTCTCGATCTCCTTGAGGGGAACTGGCGTGTCCAGTTGCCGGATCGCGGGCAGGCGCATCGATGGAACGAGAGCTCTTGCGAGCTTGCCCATGCGGCCCTTTGCAAGACGCGTCGTGATTGCGTCTTCCCCTCGCCGGCATCGAGTGTCACACTGATGTGCACTGCTGCTTGCGATGCAGTCTCACAAGTTATGTACGCTCTGTACAATATTTTTTGACCACGATCTTGATACGTTGACGATATGGACATGCGGCTTTTGCGGTACTTCGCGGTGCTCGCCGATGAACTGCATTTCGGCCGCGCAGCCGCGCGGCTGCACATTTCGCAGCCGCCGCTGAGTCAGCAGATCCGCATCCTCGAAGAGGAGATGGGCACCGCGCTCTTCTTGCGCTCGCAACATCGCGTCGAGCTCACCGAGGCAGGGAAAACACTGAAGGAACAGGCGCCGCTGATCTTTGCGCAGTTCGAGCGCGCGATCGATCTCACGCGTTGCGCGGGGCGCGGCGAAGTGGGGAGTCTGGAGATCGGCGTCATCAGCTCGGCGATGGTTGAGCCCATTCCTCGCTCGCTCGGCGTGTTCGCGCGCAAGCATCCGCAAGTGAGATGGACGCTGCACGAGATGACGCCCGCCGCGCAGATTCAGGCGTTGAAGGAGCGCCGGCTCGACGTGTGTTTCTTTCGCGTGTCGCACGAAGATCCGGAGATCATCAGCGAAGTCGTGCTGCGTGAACCCGCGGTGGTCGCATTGCCGCTGTCGCATGCGTTCGCATCACGCGGGGAGATCGCGTTGCGCGAGCTCGAAGCCGAGCGCTTCCTGTCGTTCGGCTTGCTGCAGTCGCAGCTCGCGCGGTTTCTGCGCGACTGTTGCGTCGAGGCGGGATTCACGCCGCGCATCGAGCAGGAAGTCGTGGAGCTGCACACGCTTCTGTGTCTCGTGCGCGAAGGGCTCGGCGTTGCGCTGCTGCCGGCGTCGGCGGAGCAGTTGTCGGGCGGCGGCGTCGCATTCGTGCCGCTCGCGGCGCCCTGTCCCGAAGTGTCGCTTCATGCGCGTTATCGCGCGGAGACGCCGTCGCCCGTGCTGGCGCGGTTTCTCGATACCGTGCGCGAAGTCGTCAGCGCGGGGCGCGCGCGTTGATCGTTTGCGCGACGAGCGCGCGTATTGCGTCGACGAGCGGCGCCACGCGCGCCGCCTTCTCGCGCGGCCACACGGCGTAGAGGTTGTAGTGCGTCGGGATCTCGACCTGCGTGAGTTCGATCAGCGTGCCGTCGCGTTGCGCGTCGGCGGCGAGCAGGCCGCGCGCAAGCCCGACGCCCACGCCCGCGCTCGCGGCCGCGATCAGTCCCGCGGCGTTGTCGAAGACGGCGACCGCATGCGGTTCCACTTCCGGCAGGCCCGCGGCGGTGAGCCACGGAATCCATGAGCGCTTCGTGTAGCCGAGCAACGGCAGCGCGAGCACCTGTTCCGGAGAAAGCGGCACGGAAAGCCCACGCGCCTTCAGCAATGCGGGCGAGCCCATGACCGTCAGACGATCGCCGCAGACGAGCGCATTTTCGAATCCATCCCATTCGCCATAGCCGTAACGCAGCGCGAGATCCACGCGCTCGAATGCGCTGCGATCGTGGCGCGGCGCGGAAAGCACGGTCAACGCCACGCCGGTCAACGCGCCGAGCAACACCGGCAGGCGCGCGACGAGCCAGCTTTGCGCGAGTTCGGGGTCGACGTCGAGCGTGATCGACTGCTTCACCGCGCGCTCCTTCACCGACGACAACGCACGATCGATCTGCTCGAAGCCATCGCCTAGCTGATTCGCGAAGAGCGCGCCCGCATCGGTCAGCACGACGCGCGCACCTTCGCGCACGAAGAGCGGCTGGCCGACGAACTCCTCCAGCGTGCGGATCTGCTGGCTGATCGCGCTGTGCGTGAGCGACAACTGACGCGCCGCGCTCGAAAAGCTGCCGGCGCGCGCTGCCTGCAGAAAGGCCTGCATCGACTGGATCGAAGGATAGCGCTTCAACATGGGTGTTAGCCGGGCTTACGGATGATCAAAGAAATCGTCGCTGGCGTTCCTGCGCGGCAGCTTCCAATAATGGCCGCAGACTCGAACGACATTCAGGAGACAGCGCATGATCGAAATCATCGTCAACGACGCGCGGCACTCGCTCGACAATGTACCGGAAGACATGCCCCTGTTGTGGGTGCTCCGCGATTCGCTGGGTTTGACGGGCACGAAATTCGGTTGCGGCGGCGGCTTTTGCGGCGCATGCACGGTGCATCTGGACGGCGAAGCGGTGCGCTCGTGCCTGTTGCCGGCCGCAGCCGTGGCGGGCAGGCACATCACGACGATCGAGGGCCTGTCCAAAGACGGCACGCATCCCTTGCAGCGCGCATGGATCGCCGAAGACGTGCCGCAGTGCGGCTATTGTCAGTCGGGACAGTTGATGCAGGCGGCGGCGTTTCTGAAGAGCAAGCCGTCCGTCAGCGATGAAACCATCACGGCGGCGATGTCCGGCAACATCTGCCGATGCGGCACCTATGCGCGCATCCGTAAGGCTATCAAGCGCGCGGCGGCGGAGGCCTGAATGCACATCGAACATGGCGCGGCGCGCCGCCGTTTCATGAAGCAAAGTTCGGCGTTGCTGGTCTCGGGGCTCGCGATCGGCTTCCGCTTGCCCGAGGCGTTGGCGAAGAATGGCGATTCAAATCCGCGCGCAGGAGAATTCGAGCCGAACGCATGGGTGCGCGTGCTGCCCGACGGCTCGATCAAGCTCGTCGTCCACAAGCACGATTCGGGCACCGGCACGCGCACCGCGCTCGCGGCGCTGGTCGCGGAAGAGCTGGATGTCGATCCGTTTCGCATCGACGTCATCACGCCCGAAAATCCGTTCTACGCCGATTACATTCATCCCTTGTGGAAAGTGTTTTCGACGGGCGGCAGCACGAGCGTGTCGCTCGAATACGATCGCTTGCGGCATGCGGGCGCGACCGCGCGCGCGATGCTGATCGCGGCCGCCGCGAAGCAGTGGAACGTGGCGCCGTCCGCGTGCACGACGGACGACGGCTTCGTGATCGACAAGGCGCGCGGCGCGCGTGTGGGCTATGGCTCGCTGGCCACGGTCGCCGCGACCTTGCCTGCGCCGAAAGACGTGCAGTTGAAAGATCCGTCGCAGTTCAGATACATCGGCAAGCTGCGCAAGAAGCGCGACGCCGCGCAGAAGGTGTGCGGCGCGTTTGCGTACAGCATCGACGTGCGCCTGCCCGGCATGCTCGTCGCGGTCGTCACGCGCGCGCCCGTCATCGATGCGCGCGTGCGCAGCGTCGACGCGAAGGCCGCGCTCGCCGTGCCCGGCGTGCGCCAGGTGCTGCAGATACCCGGGCGTCCGGATGTGCTCGGCGGCAATCAGGCGGGCGTCGCCGTGCTCGCCGACGATTACTGGTCCGCGCACAAAGGGCAGGCCGCGTTGCACGTCGAATGGGAAGACAGTCCGTTCGAGACCTTCGACAGCCACGGGCTGTCCGCGCGCCAGGCCGCATGGCTCGACGATCCCGCTGCGCGCGTGGTGCCGACCGTGAAGAACGGCGACGCCGAATCCGTCCTGAAGCACGGCCCGCGCGTGATTCAGGCGTCGTACTCGATGCCCTACAAGGCGGCCAATCCGCTCGAACCCATCAACGTGACGGCGTGGGCGAAAGACGGCGGCATTGCGTATTGGGGCGGTTTGCAGGTGCCATCGACGGCGCAGGAGGCGGCGCAAGTGATCGGCGGTATTCCGGCGAATCGTGTCGTGCTGCATGAGCTGGTGTCGGGCGGCAGCTTCGGGGCGCGCGAATCGAAGTACTGGCTCTTCGAGGTTACGTGGCTTGCGCTGCAAACCGGCAGGCCGGTCAAGCTGATGAACAGCCGCGAGGACGAAATGCGCGCGCTTTTCTATCATTCGGCGAGTCATCATCGCGCCAGGGCCGTGCTCGATGCGCGCGGCAATCTCGCGGCGCTGCAACTGCGCGCGGTGATGCCCGCCTCGCCGGAGCAATGGGAGCCGGGCTATTTCGATCGTCCCGATCGCATGGACTACAGCACCACGGAAGCGATCAGCAAGTACGAGTTCGCCTATGGCGCGCCGCATGCGGATATCGGCTGGGTGCGACATGAAACAGGCGTGCCGACCGGCTGGTATCGCGCGGTGAGTTATATCCCGAACGTGTTCGCGGTCGAGTCGTTCATGGACGAAGCCGCGCATGCCGGGCATCGGGATGCGATCGATTTTCGGATCGCGCACATGACGGACGCGCGGCATGTCGCCGTGCTGCGCGAGGCCGCGACGCGAGCCGGCTGGGGCAAGCCGCTGCCGCGCGGAACCGCGCTCGGCGTCGCGACGAACCGCGCATACGGCAGCTATGTCGTCGTGATCGCGCGCGTGACGCGCCGCGACCACGGCATCGTGATCGAGAAGCTCACGTGCGTGGCCGACTGCGGGCTCGCGGTGTCGCCGGGCGGTGTCGAAGAGCAGTTGTACGGCGGCTTGATGTGGGGACTCGGACACGCGCTCGCCGATCGCATCGATATTCGCGGCGGTCAGGTTCAGCAGACCAACTTCGATTCGTATCGCGTGATGCGCATGAGCGACATGCCCGACATCGACATACACATCGTGCAAGGCGATCCGGCGAAGCCCGGCGGTGTCGGCGAGTTGTCGAGTCCGTCGGTGGCGCCGGCGATCGGCAATGCCGTTTTCAGGCTGACCGGCACGCGACTGCGCGAGACGCCGTTCGATCTGCGCAAGGTTGTTTGAAGCTAGGCCGTGCGCCGGATGCACTCGATGAAGTATTCGAGACTCGCGCTCAGAACCAGATCCTTGCGATACATGAGGCCGAGCGTGAGGCGCGTCGTCTGCGCGTCGGTGTGCAGGCGTTCCATGCGGCCGAGCGCGATTTCCTCATCGAGCAGCGGCTCGGGCCACACGTTGATCGTTCCCGCTTCCTGCGCGAGTTGCGCATAGAGCCGCTGCGAAGTGCAGATGTTCACATGCGAGGGCATCGGCAAGGTGCTGTCGCCGCATAGTTCGCGCCAGAACGCGGGCAGGCTGTCGCGCGTGTGGTAATAGAGCCAGCGTGCGCTCGTCATGCGCGCAAGCTGCCTTTCCTGCGCGAGCGGATCGCCGCGTGGGACGGCGAGCACCTGCGCCGCTTCACTGACCGGCACGACGCGGTATTCAGCGGTGATGTCGCTGTCGGCGACGAACGCGACGCACAGATCGAAGGAGCCGTCGCGCAAGCCGTCGATGATCCGCGCCGGCACGCATTCATGGACGTTGAGGCGGACATCGGGCAGCCGCGCGCGGAATGCGCGCAACGCCTCGGGCACCGCGATCGACGATGCCAGCAACGACACGCCGATCGACAAGGTCCGCTCCACGCCCGTTTTCATCTCGTCGAGTTCACGCTCCGCGCTGACGATTTCCGCGACCACCGAACGGGCGCGGCGCAACAGCGTTTCGCCATAGCGCGTGAGACGCACGCCCGCGCCGCTGCGTTCGAGCAGTTGCACGCCGAGACGCGCTTCCAGTTCCTTGATGCTCTTCGTCACCGCGGGCTGCGACACGTTCAGCGCCTCGGCGGCGGCCATCAAGGTGCCGTGCTCTGCGATCGCGACCAGTGTCTGCAACTGCGTGGTCTTGAGGGTTCCCCGTTCCATAAGCGTTGGCTATATGCATGAGAAATTGGAAATCGGCGCAGGCCGCCGCACCTCTAGTATGCGAACAGCGGCACAGGGAAGAGGCCGAAGTATACAAGGAGGCACGAGCGTGACAACGAACACCGTCGACATCGATATCGGCGAACTGGTCGCTTTGCGGCGTGACATTCACGCGAATCCGGAAGTCGCGTTCGACGAGCATCGCACGAGCGAGCTCGTCGCGGCGAAGCTGCGCGCGTGGGACATCGAGACGCATGCGGGAATCGGCGGCACGGGTGTCGTCGGCGTCGTGCGCGGGCTGCGCGGCACGGGCCGCACGATTGCATTGCGCGCCGACATGGATGCGCTGCCGATGCAGGAAGAAGGCGTGCCGTTGCATCGCTCGCAGCGGCCAGGCGTATTTCACGGCTGCGGTCATGACGGTCATACGGCGATGCTGCTCGGCGTCGCGCGTCATTTCAGCGGCCATCGCGATTTCGCGGGCACGGTCGTGCTTGTGTTCCAGCCCGCCGAGGAAACGGGCGGCGGCGCGAACGCGATGCTCGCGGACGGCCTCGAAGCGCGCTTCGCCTACGACGAAATCTACGCGCTGCACACTGCGCCGCATTTTCCGCCGGGCACCTTCGGCGTGCTCGACGGCGCGATGCTCGCCTCATGCGACGAAGTCGTGATCGACATACAAGGCGTGGGCGGACATGGATCGGCGCCCGAGAAAACGAAAGATCCCGTGATGGCCGCCGCGCAACTCATCTGCGCATTGCAAACGGTCGTGAGCCGCTCGATCGATCCGGGCGCGACGGCCGTGCTGAGCATCGGCAGCGTGCATGCGGGCAGCGCGCCGAACGTGATTCCATCGCACGCGGCGTTGACGGGCACGCTGCGCGCGTTCGACGAAAGCGTGCGTGCGCAGGCGAAGTCGCGCATTCGCGGCATCTGCGAGGGCATCGCGATGACGAGCGAATGCGCGATCTCCGTCGCGTTTCGCAACAGCTCACCCGCGACGATCAATCATCGCGAGCAGGCGCAGGCGGCAGCGCGCGTGGCCAGCGAGATCTTCGGCGCGCCCAGCGTGCTGCGCGATTTCGCGCCGCTCAACGGCTCCGAAGACTTCTCGGAGTTCCTGTTGCGCCGGCCCGGCGCCTATGCGCTGCTGGGTCAGGGCGGCGTGTATTGCCATCACCCCGAGTTCGATTTCAACGACGACGTGCTGCCGCTCGGCGTGCGCTTCTTCGTGGCGCTCGCGCTGGACCGTTGCGCATCGTAGTCCCATTTCAGCCCCTGTTTGAAGGAGTTTTTCGATGAAACATCATCGAGCGCGCGCGCTTTTTTTGGCCGCTGCGCTGATCGCGACGACGGGCGCGTGCGCCGCCGGCACCTTGCGCTTCGGCACCGACCCGAGCTATCCGCCCTATGAGTACAAGCTGCCCGATGGCCGTCTCGCCGGACTCGACATCGACATCGGCAACGCGATGTGCGCCGCGGCGAACGTGAAGTGCGTGTGGGTGGAAAGCAGCTTCGACGGACTGATCGCCGGATTGCAGGCGCGCAAGTTCGATGCGATCAATGCGTCGATGGCGCCCACGGCCGCGCGGCGCGCCGTCATGGACTTCACGCAGCCCGTCTATCCGGCGGACATTCGTCTCGTCGCCGAGCGCGGCAGCGGCCTCGTGCCCGATGCGGCGAAGCTCGTGGGCAAGCGCGTCGGCGTGCTGCAAGGCTCGACGCAGGCGGCTTTCGCGAAGACCAGTTGGGAAAAGCGCGGCGTGATCGTGCGTGAGTATCAGGATCAGGACAGCATCTACGCCGACCTCGTCAACGGCAGGCTCGATGCGACCATCGTGGTCGGCCCGGCGGCGCGGCTCGGCTTTCTCGCGAAGCCGCAGGGCGCGCGCTTCGAGCTCGCAGGGCCGCGGATCGACGATCCGGCGATTCTGGGCGCGAGCAGCGTGATCGGCGTGCGCAAGGGCGATGGCAAGACGCTGCAGGCGCTCGATGCCGCGCTCGCGCGGCTAAAGCAGGACGGCACGATCAGCCGGCTCGAAAACACCTATCTCGGCGCGGATCAGGCTGCAAAGTAAGGCGTCCTTTCGCTCAATCGAGCCGCGTGCGCGTCGTCAGGCCACTCGCCTTGTCCCATTGCTCGGGCGTCATTTTCTGCACGGTGACGCCGAAGGTCCAGATGTGCCCTTCGGGACCCTTCGCGCGATAGGTGCGGTCGCCGTAAAACTGCGTCTGCGGCTCCGCCAGAATCGATGCGCCCGCCGCGCGCGCATGCGCGCAATGCGCATCGATGTCCTCGCCCTCGGCGAGCTGCACATGCACCGACTGTGTGTTCTTTCCGCCGACGGAGCCCGGGCTCTTGTGGTCCTCGCTCCACTCGCTGCCGATCATGACGACGGAATCGCCATACGACATCTCGGAGTGGGCGAGATTGCCGTCGGCATCGAGGATCACGAACATCGGCTCGAAACCGAATGCGGCCTCGAGCCAGCGGAACGCGGCCTTCGGATCCTGATACGAAAGCGCGCTGGACAGTCCTTTGCTGCGGTAAGCGTCTGGCATGTCGATGTTCTCCGCGATGGACAGCGCTCAGGCGGCCAGCACTTCGTTGACCGCCGCCTGCGCGTTCTCGACGGCCGCCGCGTGCTCGCGGATCAGCCGATAAACCGTCTCGCCCGGCACGGTCTCCGATTCGAGCAACTCATCGGCGATCGCGCGCAACACCGGCTCGTTCGCCTGCAAAAGCGCGAAGCATTCATCGCTCAGATCGTGCAGCAACGCGTTCGCGTGCCCGATCGAATTCTTCAGTTGCAAGCCCGCATACTGCTGCGGCAGGGCGGCGAGACTGAACAGATTGCCGTCCTCGTTGAAGCCGAACTTCGACACCATGTCGAGGCTGATGCGCGACGCTTCCTGAAGGTCCGACGCGGCACCGCTCGATGCTTCGTCGAACATCAGCAGCTCCGCGTTGCGTCCGCCGAGCAGCACCTGAATCTCGTGGCGCAATTCGGTCTCGCGATACAGATGCTTGTCCTGCATCTTCGTGATGAGCGCGACGCCCAAAGCGCCGCCGCGCGGCAGGATCGTCACTTCTTCGAGCACGCCCGTGCCGAGCAGCGCCGCGACGAGTCCGTGACCCGCTTCATGCACCGCGATGCGCGTGCGTTCGTCGTCGGACAATGCGCGCTCCGCGCCGTTGACATCGCCGATGCGCGCGATCTTGATCGCTTCGAGGAAATGCATCGCGGCCACTTCACGCTGGCCCGCCTTGCGCGCGACGAGTCCCGCCTGATTGACGATCATCGACAGCGTGGCCGGCGACAGCCCGGTCGTCAGACGCGCGAGCTGGTCGAAGTCGATGTCCTCGTTCTTCTTCTTCAAATTGGCCGCATAGAAACGCAGGATCTCGGCGCGATCGTCGAGACTCGGAAGACGCACCTGCACCGTGCGGTCGAAGCGGCCGGGGCGCCGCAGCGCTTCGTCGAGATTGTCCGGATGATTCGTTGCCGCGACGATGATCACGCCTTCGTTCGATGCGAAGCCGTCCATTTCCGCGAGCAGCTGATTGATGATGCGGTTGCTCTCCGCTTCGACGGGACCGCCGCCGGTATCGGTGCGCTTGCCGAGGCCATCGGCTTCGTCGATGAAGATCACGGTCGGCGCGTTCTTGCGCGCGAGTTCGAACAGATGCTTCACTTTCTGGATGCCGACGCCGTAATACTTCGCGCTGAAATAGCTGCCCGTGATCGCGATGAAGTTCGCGCCGCACTCGCCCGCGAGCGCCTGCGCGAGACGCGTCTTGCCGACGCCGGGGCCGCCCGTCATCAGGATGCCGCACGGCGCGCGCACGCCCATGCCGGTAAATTGTGCGGGCTCGGTCAGCCACGCGCGCACATCGTTGAGCGCGGCTTTCGCTTCGCCCGCGCCGATGACGTCATCGAAACGCAGCGTCGGCGACTCGCCGAGCAGTTGCGCGCCGCCGCGCATCTCGCGGCGCATGAACCAGAGAATGCCGCCGAGCATCAGCAGCGGCAGCAGCAGGCTCAGGAGATCGCGCGAACGATCGAACATTTCGCTCCAGCGCGCCATGCCGGTTCGCACGTTGGCGTCGGGCAGCCAGACGAGCTGATAGGGCGTGCTCGCGCCCGGCTTCATGTCGCCGAGCAGAAGGGCGTTGGAGAACGCGCCGTTATGATCGGCCACGTAGTATTTCTCGCCTTTCAGCGTAGAGACGAGAATCGCGTCCGGACTGACGCCGATCGTCGCGACATTTTTGTCGCGGATGTCGGTCAGCATTTCCGACGCATCCTTTTCCCGATGCGTCCACGGCGCTGCGTCATGGCGCATCTGATTGGCGACGCCTGTCAGCGCCGCCGCCTGCGATTGCGCCGCGCGCTGTTCATGGCGCCAGTGCAGGAAGCTCCCGCCCGCCACGAGCGTGGCCGCGATCACACCATACGCGATATATCGGCCAACGCGTGACCGCAGCGAATTCCTTGCCGGTTTCATCAATTCTTTCCCAATGGGGCCGCAAGGGCGGCGCCCTTCAATCTATCGTCGGAAGAAATGGCATCCGAACGTGTCTCTGTTCGTGCTTCGGTGGTGGGATGCCCGCGTATGTCTTGATACTCAAGATGGCGAAGCGATCGACCTTTAACCGCAGATCGTCAACCATGCGAGCATGGCCCTTTTTTTGGGGAGTGCTCCGCTGGAATGGTGCCCATAAATGCATGACCATTCGATAACGCGGAACAGCGCGCGAACGAGCGTCAAACACGTCGTTTCAGCTTCACGTCCCTTTTCTTCTGATTAACGGCAGGTGACGAGTCTTCTTGACGACCGTGTAAAAAGCGGATGATCCGCGCTCGCGGCTTGATGCAGGTTTGATGGCGTATGCAGGACGGAGCAAGGATATCACGGGAAAAAGCTCTGCTCCATCCGGTAAGGAATACTGCTTGCTTAAGCTAGTGCACTGTCCGCGACCATGGGGCGCGCGGCGGATCTGAACCGGAGGGACATAACATCATGTTGTATTACGCGTTGGTCTTTTTCATCATCGCGATCATCGCCGCCGCGCTCGGGTTCGGCGGCATCGCGGCAGGTGCGGCGAGCATTGCGAAGATTCTGTTCTTCATCTTCCTCGTCATCTTCCTCGTGACGCTGGTGATGGGCCTCATGCGACGTTGACGGCCGCTTCACCGAAAGGCGTCGTGCTGAAGCGGGTCGGCACGACGCCTTTTTTTTGTCCTGACGTTATCGTGCGATGGCCGAGCGCAGCGCAGCATTGCGGCGCACGATCCAGTTGAAGAGCGGCGTGGCCATCAGCGTGCTGAGCACGGCCATCAGCACGAGGATCGAGAACAGTCCCGGCAGGATCACGCCCGCCGCGAGGCTGATGTTGATGATGATCAGCTCCATCAGCCCGCGCGCGTTCATCAGCGCGCCGATCGCCATTGCGTCGCCGGAAGGCTCGCCGTTCGCGCGCGCGGCCGCCCAGCACGCGATGCCCTTGCCGCCGAACGACGCGAGCATGATCACGACGGCCGCGAGCATGATGGTCGGGTCCATCAGCATGTCGAGTCGCGTGTTGAGGCCCGAGTAGGTGAAGAACATCGGCAGCAGGAACACGACGACGAAGGGCTGCAGCATCTCGCGCAGCTTTTCCGTCAGCGGGCCGCGCGGCAGCGCGACGCCGAGCAGAAAGCCGCCGAACACCGCATGAATGCCGATTGCGTCCATCGCGAAGGCGCACAGCGAGAACAAAGCTAATACAGTTGCGAGCACGCTCGTGGGCAGCGGCGCGCGCGGATTCAGTCCGGCCGCGAGCCGGCGCAGCAACTTCCCGCCGACGAAGATCATGAAGACCGCGAAGGCCGCGCCGCCGCCGATCGCAGCATACGCGCCCATCCACGAGCCGCCGAAGCTTGCGAGGACGATGGCGAGAATGCACCACGCGGCGGCGTCGTCGAATGCGCCCGCGGTCAGCGCGAGCGTGCCGAGCGACGTGCCGGCCAGCCCGCGTTCGTGGATGATGCGCGCGAGCATCGGAAACGCGGTGATCGCGATCGCAGCGCCGAGAAAAAGCGACGCCTCGTAGAGCCGCACTTTTTCCGCGAAGAGACCGGGGATCGTGTGCAGCCACGGCGTCAGTGCGAACGCGAGCGCGAACGGCGCGACGATGCCGGCGAGGGACACGCTCATCGCGCTCTTCGCGCGTGCGCGGAAGTGATCCGCGCGAAACTCCGTGCCGACGAGAAACATGTAGAGCCCGACGCCGAGCTGCGCGGCGACGTAGAGCATGCCCATTGTCGCTTTGGGAAACAGCGCCTGCTGCCAGTGCGGCAGCAGCAGCCCGAAAAGCGACGGGCCGAGCAGCACGCCCGCGATCATCTCGCCGACCACTTGCGGCTGACCGACACGTTGCGCGAGCCTGCCGACGAGCTGGCTCGCGAGCACGATCGCCGCAGCCTGGGAAAAGAAGTAGACGGACAACTGGGAAGTCGGCATCGTTGATGTGGCGAAATAACGGACGACGGCAGTCTGAAGGCGAGGGCAGCGGTCTGTCAACGCGAAGGGGCTTGCCACGCGCATTTCGTACCGGTATTGTCGAGGGGTTCGACAACGCGCCACGGAAGAGCTCGTCCCCGCGACGACGCCGACGGAGCAACCGCCCCGGAAACTCTCAGGCAAAAGGACCGTGCGCGCCGGAACATCTGGAGAGCGGCGCTTGAACGCGCCCACCGAAGGGGAGCCCCGGCCGGCTGCTATGCAGCGGGCAAGCGGGCGAAACTCTCAGGTACATGGACAGATGGGGCATCGGTGCCGGCTGCGGCATGTGGCCAAGGCCGGCGATGCTCAATCAATCTGGACCATGTCATGTCACGAATCGCCATCATCGGCGCCGGGATTACCGGCGTCACGACCGCTTACGCCCTCGCGCAGCGCGGTTTTCGCGTCACCGTTCTCGAACGTCATCGCTATGCGGGGATGGAAACGTCCTTCGCCAATGGCGGGCAACTGTCGGCGAGCAACGCGGAGGTGTGGAACAGCCGCGCCACCGTGCTGAAAGGCCTGAAGTGGATGCTCACGCGCGACGCGCCGCTTTTGATGAATCCGCGGCCGGGCTGGCACAAGTACAGCTGGATCGGCGAATTCCTGCGCCAGATCCCGAACTACCGCGCGAATACGGCCGAGACCGTGCGCCTCGCGCTCGCGGCGCGCGAACATCTGTTTCGCATCGCGCATGACGAGAAAATCGATTTCGACCTCGAACGGCGCGGCATTCTGCATTTCTACGCGACGCGCAAGGAGTTCGACGCCGCATCGAAGGTCAACGAGATCCTGACGGGCGCGGGTCTCGACCGTTACGCGGTCACGCCGGAAGAGATCGCGTCGA
The DNA here is from genome assembly GCA_001580565.1 of Caballeronia megalochromosomata. GTDB lineage: Bacteria > Pseudomonadota > Gammaproteobacteria > Burkholderiales > Burkholderiaceae > Caballeronia > Caballeronia megalochromosomata. Next base: position 30,185 of record LRBF01000219.1, on the reverse strand, counting down.
TCGAGCCGACCTTGCGCGGCGCGTTCCATGGCGGCTTCTTCACGCCCTCGGATTCCACCGGCGATATCCACAAGTTCACGCGCGGACTCGCCGATGCATGCGCGCGGCACGGCGTCGAGTTCCGCTACGACACATCGGTGCAATCGATCGATGAACACGCGGGACGTCTCACGGTGACGGTCGAACATGCGGGCGAAACGCAACCGCTGCACTTCGATGGCATCGTGATTTGCGCGGGCGTCGGCAGCCGGGCGTTCGCTTCGATGGCGGGCGATCACCTCAATGTCTATCCGGTCAAGGGCTATTCGATCACCGTCTGCCTCGACGACGTGAAGAGCCGCGATCGCGCGCCGTGGGTCAGCCTGCTCGACGACCGCGCGAAGATCGTTACGAGCCGGCTCGGCGCGGACCGTTTCCGCGTGGCGGGCACGGCGGAGCTCAACGGCTTCAATCGCGATATCCGCGCGGACCGCATCGCGCCGCTCGTCGAGTGGACGCGGCGCTATTTCCCCGAGGTGTCGACCGCGCGCGTGATTCCGTGGAGCGGATTGCGGCCGATGTTGCCGAGCATGCTGCCGAAGGTCGGGCAAGGCAGGCGTCCGGGCGTGTTCTATAACACGGGTCACGGGCATCTCGGCTGGACGCTGTCGGCCGCGACGGCCGAGCTCGTCGCGGAAGCGGTGTTGCAGCATTTGCCTTCGAAGCGCGCGCAGACGGCCACGGCGTCTTCGATGAAGATGGAGTCGAGCGAAGCGTTGCAATGAGCGCTGCGCGGGCGTGATATCGTCTGCGCACGATTCACTGTGTCGAAGGAGCGTGCGATGGCCGAGCTCGTCAATTGTCTCTGGTTCGATGGTAACGCCCGAGAAGCGGCGGAATTTTACGCCGCTACCTTTCCCGATAGTCACGTCGGCACTGGCCATGTATCGGCGAAGCCGGGCGTGGGGCAGGGGCCCGAGCTGACCGTCGAGTTCACTGTGCTCGGCCAGCGCTTCCTCGGGCTGAACGGCGGTCCCAACTTCAAACCGAACGAAGCGGTGAGCTTCATGGTTCACACCGACAGCGCGCAAGAGACCGATCGCTACTGGAACGCGATCATCGGCAATGGCGGTGAGGAAGGACCGTGCGGCTGGTGCAAGGATCGCTGGGGATTTTCATGGCAGATCACGCCCAGGCGCCTGCTCGATATCCTCAGCGGCTCCGATCGTGAAGCCGCGCGACGCGCCATGGACGCGATGATGAGAATGAAGAAGATCGACATCGCCGAGATCGAGCGCGCGGCGGCGGGAACGTAACGCAAGCATCGGGCGTCGCCGCGGACGGCGACGCCTTCACGCCTACAGCGAACGCTCGATGGCCTTGCCGAGCAGATCGAGACCGAGATCGATCTCTTCCTCGCTCACGGTCAGCGGCGGCGCGATGCGGAACACGCCGCCCATGCCGGGCAACTGCACGATGTTCATGCTGAGACCCAGATTCATGCACTCGCGCGTGATCTTCGCGCCAAGGCCGTCGGCGGGCTCCTTCGTGCGGCGATCCCGGACGATCTCCACACCGAGCAGCAGACCGCGTCCGCGCACGTCGCCGATGCAGTCGAAGCGCTCCATCAGATCGAGCAGGCCGCGTCTGAGCCGCGCGCTCATCACATTGGCGCGCGCGACGAGTCCATCGCGCTCGACCACGTCCAGCACGCGCAGGCCGACGGCCGCCGGCAGCGGATCCGACACGTGCGTCGTGTAGAACAGATAGCCGAGCTCATGCGCTCTTTCCTCGATCTCCGCCGACGTGACGACAGCCGCGAGCGGCAGGCCCGCGCCGAGCGTTTTCGATAGCGTGAGGATGTCGGGCGTGACGCCGTCGCGCTCGCACGCGAACATCGTGCCCGTTCGGCCGATGCCGGTCTGCGCTTCATCGAGAATCAGCAGCATGCCGCGCTCCTCGCACTTGCGCTTCAGTGCCGCCATGTAGCCTTCCGGCAACTCGATGATGCCGCCCGAACTCAGGATCGGTTCCGCGATGAACGCCGCGAGATTGCCGCTCGACTGGCGATCGATGAGATCGAACGCGTAATCCAGTTCCGCGAGCCAGTCGTACTGGCCATTGCGCTCGAAGCGCGCGCGATACGCGAACGGCGCGGGAATCGCGAACGAGCCGACCGCCGCCGGACCGACGCCCTTGCGCCCGGCGCTGTAGGTGGCCGACGCGGCGTGGCCCGTCATGCCGTGCCACGACTGCGCGAAGCCGACGACTTCGTATTTTCCCGTGATGAGCTTCGCCATGCGGATCGCGGCCTCGTTCGACTCCGCGCCGGTGCTGAGCAAAAGCGCGCGATCGAGACCGGCGGGCGTGATGTCGGCGAGACGCGTCGCGAGATCGACCACGGGCCGCGACAGCATCCCGCTGAAGAGATGGTCCAGCTTGCCCGCATATTCGCTGATCACCGAGACGATTTCAGGGTGGCTGTGACCCAGCACGGCGCTCATCTGTCCCGACGTGAAATCGAGAATCGCGCGGCCGTCGGCGTCATAGACGAAGCTGCCCTGGGCGCGCTCGATGATCATCGGCTCGAACGTGCCGCCGTAGCGGATGAGGTGCTGTCTGGCGTTCTGCCAAAAAGTTGCGTCGTTGTTCCGGGACACCGTGCTTCTCCTGGCGAAAGGTGAAAGAACTTGCAGTGTAGTCGGCGCTCTGGTTTTATAGAATCGAATAGTTCTAATGCGAGATAGAAGAGGATCTAATATCTTGAGTCTTTCGCTTGAGATCGAATTGCTGCGATCGTTCGCCATCATCGCCGAAATGCGGGCGTTGAGCCGCGCGGCCGAGCGCATCGGCCGCACGCAATCCGCGCTGAGCCAGCAGATGAAGCGGCTGGAGGATATCGTCGATCAGCCGCTCTTTCAGCGCACCGGCCGCGGCGTCGTGCTGACGAACCCCGGCGAGCGCCTGCTCGTTCATGCGCAACGCATCCTGCGGCTGCACGACGAGGCGATGGCCGACCTGTGCGGCAAGGGGCTTTCGGGCAGCATCCGCTTCGGCTGCCCGGACGACTACGCCGCCGTCTTCCTCCCGGCCTTGCTGCGGCAGTTTTCCAGCCAGCATCCGCATGCGCTGGTGGAAGTCGTGTGCGGCCCGACGCCCCGGCTCGCGGAGCAGTTGAAGAAGCGCGCGCTCGATCTCGCGATGCTTTCGCTTCCCGATGACCTCCCCGGCGGCGACGTGATCCGGCGCGAGCAACTCGTGTGGATCGGCTGCCCGGGGATGGATTCGGCGCACTATGATCCGTTGCCGCTCGCGCTCTCTGATCCGGATACGCTCGATCACATCGCCGCGTGCGAGGCGCTGCAACGGGCGGGCAAGGCGTACCGCATCGCGTACGCGAGCAGCAGTCTTGCGGGTCTGATCGCGCTGGTGCGCTCGGGGCAGGCTTTCGCGGTCATCACGCAGACGGCCGTGCCCGCGGATCTCTGCGTGCTGAACGCGGATCCCGGCCTGCCCGCGTTGCCGGGCGTGGGCATATCGCTGAAGTTCGCGCGGGAGCGGCCTTCGCTGTTGACGGCGGCGTTCGCGGAGCACATTCGGCTCACGCTGCCGTTGCTGTGACGGGCGGAACGTGCGCGTACGCGTGCGGCTAAACTAGCCGGACACTTTTCGCGCCCCGAACGCCATGCCATCTCGCGACCCCGCCAGCGCCGACACCGCGCAGGACCCCGCGCTCCTGCGTCGGCTCCTGCGCGCCAAGGACCGCATGGATGCGTCCTCGCACGAAGACTGGCCGGTCAAACGGCTGGCCGAGGTCAGCGGCGTCTCCGAAGCGCATTTCGCGCGTTCGTTCAAGCGGGCCTTCGGCATTCCGCCGCACCGCTATCTACTGACACGACGTATCGAGCAGGCCGTCACGCTGCTGCGCGACACCGATCTTTCCATCACGGATATCGCCTTTGTCACCGGCTGGGAAAGTCTCGGCACCTTCGGCCGCATCTTTCGCGATATCACCGGCCACAGTCCGGGCGCGATGCGCGCGGCATCCCGCGCCGATAACCACGCACTCGAGCATGTGCCGGCCTGCGTGCTGAAGGCGGCGCAGCGCCCCGATCTGACGATCGCAGTTTTGGAGAAGCGGCGGCGCGGCGCGAAAGGTACAGTGCGGCCATCTTCAACGAAGGAGGTCACATGAACCAGGGCATCAACGTGGTGGGCATCTATGTCGACGATCAGGACGAAGCGCTCGCGTTTTACGTCGACAAGCTCGGATTTCGCGTTCACACCGACGTCCGCAACGGCACCTATCGATGGCTCACGGTGCAGCATCCGGATCAGCCGTCGTTCCAGCTCGGTCTGTTCGCGCCCGGGCCGCCCATTCACGACGACGCCACCGCGCTCACCTTGCGCGCGATGGTCGCGAAGGGCGCGATGCCGCCGCTCGTGCTGTACGTCGCGGACTGCCGCGCGACTTATCAACGGCTGAAGGCGGGCGGCGTGGAGTTCACGCAGGAGCCGGTGGATCGCTACGGCAGCGTCGATGCCGGATTCCGCGATCCCGCCGGCAACGGCTGGAAGATGATTCAGGCGCCGCGCTGAAAGGACGAGGCGGCCATCGGGACATGATCTGTCCGGATTCGAAGGGAGAATGAGGTCTGTTCTTACCGTGCCTGGAACATGACCGACTTGCTCCTTCGATCGCAGCGAACCGACGCCGCTTCGCCGTATGACCCGCCTCGCGACACGCCGGCGCTGGTGCTGGCGTGGATCAAACGCGCCCGCGAATCGCAGATTCGTCACTACACGATGGCCGACCGTCTGACGCGTTGCGGCCGACGGCTGGGGCTCGCCGTCATCGGCATCACGGCGGCGACGGGCACGTCGGCGTTTCTGTCGCTCGTCGCCACGGTTGTGTCGCCGGACGTGCGCGTGGTGATCGGCATGACGAGTCTGAGCGCCGCCGTGCTCGCCTCGTTGCAGACGTTTCTGCGCTACGGCGAGCGCGCCGAGCTGCATCGGCGTGCGGGCGCGCAGTATGGCGCGGTGCGGCGGCGTCTCGAAGCGATCCACGCCGCCGATCCTTGCGTGCACGATCCGTGCGTGATCGATGCGGTGCGCGACGAGCTCGATCATATCGCGCAGACCGCGCCGCATTTGCCGCGCGTGGTGGCGTCAAAGCACTGATTCGCTCGGGGCAAAACGCGGTTGCGCAGATTGTGGAGCTCTGTGGGCGTTGGATTGCGACTCTAGTTCTGAGGGGAGCGCCATGCGTTCGGCCGGCCGTCGTTTTTGCACCACGCGCCTACCACGATTAATCCGAAAAACTTCGCATTGCTGATGCTCACGACTTGAGCATTTAGCTCCAATTTCTTGTTCTATCAGGGGCTTGTCTCAAGCGGGGGTCCACATCTCAAACGTGGCTGCTAAAAGGCAGATATTTATTGCGCCAAAATCGCGTACTTGGCACCCGCAGCGGCCGCGGTCGGCTGATCAAGTATGAGGCAACAAGCAAGAATGGCGCTATCCCAGATTCTCACCGCGCTCAAAGACCCGAGTGCACGGCTGACTCAGCACCTCCGGCTGAAGATCGGCGGCTCCAAGGCGGGCGTGGACGTTGTCGATTCCACGCATACCGAAGCCTTCAATACAGACGACGCGCTCGACCTGACCGTGACCGTCAGCGACTTCGTCAGCAGGCACGCTACGTGTGCAGTCGAGGATGGCTCGGGCGCTTATATCGAGTTCAGTGGCGGCAACATTGAGATCGGCGCCCTGGGCACGTTGCGTTATCAAGTGACGTCGTTGGTGCGCTCGGGCCGGGGCCGCCGAGCCTGCACGAGCAATTTCGGTCGCAGAAGCGGCTCGGCGATCTGCACGCGACGTATCACGACGCCGACGATACGCCCATCGCGGGCGAGATTCTCAACCTGCTCAAAGGCGATGGCAGCCGCGTCAAGCTGACGACTGCCGGCGATGGCCGCGCCTCACATCTGCAGCTCGCTTTCGATCATTTCAAGGCACAGATGCCAAAACTGCTGGAAGGTATGGATGAGTGACCCGACGTATGACCCATTGCGTGACCCGCGTACGCTCGTGAAGAGCTACCACTACATTGATCTGCCGGGCGAACCACCCGATTCGAAGCTGTGGCCCGGCGTGAACAACATCATCAAACTGCGCAAGCATCGGGATCTGGTGTTCGACATCAAACTCAAGGCGGGCGCGAGCTATACGTTGAAGACGGATCAGCCGGAGTCGAAGTACGGACGTTTTTACGATACGAAGCGAAAGCTGACGGTCGCACGGACGACGTTCAACGATGGTGAGCCAATGCACATCTGGGTGGGGCGGAAATTCCAGGGGAACTTGATTCTCGTAAGCGAGGCCAAGGAGATCGGTCGCTTTCCAATTCGCAAGATGGATTGCACGGGGACGTGTACGAACGATCCGAAGGATAAGCCTGCACCGATGATCTTTGTTCTGCACGCGAATAAGGAAGTCGCAAATATCACCGACGCGGAACTCGCAAGGAACCTGATTACTTTGGAAGGGGTACTGGCCAAGCAACCTCCATCACGAGCGCTTGCGGATGCCTTGAATCGTGCGCGCCGAGTCCCAGCGTTAGCATCGCCCCATAGTGAACTGCCTTTCGCAGTTCATTCTCCGGAACTTGATCCCGACGACGGAGCGACTCCAACCCTTCATGCATTCAAAGTCAAGCAGACCAGTGGGCCTAGTGTTCCAGATGAAGTATTGAGCTTTTTCAAAACTACTGCGAGAGTCTTCAAGTTTGATGAGAAGAACCTCAATACCCTCTCATGCAACTTCATCCTTGGACAGTTTTTGGGCGGACTGGGAACGCTAGCCGACTCGTTCGGCAAGAGCGCACCGCTTCGAGGATTCTGGCGGCGCGCATTCATCATCCAGCGAACGGCTACTGGCGAGTTCATTTTGATGTTTAGTACATCGACAAAAGAGCGTCGATTGCTGGGCTATCTACTTGGCGTCTACCAAACTGCGTCGCACGACATTAAGATCATGACGCTCGTTGGCGGAGCAGGGAAGTTTTCTGCGACTTTCAAGGCGATGGAAGGTGCTGCGCTTGGATCAGTCTCAATCGCTTCGAAACTCGGAAAGTCGATGTACATTGGCCTGGCGCTCGACACCCTTGCGTGGATGAAGGATTACCTCTACCCCGATCGTCCGGATGATGGAAAGGACCTATAAGACTTGCTTGGGACGCTATTTGTGGATGCATCGGCAATGGCGCTGGGCTCGGCGATCACCGCAGCGCTCATGTCGACCGGGTTCACAATGGGTGCGGTCTTGCTAGCAGCAGCTACCGGGACAGTGGGTGGCATATCGATTGGTGCGATCGCCGTCACAGTCATAGTTGGCACCGTCTTGATGGCGGGCGCGAACTATATCCGCCTTTCGGACATTGTGGCTAATGGTCTCCGAGAAGCGGGAGAGAGTTTGGACAAAGCGCTTCCTAAGGACTATAGCGATGCATACTCGACGTCGATTTGGAACTTCCCTTTCTGAGGTGTTAGATTGACCATAGTTCAAAGTCAGCACTCGCATATTAATAACTCTGAATTGACCAGTATCGATGGACATCTGAAGGCGGCATGGCTCAGTGTGGTAACGGGAAGCCTTCCGGTTTTCGCGTATTGGATTTTCTTCACTGCGATGTCCTCTTCACAGATTCCGTGGAAGATCGCGTTAGCGGTTGGCTTGGCCGTTCCCGCGATTCTCTTGGCAAGTTACTTTTTCAACAGGCGGAAACGGCGTCTCTACTGTGAAGGTATTGCTGCCTGTGCCGGTGTGGTCTCCTTGTGGATGATGTTTGGTTCGTATGGATACTTCTACTTTGGTTTTGCACCGATGCCCGTTTGGATACGATTTATAGGTCTAGGTCTTTACTTGGGAGCCACGTTGGTGTGGATCGCCCTCTCATGGTTGAGCTATCGGCGCGAGACTTTTACTCAGGATCTCGAAAACAGGCTATACGTCACCTATTCAGATTGCATCACGTATCTCGGAAGGAAGGCAGACCTCGAGGTCGCGCGCCTGAGAGGGCCCGGACCTGGAATGTACGTTCCGTACTGGGTAGCTTCAACCCTTGGACCGATCTGCATCGGTTATGCACTGGTTTCCGGGCGTTTGTTGGGGCAGGCTGCTGGTATGCACAGCGTGCTGATGATCCTGTCCGTCCTATGTTTTCCGTTATCCTGCGGCCTACTTGGACAAGCGCTCGTGCGCACGGTTTTCTTTCATATCTATTTACCTCTCAAACTAGAGAGGAAAACAGGTAAGAAGGTTATTCTCGGACCATGAATGGCATTAACTTCGTGCTCGAATTGAGCTTGAAGAGGCCCAATGCGGACCGTCCACGCAATGTCTGTTGACCTTCGTGATCTCGTCGGTCAGCAGGCTCATACCCTTTCCCTCCACCCAAATTTGCATAAACATCCTGAACGCGCTGAATTAGCCCTGCGTTAACCACCACATCCTTGTCCTGTTTCGTGAGGACAGACGGCACATCGACATCTCTCTACACTGCCCTCCATCGATTAACCGTCCGACCGAAGGAACACCATGGCCCTCCATCCGGAGATCATTGTCATCGTCGTCATTGCGGGCCTGTTCTGTGGCTTTCTCAACGCTGCGGCGTCGTCGGGATCGGCGGTCTCGCTGCCGATCCTCATGTCGGTCGGGCTGCACGCGGTTGCGGCCAATGCGACCAATCGCGTGCCGGTGCTCGTCGGCGCGCTCGCCGCGACGATCGGGCTGGCGCGCAAGGGTGCGATTCCGTGGCGACGCGCGTTGATCATCGCCGCGCCGCTCACGCTGGGCGCGGGCATCGGCGCGCTATTGAGCGAGCGCATACCGAGTCACGATCTCAGAATTGTCATCGTGGCCGCGGTGGTCATTGCGCTCGTCCTCATCCTCACCAGGCTCAAGAGCCTGCTGGCATCGGCTTCCGACAGCGATGTCCGGCTGGGCTGGAAACCGCTCTGCCTGCTTTTTTTCGTCGGCATCTGGACCGGCTTCATCGTGCTCGACTCGGGCACCTACATGTTGCTCGTGCTCGTGCTGGCCTCCGGTCTGACGCTCGTGGAAGCCAACGCAGTCAAGAACCTCGCGACGCTGACAACGACCCTCGTGGCGATGGCGATCTTCGCCGCGCATCAGAGCATCGACTGGAAAATCGGCGGCGTCATGGCGCTGGGCAGCGTCGCCGGTGGATTCCTGGGCGCGAAGCTCGCGATATCCGATCAGGGCCGCCGCTGGATCGTGGGACTGCTCGTCGTCGTGATCGTCGGTGAAGTGATCAATCTGGCGTTGCGGTACTGCACGGGCCTGCTCTCCTGAACGGACCGCGCGTTCAGATCACGAAGAACCCATACGTGCCGTCGCGCTCCAGTTGCGCGACGAGTCCGTATTCCCAGTCGAGATACGCCTGCATGGCCTCACGCGCATTGTCGACGCCCTCATAAGGACGCCGATAGCGATCGATGCGCGGCGACGCGAGCCTCGCACCGCCGTCTTCAGTCGGCAGGCCGGCGTACGTCCATGCGGCGTTGCCGCCTTCGAGCACGTGCACGGGCTTGCCGGTCAGCGCCGCAACATCGGCGGCGGCGTAGGACGCGAGCGCGCTCGTGCCGCACGTGAGCACGTAGCGCTTTGCATCGGGCAGGTTGCGCAAGTCGTCGTGAGCGGCCGTGAGATGCGAGCGCAAGATCCAGTACGCGCCGGGGATATGCGCCTTCACGTAGTTCGCGCTCGGCGCGAAGTCGAGCAGCACGACGCCATTCGATGGATCGTCGATCAACGCAGCGAGTGCTTGCGGCGACAGCCCTGACGAAGACCGGGGCGCAGGTCGCTCCGGACGCCATGCACCGCTTTGCGTGAGATCGCGTTCGCCGGCGCCGTCGACGACATAAGTCTCGACGTTCATCTGCGCGAGCCACGACGCTGTCATGTTCGCGCGCACGCCGTCATCGTCGAAGAGCACGACGCGCGCGCCGCGCACCGGCGCGAACATCTCCGTTTCCTGCACGAGCTGGTCGCCGGGCGCGCTGCGGTATCCGCTCGCATGCGCATGTTCGTATTCTTCGGGCGTGCGCACGTCGAAGCGATAGGTCGTGCGCGTCGCTTCGTTTGCCCAGCGCGCGGCTTCGTCGAGCGACGTGCGGCGCACGCCCGCGCGTATCGCGAGCGCGAGCGCCGCGTGCCGCGATGCATCGAGATGGTCCGGATCGCGTCCCGCTTCGGGATCGAAACGCCGCTCGCTGCCATGCTCGAGCGTCTGTCCCGCGAGCGTCCAGCCGATCGTGCCGTTGCGCAGCGCGGCCACCGGATTCGGCAGGCCCGCATTGACGAGCGATTGCGCGCCGATGATGCTGCGCGTCCTCCCCGCGCAGTTCACGACCACGCGTGTCGATGGATCGGGCGCGAGCGCACGCGCGCGCAACACGAGTTCCGCGCCCGGCACGCTGACGCTGCCGGGAATGTTCATCGTGCGATATTCGTCGAAGCGGCGCGCATCGAGCACGACGAGATCGTCGCCGTTCTTCAGCAACGTATCGAGCGCTTCGGCCGATAGCGAAGGCGTATGCCGCGCGGCTTCGACGAACTCGCCGAACGCCTTGCTCGGCACGTTGACATCGCGGAAAACCTCGCCGCCCGCGCGAATCCAGCCATCGAGGCCGCCGGCGAGTAAGGCGACGTTCGTATAGCCCAGTTCCGTGAGCTTCGCGGCGGCGCGCGCGACGAGGCCTTCGCCGTCGTCGAGCAGCACGATCGGCACGTCACGGCGCGGCAGGCGCGCGTACGCATCGAGCTCGATGCGCGCCAACGGAAAATTCGCCGCGAACAGGGGATGACACTGCGCGTGCGGATCTTCCTCGCGCACATCGAGGAGCGCGATTTCCTGTCTGGCGAGCAGCGCTTCGCGCACGTCTTCAAACGTGCGCACGGGATAGGTCTTCGAGTCGGGCATGGGTGTGTGATGTTCGTTATGACTGCGCCAGCAACGCCGCTTCGCCGACGCGAAACGCGGCCAGTTCATCGGCTTCGCATTGCGCGATGAGGCCGGTCTCCCACGCGAGATACGCGCGCGCCGCGTCGAGATTGCCTTCGTGACGATCATGCACGAAAAAGAGAAAGTCGATACGTTCTTCACGCGGGATCTGCAATGCGCTGCGATCCACGGCGTCCTTCCACGCGTCGATACCATGCGCCGCGATCGTCACATGCGCGTAACCCGCGTCGCGCAGATCACCGGCGACGAGCTGCGCAGCACCGCGCGCGTCCGGATCGGTGAACAGGACGATCGATGTGTCGTGCGTCGCGTGCGCGTGGCGCAGAGTATCGAAGACACGCGGACGGATCGTCCAGTGCGAATGCGCGGGCCGCGCGTGTTGATGCGCGGCGCTCGAACGCAGATCGAGCACGATGGAAGCATCGGTCACGTTCAATCGTTCGACTGGCTCTTCGTCACGGGTAGCCGTTGCATGCGCGTGCGGTGTCCAGCGCGCCGCGATAGCCGCATCGACGGTCGCGACATCGAAGCCCAGTTGCACGAGCCAGTGCGCGACCACGGGCGCGCGAATGCCGTCGTAATCGACGAGCAGCAGGCGCGCATGCCGCACCGCCACGCTCTGATCGGTCGCCTGCACGAGTTGCCCGCCAGGCGCATGCTGCGCGAATGGCAGACCGTCGCGGGCATATTCCTCGGGCGTGCGCACGTCGAGCAGATAGGTCGTGCGCGTGAGATCGTCGAGCCATGCGCGGGCGGCGTGCACATCGAGTGCGGCGATGCCGAAGCGTTGCGCGAGCGCTTGTGCACGCGCGCGGGCGTCGTCACCCGACGTCGGCGCATCGGCATGGCCGCGCGTGCTGCCGTGTTCGAGCGCGAGACCCGCGAGCATCCATCCTTGCGTGCCGTTCTCGAGCGCGAACACATCGCGGCGAATGCCCAGATTGCGCAGCGTCTGCGCGCCGATGATGCTGCGCGTGCGTCCGGCGCAATGAATCACGATGGTCGTGTCCGGCGCGCCCGCGAATGCGTCGATATGCGCGGCAAGTTCGCCGTTGGGCACGCAGACCGCGCCCGGTATCGCCATCCTGCGATGCTCCTCGCGCGTGCGTCCGTCGATGAGCGCGATCGGACAGCCGCCGCGCTCCGCGCGCCATCGTTGCAACTGTGCGGCGCTCACGTGCGGCGTGCCGTACTCGCGTTCGACCAGCTCGCCGAAGGTCTTCGACGGCACGTTGACGCCGCGAAAGAGCGTATAGCCCGCGCGTTGCCAGGCGTGCGCGCCGCCTTCGAGTATCGCGATGTCTTCATAGCCGAGTTGCCGCAAACGCGCAGCCGCACGCAACGCGACGCTTGCATGCGCATAGCCTTCGCTTTGCGGGAGCGCGCCATCGTCGATCAACACGATGCGCACGCCTATGCGCGGCAACAGACGCGGCGCATCGATTTCGAGGCGGCTGAAAGGCAGGGGCGTCGCGAAGAACGGATGACCTTCGCCGAATTGCCCGGCTTCGCGCACGTCGAGCAGCGCGAGCTCGCTGCCGTCGTTGAGCCAGTTTCGCAGCGTGGGTGCATCGATGAAGCGCAAGGCGTCGAGGGCGAGGGACATGGATGGTCAGGACGAAGTGAGACGAAAGGCGCGGCGCAGATCGTCGATGAGGTCGGACGGATCTTCGAGCCCGGCGTGCAGGCGCACGACGGGCGTTTCGGTGCGCACGTAACTATGTGCGCCCAGCCGCGCCGCCGGTGCGACGAGCGCGAGGCTTTCGAAGCCGCCCCACGACGCGCCGTGCGAGAAAAGACGCAGCGCATCGACGAATGCGCGCGCGTGCGCCGCATCGTGACGAGGCGTGAACGCGAACGACACGAGCCCGTTCGCACCGCGAAAATCGCGTTGCCATAACGCGTGACCCGGATCGTCCGGCAACGCGGGATGAAACACGCGCGCGACGGCGCGCTCGCCTTGCAGATATTCGGCGATCGCGAGCGCGTGACGCGCATGTTGCGCGAGCCGCACGCCGATGGTCCGGATGCCGCGCAACGCGAGCCAGGCATCGTCCGCGCCGACGGACAAGCCGAGCGCTTCGTGCGTATCGCGCAAACGCTGCGCGAGCGCGGCGTCGTTCGTGCTCACCGCGCCTTGCATGAGATCGGAGTGACCGCCGGCATATTTGGTCGTCGCCTGGATCGACACATGCGCACCGTGCGCAAGCGGCTGATGCAGCCAGCCCGCGCTCCAAGTGTTGTCGGCGGCGAGGATGAGTCCATGCTCGCGCGCGAATGCGCCGAACGCGGGCAGATCGATGATTTCATACAGAAACGAACTCGGCGATTCGACATAGACGAGACGCGTGTTCGCGCGCAACGCATCGCGCGGCGGTCCGTTCTGCGCGGCGAAGTAGGTCGCTTCGATGCCGAGTCGCGCGAGCAGCGGTTCGATGCGCTCACGCACCGGCCCGTAGACGCTGTCCTGTATCAGCACGTGATCGCCCGGCGCGAGAAGCGACAGGAAAACGAGCGTGATCGCGGACAAACCCGACGGCGCGAGCAGCGTATGCGTCGCGCCTTCCAGTTCGCCGATGGCCGCTTCGAGCGCGCGATGCGTCGCGGTGCCGTGGCGGCCGTACGTCGCGACATTCTCGCCGTCATGGCGCAGGCGCTGCAGCCGCTCATGCTCCGCGCTCGATGCGAAACGCACGGTGCTCGTGCGCACGACCGGCACGCTGACGGGCGCGGCGCCATCGTCGAAGGCGCCGAGTCCCGCGTGCAGGAGACGCGTGGACAACGCGTGAACGCGCTCGTCCATCAGCCGACCGCCTGCGTCTGACGATGCAGATGCGTCTGGTTGTAGCGCACGATCCTGCCGTCCTCGAAACCGAGCCGTCCCGAAAGCGTTTCGAGCGGCCGGCCATAAAGATGAAAATGCAGCGTCGGACGCACGCCCGTCACATGGATGCTATGGATATCGTCGGGCAGGAACGCGATCGGCGTGCCGGGTTCGACGAGCACTTCGCGATCGACGTCGAGCGTCGCGCGATGTTCGTCGCTGCGGTCGTCGGTGCGTCGATATATGCGGTTCAGTTCGCTGCCTTCCACCGCGACGATGACGGCCCACGTGTCGTGGTTATGAGCAATCGTCGTCTTGCCGGGCAGGAGCGAGTTCAGGTAGAGCGCGATGCCGTCGCTGCCGGGATTGAGGCGATAGCGCGTCGACGTATCGCCGCTCGCTGCATCGGGCGGCGGGAAATCATCGCGCGAGAACAAATCGGGTCGAGCCGCGAGCGTCTGAAGCGCGGACGCGACTTGCGCGAGGGCATCGCGCGTAAGACCGTCGCGTTCGAGAATCGCGTGCGTGTGGGCGATGAGCGACTCGACGCGTTCGCGCCGTTCGTCGGATAGCGTGGTCGATGAAGTGGCAGTCTGGGTCACGATGGAATCGATGCGAGTTTGAGGGATGCGCGCGTGCGTCTCGCGCGGCTTTGGGTGCTCTCGAGAAAGTGTCGCGTGCGTTCGTCGCGCGGCGCATGAAAGATCTGCTCGGGCGATCCTTCCTCGACGATCACGCCGCCTTCGGTGTACGCGACGCGATCGCTGATGTCCTCGGCGAAGCGCATTTCATGCGTGACGAGCACGCACGTCAGCCCTTCGTCGACGAGCTCGCCGATCACGTTGAGCACTTCGCCGACCGTTTGCGGATCGAGCGCGGAGGTCACTTCATCGAAAAGAATCAGCTCGGGTTTCATCGCGAGCGCGCGTGCGATCGCGACGCGCTGCTGCTGCCCTCCCGACAGCTCACCGGGATACGCATGCGCCTTGTCGGCGAGCCGGACTTTGACGAGCAACGCATGCGCGGTGTGCTCGGCTTCGGCGCGGCTCGTGCCGAGCACACGCATCGGCGCGATGGTGAGGTTCTGCAGTGCGGTGAGATGCGGGAACAGGTTGTATTGCTGAAACACGAAGCCAATGCGCTTGCGCAGCGCGATCTTCTCGTCATCGCGCGTCAGCCTGGCGACATCGACGCCATTCACGCGCACTTCGCCGCGCTCAGGCGTGATGAGGCCGTTGATGCAGCGCAGGATCGTCGATTTGCCTGAGCCCGAAGGCCCGATGATCGACACGGCCTCGTTGCGCCGCACGCTCAGATCGATGCCGCGCAGCACGGCGGCGTCGCCATACGAAAGATGAACGTCGCGCAAGGTGACGAGCGCTTCCGCGTCGCGGCGGCCGGATGACTGCGCGCCGGGCAAGGCGGCGCGTCCAAGGACGAGAGACATCATGTGGCGGGTCGTGGTCACTGCAAAAAGGAATGCTCATTCTAGAAACGCGGCCAGCCTTTTCGAACGAAGCAATCGTCACAAGGTTATTCGCGCGGGCACGATGCTTTTTTCTTCGCGCGTGCTTTGTAAAGCACATCAGATTGGTTCCCTGCGCGGTTGTCCTTGCGTACGCTGGCGTGTCCTTTCACCACGACAGCATTCGAGGCTTCGATGCCATTCGCCGTTCACCTTCGCTCACTTCTTCGAATTACGCGCCGATGCGCATGGCCCGCCGCGCTGATGCTCGCGGGCATCGGCGCGGCGCATGCCGATGCGACGCTCGACAGGATCAACTCGCGTCATGAGCTCGTCGTCGGCGTGATGATCACGGGCGGACCGTTCGGCTTCATCGATCCGGCTACGCAGAAGCTGCGCGGCTTCAACGTGGATCTCGCGCAGGAGCTGGCCAGGCGTCTCAACGCAAGCGTGCAGCTCGTCTCGGTGCAGCCTTCCACGCGCGTGCAGTTCCTTCAACAAGGCAAGGTGGACATTCTCGTCGCCAACATGGAGTACACCGCGCAGCGCGGCGCGATACTCGATCACGTAGCGACACCGTACTATCAGGTCGGCGGCACGGCGATCACGTCGAATTCGAGCGGCATCACACGTTGGGAAGACCTGCGCGGCAAGCCCGTGTGCATCTCGCAGGGCAGCAGCTATATCAAGCCGATCGTGGAGCGTTACGGCGCGATTCCGCGCGCATTCCCGGGCGCGGCGGAATCGCTGCTCGCGCTGAAGGGCGGCAACTGCGTGGCCGCGGTGCACGATGCCGCGCCGCTGCTTTATCCCTTGCAGGCGCGCGATCCGGAATGGCGCGGCTATCGCACCTTGCAGCCGGAGCTGATTCCATCGCCTTCGGTGATCTGGGTGCGGCAGGGCGAGAAGGACATCGCCGCGCGGCTCGATCCGATCGTGCGCGACTGGCATCGCACGGGATGGCTCGTCGACGTGGAAGCGAAGAACGGTCTCACGCCGCCGTCGCCCGCGCTCGCGCAATGGTACACGCAGTATTCGTCGACAGCGGTGTCGTCGAAGTGAGCGGGTTCATCGAACGGGCCGCGCATGCGGGACTCGATTACCGCTTTCTGCTCGATCAGTACGACCGCGTGTCGTTCATCGACGGCATCGGCCTGAGCATCGGCATCGTCGCGGCGACGCTCGCGGGCAGTGCGCTCGCCGGCGTGGTGCTGCTCGTCGCGTTGCGTTCGCAGAGCCCGCTGATCGCGGGCGTTGCGCGCGGCCTGATCGAGCTGACGCGCAACACGCCGACCCTCGTGCAGTTGTATTGCGCCTTTCTCGTGCTCAACACGCTGATCACGCAAAGCCTGCATGCACACGGCGCGGACAATCCGCTCAAGCCGTTCCTGTGGGTCGTGATCGTACTCTCGATCAACAAAGGCGCGTTCCATGCGGAAGCGCTGCGTGCGGGCTTCGATGCATTGCCGCGCGAAACGCTCGAAGGCGCGGAATCGCTCGGTTTCTCGCGGCGCGCGCGTTTCTGGAGCGTCGAGTTGCCGCTCGCGCTGCGCACGGCGCTGCCCGCGCTCGTCAACAATTCGGTGGAGCTGGTGAAGGCGTCGGCGATCGCATCGGCGATTGCGGTCGGCGACATCACGTATCAGTCGATCATGATCTGGACGCAACGCGACAATGTGCTCGCGATGATGCTGCTCATCCTCCTGTTCTTCTACGCGCTCACGGCGCTCGTCAATGTGTCGGGCCGCTGGATCGAGCGGCGGCTTTCGGTGCCCGGCTATGGTCAGCGATAGATTCCAGGTGCGCGGCCGCTTCGGCTCGGGCGCGTATGCATCGGCGACGATCGTCGTCGCGGCGATGGTACTCGGGATGCTCGCGCCGCGCGACATCTCCGGCTCGCAGTTGCTCGCGTTGTTCCTGCGCTGGCTGCCTTCGTTGATGCGCGGCTTCGCGGTGAACGTGGCGGTGAGCATCGGCGCGCTCGCGCTCGGCACGCTCATCGGATTGCTCGTCGGTGCGCTTGCGTTGCAGCGCTCAGGGGTGGCACGCATCGCGCGTCTGTGGATTCAGGCCTTTCGCAACGCGCCGTGGCTCGTGCTGATTTTCTTCACCACGTATGTGTTTCCGTTCGAGTTTACGATCGCGGGCCACGTCGTGCCGTTTCCTGACTGGCTGAAAGTGATTGCAGCGCTCGCGCTGCCGGCGAGCGCGAATATCGCGGAAGTGTTCCGTGGCGCAGTGCAATCGATTCCGTCGACGCAATGGGACGCCGCCGGCTCGCTCGCGATGTCGCGCGGGCAAATCCTCGTGCTGATCGTGCTGCCGCAGTGCGCGCGCCGCATGCTGCCGCCGTGGATGAACGTGTACGCGATCATCACGATGGGCACGGCGTTGTCGTCGCTCGTCGGCATACACGACGTGCTCGACACCGCGCAGATCGCGAGCACGACGGTCGCGCATTCGAGCTTCACCGTGCTCATGTATATGAGCGCGCTCGCATTGTTCTTTGCGTATTGCTATCCGGTGACGCTGGCCACGCGCGCCATCGAGCGGCGTTTCCATGCCGGACGCGTGAACATGGCGCGCAAAATCAAATCCATTTCGCCTTCCGAAACCAGCGAAAAAGGAGCGTATCGATCGTGACGATCGCCGCGATGACGATCGGATAGCCGAAGCGGGCGTGCAACTCCGGCATGTGCTCGAAGTTCATGCCGTAGATGCCGGCAATCATGGTCGGCACCGCGAACATCGCCGCGAACGTGCCGAGACGCTTGGTGATTTCGCCGTCGGCCAGCGCGATCATGCCGAGGTTGACCTGGATCGCGGTGATCACCATTTCGCGGCGTCCCTCGATCGCGCCGACGATCCGCTCGAGATGCACGTAGACGTCCTTGAAATAGGCCGTCATGCCTTCGCAGATGCCCGGCACGCGCCCGCCCGTCAGCTTGCCCACACCTTCGAGCAGCGGGCCGACGTGATGACGCATTACGACGAGCTGCCGCTTGAAGCGATACAAGTCTTCGATCAGCGCGCGCGATTCGCTATTCTCCTGACGCGCGAAGATGCGGTCTTCCAGCACTTCGAGGTCGGCGGTCAGCGTTTGCAGCACGGAAAAGTAGCCGTCGACGATATCGTCCATCAGCGCATAGAGCACGAACGCAGAGCCTTGCTTCAGAAGCGGCGGCTCGTGCTCGCAGCGCTCGCGCACTTTCTTGAAGCCGTGCTGCGTACGCATGCGCACCGAGAGCACATAGTTCTTGCCGACGAACACATCGACTTCGCCGAACAGCAGATTGCCGTCGTCCTGCAACTCGACGGTATGCATCACCGCGAAGAGCGATTCGCCGTATTCCTCGATCTTCGGCCATTGATGATGCGCGCGCACGTCTTCGACGGCGAGCTCATGCAGGCCGAATTCCTCCTTCATCGCATCGAGTTCGGCAGGATCGGGATCCTTCAGCGCGACCCACACGAAGCACTCCGGCTTCTGCACGTAGTCGCTGATCTCGTCGACGGTGATGTCGCCGAGCTTTCGGCCGTCCTGATAGGCAACGCAGGCAATCAACATGATGGCTCTCCATGCAAGACAGCCAAGCATCATGCATGGGCCAGTCGACGTCTTGATGACATCGCGTACGGCGGGGATGCGCTTCGCGCGAAAACGCGAAGCGCGCAGGCGAGATTTAAGCGGCGGACTGCCAGTGCTCGTCGACCGTCTTGTCCGTCACGCGCACCTTCGCAACCATGGGCGAATAGCCGCGCAGCTTGATTTCGTCGACGGCGAGCCGCTCGGAGCGGTAGACCTGCTGCGTGATCCTCGTGCCGTCATGGAATTCGAGCGCGTAACCATCGATCGGGCCCCACTGGCCCTTCGGCATCGGTTCGATATAGACGTTCTGCATCGCGTTTCTCCAGCTTGATTGGAAAGCATCGGGCGGTTCGCGTCGGCGAACGTGCACCTCTTGTATAAGAGGTTATCGAAGAAACGGTCGCGGCCAGCGACGATACGTGGTGCCGCGCACCAAATAAATATCGATATGAATCAACCTGTTATGCGCGCACTCTCATGATGAGAAAGCCAATCCCCCGATGTGCAATCCGCGTCATGCTGCCATGCAGCGCAATTTTCGGGAAACGGACCTCAATTTTGCATCGTGAAAATTTCCTGCCGATAGTTGTTGATCGCCGATGCGGCGTCCGTCAGCACCGATGCGAAGCGAAAGCCGTTGCGCCCCTTGCGCTTGGCTTCGTACATCGCGCGATCCGCATCGCCGAGAATCGCGTCCGCGGACGTGTCGAAGCCGCCGGCGCACATCGCGATGCCGACGCTGGTGCCGAGTTGCGCCTCGGCGTAACCGAGCGCGAACGGTCGGCCGATTGCGCGGCAGATGTCTTGCGCGATCCGGCTGCACGCGCTCGCCGACGAGATGCCTCGCGCGAGCAGCACGAACTCGTCGCCGGCGAGGCGGCAGACGAGATCGCCGGCGCGCGTGGTCTTTTTCAGGCGCGCGGCCACTTGTCTGAGGAGTGAGTCGCCGGCATCGTGGCCGTGCTGATCGTTGACGCTCTTGAAGCCGTCGAGATCCAGGAAGAAGAGCGCGAAGGGCACGTGTTCGATGCGGGCGGCCTCGACGCACAGCGCGAGCTGCTCGGCGAGCGCGCGCCGGTTCGGGAGGCCCGTCAGCGCGTCGAGCATCGCTTCGGAGCGCATCTGGTTTTCGCGCCGCTTCGTCTCGGTGATGTCCTGCGACATGATGTAGAAGCCGGCGACTTCATCGCGCCGGAAATCGGGGATATACGTCGCGTTCCAGATTCGGCCGGGCGCACTTTCGTAGACGATGTCCTCGTGCGTCACGCGTTCGCCGGCGAGCACGCGGCGGAAGTAGGGCAGGCAACGCTCGAACGTCGCGGCGCCGATCACGTCGCACACGGCCTTTCCGCGCAACGCGGCCGGTTCGACGCCGAACACCTCGCGATACACCTGATTGTTGAAGCGGTAGCGCAGGCCGGCATCGACATGTGCGATCAGCACCGGCAGGTTGTCCGTGATCGTCTGCAACGTGGCGCGGCTGCTGGTGAGCTCGCAGGTGCGTTCGAGCACGCGACGTTCGAGTTCCTGCCCGTAATCGCGCATCACCTGTTCGCTGTGCTTGCGGCTCGTGATGTCGTGCATCACGCTCACGAAGTGCAGCGGCAGGCCGCAATCGTCGCGAATCAGCGCGACGGAAAGCTCGATCCACACCGGCTCGCCGTCTCGGCGCCGATAGCGCTTCTCGAGCGTATAGGTCTTTCTGGCGCCGTCGAGCAGTTCGGCGACGAGTTGCAGATCGGCGGGAAGGTCCGCTTCCTCGGTGATCTGCTGAAAGGTCATCGTGACGAGTTCGTCGGCGCTATAACCGGTGATTTCGCACAGCTTCGGATTGACTTCGACGAAGCGGCCGTCCAGATCGACGATGGCCTTGGCGGTCGGCGTCTGCTGGAAGATCGTATGAAAGCGCGACTCCGAGAGCCGCAGCTTGCGACGGTCGGCTTCCTGAAGCGCGCGCGTCTCGCGTGCGGCTTCGCGCTGGACGATCTCGCGCTCGACGGTGGCCGCGAGATCGCACAATGCGCCTTGCAAGGATGCGCTCAGCGTTCTCGGCTTCGTGTCGATGGCGCACAGCGTGCCGAGCACGAGTCCATGCGACGAACGCAATGGCACGCCCGCATAGAAGCGGATATGCGGCGCGCCCGTGACGAGCGGATTGCCCGCGAAGCGTGCGTCGTCGTGCGAATCTTCGACGAGCAGCAGGCGTTCGGAATGCAGTGCATGCGCGCAGAAGGACACATCGCGCGCGGTTTCGCAAACGTCCAGTCCGATGCGCGATTTGAACCACTGCCGATGTTCGTCGACGAGCGACACCAGCGCGATGGGCACCTGCAGCAGTTCCGTGACGACGCGCGTCACACGGTCGAAGACTTCTTCTTTCGGCGTGTCGAGCAGTTCGAGGCTGCGCAGCAACTGGAGCCGCTTCGCTTCATCGGCGGGCAAAGGCGCCGCGTGCCATTCGTGTACGGGTTGCAAGGTTCTTCTCCATCGTGCCCAATGCCACGATGAGCAATGTATCGAACCCCGCGCAATCCCGATTCGCCGATCAAGGGCAGGCTTGGGCCTTAATTCGCGGCATGCTTCATAGTCCGCTTCAAAGCCCGAGACAGACCGCGCCGCTCGCGACGACCACGCACGCGAGCCAGCGCTTCGCGCTGACCGGTTCCCGCAAAAACACGCGTCCGATGAGCGCCGCGAACACGACGCTCGTCTCGCGCAATGCGGACACTGCGCCCATCGCGCCGGACTGCATCGCCCAGATCACGATGCCGTAGGCGGCGATCGACACGAGTCCGCCCGCAAGCGACGAGCCCACCGCCATCGGCGTGTCCTTCACTGGCATCCAGAGCGCCGGAAGGCCGCGCTTCGCGACGAAGATCACCGGCATGAACCAGTAGAACATGAACATCCACGCGGTGTAGCTGAGCGCCTCGCCGTCGGACAGGCGCACGCCGATACCGTCGATCACCGTGTAGATCGCGATGGTCACGCCCGTCGTCAGCGCGGCGAGCCCGCCCGCGCGGGACACGCGTCCGCCCTGCAGCGCGAGCGCCATGATGCCGCCCGATATCAGCGCGATCCCGAACGCATGCAACGGGCCGATTCCCTCGTGCGCGAACATCGCTGCGCCGAGCGTGACGAGCATCGGCGAGGAGCCGCGCGCGATCGGATAAGCCTGCGCGAGATCGCCGCGACGATACGAACGCACGAGGCTCACGTTATAGACGATGTGCACGAGCCCCGAAGCGACGATGTAAGGCCACGCGGCCTGGGCGGGCATCGGCAGATAAAGGACGGCGAGCGCCGACACGACCCCGATGGCGATGCTCATCCAGGTCATCGAGAGGAACCGGTCGCGATTGCCGTGGAGCATCGCGTTCCAGCTCGCGTGGAGCACTGCTGCGAAGAGAACCACTCCGCCGGTGTAAGTGAACATGCGTTTTTATGTCGGTTATGTGACGGATAGTTCATAGAATATCTATCTTGTAGGCCGGCCACAAACCATATAAATTGCGTTGTCGCGTTAGAAAATCTCTTTCGAATGAGACCGGCATTGCCCTCGCTCAACGCGTTGCGCGCCTTCGAGGCCGCGGGACGGCTCGGCAGCTTCAAGGAAGCCGCGGCGGAACTGCATGTGACGCACGGTGCGATCAGCCAGCAAGTGCGACTGCTCGAAGCGTGGCTCGGGGCGCCCTTGTTCGAGCGTCATAACCGGCGAGTGGTGCTCACACCGGCGGCGCGGGCTTATCTCGTGGAAATCGGTCCGCTTTTCGATCAGCTTGCGCAGGCCACCGCGCGTTATGGCTTGTCCGAGGCGGTGTCGCGAACGCTGACCGTGAATGCGCCCGCGACGTTCACCTTGCGCTGGCTCGTGCCGAGGCTGGAAAAATTCCGTGCGCTTCATCCCGACGTGGAAGTCAGGATCGAGACATCGAACGAATTGCTGGAAGGGCTGAAGGACATCTGTGACATCGTGATCCGTGGCGGCCCGGACACGTTTTACGGCTACGTGATGCGGCCATTTCTGGAAGAGGAGCGCTTGCCCGTGTGTAGTCCCGCGCTGTTACGGCGCTTGCCGTTGCGAACACCTGAAGACATGCAGCGGCACACCTTGCTGCATACGTCGAGCCTGCCGCGCGTCTGGCCTGACTGGCTCGCGCAGGCGGACGTGCCTGCGCTCGTGCCCGCAGCGGTGCTGACCTTCGATCACTTCTATCTGACCTTGCAGGCAGCCGTCGATGGCATGGGCATCGCCATGGGCCCGACCGCGCTCGTCGCCGACGATCTCGCCGCGGGCCGGCTCGTCGCACCGTTCGATGGTCCGCGTCTGCCGTCGCGAAGCTACTGCACCTATGTCGCCGATGAAAAGGCCCGCGACGATCTGATCGTGGTGTTTCGCTCCTGGCTGGAGCATGAGGGCGAGGCGTTCGCGAGCGAGCACGAAACGTGAACGGTCGTGCGGCGGTGATCCCGCGAATCCGGCTCGCCCGCTTGCTGGCCGTGCCGATGCTGTGCGGCATCGGCATGGCGGCGGCGCACGCGCAGAGCGCCGTGACGCTATACGGAACGATCGATACCAGCATCGAAGTGACGAACCCGGGATCGTCATGGACCCCGCGCATGGATTCGGGCGCGTATCGCGGCTCGCGCTTCGGCTTGCGCGGCTACGAGCAATTGAGCGCCGATACGCGCCTGCTCTTCGATCTCGAAAGCGGCTTCAGTTCGGCCGACGGCACGCTCGCGACCGCGGGCACGATCTTCAATCGGCAGGCGTGGATCGGCCTCGGCGCGCCCTGGGGCGAGCTGCGCGTAGGGCGCCAATACTCGCCGATCTATATTCCGTTCAAGGGCGGCCTCGATGCGTTCGGCGCGGGCACGATCGCGTCGGGTCTCAACAATCTCTCGAAGATCACGCCTTATACGGATAACGGCATCGCGTATCTGTCGCCCGATTTTCACGGCTTCACCACGACGCTCATGGTCGCATTGCGCGATAGCGGCGACGGCAACGGGCTGTCCGGCAACTACGAGACGTTCGCGTACCACAACGGGCCGTTTCGCATTTCGTACGCGCATCAGGATACGCAAGGCGACGCCGGGTTGCGCGCGAATCTTGGCGGCGTGTCTTATCGGATCGGCAAGACGACGGCCTTCGTGTCGTACTTCAATGGCGATGGCGGAACGCCGCGCTATCACGACGACGGTCTTTCGGTATCGATGCGCTACGCGGTGACGCCGCGCCTGCGTGCGTCGCTCGGCTACGCGTATGCACGCGACCGCTCGGGGGGCGACAACGACGCGGACCAGTTCAGCGTCGCGTGCGAATACGATCTTTCGCCGAAGGTGCTGCTCTACGCGAGCGGC
Source organism: Caballeronia megalochromosomata (assembly GCA_001580565.1). Classification (GTDB taxonomy): domain Bacteria; phylum Pseudomonadota; class Gammaproteobacteria; order Burkholderiales; family Burkholderiaceae; genus Caballeronia; species Caballeronia megalochromosomata. The sequence goes on along the minus strand of LRBF01000219.1, from coordinate 5,914 downwards.
GCGATGCTGCGCAATCACGGCGACGCGACGTTCACGCTGCGCGGCGTGAACGTCGTCGGGATTCCGGCGGCTTATCCCGGCGCGCCGGTGCGCGGCGTGCAGGTCGGCATGATCGAGCGCTTCTGACGCGAAGCGCGCGGGCGCATCAGCCGAACCACTTCATCATCAGCGTGGCGAACACGACCATGCCCGCGCCGCCAATGCGCGTCGAGATCTGCGCAAAGGGCATGAGGCCCATGCGGTTCGACGAGGAAAGAATCGCGACATCGCCGGTGCCGCCGAGGCCGCTGTGGCACGCGGTGATGATCGCCGCTTCGACCGGATACATCCTGAGCCATGCGCCGACGAAAAAGCCCGACACGATCATCGCTGCGACCGTCGATGCGCAGATCACGAAGTACGCGGGTGAGAATGCGCCCACGAGCTTGTCCCACGACACGAAGAGCGTGCCTAGTCCGACGAGAATCGCGAAGGTAAGATTCGTCGACATGAACTTGTAGATCTGATAGGCGCCCGTCTCCATGCGCTCGGGAATCGCGCGCGCGACCTTCAGCACCGCGGCTGCGACGATCATCAGCACAGGACCGGGGATGCCTGTGACCGGCGCGAGCAACATGCCGAGAATGAAGAGCGTGCAGCCGAGCAGCAGACCGAAGCCCATCAGGCGCAGATCGAGCGCGGCTTCGGCCTTTTGCTCTTTCAGGAGCGTCTGATCGTCGCCGCTCTTCACGAGCATGCCGTCGCCGCTGTACGCCCGATGCTTCTCGCCGAAGCGCTTGAGCAGACCGCTCGCGAGAATCGCCACGACGTTGCCGATGAGCGCGGCGGGCACCATCATCGCAATGAGATGGCCTTGCGCCGCTCCGGTGATCTCCGCATAGCCGATCGACAGCGGCAGAATGCCCTCGCCGATGCCGCCGCCGAGAATCGGCATGACGATATAGAAGAACGTGTGCTTCGGGTCATAGCCGAACGCGAGCCCGACGAGCACGCCCGCGGCGATCGCCGTGAGTGTGCCGACCAGCAAGGGCACGAACATCTTCAGAAAGCCCTGGATCAGGATCTTGCGATTCATCCCGAGGATGCTGCCCGCGACCAGACACGCGATATACAGGTATTGCAGGTTCGCGGTTTTCATCGTCGTGGTGATGGCCTTGAGCGCCGCGTCGTCCATCAGCTTGTAGCCGAGCAGCGCGGAAGGCACGAAGAGGCAGAGAATCGCCGGTCCGCCGATATGCCTGAACACCGGAATGCGTCTGCCGATTTCACCAAGCAGCAGACCCGACAGCATCAGCACGGCAAAGCCGCCGATCATGTCGTTCGGCAACTTGCCGGTGGCGGCGGCGAGCACCGTCACCAGTGCGAGCGCGGCGAACATCGCGAGCGGCATGCCGCCGATGGTCAACATCGAGAAGCGGGCGCGCAGTCCGAGCGGCGCCGCGCCCGTGCGCAACGAAGTGCTTTCCATAACGTGTCTCCTGATGGGGGATGGTGCGGCGCTGGACGCTCGCGCGTCTCTTCTTGCGTTACGCCGTCTGAGTCTTGCGCTGCTTCGGCAGATCGATCTTCATCCACGGATGCGCGGCTTCATGCTTCATCTCGAACGCGCGAATCGCGTCGCTGTCGGCGAGCGTCATGCCGATCATGTCGAGGCCTTCGATGAACATGCGCTTCTGGCGCGGCGGCAGATCGAATGCGTAGTGAACGCCATCGCCCGTGCTCACGCGCTGATTCGCGACGTCGATGGTCACGCGGTTCGTCGCGGGCTGGCTCACGCGCGCGGTCAAGGTCGCAACGATGGATTCGTCGAGCGTGATCAGCAGCAGCCGGTTGTTCTGCGCGTTGAAGTAGAAGATCTCGCCGAAACTCGGCGCGATGACCACGTCGATGCCCGCTTGCTGCAGGCCCCACACGGCGTGTTCGCGGCTCGATCCGCAACCGAAGTTCGCGCCCGTGACGAGAATGCGCGCGCCCGCGTATTCGGGCTGGTTCAGCACGAAGTCCTCACGCGCTTTGCCCGACGCGTCGAAGCGCAGGTCATGCAGCACGCCGCGCGCGAGACCGGACTTGTCGATGCCGAAGAGGAACTGCTTCGGCATGATCTGGTCGGTGTCGAGATTGTTCAGGGGAAGCGGCGCGGCGATGCCCGCCAGTGTCGTGTGCTCAGACATGCTCGAACTCCTTGCGTACGTCGACGATGCGGCCCGCGAGTGCGGCGGCGGCGGCCATCGCCGGACTCATCAGATGGGTGCGGGCGCCGCGTCCCTGGCGGCCCTCGAAATTGCGGTTGGTCGTGGACGCGCAGCGCTGGCCGGGTTGCAGGATGTCGTCGTTCATCGCGAGGCACATCGAGCAGCCGGGCTGACGCCATTCGAAGCCCGCTTCGATCAGCGCGCTCGCGATGCCTTCGCGTTCCGCCTGCTCGCGCACCATGCCGGAGCCGGGCACGACCATCGCGCGCACAGAAGGCGCGACTTTGCGGCCGCGCACGATATCGGCGACGGCGCGCAAGTCTTCGATGCGCGCGTTCGTGCATGAGCCGATGAACACGTGATCGATCGCGAGGCCGTCGAGCGCCTGTTGAGCGTCGAGCCCCATGTAGTCCAGCGCCTTCGATGCGTTGCGCCGCGCGACCGGCTCATCGGCGAGGCGGGGAATGCGCGCATCGATCGCAATCGCCTGATCGGGGCTCGTGCCCCACGTGACGAAGGGCGCGACCTCGCGCGCGTCGAAGCGATGCGTGACGTCGAACGATGCATCGTCGTCGGACTTCAACCGCTTCCATTGCGCGACGAAGGATTCGTCTTCGATGCGCTCGGCCACGTAGCGAATCGTGGTCTCGTCGGGCGCGATCAGGGCGCCGCGCGCGCCCGCTTCCACGGTCATGTTGCACAAGGTCATGCGCGCTTCGGCGGAGAGCGCGTCGATGGCGCTGCCCGCATATTCGACGACGAAGCCGCGCGCGCCCTGCGCCCCGATCTTCGAAATGATGTAGAGCACGAGATCCTTCGATGTCGTGCCATGAACAAGCGCGCCATCCACGACGATGCGCATGTCCTTCGCGACGCGGTAGATGAGCGTTTGCGTCGCGAGCACATGCTCCACTTCCGATGTGCCGATACCGAAGCCCAGTGCGCCTAGCGCGCCATAGGTCGTCGTGTGGCTGTCGCCGCACAGGACGACCATGCCTGGACGAATCAGCCCGATTTCCGGTGCGACCACATGCTCGATGCCTTGCGCGCGGTCCCGCACGTCGAAGAGATGAATGCCGTGCCGCGCGCAGTTGCGCGTGAAGTTCGCGGCCTGATGCGCGGCGGCGTCGATCATGATGGTGCGCTTGTCGACGGCGACGGGATGCGTCGGAATGACGTGATCGACGACGCCCATCTGCTTCTCCGGGCAGCGCACCGGCAGGTTCTTCTGCGCGAGTCCCGCGAACGCCTGCGGGCTCGTGTACTCGTTCATGATGTGCAGGTCGGCGTAGAGCGCGACGTGCTCGTCATCGACGCGAAAAACCGTGTGGCTCTCCACGATCTTCTGGTAAAGCGTCTGTCCCATGCTGTCTCCCGTGATGCCGCTCAGAAAAGTGAAGCCAGTGTAATTCGATAACGGAGACCGTAAAATGCAGACTCATTTAACCCATTATTAAACTGGATTTATAAATGGACTCGATCGCGGATCTGGAGTTTTTCGCGCGGCTCGTCACGCAGGGCAGCTTGTCGGCGCTCGCGCGCGAGCTGGGCGTGACGCCGCCCGCGATCAGCGCGCGTCTCAGTCAGCTCGAACGGCGTCTGGGCGTGAAGCTCCTGAATCGCACGACGCGGCGGCTCGCTATGACACAGGAAGGCGAGCTCTATCTCGGCACAGGTTCGCGCCTGCTGGAACAGGTGCAGGAACTCGAACGCATGGTGTCGAGCAGCCGCGATCTGCCGCGCGGACTGCTGAAGGTGAACGCGACGTTCGGCTTCGGGCGGCGTCACATCGCGCCGGCGTTGTCCGGGTTTCGCCGGCAGTATCCCGAAGTCGACGTGCAGCTCGACCTCACCGATCGTCCGATGAATCTCGCCGAGTTCGCGTTCGATGTCGGCATCCGTTTCGGCGAGCTGCCGGACATGCGCGTCGTCGGCAGAAAGATCGCGGCGAACCAGCGCTTCGTGTGCGCATCGCCGGCGTATCTGAAGGCGCACGGCATGCCGAAAGCGCCTGACGATCTGCGCGGCCATCGCTGCATCGTGCTGCGTGAGAACGACACCGCGTACGGCACCTGGCATTTCACGAAGGGCAAGCGCCACGAGACGGTGAAGGTGCAAGGCACGATGAGCAGCAACGACGGCGAAGCGACGCTGCGCTGGGCGCTCGACGATCACGGCGTGCTGGTCCGCTCCGAATGGGACGCGCAGCCGTATCTCGATTCAGGTGCGCTCAAACGCGTGCTCGCCGATTGGTCGATGCCGCCCGCCGATATCTACGCGATCTATCCCGAGCGGCTGAATCTGTCGGCGAAGGTGAGGGTGTTCATCGACTTTCTGGAGCGCTATCTGAAGCAGGCGTGAGGCCGTCGCGCCGTATTGATGGTTTGTTGATGCGTTTATGATGGGTCGCGGTTCGCGTCAGCCGCTATGCTGATGAAAACGGAGCGAGACATGAACGGGACGAACTGGTACACGGAGAGCGGCTGCTCGCTCGACGAGTTTGCGAGCCTGCTGGAGCGGGATACGGCGCTGAAGCCGCCGTTCGCGTCGGAGATGCAGCGGAAGATTCCGCTCTACGACTGCGGCGCGCTCGCCGACATGTTGCGCGACCCATCGCAGCGCATGGCCCTACAGGCGGAATGGGCCTCGGTCCTGCGCGATGGCGCGGGCGTGCTCGTGCTCAAGAATGCGTATGCGGACACCGGTCCGGTCGACGAGGCCAACGCGATTTTCGAAACCATCATCCGGCACGAGCGGGAACGCGGCGCGAGTGCGGGCGATCACTTCGCGAAGGCGGGTGCGAACGATCGCATCTGGAACGCTCAGGAAAAGCTCTGTCTGCAGGCGCCGCGCGTGTTCGCGGGCTACTTTGCGAATCCGTTCATCGAGTGTGCGGCAGAGGCCTGGCTCGGTCCCGGTTTCCAGATGACCTCGCAGGTCAACGTCGTGCGTCCGGGGGGCGACGCGCAACAGGCGCATCGCGACTATCACCTCGGGTTCCAGAGCGCGGATGAAGTGCGGCGCTATCCGGCGCATGTCCACACGATGTCGCCGTTTCTCACGCTGCAGGGCGCGGTCGCGCACAGCGACATGCCGGTCGAAAGCGGCCCGACGAAATTGCTGCCGTTTTCGCAGCGCTATGCGCAAGGTTATCTCGCGTGGCGTCGCGCGGACTTCCGCGAGTATTTCGAAGCCCACTGCGTGCAACTGCCGCTCGAAAAGGGCGACGCGCTTTTCTTCAGCCCGGCGCTTTTTCATGCGGCGGGGGCGAACCGCACGCGCGACGTGCAGCGCATGGCCAATCTGCTGCAGGTTTCATCGGCGTATGGCCGCGCGATGGAAACGCTCGATCGCGCGCGCATGTGCGAAGCGGTCTTTCCGGTGCTGCTCGATTGCAAGGCGACAGGACGAATGAGCGACGCGGAACTGGATTCGGTCATCGCGTCGTGCGCGGAAGGTTATGCGTTTCCGACGAATCTGGATCGCGATCCACCGATTGGCGGTCTTGCGCCGAAAAGTCAACAGGCGTTGTTGCGGCAGGCGCTCGATGAAGCCTGGTCGGTGGATGCGTTCGGGAAGGCGTTGAAGGACAACGCGTGGCGTCGGAGCACTTAGGGCATGTTGGGGACGCTTTTTGCTGGATCCCGTTTTCGTGTCGGTTTATTAGCACTGCCCCTGTGCGGGGCGGCAGTCACTTTCTTTGCTGCTGCAAAGAAAGCAAC
>LRBF01000218.1 GCA_001580565.1 Caballeronia megalochromosomata | reverse complement strand
TCTGGAGATAGGATTTTTGGGTTGCGTGCGTGTGTTGTATGTTTTGGTTGGAGTTGTGGGTTGTGTGTAGTGTTGAAGTGTGAGTGTCAGGATTACTGGATTCGGATGGGTCTTTATGCACTGCCCCTGTGCGGGGCGGCAGTCACTTTTCTTTGCTGCTGCAAAGAAAGTAACCAAAGAAACAGCTTGTCCCAGCCTAAGCACTTCATACCGGCCGCGGCACAGGCGATTGACCTAATGGCCCGGCAATAGCGAGTGCCCACACAAGCAGAACCGGGCTTGGACCGCGCACGGTCTGTCACTTCGCACCGCATGACAAACGGGTTCAGCACGAAATAGCGCCGGCACAGCGCTACGCGCTGCCGCCAGGTATGCAAGGGAAACCAACGAGACAAGAGAAACGCAGAAGCGCACGCACACCCGATTGACCCATCGGCCGCGCAGCGGGACGGAGCCATCTCGCGCTGAACCAGTCAGTGAAGCGGCGCGAGGTGACAGACCGTGCGCGATCCAAGCCCGGTGAGGCCTACGAGGGCACTCGCTACTGCCGGGCCATTCAGCCAATCGCCTGTGCCGCGGCCGGTGTGAGGCACTTTGGATGGGAAAGCTGCTTTCTTTGCCTACTTTCTTTGCAGCAGCAAAGAAAGTAGGTGCCGCCCCGCACAGGGGCAGTGCTAATAAACCGACACGAAAACGGGATCCAGCGACAAACAAAAACCCTACTTCACCAACGACCGCCGCTTCATCTCAAGCTGGGTAATCAACCGCTGCAGGGTATTCTCCGCCGACCCCGGCATCGAAACAAACTTGAACCCGATGGTATATCGCCGATCCCCCTTCGCCGTAGTCGACTCCCGATGGGAAACAAGCTTCATATCCAGCGTAACCCTGCCATTCGCGCTGAAATGCAGCTCGGCATCCTGAATCACGATGCCCATCTCGAGGTTCGCGACGCGCTCATCCGTCGTACGCAACGCGACGCCACCCAGCGAAAGGTCATGCACCTCGAAGCGGAAACGCTCCCCATCCGGCAGCGAGCCCGTGCAGATATACGGATCCAGCACCGGCGCCTCGACGCGGAAATACTCGCGCCGCTGCATGTAATACAGCACCGGCGGAAACTCGACCTCGAACGCCGGGCGCCCGTCGAACACCGTCTCGCGCGGCGTCGGCGTCGTGAACTCCACGCGCACGCCATCCGGCGCCGCGTTGAAAATGAGCTTCGGCGAGGCGAGCACGCCGCGGTTCTGCTCCGCCACGCCACCCCAGTCGAAGGTGAATCGATGCGCGGTCACATCGACGTCGAGCAGACGCGTGACGATTTGCCCGTCGCCGAATTGCGCCGTCAGAAAGTCGCCGCGATTGGAGAGATTGCGCAGCGCCACGCCGATTTCGAGCGGATTGCGCCGCCCGAAATCCACGATCGGCGCGATATCTTCGTCAGCAACGTCATGCATGTGATTGGTGTTCATGGTGCTAGCCGTGTTCATTGTGCTCGCGCGCCGCTCAAATGCCCCGAACTTCGCGCGTCGACCCGAACCCGAATCGGTCCGGCTCTTCGATTATTCAGGTTAGCGGCATACCTCTTCAAAAGTTTAGGGTTGTCCGGCGAAAAATGTATGTGGTGCGCCGTCCCTACGAACGTAAAACGTTTGCTGTCGCAAAAGATCCGAACAATCGCGCTGTCGGCGCGCACGAAATTCGTGCGCGCGACGCCCTCTCCAGCAAGAAAACGGCCGCAAACATCGGCTGATTGGGTGTCGTCAGACGATCTGACGCATGATCGAGATGAGTTTCTTCGCGTATTGCGGATCGGTCGCGTAGCCCGCCTTCTGCATGCCGTGCGCGAAGCCCGCGACATCGCGCGAAGCCTGAATCACCGGCGCATAGCGCGGATTGTTCTTGATGACGCTCGCGTAATCGGTGAGCGCTTCCTCGTACGAATCGTAAGCGCGGAACTTCTCCACGACCTTTTGCGGCCGGCCGTTGACGTATTCGGTCGTGACCGAATCGACCGTCTTGCCGGTCCAGTTGCTGGTCGCCTTGATGCCGAAGATGTTGTGGCTCGTCGCGCCGCTCGCGTTCTTGATCTCGCGCTTGCCCCAGCCCGATTCCAGCGCCGCCTGCCCGATGATGAAGCGCGCCGGAATGCCGGTCGCCGCGCTCGCGGCCTGCGCCGGCACGGCGAGCTTGTCGACGAACGCGTTGACCTTGTCCGAGCCGTTGCCGCGCGCCGGCGCTTCCAGCGAATCCGCCGCCGTGTAGCCCTTGCCCGAGAGCGACGCGCCGCTCTTGTTGGCCTGCGCCGCCGCATACGCCTTGGCCATCGCGTTCATCGCGGCGAGATTGCCCGCGTTCGCGTCGAGATCGCCGCCGCCGCCCGACATGCCGCCGAGCGCCTGCATCGCGTTCGCGCCTGCGCCACCCTTGGTGTCCGCGCCGGCCTGGCCGCCCGCGTTGCGCATGAGTTGCTTGAGCATCATGTCCGCCACGCCGATGCCCTTCGACGACATCTGCTGCGAAAGCTGCTGATCGAGCATCGACGTGAACGACTTCGTATCGTTCGATTCGAACGGGCTGTCCGAAGGCGTCGCGTCGCGCATGCTCTTCAACATCATCTGCGTGAAGACCGCGTCGAACTGTTTCGCGGCTTCCTTCAGTCCTTGCTGCGGATTCGCGCCGGCCTGCGCACGCAGTGCGTCGAAGCCCTGCGTATCGAGCGCGAAACGGTTCGACAGGCTCGAAAAGCCGCTCGTCGTATCGGTCGATGCCAACGCGGTGCTGGCGATGCCGGTCGTGTTCGAGTTCATGGGCCTTCGTTCCTTAGATGATTTCGAGGTCTGCGCGCAGCGCGCCAGCGGCCTTCATCGACTGGAGAATCGAGATGAGATCCGCCGGCGTCGCGCCGAGCGCGTTGAGCGCCTTCACGACATCCGCGAGATTCGCGCCCGCGCTCAACATCTTGAGCGCGCCGCTGTCCTGCTTCAACTGAATCGACGATTCCTTCGCCGCCACCGTCTGGCCGTTCGAGAACGCGCCCGGCTGGCTCACCGCCGTCTTCGTGTTGATCACGACCGACAGGTTGCCGTGCGCGACCGCGCAGTTCTGCAGCGTGACCATCTGGTTCATCACGATCGAGCCGGTGCGCGCGTTCAGGATCACCTTCGCGGCGGCCTGCGCCGGACGCACGTCGATGTTCTGCAACTGCGCCATGAACGACACCTGCTCGCTCGCGTCCTGCGGCGCGCGCAACTGGATCGTGCGGCCGTCGAGCGCGAGCGCCGTGCCCATGCCGAACTGGTTGTTCACCGCGGCGACGATGCGCTGCGTCGTGTCGAAATCCATCTCGCGCAGTTCCATCTGCATGACGCCGCCCTGCTGCTGCAACGCCGACGGCACCGCGCGCTCGACGATCGCGCCCGCCGAGATGCGGCCCACCGCAAGCTGATTCACCTGCACCTTGCTGCCGTTCGCGCTCGCGCCCGCGCCGCCGACGACGAGGTTGCCTTGCGCCATCGCGTACACCTGACCGTCCGCGCCCTTCAGCGGCGACATGAGCAGCGTGCCGCCGCGCAGGCTCTTCGCGTTGCCGAGTGAGGACACGGTCACGTCGATCGCTTCGCCGGGGCGCGCGAACGGCGGCAGCGTCGCGGTCACCATCACGGCGGCGACGTTTTTCAGCTGCATGTTCTGCGTCGTCGCCGAGTTCACCGTGATGCCGAGGTTGCCGAGCATGTTGGTGAGCGACTGCGTCGTAAAGGGCGTCTGCATGGTCTGGTCGCCGGTGCCGTCGAGACCGACGACGAGACCGTAACCGATCAGCGGATTGTCACGCACGCCCTGAAACGAGACGAGGTCTTTCAGACGCTCGGCGTGCGCGTGCGGTGCGGAGCCGATGGCGACGAGCGCGGCCGCGAGCGAGAACGAAACGAAACGAAGAAACGGATTCATGATCAGAACGGCGCGACGTTGAGGAAGAAGCGCTGGAGCCAGCCCATGTTCTGCGCTTCGTCGATATAGCCCTTCGCCGAGTATTCGATTTTCGCGTCGGCGACTTGCGTGGAGAAGACGGTGTTGCTGCCCGAGATCGTCGTCGGATTGACGACGCCCGAGAAGCGCACGAATTCGTTGCCCTGGTTGATGAGCATCTGCTTTTCGCCGCTCACCATCAGGTTGCCATTCGACATCACTTCCGTGACGGTCACGGTCAGCGTGCCGCTGAACGTGTTGGCCGCGCTCGCGCCGCCCGCCGCGGTGAACTTGTTCGCGCCGGTGGCCGACAGGTTCGTGTTGTTGAAGAGACCGCCGAAGATGCCCGGCGTCGTCGGCACGGCGAATGAGCCGTTGCCGGCGCGATTGGTGTTCGCCGCCGACGATTTCGTCGCGTTGACGTTTTCCGAGATCACGATGGTCAGGATGTCGCCCACGTTGCGCGGACGCTGGTCCTCGAAGAGCGGCCGTCCCGCGTAGCCCGCGTTGTAGATCGCGCCGGGCGAACGCGTGCCGACGGGCGGCTGCGGCGGACGCGCGGTCATCGGCTGCTGGACGATCGGCTCTTTCGGCACGAGGCCGCACGCGCCGAGCGCTGCGATGAGCGCGGCAGTCGTTGCACGCGAGAGAATTTGAGTAGGCGACATCTTCGTGACTCGGTTGAAGCGTTAAACCTGCATCTGCGAGAGCGTCTGCAGCATCTGGTCGGACGTGGTCACGGCCTTGCTGTTGATCTCGTAGGCGCGCTGCGTCTGGATCATGTTCACCAGTTCCTGCACGACGTTCACGTTCGACGCTTCTACGTAACCCTGCTGCAGCGAGCCCGCGCCGTTCAGGCCCGGTTGCGACACGTTCGGCGCGCCCGAGCTGCCCGTCTCGGAGAACAGGTTTTCGCCGCGCGCTTCGAGACCGGCCGGGTTGATGAAGGTCGCGAGCTGGATCGAGCCGACCGTCGTGCTGGCCGTGCTGTTCGCCTGCGTGATCGACACCGTGCCGTCCGAGCCGATGGTGATCGCCGTCGCGTTCTGCGGAATCGTGATCGCCGGGTTCAGCTGATAGCCACTCGACGTGACAAGCTGGCCCTGCGCGTTGGTCTGGAACGAGCCGTCGCGCGTGTAGGCGGTCGTGCCGTCGGGCATCGTCACCTGGAAGAAGCCCTGGCCGTTGATCGCGACGTCCTTCGAGTTGCCGGTCTGCTGCAGGTTGCCCTGCGTGTAGAGACGCTCGGTCGCGACCTGCTGCACGCCGGTGCCGAGCTGCACGCCCGAGGCGAGCTCGGTCTGCTGCGTCGAGTTCGCGCCCGGCTGGCGCGTGGTCTGATACAGCAGATCCTCGAACACCGCGCGCGAGCCCTTGAAGCCGTTCGTGCCCACGTTGGCGAGGTTGTTCGAGATCACGTCCATTTGCGCCTGCTGCGCATTCATGCCGGTCGCGGCGATGTAGAGAGAGCGATTCATGTTCTTTCGTATCCTGTTTAGCTTGCGTTCGCCGCTTAGGAGAAGTTGAGCAGCTTGTTGGCCGACTGTTCGTTCTGGTCGGCCGATTCCATCAGCTTGGTCTGCATCTGGAACTGCCGGGCGTTGGTGATCATCGAGACCATCGCGGAGACCGGATTCACGTTGCTGCCTTCGAGCGCGCCGCCCGCCACGACCACGGCCGGGTCCGCGTCGGCGGGGTCGCCGGTCGCGGTGCGGAACAGGCCATCGTCGCCGCGCGTGAGCGTCGCCGGATCGGGATTCACGAGCTTCAGCTGATCCACGACCGCGATCGCCGTCGGCGGGTCGCCCGGAATCAGCGCGGAGATCGTGCCGTCCTTGCCGATCGTCACTTCCGCGCCCGGCGGAATCGACAGCGGACCGCCGCTGCCGATCACCGGCTGATTGTTCGCCGTGACGAGCTGGCCGTTCTGATCGACGTGCAGGTTGCCCGCGCGCGTGTACGCCTCGCTGCCGTCCGCCGCCTGCACGGACAGCCAGCCGGGGCCCTGAACCGCGACATCGAGCGGATTGCCGGTCTGCTGCACCGGGCCCGCCGAGTAGTCCGCGTTCGGCGTCGACGACAGCACGAAGGTGCGCGTCGTGCCATCGGCGGACTGGTTCTCGAACGACATCGGCACCTGGCGGAACGCCGCGAGCTGCGCCTTGAAACCCGTGGTCGACGCGTTCGCGAGGTTGTTCGCCACGACGGCTTGCTGCTCGAGCGCCTGGCTTGCGCCGGTCATCGCGGTGTAGATCAGACGGTCCATGAATCGCTTTCCTCTTCCCTGATGCGTCTATTGCGTGCGAACGATGCTTACAGATTGATCAACGTCTGATCGACGGTCTGCTGCGTCTTGATCGTCTGCGCGTTCGCCTGATAGTTGCGCTGCGCGGTGATCAGGTTCACGAGCTCGCTCGTCAGGTCGACGTTGGAGTTCTCCACCGCGCCGCCCTGCAGCGTGCCGTGGTTGGTCGAGCCCGGCACGCCGACTTGCGGTGCGCCCGATGCCGAGGTCTGCGCGTAGACGTTGCCGCCGAGGTCCTGCAAGCCGTTCTGGTTGTTGAAGTTCGCGACGGCGATCTGCCCGAGCGCCTTCGTTTCGCCGTTCGAGTAGTTGCCCGTCAGGGTGCCGTCGCCGCCCACCGTGAAGCCCGTCAGTTCGCCCGTGCTGTTGCCGTCCTGCACGATGTTCGTCACGCCGTCTTTCGCGCCGTACTGCGTCGTGCCGTTGAGGTCGATCGTGAGCGCCTGCTGCGTGGCGCCGCCGTCCGCGCCGTTGGGAATCGAGAACGTGAACTTGCCCGATGCCGCCGTCGCAGCGCCGCTCGAATCCGTCGTCGAAGTCAGCGTGCCGGACGAATTGAACGTCATCGTGCCGAGCGAAATCGGCGAGCCGGCGGGGTCGCCGTAAGTCGCATAAGCCTGCCAGGAGTTCGCCGCCGTGTTCTTCGCGAAGTACACGGACACCTTTTGCGTGCCGCCGAGCGAGTCATACACGTCGACGGACGTCGACTGGTTGAAGGTGGTCGAGTCGGTCGGGCTGAACGTGCCGGTCGGCGCGGTGTCCTGCGAGTTCAGGTTGAACGCGGCCGTGATGTTCTTGGTCGCGGTCGGCGCTACGTTCGACGTCGGCACGGTCAGCGGCACGGTGCTCGCGCTGTTGATCACGCCGTTCGAGTTCGCGGCGTAGCCCATCAGTTGCAGGCCCGCCGAGTTGACGATGCGGCCCTGGTTGTCCAGATGGAATACGCCGTTGCGCGAGTACACGGTCGAGCCGTTGTTCGACAACTGATAGAAGCCGTTGCCGTTGATCGCGACGTCGAGCGCCTGGTTGGTCGTGGTGATCGTGCCTTGCGAGAACTGCTGCTGCACTTCGGCGAGGCGCGTGCCGATGCCGACCTGGTTGCTGACGGCGGTGGCCATCGAGTTGGCGTACATGTCGGCGAATTGCGCGGCGCCCTGCTTGAAGCCGACCGTGTTCGCGTTCGCGATGTTGTTGCCGATCACGTCGAGATCGCTCGATGCGGCGCCCAGACCGCTCAGTGCTTGTTGGTAACTCATGTTCTGTATCTCCTTGAATGCGGAATCAAAGGATCGACGCGACGCCCGACAGCGCGACCGTGGAACCGTTCGAAAGCTTGAGGCCCGGCGCGCCGCCCGACATCTGCACGACGCTCTGCACCTGCGAAGCCGACAGCGTCGTCGCGGTCGCCTGCTGGCCGTTGATCGTGCCTTGCGCGGTGATCGTGTAGCTGCCGTCGGCGAGCGTGGCGCCCTTCGAGTCGACCGGTGTCCAGCCCGTCACCGGCACGACGCCCGCGCCCTGCGCGCCGAGGTCGAGCGTGTTGACGATCTGGCCCGACGCGTTCTTCACGACAATCTGCAGGTCGCTCACGTCGTTCGCCAGTTGCACGCCGAAGCTCGACGACGCGCCCTTCGACACGGTCACGTTGTTGCCCGCCGCGAGCACGTTCGAGCCGATGAGCAGCGCGGCCTGCGTCTGCTGGCCGGCGGAAAGCTGCGTCGCGAGCGAGGACAGCGACGTGTTCAACTGGCCGATGCCCGTCACCGTGTTGATCTGCGCGAGCTGCGAGGTCATCTGCGAGCTGTCGGCGGGGTTGGTCGGATCCTGATTCTTCAACTGCGTCACGAGCAGCGTGAGAAAGGTGTTTTGCAGATCCGACGCCGATTGCGCGCCGGTCGCCGAGCTCGACGAGGACGTCGACGAGCTGGACGACGCGCCGTTCATGGTGTCGAGCAGCGTCTGCGAGACGGTCGTGCCGTTGCTGCCGATGGTGGTATTGGAGGAGCTCACGTTGTGTTCCTTGAAGTCTTGATCAGGTTCCGATGGTCAGGGTCTTGAGCATCAATTGCTTGGCGGTGTTCAGCGTTTCGACGTTCGCCTGATAGGAACGCGACGCGGAAATCATGTTGACCATCTCCTGCACCGGATCGACGTTGGGCAGCGTCACATAGCCGTCCGCGTTCGCTGCCGGATTGCCCGGGTCGTAGCTGGTTTTCATCGGGCTCGGATCGTCGATCACGCCGGTCACCTGCACGCCGCCGACCTGCTGGCCCGACGCGGTGCGCGCGCCGCCGAGCGGATCGACCGCGAACACGACCTGCTTCGCCTTGTACGGCTGGCCGTCCGGGCCGGTCGTGCTGTCCGCGTTCGCGAGGTTCGACGCGGTGACGTTCAGGCGCTGCGCCTGAGCGGACATCGCCGAGCCGGCGACGTTGAAGATGTTCATCAAAGAGGGCATCGCTATTCCTTAACTGTTCGACGTGATCGCCGAAAGCATCGACTTGATCTGCGAGCTCAACACCGTCATGCCCGCCTCGAAGTGCAGCGCGTTGTCCGCGAACTGCACGCGCTCGGCGTCGAGGTCGACCGTGTTGCCGTCGAGCGACGGCTGGTTCGGCACGCGGTAGGCGAGCTTGCCGTAGTCGTCGCTCGAACCGCCCGATGCCGACAGCGTCGACGTGCCGCTCATGTGGCCCTTCGCCGTCGTGGCCAAACCGCCGCTCGTGCTCACGCTGACGGGCTGCGCCATCTTCAGCGTGGTGTTGTTCGTGGCGGCGCCGCCCTGCTTGAGCGCGCCCGCGAGCGCGCTCGAGAAATCGACGTCGCGCGCCTTGTAGCCGGGCGTGTCGGCGTTGGCGATGTTCGACGACAGCAATTCCTGCCGATACGCGCGCACGTCGAGCGCCTCACGGCCAAAAGCGAATTCCTTGTCGAGTCTGTCTAGCATTGCGGTTTCTCCTGTCGGCAGCGCCGAGGCCTTTTTGCATGACACGAATCTTAGGAGCGGCGCGCAAGAACTAATCCGACGAATAACCGGGAAACGGGGCCTCTATTCGACGCTTGCCCGCGGCGGCCGATATCTAGAATTCGTTTCGTCAGCAGTCGCCGCAGGTTTTGCGGCTCGGTCGGATCAGGTACGGAGAAAGTTGATGAGCAGGTCGGCGAAGCGTGCAACGAACCCTAAGGCTCGCGTAGCAGCGGCGTTCGCGCGCCGCACGCTGAGCGGTCTGGCCGGCGTGTCGATTTTCATGGGCGTCGCGGCTAGCGCGCATGCGCAGCAGAACGACGGCCCGATCGTCATCCCGGGCAACGCCGAGACCAATCCCGCCGCAGCGGCCGATATGGCGAAAAGCCTGGCCGCGCCCGTTTCGCGCGCGCCGGCGCCCGTTGCTTCGCCTGAAGTCGCGCGCCCGAGCGGTTACCGCGCCGCGACCAAAGCCGCCGACGCCGCGATGCGCAACGCCGCGCTCGAACTGGACGCCCGCGCCGACGCCGCCGACGACTCGATGAACGATGCGAGCGGCATGATCGTCATTCCGGGACCGGGCGAAGCGAAGCCCGCGCGCGTGGCTTCGGCGCCTGCGCCTGTGCCTGTGCCTGTGCTTCAGAAAGCCCCGGCCGCTTCGGCTTCGCGCGATGTGGTGCCCGTCGTCGTGACGCGTGACGACGGCGTCGTCCGCAATACGAATGCAAGACCCGTCGCGGCAAGTCCCGCGACGCCCGTCGCCTCGCCGATGAGGCGCGTAAGTTTCAATCCGTCAGCCGCCGCGCCCGCCGCCACCGCATTGCCGCAGGCGCCAGGCGCTCCCGCCGTGATGCAGGACGGTGAATCGATCCGCGTCGCCGCGCTCAACTTTCTCCAGCAGCAGGCCGCCGGCTTGCCGGGCAAGGTCGAGATCACCGTCACGCCCGTTTTCCCGCGCGGCCTCGCCGCCTGCTCCGCGCTCGATCCGTTCATGCCGACCGGCGCGCGCCTCTGGGGCCGCATGACCGTCGGCGTGCGCTGCGTCGGCGAGCGCCCGTGGACGCTCTACGTGCAGGCGCGCGTGTCGATCAACGCCACCTTCTATTCAGCCGCGCGCGCGATCGCGCCGGGCGAAGTGCTGAGCAACGCCGATCTGGTCGCCCGTGACGGCGACATCACGGCGATGCCGCAGGCCATCGTCACCGATCCGGCGCAGGCCGTCGGCGCGGTCGCGCTCTCGCGGGTGCCTGCGGGTCTGCCGCTGCGCACCGACATGCTGCGCGCGGCGAGCTCGGTGGCGATCGGTCAGAACGTGCACGTGGTCGCCGGCGGCACCGGCTTTTCGATTTCGGCCGAAGGCACCGCGATGAACAACGCGGCGCCCGGCCAGCAAGTGCGTGTAAAAACTGCAGGCGGCCAGATCATCACCGGCATCGTGAAGGACAGTCAGACGGTGGAAATCGCCCTCTGAAGCGGGCTATGTTCGGTTCCCCACGTTTGTTTCATTTTGTTTCAAATGCGCTAAAGGCCCGCCAGACAAGGCTCTCAGGGCGATAAGCGCGGCGAACGCCAGTTGGCGGTCCACGGGCAGGGTAAAGTTTTCAAGCACCCTCGCCGATAAAGGACTCAACACGTTCGGGAATGGACATCGTGAAAATCGAATCGAATAGCAACACCGCTCTGGCAGGCCTTCAAGACAACCTGCAACGCGCGTCGCAAAACGACGCAAAGGGTGCCGCGAGCACCGTGCAGCAATCGGGCGCGAGCACGACGCAGAACTCGACGGTGAGCTTGTCGTCACTGTCGACGGACTTGCGCACGTCGAACAGCTCGGACATCGACACGGCGAAAGTCGAGTCGATCAAGGCCGCGATCCGCGACGGCAGCCTGAAGATGGACACGAGCAAGATCGCCGACGGCATTCTGAGCACCGCCCGCGACCTGCTGCAAACGAGAACCCCGCCGACCGGCGGCTGAACGCAGTAACCCGGCCGCGCCTGCAGGAAAGAGGCGCGCGGCGGCAAGCGGCGTTCTTGCACCGGCGGCTTTTGTGAAACCGCTATTTGAGCGATGCAATGAGAGACGCCCTGCTTGCCACTGTCACCGAAGAAGTCGCCGCTGTTCTGGCCTTCGAAACTCTCCTCGTCGATGAGGAAAAAGCGCTGATCGCCGCGCAGCCGCTTCCGGCGCTGCCCGGGATCATCGAGAACAAGACCGCGCTCACCGAGCGCATCGCAGCGCTGGAAAAGGCGCGCGACGCGCAGTTGAACGCGCTCGGTTTCCCCGGCGGCTTCGTCGGCATGGAAGCCGCCGCCGCGGACGATAGCGCGATCGCCGCGCAATGGGCGCTCCTCACCGCGGCTGCGCGCCGCGCGAAGCAGGGCAACAACAACAACGGCGTGCTGATCCGCACGCGCATGGAATACAACCGCAAGGCGCTCGCGGCCTTGCAGGTCGCGCCATCGAAGGGCGGCTTCTACGGCCCGGATGGCCGCGTGCCCGGCGCCTGATCTGCCGCTGTCTTGCCTGCCGAACGGCGCGTGCTTCATGCGAGGCACGCGCCGCTTTTGTTTCCCGTGCTTTCATCTACCGAATAGCCCCCTTTTCCCCGGCTTTATCCGCCGATGGCCGCTCGACGCCTTCCGCAATAATCGCTTTCATCAAAAAGCGGCTACGCGCCGCTCGCATGTGCAAACGATGGAAGCAACGGAGTAAGGCCCGGTGGCAGAAGAAAGCGATCTCGAAAAAACCGAATCAGCGACTCCCAAGCGCCTGGAAAAGGCGCGGGAGGAAGGCCAGGTTGCGCGTTCGCGGGAGCTCGCGTCGTTCGCGCTGCTCGCGGCGGGATTTTTCGGCGTGTGGGGTTTGTCGGGCCCGATCAGCCAGCATCTGCAGTCGATTCTGCGCGGCGCATTCACCTTCGATCACGCGACCGTGCTCGACTCGCGCCAGATGATGATCGGCGCGGCGAACGCGAGCAAGGAAGGTCTGTTCGCGGTTTTGCCGGTTCTGCTGATGACGGCTTTCGCCGCGCTCGCCGCGCCGATGGCCCTCGGCGGCTGGCTCATCACGACGAAGCCGCTCGCGCCGAACTTCGGGCGTCTGAATCCGATCAGCGGTCTCGGCAAGATTTTCTCGGCGCAAGGGCCGGTGCAGCTCGGCATGTCGGTGCTGAAGACGATCGTCGTCGGCGGCATGGCGGGCTCGGCGATCTGGAGCCGCAAGGCCGAAGTGCTCGGCCTGCTGACGAAGCCGCTCACGCTCGCGCTCGCCGACGCGATGCACCTGATCTTCGTGTGCTGCGGCATGGCGATCGGCGGACTGTTTCTCGTCGCCGCCGTCGACGTGCCGTATCAGCTCTACTCGCACGCCAAAAAGCTGCGCATGAGCAAGGAAGAAGTGAAGCGCGAGCACAAGGAAAACGAGGGCGATCCGCACATCAAGGCCAAGATTCGCTCGCAGCAGCGCGCGGCCGCGCGTCGCCGCATGATGCAGGCGATTCCGACCGCCGATGTGATCGTCACGAACCCGACGCACTTCGCCGTCGCGCTGAAGTACACCGACGGCCAGATGCGCGCGCCGAAGGTCGTCGCCAAGGGCGTGAATCTGGTCGCGGGACGCATCCGCGAACTGGGCCGCGAGCACAACGTGCCGCTGCTCGAAGCGCCGCCGCTGGCGCGCGCGCTGTATCACAACGTCGAGATCAACCGCGAGATTCCGGGCGCGCTCTACGGCGCGGTCGCGCAGGTGCTGGCGTGGGTCTACCAGCTCAAGCGCTACAAGGAAGATGGCGGCGTCGAGCCGGACGAACCGTCCGATCTCGACGTGCCGAAGGAACTGGACAAAGGCGGCGTATCCGACGCCGACGCCGACCGGGAAGCCGCAGAGGCCCTGGCAGGCGACAACACTGACAAGGGAGCCGCAGCATGAACGCGCGCGCTGGATTTTTCGCCAAACGGCCCGACGCGCTGGGCACGCAGAACTTGCGCGCCCTCGCCGGCCCGATCCTGATCTGCATGATCCTGGGCATGATGATTCTGCCCTTGCCAGCGTTCCTGCTCGACTTGCTGTTCACCTTCAACATCGCGCTGGCGGTGATGGTGCTCCTCGTCAGCATGTACACGCAAAAGCCGCTCGACTTCGCGGCGTTCCCCAGCGTGCTGCTGTTCTCGACGCTGCTGCGCCTGTCGCTGAATGTGGCGTCGACGCGCATCGTGCTGCTCGAAGGTCACACCGGCCCGGATGCCGCGGGTCAGGTGATCGAGTCGTTCGGCCACTTTCTCGTCGGCGGGAACTTCGCGGTCGGTATCGTCGTGTTCGTGATTCTGATGATCATCAACTTCATGGTGATCACGAAGGGCGCGGGGCGTATCGCGGAAGTGGGCGCGCGCTTCACGCTCGACGCAATGCCCGGCAAGCAGATGGCCATCGACGCCGATCTGAACGCGGGCCTCATCAACGAAGAAACCGCGAAGAAGCGCCGTCAGGGCGTGGCGCAGGAAGCCGAGTTCTACGGTTCGATGGACGGTGCGAGCAAGTTTGTGCGCGGCGACGCGATCGCGGGCTTGCTGATCATGGTGATCAACGTGGTGGGCGGGCTGATCGTCGGCATGCTCCAGCACGACATGGACTTCGCGCACGCGGCGACCAACTACACGCTGCTGACCATCGGCGACGGCCTCGTCGCGCAGATTCCGTCGCTCATCATTTCGACGGCGGCGGGCGTGATCGTGTCGCGCGTCGCGACCGAGGAAGACATCGGTACGCAGTTGACCGGCCAGTTGTTCCAGAATCCGCGCGTGCTGATGATCACGGGCGTGATCATCGGCATCATGGGTCTGATTCCGGGCATGCCGCACTTCGCGTTCATGTTGCTCGGCGGCGGCCTGATCTACGCCGCGCGCACGATGAACAAGCGCGCCGAGGCGAAGAAGAAAGCCGGCGCCGTCACCGATGTCACGCCGCTCGCGGCCAGCGCGGCGGCTGCGTCGGCCGAGAATGCGGAGGCGAGCTGGGAGGATGTATCGCTCATCGATCCGCTCGGGCTGGAAGTGGGTTATCGGCTGATTCCGCTCGTCGATCGCAACAGCGATGGCGAACTGCTCAAGCGCATCAAGGGCATTCGCAAGAAGTTCGCGCAGGAAATCGGCTTCTTGCCGCCGGTCATTCATATTCGCGACAATCTGGAACTTCGGCCGAACGGCTATCGGATCGCGCTGAAGGGCGTGGAAGTGGGTGTCGGCGAGGCGTTCCCGGGCCAGTGGCTCGCGATCAATCCAGGTCAGGTGTCGGCCGCGCTGCCGGGTACGCAGACGCAGGATCCGGCGTTCGGCCTGCCGGCGGTGTGGATCGATACGAATCTGCGCGAACAGGCTCAGGTGTACGGCTACACCGTCGTCGATGCGAGCACGGTCGTCGCGACGCATCTGAATCATCTCGTGGTGACGCATGCGGCCGAGTTGCTCGGACGTCAGGAAGTGCAGGCGCTGCTGGAGCGCATCGGCAAGGACACGCCGTCGCTCACGGACGATCTGGTGCCGAAGGTGCTCTCGCTCACGACGCTGCAAAAGGTGCTGCAGAATCTGCTCGACGAAAGCGTGCCGATCCGCGACATGCGCACGATCCTCGACGCGTTGCAGGAGCACGCCCCGCGCATGGCCGATCCGTACGATCTCACGGCGGCGGTGCGTCTCGCGCTGGGTCGCGCGATCACGCAGCAATGGTATCCGGGCGCGGACGACTTGCAGGTGATGGGCCTCGACCCGACGCTGGAACGCGTGCTGTCGCAGGCGTTGTCGACCGGGACGAATCCGGGCCTGGAACCGGGGCTCGCGCAAACGCTGATGAACTCGACGCAGAACGCGATCATGCGCCAGCAGAATCTGGGCTTGCCGCCAGTGTTGCTCGTGCAGCATTCGCTGCGGGCGATGCTGGCACGGTTTCTCCGCAGAAGCCTCCCGCAGTTGAAGGTGCTGTCTTATGCGGAAGTGCCGGATACGCGGAATGTGAAGGTGGTGAATCTGATCGGTGCGTAATCAGGCCGGCTCTGCTTCCCGTTCCGACGTGTCGGAGATGTAGAGCCGAATGGGATTGCCATCTTCGTCCAGTTCCGCCTTCGCGAGAAAGCGGATCGGATCGGCCGAGGTCATCGCTTTCACGTAGCGGTTGTTCGGGCGATCGAAAATCGGGTCGACCACGATGGCCGGAATGCGCGAGGTGGCGCCTTCCAGCGTGAGTCTGCATGCGCCTGTCGTCATGTCGAATTGCGAGATGACGCCGATGTAGGGCTCGAGGTGCTCCGTGACCATGCCGGCAGCATGCGAGAAGGCGCGCTTGTGATCGGTGTCCAGCGTCATGAATTGCTTGCCTTCGGCGTAGAGATCGATGCGCTGGCAGGAGTGGCCAATCGGGGACAGTGCCTGGCGTGCGGCGGGGCGTAGAGCGTCGGCGAGTTTGTCGGCAAGCGCTTTCAGCGTTTCAAAGTTCTGTTGATTGTGCTGCAGGGACTGCTGCAGCGCTTCGTTCATGTAGTTCGATTGGCTATGCAGTGCCTCGCTCATGGGCTTCGATTGGCTCTGCAAGGCGTGCAGCGTTTCGTTCATATGCTTCGATTGGTTCTGCAACGCCTCGTTCATGGACTTCGATTGGTTCTGCAGGGCGAGCAGCGCTTCGTTCATATACTTCGTTTGGCCCTGCAGGGCTTCACTTAGAAATTTCATTTGATCGTGATCGCGTCGAGAAAGTACATACTGAACAACGACAGCGAGCACAGCCCCGAATGCACCGGACCACAGTTCCGTGCTAGTCGCCATGCTTTTCACCATCGCCAGGACTTCGAAGCAATGATGTTTGGCGACTGGAAGTGAAACCACACGAACATCGAGTGCATCGAGTTGTAGAGTGAGTCTACCCGTTGCGAGCGTGTTCGCGCATAGCGCAAAGACACGAGCGAAGCCCTGAATCGATACACCCAACTGATTCAGATCTATCTCATGCGATACGGCGTCGTTGCCCTCGTATCGCACGCTGAGAACGCAAAGACTGACTTCGGACTTTTTATCGACAGCTTGCAGCATTGCTTGCTCCGCATGACATTCATATCGTCATGCTAAGCAAATTGGATGGGCTCAGAAATCTGCCGAACGGACAACTTGCGTCGAACCCCAGATTCGACGCAAGCCGCGAAATCTCAACACTCGACGATATTCACCGCCAAGCCGCCGCGCGACGTTTCCTTATATTTGGTCTTCATGTCCGCGCCGGTCTCTCTCATGGTCTTGATGACCGAATCCAGCGAAACGTAGTGCGACCCATCGCCCCGCATCGCCATGCGCGCGGCGTTGACGGCTTTCACCGATCCCATCGCATTGCGCTCGATGCACGGAATCTGCACCATCCCGCCAACCGGATCGCACGTCAGCCCGAGGTTATGCTCCATGCCGATTTCGGCGGCATTCTCCACCTGCGCCGGTGTGCCACCGAGCACCGCAGCCAGCGCACCCGCCGCCATCGAACACGCGACGCCGACTTCGCCCTGACATCCGACTTCCGCGCCGGAGATCGACGCGTTCATCTTGTACAGAATGCCGATCGCCGCCGCCGTCAGCAGAAAATCGATGACGCCCTGCGTATTCGACCCCGGCACGAACCGATCGTAATAATGGAGCACCGCCGGAATGATCCCCGCCGCACCGTTGGTCGGCGCCGTCACGACGCGTCCGCCGATCGCGTTCTCTTCGTTCACCGCGATCGCGTAGAGATTGATCCAGTCGATCATGGAAAGCGGATCACGCAGCGCCTGCTCCGGCTTGCCCGCCAGCGCCTTGTACAACTGCGGCGCGCGCCGCTTCACCTGAAACGGTCCCGGCAAATGCCCTTCCGCTTCCGGATTGCCAATGCCGCAGCCCCGCGCGACGCAATCCTGCATCACGTCCCAGATGCGCAGAAGGCCACTGCGGATTTCGTCCTCGCTGCGCCAGACACGCTCGTTGTCCCACATCAATTGCGCGATCGACTTGCCCGAGTCCGCGCACATCTTCATCAACTCGTCGCCGGTCAGGAACGGATGCGGCAAATGCTCGTGCGCGGTCAGCACCGCCGTGTTCGCCGCGCCCGCCGTCACGACGAAGCCGCCGCCAACCGACAGATAAGTCGCCTCGCGCAGCAACGCGCCGTTTGCATCGAACGCGTAGAGCTTCATGCCGTTCGGATGCTCCGGCAACGCCTGCCGATAGAACGCGATGTTCTCCTTGATCGTGAACGGAATCTTTCGCGTGCCGAGCAGCGCGAGCGTCTTCGACGCGCGCACGGTGTCGAGCCTCGGAACGATGCTCGATGCATCGACGGTATCGGGCGCATCGCCCATCAGGCCGAGCATCACGCCGCGGTCCGTGCCGTGCCCCTTGCCCGTCGCGCCGAGCGAGCCGTACAGCTCGCATTTCACCGATGCGGTCTGTTCCAGCAGCCCGTCGCGCTCGAGCCCTTGCGCGAACATCAGCGCGGCGCGCATCGGTCCGACGGTGTGCGAGCTCGAAGGGCCGATGCCGATCTTGAAGAGGTCGAAAACGCTGACTGCCATGACTGCTCCTGCCTGTAAGAGTTAGCGCGCCGGCAGCGGCAGACACACCGCGAGCCACGCGGGCGGTGTCGGTGCGAGCCGTAGCGCGACCGGCGTATAGCGGCCGTCGAGCCGCGCCGCCAGATGAAAGAGTTCCGCCGCGTTCTTCGGATCCCATTGACCCGAGAAGCCCGGCAATCCTGCCTCGCGACGCTTGGCGTCGAACGGCACGGACGACTTCACGAACTCATCGTGCGTCTTCGTGCCGAGCGCATACGGCGTCAGCCAGTTGAGCGCTTCGGCGAGCGTCGCGCCCGACTGCGCGCGCTCCGGCAACCAGTTGCGGTTGTGCCGTCGCGCGGAAAGCGCCGCCGTCACGAGCGGTTGAAGATCGTATGTCACGTAGTGCAGCGCGTCGCGTTCGGCGAAATCGACCGTCGAGCCATCCGGCGCGATGTTGTCGCCGATATGCTCGACGAACAGCCGCTGCGCCGCGTTGATGAGCTTGCGGTCGTCGATCGTGAATGCGCCCATCGCCACCAACTTCACGCGGTGGCTCTGCCAGTTGTTCCGGTAATTTCCGGTGAGCGGCCGAGGCTGCTTGTCCATATCGGCGATATAGCCGGTCACCATCTTCGTGATGAACGCGTTCGCCGCGTTGCGCGTCTTGACCGGCAAGGCGCTCGCCGTGAGGTCGTACGCGAGAATCAGCGATTCGAAGTTCGTCTCGTCGATCGGATTGAAGCTCGGCTGATAGGTCGTCGTCCACGCGAGCAGGAAGCGGTCGACGAGTCGCAGATAACGCTCGTCTCCGGTCGCGCGCCACGCGAGCGCGGCATCGCGCATCAGGCCGAGGTCTTTTTCGGCTTCGACGCTTTCGTCGTAGATGCCTTCGTGCGGCAGCGTGCCTTCAGTATGCAGCTTCGCGCGCGCCTTCGGCTGATCATTCACGTGCGATTGCACCATCTTCACCAGCGCCTTCACGCCGGGATCGGCGTTGGTGCGCTCGCTCGTCTGCATCGCGGGCGCGGCACAAAAATTCATCGCGGCCTGCGCGGACGACGCGGCGATCAGCATCGCGCCGAGCAGCGCTCGCGCCGCGCGCGCACGGTTCGTCCCTTTCACCTCTCGCACCTTGAACGCCATATTTACTCCCTGTTTTGGCTTTTTGGTCCGGGGTGAGATGTTAGCTGTTCTGGAACGTGCCGCAAAACCGCCCGACAATGCTTTACGCTTTCGGGCGGCGTTCTCTCAGGTTCTCTCGGTTTTCTGCGCGATGCCTTACTCGTCCGCGTACTCCGACACCGGCACGCACGAGCACATCAGGTTGCGATCGCCATACGCATTGTCCGCGCGTCCGACCGGCGACCAATACTTGCGCGTCACCAGCGACTTCACCGGATACGCTGCCGCCTCGCGCGTGTACGCGTGCGCCCAGGCATCCGAAGTGACCACCGCCGCCGTGTGCGGCGCATGCTTCAGCACGTTGTCCTCGCGATCGGCGCGGCCTTCCTCCACCGCGCGAATTTCCTCGCGGATCGCGATCATCGCGTCGATGAAGCGGTCGAGTTCTTCCTTCGATTCCGATTCCGTCGGCTCGACCATCAGCGTGCCGGGCACGGGGAAGCTCATCGTCGGGGCGTGGAAGCCGTAGTCGATCAGGCGCTTCGCGACGTCTTCCACCGAGATGCCGCTCGATTCCTTGATCGGCCGCACGTCGAGAATGCATTCGTGCGCGACGAGTCCGCCCGCACCGCTGTACAGCACCGGATAGTGCGGCGCGAGACGCTTCGCGACATAGTTCGCGGCGAGAATCGCGCTTTCCGTGGCGGCGGTGAGTCCTTGCGCGCCCATCATCGCGATGTACATCCACGAAATCGGCAGGATCGCGGCCGAGCCATAAGGCGCGGACGACACCGCGCCGATGCCCGCGTCATCGCGTTTGTAACCGGTCGACGCCTGATTCGGCAGGAACTTCGCCAGATGCGCGCCGACCGCGACCGGACCGACGCCCGGTCCGCCGCCGCCGTGCGGAATGCAGAACGTCTTGTGCAGGTTCAGGTGCGACACGTCGCCGCCGAACTGGCCGGGCGCGCACAGGCCGACCATCGCGTTCATGTTCGCGCCGTCGACATACACCTGGCCGCCGTGCGCATGGACGATGTCGCAGATCTCGCGGACATTGCGCTCGAATACGCCGTGCGTCGACGGATACGTGATCATGATCGCCGCGAGATTCGCGGAATGCTTCTCCGCCTTGACCTTCAGATCGTCGATATCGACGTTGCCGTTCGCATCGCACGCGACGACGACGACCTGCATGCCCGCCATCTGCGCCGACGCCGGATTGGTGCCGTGCGCGGACGCCGGAATCAGACACACATTGCGATGCCCTTCGCCACGCGATTCGTGATACGCGTGGATGATGAGCAGGCCCGCGTATTCGCCTTGCGAACCGGCGTTCGGCTGCAACGAAACGGCGGCGTAACCCGTGCACGCGACGAGCATCTGTTCGAGCTGATCGATCATCGTGCGATAGCCGACCGTCTGCTCGGCGGGCGCGAACGGGTGAATCTGCGCGAACTCGGGCCACGTCACCGGCAGCATTTCGGACGTTGCGTTGAGCTTCATCGTGCAGGAGCCGAGCGGGATCATCGTGCGGTCGAGCGCGAGGTCCTTGTCGGCGAGGCTGCGCAGATAGCGCAGCATTTCGTGTTCGGAATGATGGCGATTGAAGACCGGATGCGTCAGGTATTCGCTCGTGCGGTGCAGTTCGGCCGGCAGCGAATCGGACGCGGCCTGATCGAGCGCGTCGATATCGAACGTTTCGGTCTTGCCCGCGACTTCCGCGAACAGGGCGAAGAGCTTCAGCAGGTCGTCGCGCGTGGTGGTTTCATCGAGCGATACGCCCACTTGCGTTGCGCTCACGTGGCGCAGATTGACATGCGCGGCGTAAGCAGCCTGATGCAGGGCGATCGTGTTCGCGCCGCTGTCGATCGTGACCGTGTCGAAGAACGTGTCGTTGGCGATCGTATAGCCGAGCTTCTGCACGCCAGCCGCGAAGATCGACGCCACGCGGTTCACGCGCAACGCGATCGTCTTCAGGCCGCGCGGGCCGTGATAGACGGCGTACATGCTTGCCATGATCGCGAGCAGCGCCTGCGCCGTGCAGACATTCGACGTCGCCTTTTCGCGGCGAATATGCTGTTCGCGCGTTTGCAGCGCGAGGCGCAGCGCGGAGTTGCCCTGCGCGTCGACGGTCACGCCGACGAGACGCCCCGGCATCTGGCGCTTGAATTCATCGCGCACGGCCATGTACGCCGCGTGCGGGCCGCCGAAGCCGACCGGCACGCCGAAACGCTGCGTATTGCCGATCGCGACATCCGCGCCCCATTCGCCGGGCGGCGTGATGAGCGTGAGCGCCAGCAGATCCGCCGCCGCGACGACATGGCCGCCGGCTGCGTGAATCGCTTCGGCGAGCGCGCGATAGTCGCGCACATCGCCGTTCGCGCCAGGATATTGCAGCAGCACGCCGAACGCGTTCGCGCTCGCGGCATCGGCGGCAGGGCCGACTTTCACTTCGATGCCAGCGGGCTTCGCGCGCGTCCGCACCACTTCGATGGTCTGCGGCAGCACGTCGTCGGCGACGTAGAACACGTTCGATTTCGGCTTGCCGACGCGTTGCAGCAGGGTCATCGCTTCGGCGGCGGCGGTGGCTTCGTCGAGCAGCGAGGCGTTCGCCATCGCGAGACCGGTCAGGTCCATGATCATCTGCTGGAAGTTCAGCAGCGCTTCAAGGCGTCCTTGCGAAATTTCCGGCTGATACGGCGTGTACGCCGTGTACCACGCCGGATTTTCGAGCACGTTGCGCAGGATCACCGCCGGCGTGTGCGTGCCGTAGTAACCCTGGCCGATGTAAGTCCGAAACACCAGATTCTCGTCCGCCAGCTTGCGCAGTGACGCGAGCGCTTCCGCCTCGCTCTTCGGCTGCGTGAACGCGCCGAGCGGCAGCGTTTCCTTGCGGCGGATCGATTCAGGAATCACCGCATCGATGAAGGCCGCGCGCGACGCGAAACCGAGCGCGTCGAGCATGGCGCGCTGGTCCGCGTCATCGGGGCCGATGTGCCGCTCGGCGAATGCGTCGTGGCATTCGAGCGCGGCGAGTGACAGGGAGGTGCGGTTCATCAGGCGATCCGGGTGTTCGAGCTTCATGTGAATTCCTGCGACGCGGCCCGATTTTTCGAGCCGCCATCGTCGTTGAGATGAGTTATTCGCCGATCGACTTGCCGTAGCCTTCGGCGTCGAGCAGCTTGTCCAGACCAGCGTCGCCCGCCGGCTTGATCTTGAAGAGCCAGCTTTCGTACGGCGCGCCGTTCACCTGATCGGGCGCCGAGGTCAGCGCGTCGTTCGATTCGACGATCTCGCCCGATACCGGCGCGTAAATATCCGATGCGGCCTTCACCGATTCGATGACGGCGATCGCATCGCCCGCCGCGACGGTCTTGCCCGCTGCGGGCAGCTCGACGAACACGATGTCACCGAGCGCTTCCTGTGCGTGATCGGTGATGCCGATGGTCAGCGTGCCATCGGATTCGGTGCGGACCCATTCGTGCGATTCGGTGTATTTCAGATCGGCCGGGATGCTCATTGGATGCTCCTTGCTTGATGCTTTCGTGAGGTTCTTGATCGGAGGGAACGGGCGCGACGGCGTTATGAAAGCTCGACCAAAACTCGGCCGTTGCGCACGAACGGAAGTTTTACCACGCGCGCGGGCAGTTGCTTGTCGCGGATGACGACCTGCACCGTGTCCCCGACGGCAACAGCCGTCGGCACGCGCGCGAACGCGATCGACTCCTGCATCGACGGCGAAAAGGTGCCGCTCGTGATCTCGCCATCGCCGTGTTGCGTGACGACCTTCTGATGCGCGCGCAGCACGCCGCCCGCCTTGCCGTTTTCCTTGATCAGCACGAGCCCGACGAAGTTCGCCTTCGAACCCTGCGCAACGAGCGCGCTGCGGCCGACGAAATCGCGCTCCGTTTTCAGATCGACGGTCCAGGCGAGGCCGGCGTCGAGCGGCGAGACCTTTTCGTCCATGTCCTGACCGTACAGATTCATGCCGGCTTCGAGGCGCAGCGTGTCGCGCGCGCCGAGTCCGGCGGGCTTCACGCCGGCGGCGGCCAGCGCATTCCACAGCGCCTCGACGTGCGTCGCCGGGACGACGATCTCGAAACCGTCCTCGCCGGTATAGCCGGTGCGCGCGAGCATCAACTCGCCGTATTGCGTCGACGGGAAAACGACCGCGTTGAACGGCTTGATGTCCTGAGTTTGCGCGCGGGTATCCGGCAGCACTTGCCACGCCTTTTCGCGCGCGTTCGGACCCTGAACGGCGATGATCGCGAGATCGCGACGCGGCGTGATGGAAAGATTGAATTCGCCCTGGGCGTTCAACTGCCCGAACCAGGCGATGTCCTTCTCCGCCGTCCCCGCGTTCACGACCACGCGAAAACGCGTCTCGGAAAAGTAGTAGACGATCAGGTCGTCGATCACGCCGCCGTTGCCATCGAGTAGGCACGAGTAGAGCGCCTTGCCCGGCGTCGCGAGCTTGTCGACGTTATTGGCGATCGCGTACTTGAAGAAATTGCGGACGGCTTCGCCCTCGAAATCGACGACGCGCATGTGCGACACGTCGAACATGCCGGCGTCGGTGCGCACGGCGCGATGCTCGTCGATCTGCGAACCGTAGTTGACGGGCATGTCCCAGCCGCCGAAATCGACCATGCGCGCGTTGAGCGCGAGGTGGGCGGCGTGCAGGGGCGTGTGTTGAAGGTCGGTCATCGGGGCCTCGGTTCGCGAAACAAAAAAGGCCACGCAGCGCACATTTCGCCTGGGGCTAGCGCCTTTCGTGCTGCCGGAAGCAGCGCGCAAGGCTCATGCCGCGTAGCGGTGCGATGCGTGACCCCTCTGTCCTCGGTACCTGAGAGATTGCGCGAACCGTGCACGGTCGTGCCGCGGTTCAACGCGCGCCCCTTCGGTGGGCAACTGGCTCGATGATGAAGCCGCTGCCGCTCTCCAGAGTGCGAGGAATGACTTTCCTCGACGCCGTCGGTCCTTTTGCCTGAGAGTTTGCGGGTGTGCCCCTTCGGCGGCGCGGTTTTCGATGCATGACGAAAACCACGCGCTCTCCCGACGCGTGCGGCAGAATTTACGCGACCGAATTGGGGTTGTCAAACGGATTCGGGCGCGTCCGATGGACGGCGTACGTGCCCGCTGAACCGCGTTCAGCCGATCTGCCGGAACGCCACCCGCCGCCCTTCCTTCTCGCTCTGAATCGCCAGTTCGATGATCGTCATCGTATCGACCGCGTCCTGCGCCGCAACCGGGAACGGCTTGCCGTCCTGAATCGACGCCGCCAGCGCGCGATAGAACTCGATATACGCGCCATCCTTCGTGGCGAATTCATGACGTAGATCGAGATCGCCATCGACTTCGCGCAGCACGCCGGGCGGATTCCTCGCGAACTCCGGATTGCCCGGTCGCATGCCGGAACGCAACTGATCTTCCTGCGTATCGAGCCCGTTCTTCACATAGCTGCCGCGCGTGCCGTGAATCGCGAAACGCGGCGGCTCCAGCGCCGCGAGCGCGCTCGCGTGCAGGATCACTTCCTTGTCGTCGTAACCGAGCACGAGATGCACGTAATCCGGCGCGTGCGCGTGATCGCGATGCGCCTTCACGAACGCCGTCACCGTCTGCGGCGCGCCGAAGAGCGTCAGCGCCTGATCGATCAGATGTGGCCCCAGATCGAACAGGAGGCCGCCGCCGCGCTCCGCTTCCTCGCGCCAGCGCTGCGGCACTTTCGGGCGGAAACGGTCGAAATGCGATTCGTAGTGCGTGATGCGCCCGAGTCGCCCGCTTTCGATGAGTGCGCGCACGGTCATGAAATCGCCGTCCCAGCGGCGGTTATGGAACGGCGCGAACACGAGACCTTTTTGCTGCGCAAGATCGGCGAGCGTGCGGGCGTCGCGCGCCGAGAGCGTCACCGGCTTGTCGACGACCACGTGCTTGCCCGCCGACAGCGCGCGATGCGCGAGATCGAAGTGTGTGTCGTTCGGCGTCGCGACGACGACGCATTCGAGCCCGTCGATGGCGAGCAGCGCGTCGAAGTCCGGGACAATCTGCGCGTTCGGATAATCGGCCTCGGCGCGCTCGGCCTGGCTCGTCGCGATGGCCGTGACTTCCGCCCGGCCGCAGTGCTCGATGACGGGCGCGTGAAACGTCGCGCCGGCGAGGCCGTAACCCATTACGCCGACTTTCAGTGCTGTGCTCATGCGGGCATCGTCCTGTCGTGAATTCGATCGGATATTGTGGCACGAACGAGGGCCGGAACCGCGCCGACGCTATCGTGTTAACATCGCGCTCTCCTCCGCGCGCAGGCAACAGCGAAGCGCGCCCGAACTCCAAAAGCCCAATACGATGTCCGCAGGTCTGAACGCCGCGCAAAGCGAAGCCGTGCGCTATCTCGATGGTCCCTGTCTCGTACTCGCCGGTGCGGGCAGCGGCAAGACGCGCGTGATCACGCAGAAGATCGCGCATCTGATCGAAGGACGCGGCTTCGAGCCGAAGCACATCGCCGCGCTCACCTTTACGAACAAGGCCGCGCTCGAAATGCGCGAGCGCACCGCGAAGCTGCTCGAAGGCAAGACGCTCACGACGCCCGGCAAGGAAGGCCGCAAGATTCCCGTCAATCAGTTGACGATCTGCACCTTCCACTCGCTCGGCGTGCAGATCATGCGGCAGGAAGCGGAGCACGTCGGACTGAAGCCGCAGTTCTCGATCATGGATTCCGACGACTGCTTCGGCATGGTGCAGGAACAGCTCGGCACGACCGACAAGGGTTTGATCCGCAAGATCCAGTCGATCATCTCGCTGTGGAAGAACGCAATGGTGTCGCCGGATCAGGCTTCCGTGCTCGCAAATAACGAGGACGAACATCAGGCGGCGATCGTCTATCGCAGCTATGCGGCGACGCTGCACGCCTATCAGGCGCTCGATTTCGACGATCTGATCCTGCGTCCCGCGCAGCTTTTTGCCGAGAACGAGCAGGTGCGCGACAAGTGGCAGAACCGTCTGCGCTACCTGCTGATCGACGAGTATCAGGACACCAACGCCTGTCAGTACGAGTTGCTCAAGCAGCTCGCCGGCCCGCGCGCGGCGTTCACGGCTGTCGGCGACGACGATCAGGCCATCTACGGCTGGCGCGGCGCGACGCTCGAAAACCTCGCGCAACTCGGCAAGGATTTCCCGAGGCTGCATGTCGTCAAGCTGGAGCAGAACTATCGCTCGACGGTGCGCATTCTGACGGCGGCGAACAACGTCATCGCGAACAATCCGAAGCTGTTCGAGAAGAAGCTGTGGTCCGAGCACGGCATGGGCGACACGATCACCGTCACCGGCTGCAACGACGAAGAACATGAAGCGGAATCGGTCGTGTTTCGCCTCTCGGCGCACAAGTTCGAGCGGCGCACCCAGTTTCGCGATTACGCGATTCTCTATCGCGGCAACTTTCAGGCGCGCATCTTCGAGCAGGTGTTGCGGCGCGAGCGTATTCCTTATGTGCTGTCAGGCGGCCAGTCGTTCTTCGACAAGGCCGAGATCAAGGACCTCATCGCGTATCTGCGTCTGATCGCGAATCCCGACGACGATCCCGCCTTCATCCGCGCCATCACGACGCCGCGACGGGGCGTCGGCAATACGACGCTCGAAGCGCTCGGCGCGTTCGCGGGCGCGGCGAAGGTGTCGCTGTTCGAAGCGGTGTTCATGGGCGGCATCGAGGCGCGGCTGTCAGCGCGGCAGGTCGAGCCGCTGCGCACGTTCTGCGAGTGGATTCGCCGCCTGTCGGACCGCGCGGCGCGCGACCCCGCGACCGAAGTGCTCGACGACATGATGGAAGCCATCCACTACGAGTCGTATCTCTACGATGCGTACGACGAGCGGCAGGCGCAGTCGAAGTGGCAGAACGTGCTGGAGTTTCTCGAATGGTTGAAGCGCAAGGGCACGAAGCCGGAAGCCGCGCCGGGAACCGAGCAGACCGGCTACGACACCGCCGACGGTTTCGCCGATGAAGGCAAGAATCTGCTCAGCCTGATCCAGACCGTCGCGCTGATGTCGATGCTCGAAGGCAAGGAAGAAGATCCGGACGCGGTGCGGCTGTCGACGGTGCATGCGTCGAAGGGACTGGAGTATCCGCACGTGTTTCTGGTGGGCGTGGAGGAAGGCATCATGCCGCATCGCGGCGCCTCGGACGATGACGCGCCCGTCGACGATTCGCGCATCGAGGAAGAGCGGCGGCTGATGTATGTCGCGATCACGCGGGCGCAGCGCAGTCTGCATCTGAACTGGTGCAAGAAGCGCAAGCGCGCGCGGGAGACGGTGGTGTGCGAGCCGTCGCGCTTCATCCCCGAGATGCTGCTCGACGATGCGCCGCCGCCGACGGCCGAGGAGAAACCGCTGTCGCCGAAGGATCGCATGGCGATGCTCAAGGCGATGCTGCAGAAGACTTGATGGTTTTCTCGTGCTTCAAATGAAAAAACCCTGCGCCGCGAAACGCAGGGTTTTTTGTTGCGGCCGGAAACGTTATTTCGCCGCGTTCACCATGTAATCGACGGCCGCTTTCACATCCGCATCCGGTGCGTTTGATCCGCCCTTCGGCGGCATCGCGCCCTTCCCGTGCAATGCGTAGTTATAGACGGTGTCCATGGAGTCCTTCAGACGCGGCGCCCATGCTTCCTTGTCGCCGAACTTCGGCGCGTTGAGCACGCCGGCCGCGTGACAGGCCTGGCAGACTTGCTCGTAGAGCGCCTTGCCGGCCTGGGCGGCATCGGCGCTTTGGGCGCCGGCTGCCGGCGCCGCGGCCTGCGGAACGGATGCCAGCGCGGCCACGGCTGCTGCCGCTTGCGCGTTTTCATTCGAGCTTGCGGCGGCTGGAGCGGCGGCACCGGAAGCGCCTGCTGCTGCCGCCGCGCCCGACGCGGGTTGCGCCGGTTCCGCCAGCTTGCCGCCGCTGCCGTTCGCCATGTAGACGACCGCGCGCGCGATTTCGAAGTCGCTGTAATCGTCCGGACTGGTGCCGCCGCGCGCGGGCATTGCGCCCTTGCCGTTGAGCGCGTTATGCAGGAGCGTGTCGTAGCCTTCGCCGATGCGCGGCGCCCACGCGCTCGCATCGCCGAACTTGGGCGCGCCTGCCGTGCCCGCTGCGTGACAGGCCGAGCACACGGCCTTGAACACTTCCTCGCCGGTCTTGTAGACGCGCGGCGCGTTGGCGTCGCGGATATCGACCTGCGCGGCGGGCGCGATGCGTTCCTTCACCGATTGCTCGATGTCGGTGCCCGCGCCGACGCGCGTCGAGTTGTTCACGTACACCGCGAGCAGAATGATGATGGCGACCGGGATGCCGAATCCCGCGATGACCGCGGCGATGAGTTGGCCGGGTGTCTTGATCGGGGCTCCGTGGGGTGCTTCGCTCATGCTTGTCTCGTCTCCCGTTTTTTGGTGTGAGTCGGTTCAGTGACAGCGTGACAGCTACCGCAATGCGCTTGGGCGCGCCTTGGGGAAAGGCACGGTCGATTATAGACGGAACACTTAACTGTCGGCGCGGGGTGGCCGGGGCAGTGGAGCGGGCGTTTACCCGAATCGTGTGATGCTTGCGATGACGCTTCGCGCAATGCGTCCGACCCCGCGCGATGGACGAAGTCACGGAAAACAGGTATTCTCTCGGATTCGCATGGGCCTTGCGGTCGCCTTTTCTGGCGCTTTCCTCTTGCAAGGCCTTTCTCCGATGCGCCCGTAGCTCAATGGATAGAGTACTGCCCTCCGAAGGCAGGGGTTGCTGGTTCGATCCCAGCCGGGCGCGCCAATCCTTCTCCGCGACGCGTGTTCATTCGGCTCCCGCGAGAACCGTCCCCCATCCAAAACCCATCCCGGCCAGCCACCTCCGATACGCCACCGCCATCCGGTCACACCGCTGATGCAGCTCCGCATCCAGATCGAGCGGCAGACGCTGCGGCCATTGCGACTCGACAACAGGCGTGTCCTGCATCAGGATCTCCATATTGAAGTCGTAGAGTTCCTGATCCGAATGCGTCGTGTCGTCCTCGTGAATCGACACGAGCCACGCGCGCGTCTCGGTCTGCGTCACGGGCGACGCCGCCAGCATGATATGCAGCGCGCCCTGTCCGTCCGACGCCATCTTCGTGAGACTCGCGATCAACGGCCGCTTCACGCGATACACATAATCGATCATCGCGCCGCCGCCCTGTCCCGGAATCCCGGCGGGCTGCCAGTATCGGCACTGCCGTGCCTCCAGACCTTCATCGCTCGCCACGACTTCGTAATCCGGCACTTCCGTATGCGCCTCTTCACCCAGAATCCCTACATGGACGAACGAGAAGTGCGCCATATCGAGAAAGTTCTCGACGACGCGCGGCGCCGATGACCGCACCGTCTGCGGCGCAAGATTGATGCGCCGACCACCCGGAATCGCGGCTTCGGGAAAGAAATCGAGCGCATGCGCGGGCTCGCCGAAGCACATCCACACGACGCCGTATTTCTCCTCGCTGACGAAGGTCGTCGCGCAGGCACGCTTCGAAGGACGCAACGACGGATTCGACGGAATCCGCAAACACTGCCCTTCGATGTCGTAACGCCAGCCGTGATACGGGCACACGATCTGATCGCGCATCACGTGCCCGAGCGACAACTGCGCGCCGCGATGCGGACAGTAATCGCGCCACACATGGGCCACGCCGATACTGTCGCGCCACACGACGATGCGCTCATCGGCAACGACAAAGCCGCGCGCCCCGCCTTCGGGCACGTCTTCGCTATTGCAGACCGGCAGCCATTCGCCAGCCAGAGAAAGAGATTCGTCGCGCATTACCGTTAACCGGAAACAGAAGTCCAAAAGCCCTTCATACACGGAACACAGCGTCTTCGCAAAACGTTGCAAAATAGCGGATCGCTCGCTCGGTGCAACTCGATAACCACGCCATCCGGCCGATGCCATGCGACGGGGCCGCAGGTCATAACAGCAAGATAAAAGAAAGAAATCACCATCCAGGGGTTCAGTATGGAGCAGGCGCATCAACCGGCACGCCGGACTTATGCCTTCGCGTGGTCCGAGCACCGGAATCCCGAACGCGAGCAGGCCACGCTGCGGGTCTGGATGGGAGGCGCGGTTCTTCTGGCCTATGGCATCTTTACGTGGCTTCGCCCTTCACACGATGCACTGCTCGTCACACGCCTCATCGCGCTGTATGCGTCGTACGGTGCGGTCACGCTCCTGATCGTCAGCCGCATGAGCGCGCCCTCGGAGCGGCGTCTCACCGTCACGACCATCGCCGATCAGACACTGCTCGGGCTCGCGCTCGCAGCGGGCGGCGCGACCGCGCTGCCGCTCATCTGGGTGATGTTCTGGTTCCTGATCGGCTCGGGATGCCGTTACGGCAAGCGCACGCTCGCCGTATCGTGTGTGACGGCGCTCGTCATCGTCGTCGCGCTCGGCGTCTGGCAGCCGTGGTGGCGTGCGAATCTGCCAGCCGCCATCGGCCTGGGATTGAGCGTGCTGGGCGCATCGGTGTATCTGAGCGTGCTCGTCGACCGGCTCGGCAGCGCGAATCGCGATCTCGCGCGTCAGGCCTCGACCGATCCGCTCACGGGACTATCCAACCGCTATGCGCTCGAACAGATCGTCGATCGCGCAATGAGCACGCGCGAAGCCGATGGCGATCACGCCACCGCGCTGCTTCTCATCGATCTCGACGGCTTCAAGGAAGTGAACGATACCTACGGTCACGCCGTCGGCGACATGCTGCTGCAGGCGTTCGCGCAATCGCTCGCGAAGCGCATGCGCAAGACGGACACCATCGCGCGTCTGGGCGGCGACGAGTTCGTCGTGCTCGCGCATCAGGTGGGCGACCGCGCGGCGGTGCTGTCGGTGGCCGACAGCATTCACTCGATTCTCGGCGCGATGACCTCGGTGCAGGAACGGCCGGTGTCGGTGTCGGCGAGCATCGGCGCGTGTCTGCTTTCCAGCGCGACGGCCGCGCATCAGTCCGGCATGAGCGCCGTGCTGCGCGCCGCCGACCGCGCCATGTACCGCGCAAAAAGTCTCGGCGAAGGGAAAACCGTCTTCGCCGAGACCCGGGACTTCGAAACGAACTGAATCAGGCCTCGACGCTCGTCCACGCCTGCTCGCGCAGCTTCGTGCGCAGACGTGCGACGGCCTGGCTGTGCAACTGGCACACGCGCGATTCGCTCACTTCCATCACCGCGCCGATTTCGCGCAGGTTCAGGCCGCGTTCGTAGTAGAGGCTCATCAGCAGCTTCTCGCGCTCGGGCAGCTTGTCGATCGCTTCGATCAGCGCGCCGCGCAGGCTGTCGTCGAGCAGCGCCGAAAGCGGGTCCGAGCGATCGACGCAATAGCGGTCGAGGAACGGCTCGTCGTCGGCGGAGCGGTCGAAGTCTTCGTAGTAGATGAGCTGGCTGCCGTGCAGATCCTGCAGCATCGACTGATACTCGGGAAGCGGCATGTTCATGTGCTCGGCGATCTCCGTCTCGCTCGCCGAACGGCCGAGGTTCTGCTCGACCTTGTGCACCGCCGATTCCACTTCGCGCGACGTCTTGCGCATGCTGCGCGGCAGCCAGTCGTTCGCGCGCAGTTCGTCGAGCATCGCGCCACGAATGCGCTGACTCGCGTAGGTTTCGAATTGCGCGCCCTGATCTTCCTTGTAGCGGCTCGCCGCGTCCAGCAAGCCGATCATGCCGGCCTGGATGAGATCGTCGAGATCGACGCTTGCCGGCATCTTGGCGACGAGCTGAAGCCCCAGCCGGCGAACCAGCGGCGCATATTTCGTCAGGACGTCCGACTGTGAGAGTTTGCCTTGGGCGTTATACATCTTGGTCACCTATCTTGATCACATCGACGCCGTGCTGCTCATTGCAAAGTCGTGAAGCGCGGCCGCACGATGCGCCGTCTCCCGCCCGCCCTGTTCAGAGTCGCCAACCGGAATTCGCGCGTCGGCCGGACCGCTCGCCACGCGCACGTACGGCGCGGGACGCATCGGCCAGTGGAGGAGCTCCGCCGCGATCGCGCGGTAGTCGCGCGCCGCGGCCGTGGCCGGGAACGCTTCGACTGCGCAGCGTGAGAGTTCCTTCGCCCGAGCGACGCGCGCATCCTCGGACACATACCCTGCCTGCACGAGCGACACGGCCAGATACCGGCTCGCGACGCCCGACAGGTTGTCGAACGCGACCGCCGCGTCGGCCGGGTTCTGCACGTGATTGATGAGCACGCGGAACTGGCCGATCGCATGGGCGTAGTGCAGACGCTTCATGCACGCATACGCCTCGGTGATCGCCGACGCGGCAACCCGCGTCACGATAAGAAAGTCATGCGCCTGCGCCGCGAGCGTCGACAGCGCGCCGTTACGGTCCAGTTGCGCATCGATCAGTACGATGTCCGCCGGGCCGTCGAGCAATGCGCGGCACTGCGCGGCGTCGTGGCTGATGCGTTCGTCGCGCGGCGCGGCGATCAGCGAGAAGCCGAACGGCGTACGTTCGACGGCATCGGCGAGCGCACGGCGTCCCGACATCACCGCGGCGAGCGCGAGCGCATCGGAGCCGCCCAGCATGCGGCTAACCGAGCCTGCGTCCTGCTGTTCGTCGATGACGAGCACATCCTTGCCGTGCATGGACAGCGCCGCGCCGAGATTCACCGCCACCGACGTGCATCCGATGCCCGCCGGTCCGCCCGCGACCGCCACCACGCGCGAACCGGCGCGCGTGAGCAGCCGTCGCAGACCTTCCGCCTGGTCGAGCATGAGCTTATCCAAAGTTCACCCCATGCAGTTCGGTCGAGGCGCGCGCGGACAATGCGGAGAGCAGCGCCGGCACTTCATCGTCCTGCGGCACGAACGGCGAGCCGTCGCGCGGAATGCAGAGCGCGCTCTTGATGAGAAACCGCCTGGTCGCGACGTACAGGTTCTCCGGCACCTTCTGGCCGGTCGACACGTAATGCACGGGCAGCTTGTAGCGGATGACCGTATCGAGCACGCCGCCGAGATTCGTCGCTTCGTCGAGCTTGGTGAGGATGCAGCCCGCGAGCGGCGGCTGATCGGCCGCGCTCTTGTACGCCTGCACGACTTCGTTGAGCGTGTCGCCGTGGCTCGTCGCGTTGAGCAGCAAAATGCGCTGCACCGGATGACCCGCGCCGCACAGCATCGCGATCTGGTCCGAGACCATGCGATCGCGCTGGCTCATGCCGATCGTGTCGATCAGCACAATATGTTTGTTGCGCAGCTCGGACAGCGCGAGTTGCAGGTCTGCCGCGT
Source organism: Caballeronia megalochromosomata (assembly GCA_001580565.1). Taxonomy (GTDB): domain Bacteria; phylum Pseudomonadota; class Gammaproteobacteria; order Burkholderiales; family Burkholderiaceae; genus Caballeronia; species Caballeronia megalochromosomata. Next base: position 75,281 of record LRBF01000218.1, on the reverse strand, counting down.
CCTTCACCGCGTGAACCGACACGCCGAGAATCTTGCCGAAGATGCGCAGTTGCTCGTGCGCGCCGATCCGGTAGCTGTCGGTCGTGAGCAGCGCAACCTTGCTTGCGCCGAAGCGCATCACGCAGCGCGCCGCGAGCTTCGCGGTGGTCGTCGTCTTGCCGACGCCCGTCGGGCCCATCAGCGCGAACACGCCGCCACGTTCCATCAGCGCGTCTTCGCTGTCCATCACCGGGATATTCGATTCGAGCACCTGCTGCACCCACTCGAGCGCGCCTTCCACGTTTTCCATCTCCGGCATGTTCTCCACGATCATGCGCACGAGCTGCGCGGAGAAGCCGGCGGCGAACAGACGCTTGGTCAGCGCGCCGCCCATCGGGTTGCGGCGCTGGCGCTCGCCCCAGAGCAGACCGGAGAAATGCTCTTCCATCATCGTGCGCATCGACGAGAGCTCGTTCATCACCGTCTCGTTGACGACCTGCTCCATGCGCGCGCGGATCGCTTCGGTCACGACAGCCGCCGCGTTCGCGGGCAAGCCTTCGAAAGCGCCTTCCGGCGCGGCGCTCGCGGCCGGTGCTTCGGCGTGCGGCGCGCTCGTGTTGATCTTCTGCGCGGCGCGGCGCGCGGCGACTTGCGCGGCTTCGCGTGCCCACTCCGGCGTTTCGACCTTCGATTGAACGCGCGCCTGAGCTTCGGCCTGGGCTTGCGCTTGCTGGCGAATGGCTTGCCTGGCTGCTTCCGGGGTCTTTTCGGCGCGCGTCTCCTGCGCGGCGACCGGAACCGGCACGCCCATGCCGCGTGCGATCGCGGCCGACGCCGTCAGCGGACGGTTCGACGGCATCGTCGCCTGTTGCGCGATGCGCTTCGCGTGCTCGATCAGCCACGGATTCGATTCGGCCATCGTGCGCGGCGCTTCGTCGTCGGAGGCGGCTTCGTGTTCGTGCGGGAGCGCGTTTTCATCGTCGGCGTCGGTATTCGCGCCGAAGACCGACGAAAACACGTCGCCACTCGTGTAGGGGTTCGCTGCGGACTGCTTCACCGGCAGCGCGGCGGCCGCAGCCGCCAGCGCGGCGCGCGACGTGCCGGCCGAACGCACCACCTGCTCCTTCGCGGCCGGCGGGATCGACGCGATATCGCTATCCGCGACGCCGACGATCTCGACAGAGCCGTCGTCCAGCGTGCGATTGGACAACACCACGGCATCGGGGCCGAGCGCTTCACGAACCTGGCGCAGTGCGTCACGGCTGTTCGCGCCGATGAATTTACGAATGTTCAAACTTGCCCCCGATGAGGTGGAACTGCGATCTTTAGCTAGCGGACCCAACCGGCTCATTGCCGTGTCCGCTTTTCAGTGAGGCCATTATTGCGAACTTCACCCTGGGTCCATCGCTGGATAAAGGGTGAGAAAAAGGGGTATTTCGGCTGATGGAAACGCGGCGCCCGGCGCGACAGGGCGCGCGTGCACGGAAAAAAATTCCGCTTCGCCTGTTTCCGGACTTTCGCCCGACGGCGTAAGCTTCAGGGTCTGTTCGCTCACAGTCCGGACCGCATCCGCGACGCTCCGGACATTCAAAGGAGACTTCTTCGCATGGCGTCCGCTGTCCCCTCCGCGCAATCCGCTGCTCCCGAAAATCAGACCACCGGCGCGCGTCTCGTCGTCGATGCGCTCGTGCACCACGGCGTCGAGCGCGTGTTCTGCGTGCCCGGCGAGAGCTTTCTCGCCGTGCTCGATTCCCTGCACGACGAGACCTCGCAGATTCAGACGATCGTCTGCCGCCACGAGGCGGGCGCGGCGAACATGGCCGAAGCCGTCGGCAAGCTCACGGGCAAACCGGGCATCGCGATCGTCACGCGTGGGCCGGGCGCGACGCACGCGTCGATCGGCGTGCACACCGCGTTTCAGGATTCGACGCCGATGATCCTGCTCATCGGCCAATGCGCGCGGGATCACATGGATCGCGAGGCGTTTCAGGAGATCGACTATCGCCGCATGTTCGGGCAGATGGCGAAATGGGTCGCGCAGATCGACGATCCGCGCCGCGTGCCGGAATATCTGAGCCACGCGTTTCACACGGCCACGTCGGGCCGTCCGGGTCCGGTCGTGCTCGCGCTGCCCGAAGACATGCTGACCGAAGCGGTTGCCGCCGTGCCGCCGGCGCCGCGTTATCAGCGCGTGGCGGCGTCGCCATCGGCTGCGCAGATCGAGCGAGTGCGCGAACTGCTCGCCAGTGCGAAGAAGCCGTTCGTGATCGCAGGCGGCAGCGGCTGGACGCTCGATGCGACCGGAGACTTCGCGCGCTTCGTCGAGCAATGGCAATTGCCGGTGGGCTGCGCGTTCCGCTATCAGGACACACTGAATAACGAGCACCCGAACTATGCGGGCGATGTCGGTCTCGGCATCAATCCGGCGCTCGCCGCGCGCGTGCGCGACGCCGACGTCCTTTTCGTGCTCGGCCCGCGCATGGGCGAATCGACGACGGGCGGCTACACGCTGCTCGACATACCGAAGACGAAGCAGACGCTCATCCACGTGCATCAGGGCGCGGAGGAACTCGGGCGCGTGTACAGCGCCGATCTGCCGATTGTCTCGGGCATGCCTGAAATCGCATCGATGCTCGCCGCTTTGAAACCACCTTCCGACATCCCGTGGAAGGGCGAGGCCGAAGCGGCGCACGCCGCGTATCTCGAATGGCGCAAACCGCGCCCGATGCTGGGCGACGTTCAGCTCGGTGAAATCATGCGCCAGCTCGCGGAAACGATTCCCGCCGATTCGATCCTCACGAACGGCGCGGGCAATTACGCGACGTGGCTGCATCGGCACTATTCATATCGGCATTTCCGGTCGCAGTGCGCGCCGACGAGCGGGGCGATGGGTTACGGCGTGCCTGCCGCGATTGCCGCGAAGTCGCTTTATCCAGAACGCACGGTGATCGCGTTCGCGGGCGACGGCTGCTTCATGATGTCGAGCCAGGAAATCGCCACAGCGATGCAATATGAATTGCCGGTGATTTTCATCGTCGTGAACAACGGGCAATACGGGACGATCCGCATGCATCAGGAGCGGCACTATCCCAATCGCGTGCATGGGACCGGGCTCACCAATCCGGACTTCCCCGCGTACGCGCGCGCATTCGGGGCGCACGGCGAGCTGGTCGAAACGACGGATCAGTTCATACCGGCGTTCGAGCGCGCGCGCAATTCCGGCCTGCCCGCGGTGATCGAAATCCGCATTCCGCAAGATCAGAGCACGCCGGGCGCGACACTCGAACAAATTCGCCAGCAAGGGAAGCGCTAAAGGACAAACTTTCAATCTACTTGCAGCCCACTCCCGGTGGCAGTAGAGTAGCCAGTTCGAAAACACTGGGAGTTAGCGATGCTTAGGATTCTGGCGTTGTCGTTGGCGTTGGGTTTTTCGGGCGCGGCATTCGCGAAGGCCGACTGCACGGCGCATCCGAAGAGCGAATGGATGAAGGAATCGGATGCCAAGGCGCAACTCGAGGCGCAGGGCTATAAGATTCGCAAGTTCAAGGTCGATGGCAACTGCTACGAAGTCTACGGCCACGACAAGAACGGCAAGAAAGTCGAGATCTATTACGACACGAAGACGCTGGCCGTCGTGAAGTCGGAAGTCGAGTAAGCACGATGCCCGTGACGCGGGTGAGAGTGTGGGACGCGTGGGTGCGGTTCACGCACTGGGCCGTCGCGGGCATCGTCTTGTGGAATCTGTTCGGGCCGACGGATTTTGCGCATCGTCTGCTTGGGTATGTCGCGGCCGGGCTTGTTGTCGCGCGCATCGTGTGGGGCTTCGTCGGGTCCCGGCACGCGCGGTTCTCGGCGTGGTGGCCGACTCGCTCACATCTCTTCGCGTATCTCGCATCGCTTGCAAAGGGCAAGCCGATGCATCACGTTTCGCACAATCCGCTCGGCGGGTTGATGGCGCTCTTGCTGTGGTTTCTGATTCTCGCGCTCGCGGTGTCGGGCTGGATCATGCGCCTCGATGCGTTCTGGGGCGAGGAATGGCCGCAGGTGATTCATACCTGGCTATCGGTTGCGGTCGAGGTTTGTGTCTGCGTGCATGTCGCGGCGGCGGTCGCGATGAGCGTGTGGACGCGGGAGAATCTCATCGGGGCGATGGTGACGGGCTACAAACGCGACGCGGAAAACAAAAAAGCCTCGTGACCTGAATCACGAGGCTTTCCTTTAGCTCAAACCCGAGCGCTTACTTCCCACCCACGCTCTGCAGCGTCGTCCACTTCCCGCCGACGACCTTATACAGCGTGATCCCGCCGTTCTTCAGATCGCCCTTCGAGTCGTACGACAGGTGCTTCGCCGTCACGCCCTGCATGTCGGTCTTCGCGAGGAACGGCAGGTACTTCGCCGGGTCTGTCGAGTTGGCCGCCTTCATCGCGTTGAACATGGCCATCGCGCCGTCGTAGGCGTACGGCGAGTAGGTCTGCACGTCTTCGTTGAAGCGCTTCTTGTACTTCGCCGAATAGTCCGCGCCGCCCGGCATTTCGTCCATCGGCAGGCCGGCGAGCGATGCCACCGTGCCGTCCGAGGCGTCGCCCGCGATCTTCAGGAAGGTGTCGGTCTTCACCATTTCGCCCGCCATCAGCGGCGCGCGGAAGCCGAGCGTCTTCATCTGCTTCACCATCGGGCCGGCTTGCGAATCGGCGCCGCCGTAGTACACGAGGTCCGGGTTCGTCGACTTGATCTTGGTCAGAATCGCCTTGAAGTCGACAGCCTTGTCGTTCGTGAATTCACGGTCGACGATCGTGCCGCCCGCCGCCTTCGCCGCCTTCTCGAACTGGTCGGCAAGACCTTGGCCGTAAGCCGTGCGGTCATCGACGATCGCGATCTTCTTGACCTTCAGGTTCTTCACCGCGAACTCACCCGCGACCGAGCCTTGCTGCGTGTCGGAGGTCATCATGCGGAAGGCCGTCTTGAAGCCTTGCGTCGTGTATTCGGGCGCCGTCGCCATCGCGATTTCGGGGATGCCCGCGTTCGCGTAAATGCGCGATGCCGGGATCGTCGTACCCGAATTGAAGTGGCCGAGCATGCCCTTGATGCCGTCGTCGACGAGGCGCTGCGCGACGGTCGTGCCCGTGCGCGGGTCAGCCTGGTCGTCGGCCGAGTTCAGCACGATGCGAACCGGCTTGCCGCCGATCACCGGCTTCGTGGCGTTGAAATCTTCGACAGCCAGCGTGATGCCGTTCTCCATGTCCTTGCCGTAGTGCGCCTGCGCACCAGTCAGCGGTCCGGCGTAACCGACTTTCACGTCCTGGGCCTGCTGTGCAAATGCGGTCCCCGCGAGCGACAGGCCGGCGAGCGTCATGGCTGCTGCCAGCGTGGTCATCGTGTGCTTCATAGCTTCTCCTGGTTCCAGTGTGGATGGCAGCTTGTGCCGGGATCGCCGTGCCTGCTGCCGATTGTTTGAATTCGTTTGAATCGAGCGCTCGAGGGGTGTCTCAACCGATCGTCATCAAATTCGCATTGCCGCCCGCCGCCGCTGTGTTCACGCTCACCGAGCGTTCCGTCAGCAGACGTTCGAGCGCGTAGTCTTCGCCGTCGTGGCCAGCGTCGGCGAACGCTCCCGCAGCCACGCCCTGCACCGATACGATCGGCCCCGTGCGCTTCGCGACTTCCTTCACGAGCGACAGCAGTTCATCGCTGTCGCCTTCGAACAGCACGGCGTCGAAGTCCTCCGCCGCCTTGCGCACCTGGACATACGGCTTCAGCGAAGCCGGCAGCGACGCCGCCAGTTGCTCGCCCGCCGATCCGCTGAACAACGCGCGGTTGCCCGTCGCGAGCACGGCGGCCAGTTGCGCGCGCGCGCCGCTCGCCGTCGCCGCCACGCACAGCACGGTGCCGCGCGCGCCCAGCGTGTAGGTGTTGCGCTCGCCCGTCGGGCCGTTCAGCACCGCCGTCGCGCCCGCCATCACATGTTGCAGATAGCCGTCGCAGCGCGCGGCCGTCTGCGGATCGCGTTCGCCGATCGCCCAGTCGCGCAACGCGGTGAGCGCCGCGGCGGGTGCGTCCTTCGACGCGGCCTCATCGACCATGAGCGTGCTCGCGAGCGACTTCGGCAGACCGGTCGGGCGCTTGGCGAGCAGACGCTGCAAGTACAGCGCGCCACCCGCCTTCGGACCCGTGCCCGACAGACCTTCGCCGCCGAACGGCTGCACACCGACGACCGCGCCGATCACATTGCGGTTCACGTAGATGTTGCCCACATGCGCCCGCGCGATCACGTGCGCGATGGTTTCGTCGATACGCGTATGGATGCCGAGCGTGAGCCCGTAACCCGTCGAGCGAATTTGGTCGAGGAGTTTATCAAGGTTCGAGCGGCGGTAACGCACCACATGCAGCACGGGGCCGAACACTTCGCGCTTGAGCTCGTCGATGCTGTCGAGCTCGATGAGCGTCGGCGGCACGAAGGTGCCCTGCGCGCAATGATCGGGCAGCGGCAGTTGCGTCACGTTGCGGCCCTTGTCGCGCATGCCGGCGATGTGCGCGTCGATGCCGCGCTTCGCGTCCGCGTCGATCACGGGGCCGACGTCCGTCGAGAGACGGTCCGGATTGCCGAGCGCGAGCTGGTTCATCGCGCCGGTGAGCATTTCGAGCGTGCGATCGGCGACATCGTCCTGCAGGCACAGCACGCGCAGTGCCGAGCAGCGCTGGCCGGCCGAATCGAACGACGACTGAAGCACGTCGGCTACGACCTGTTCCGCGAGCGCGGACGAATCGACGATCATCGCGTTCTGGCCGCCGGTTTCGGCGATCAGCGGAATCGGGCGGCCGTCCGGGTCGAGGCGCTCGGACAGCGTCTTGTTGATGAGGCGCGCGACTTCCGTCGAGCCGGTGAACATGACCGCGCGCGTGCGCGGATCGGCGACCAGCGCCGCGCCCACGGTTTCGCCATTGCCCGGCAGCAGTTGCACCGCGCCAGCGGGCACGCCCGCTTCGCGCAGAATGCGCACGGCTTGCGCGGCGATCAGCGGCGTCTGTTCGGCGGGCTTTGCGAGGACCGGATTGCCGGCCGCGAGCGCGGCGGCGACCTGACCCATGAAGATTGCGAGCGGGAAGTTCCACGGGCTGATACACACGACTGGACCGAGCGGACGATGCGTATCGTTCGAGAATTCGGCGCGGATCTGCGACGCGTAGTAGCGCAGGAAGTCGATGGCCTCGCGAATTTCCGCGATTGCGTTCGCCAGCGACTTGCCCGCTTCGCGCACGACGAGACCCATCAGCGTGTGCATCTGCGCTTCGAGAAGATCGGCGGCGCGCGCGAGGCAGTCGGCGCGATCTTCGACGGGCGTCGCCTGCCAGATCGGCGCGGCGGCCACGGCGTTCGCGATCGCGGCGCTCACCTGTTCCGGCGATGCTTCCACGACCGTACCGACGAGATCGCGCAGGTCCGAAGGATTGCGCACCTCGCGCGCGACGCCGTTGGCGATGTCGCCGCCTTCGAGCATCGGCTCGGCGCGCCACGGATGATGCGCGCTAGCCAGCAACGCCGACGACAGCGACGCCAGACGATGCTCGTTCGACAGATCGAGGCCCATCGAATTGAAGCGCTCGTTGCCGTACAACTGACGCGGCAGCGGGATCTTCGCGTGCGGCGCGCCGAGCGGCGTGATGGCTTGCGCTTCGTCGATCGGATCGCGCACCAGTTCCTTCACCGGAATGGATTCATCGGCGATGCGGTTCACGAACGACGTGTTCGCGCCATTCTCCAGCAGGCGGCGCACGAGATACGCGAGCAGCGTTTCGTGCGTGCCGACGGGCGCATACACGCGGCACGGACGGTTCAGCTTGTCGCGGCCGGTCACTTCTTCGTAGAGCGGCTCGCCCATGCCGTGCAGGCACTGGAACTCGTACTGGCCGGGATAGTAGTTCTGCCCGGCGAGATGATAGATCGCGGACAGCGTGAATGCGTTGTGCGTCGCGAACTGCGGATAGACGGCATCCGGCGCGCCGAGCAGCTTCTTCGCGCACGCGAGATACGAGATGTCCGTGTAGATCTTGCGCGTATAGACCGGATAGCCTTCGAGGCCATCGACTTGCGCGCGCTTGATTTCCGTATCCCAGTACGCACCCTTCACGAGGCGAATCATCAAGCGATGACGGCTGCGGCGCGCGAGATCGATCAGATAGTCGATCACGAACGGGCAGCGCTTCTGATAACCCTGCACGACGAAACCGATGCCGTTCCAGCCCGCCAGTTCCGGATCGAAGCACAGCGCTTCGAGCAGATCGAGCGAGATTTCGAGACGATCGGCTTCCTCGGCGTCGATATTCAAGCCGATGTCATAACGGCGCGCCAGTTGCGCGAGCGAACGCACGCGCGGCAGCAGCTCGTTCATCGTGCGTTCCTGCTGCGAGCGCGAATAACGCGGATGCAGCGCGGAAAGCTTGATCGAAATGCCCGGGCCTTCGTAGATGCCGCGCCCGCCAGCCGCCTTGCCGATCGCGTGGATCGCCTGCTCGTAGGACGCGTAGTAGCGCTGCGCGTCTTCCTCGGTCGTCGCCGCTTCGCCGAGCATGTCGTAGGAGTAGCGGAATCCGCGCGCTTCGAACTTGCGGCTGTTCGCAAGCGCCTCGGAAATGGTTTCGCCGGTGACGAACTGCTCGCCCATCAGGCGCATCGCCATGTCGACGCCCTTGCGGATCAGCGGCTCGCCGCCCCGTCCGATCAGGCGCGTCAGCGCGGAGGACAAGCCCGTCTCGCTGTTCGTCGTCACGAGCTTGCCGGTGATCATCAGGCCCCACGTCGCCGCGTTCACGAACAGCGACGGCGCCTGGCCCATGTGCGATTTCCAGTCGCCCTTGCTGATCTTGTCGCGGATCAGCGCGTCGCGCGTGGCGCGGTCCGGAATGCGCAGGAGCGCTTCGGCGAGACACATCAGCGCGACGCCTTCCTGACTCGATAGCGAGAACTCGTGGATCAACCCTTCGACGCCGCCGCCCGAGCTTTTCGCGCGCAGCGCTTCGACGAGCTTCGTCGCGAGCTTTTCGGTTTCGGCGGCGACGGTCGCGGGCAAACGCGCCTGTCCGATCAGGAACGGCACGCACTCCGGCTCCGGCCGGCGATACGCGGCCGTGATCGCAGCGCGCAGCACGGATTGCGGCTGCACGTTCTGCGCGAAGTCGAGGAAGGGATGCGGCGCGCTGTCTTCGTCGCCGTCGACGGGCGTGGCGTCGGCCATTTCGGACGAGCCGTTCGCACCCGACAGCTCCGGCGGAAGCTGGCCGTGCTCGATACGCTCCAGGTAGGCGAAGATCGCCTGCTTGATCAGCCAGTGGGGAGTGCGTTCGAGGCGCGTCGCGGCATCTTTGAGCCGGGAACGCAGCAGATCGTCGACTTTGACGCCTAGGGTTGTGCTCGCCATATTTCCTTCGTTTGCCGGTCGTGCCCAACCCGGCCTATGACTAAAAAGTTGGCGAATCGTACTCCGCTGATATAAAAGGTGCAACCAAGATTTTCGCTAGGTTGCACCACAATGAAACCCTTATGGCACAAGGCTTTGAGCGGTGCACCGCCGGATGGCGGCTGGCGCCTGTCGCCTAGTAGTTTCCCTAGCTGATATTTTTTTGGGACAACCCCCTAAGTAAATCCCCGGGCACCGCCGATATAAACGCAATGCGCCGCCCACGGCGCTTCATTCGCGGTCAACAACGAACCGCGATCTCGGGGAGAGCAACGAGCATGAGCACTTGGATGGTGGTAGCCAGCGTTTGGGCGATGTTCGCAGTCTGCGTCGTGTTGTTCGTGCGGGGCGCGTCGCCGCACGTACATCGGTCGGATGACGCATCCGACCAGGGTGGCCGGACAAACCGCGACGTCTCTCGCGCCGAAGTCTGATCAGACGTCGAGCGGATCGACTTCGACGTTCCAGCGCAGCACGCCCTTGAGCGAGCGCAGCGCCGGCTGCCACGCGCGCAACGACGCCTGCAAGGCGGCCCGCGACGCACTTTCCAGCAGCAGTTGCGCCCGATGCACATTGAACACTTTGACGATGGTGAGCGGCACCGCATCGTAGACGGTCACGCGGTCCGCGCCGGGTAAAGGCGCGAACGCGGCCGCCGCTTGCTCCAGAAACCCGAGCGCCGCTTCCAGCGTGCGGCCTTCGGCCCGCAGCATCGCCTGATAGACGAACGGCGGCAGGCGCGCGTCGCGCCGTTCGGCCAGCGTCGAGTTGGCGAAACCCACGTAGTCCTGCCGCGAGAGCGCCAGATACAGCGCGTGACGCGGGTAACGCGTCTGAATCAGCACTTCGCCGGGCAAGCCCGCGCGTCCGGCGCGACCGCTCACCTGTATCAGTTGCGCGAAAAGTCGCTCGCTCGCGCGAAAGTCGTGCGAGAACAGCGCGGTGTCGGCGTTGAGCACGCCGACGAGCGTCACGCGCCGGAAGTCGTGGCCCTTCGCGATCATCTGCGTGCCGACGAGAATGTCGACCTCGCCCGCGTGCACGTCGGAAAAAAGCGCTTGCGCGCTGCCTTTGCGGCGCGTGCTGTCGGCGTCGATGCGCAGCACGCGCGCGCCCGGCACCACGCTGGCGAGCGTCTCCTCGACGCGCTGCGTGCCGCGGCCCATCGGCGCAATATCAATGTTGCCGCAATCCGGGCACGACTTCGGAATGCGCGACTCCCAACCGCAGTGGTGGCAGCGCAGCGCGCGCTCCGGCTTATGCAGCACGGCATACGCGCTGCAGCGCGGACAGCCCGCGACCCAGCCGCAGGCGTCGCAGGACAGAATCGGCGCATAGCCGCGCCGGTTCAGAAACACGAGACTCTGTTCGCCACGTTCGACGCGCGTTTTCAGCGCGGCGATGAGCGGCCCCGCCAGTCCGTCCACCGACGCGCGGCCGCGTTGTCGTTCCTCTTCCAGATCGATGAGCTTGACGGCCGGCAGCGCCGCTTCGGCGACGGCGCGGCGCGTGAGCGTCAGCCGCGTGTAGCGGCCCTGCTCCGCCTGCCACCAGGTTTCGAGCGACGGCGTCGCGGAGCCGAGCACGACGGGAATGTCGAGTTGCTTCGCGCGGTAGATCGCAAGATCGCGCGCCGAGTAGCGCAAGCCTTCCTGCTGCTTGTAGGCGGGATCGTGCTCTTCATCGACGACGATGATCGCGAGCTTCGGCATCGACGCGAGAATCGCGAGGCGCGTGCCGAGCACGATGCGCGCGCTGCCCGTGTGCGCCGCCAGCCAGTTGCGCGCGCGCTCGCCTTCGGCGAGGCCGCTGTGCATCGTGACGATCGAACTGTCCGTGAGCGCCGCGAAGCGCGCGCGGAACGCGGCTTCGAACTGCGGCGTCAGGTTGATTTCGGGAACGAGGACGAGCGCCTGCGCATCCGGCCGCGCGGTGAGCAAGGCGGCGAGCGCGTGCAAATAGACCTCGGTCTTGCCGCTGCCCGTCACGCCATGGAGCAGAAACGGCGCGAAGCCTTGCGCGCCGGAAATCGCGGCGACGGCATCGCGTTGTTCGTCGGTCAGCACCGGCAGCGGCGCTGCGCCGGTCGGGAGCGCGGGCCCGTTCGCGCCGGGCGCCTCGACGCGCGCCGCGACTGTTTCGATCCAGCCGCGCGCGAGCCAGTCGTCGAAAGTCACGCTCGCTTTGGGATGCAGCGCGCGGGCATCGGATAAGGCGAGAGCGGGCTCGTTCGCGAGCGCATCGGCCAATCGGCGCAGGGCGATGGCGCGCGCGGGCAACGCGTCGGGAAGTTGCGCGCGGCCTTGCGGCAACAGCCGAAAGCGCGGCTCCACAGCGAACAGGCGATTCCAGCGCGAGGCGTCGCGCAACGCCTGCGGCAACGCCGGCAGCGCCACTTCGCCCAGACCGCGCTGATAGTAATCGGCGGCGAAACTGGCCAGTGCGATCCAGGCTTCGGACAGCGGCGCGCAACCGTCGCAGCGTGCGGTGACGGCGCGCAATTTGCCCTCGGGCACGTCACTTGAATCGGCGATTTCGCAGATCAACCCGACGACCTCGCGTCGTCCGAACGGCACCTGCACCAGCATGCCAACGACGGGCGCATCCGGCAGCGCGTAGCGGTAGTCGAACAGCACGGGCATTGGCTGATCGACGGCGACGCGCACGAAAAGCCCCATCACCGTGCACGGCCCCGTGTACAACGGCTCGACACCGGAATGCGCCTGAGCCGGAAGAAGTTAAAGTGAAACATCAGAATCGTCTGTAAACCGCCGATTATTTTTGAGTTTCCGATGCTTTCCACAGGCCTGTGGATAACTTTGTTGAGAAGTGCGTCCGGGAACGCCGCAAACAATGTCACGAAACCCTTATGTGCGCTAGCCCACATTTCGGGCAAAGCTCTGGAAATTTCTTAAAAATCATTGGCTTAAAGCACACATAGAGACACTTTATTGGTTGCCGGAGGCCATACGTCTGATGGCGCGCCGCAGCGAACGAATTGTGCATAAGTTCAGTCTTGACATCGGGGAGCACCGCCTGAGGTGGGCGATTCGGACGAAATGCTCCAGCCCCTGATTACCTGCTCCGAGGCACCGACATTGCACCGCAGCATGCACGCGCAACGCCGGATTTCGTGCCGTATTAGTGCGCGGCGTGCCCGGCGCGCATCGCGCGACTGTGGCGATGGACTTCGTCGACGAGTTCCGCGACGCTCTCCGGCGGCGTGAATTGCGAGATGCCGTGGCCCAGATTGAAGACGTGGCCTGGAAAATTCCCGAAACTCTCGAGCACGGCGCGCGCTTCGGTGCGGATCGCGGCGGGCGGCGCGAAGAGCACGTTCGGATCGATGTTCCCCTGCAGCGCCACGCGCGATCCGACCTTTTCGCGCGCTTTGCCCAGGTTCATGGTCCAGTCGAGACCGACCGCATCGACACCCGTCGCGGCGATCTCCTCGATCCACAGTCCGCCGCCCTTCGTGAAGGTGATGACCGGGACGCGTGCGCCATCGTGCTCGCGCTTGAGACCCGCGACCACCTTCGCGATGTATTCGAGCGAGAAGCGCTGATACGCGCCATCGGCGAGCGCGCCACCCCACGTGTCGAAAATCATCACGGCCTGCGCACCCGCTTCGATCTGCGCATTCAGGTACGCGGTCACGGCTTGCGCGTTGACGTCGAGGATGCGATGCATCAGGTCCGGGCGCGCATAAGCCATCGATTTGACCGTGCGATGATCGTCCGAGCCGCCGCCTTCGACCATGTAGCACGCGAGCGTCCACGGGCTGCCGGAGAAGCCGATCAGCGGCACTTTCTGGCGGCCCTGTGCGTCGGTGAGCGCGCGGCGGATCTGGCTCACGGCATCGGTGACGTAGGACAGCGTCGCGCCGATATCCGGCACGGCGAGCCGCTTCACGTCGTCCTCGGTGCGCACGGTGCGTTCGAAACGCGGACCTTCGCCCTGCACGAAGTTCAGGCCGAGACCCATCGCGTCGGGGACGGTGAGAATGTCGGAGAAGAGAATCGCGGCGTCGAGCGGATAGCGTGCGAGCGGCTGGAGCGTCACTTCGGTCGCGTAGTCAGGATTCTTCGCGAGGCCGAGAAAACTGCCCGCGCGGGCGCGCGTCGCGTTGTACTCCGGAAGATAGCGCCCCGCCTGGCGCATCAGCCAGATCGGCGTGTAGTCGGTCGGCTGGCGCAGGAGCGCGCGCAGGAAGGTGTCGTTCAGAAGAGTGTGTGCCACGGCGCTCGATGCTGAAGGCAAAGAATCGATCATTCTACCGGAGCGGCCGGGCGTTTTCGTTGACTGAGCCCGGCAATTCGGGAAGTCTCATGCAGCGCGGCCTATGCCTTCTGGACGAGTGTCCGGAGACCGAAGCCCTCGGTATCATCGACGAAACCCTACAACTAGAACCAGGAGAATCGATGCAACGCACGTCTGTCAGTCTGGCCGCTTCTGCCTTTGTCATCTCGCTCGCGCTTACGAGCATCGCGGACGCTCAAACGATTCAGGCCGGCACCGTGGCAGGCGCGAAGCCCGCCGCGCCCGCTCCGGTCGCCGCGCCCTCGCGGCTCGACGACGTACTCGCGCGCCACACGCTGCGCGTCTGCACCACGGGCGACTACAAGCCGTATTCGTTCCTGCGTCCGGACGGGCAATTCGAGGGAATCGACATCGATCTGGCGGAGAGCCTCGCGAAGTCGCTCGGTGCCAAGACCGAGTATGTGAAGACGTCGTGGTCGAACCTGATGAACGATTTCATCGCCAAGTGCGATATCGCGGTAGGCGGCGTCTCGACCACGCTGGAGCGGCAAAAGCGCGCCTTTTTCACGGCGGCCTACATGGAGGACGGCAAAACGCCCATCGTCCGTTGCGACGATAAGGACAAGTACCAGACCGTCGAACAGATCGATCAGCAGAACGTGCGCACGATCGTCAATCCGGGCGGCACGAACGAGCGCTTCGCGAAGCAGTTCTTTCCGCACTCGCAGCTGATCGAGTATCCGGACAACGTGACCATCTTCAGGCAGATCCTCGAAGGCAAGGCCGATGTGATGGTCACGGACGCATCGGAAACGCTGCTCCAGCAGAAGCTCAATCCCGGTCTGTGCTCGGTGCATCCGGACAAACCGTTCCAGTTCGGAGAGAAGGCGTATCTGCTGCCGCGCGGTGACGTGCCGTTTCAGCAGTATGTCGATCAGTGGCTGCATCTCGCCCGGTCGTCGGGCGAGTTTCAGGCCGTGTATGACAAGTGGCTGAAATAACGCTCAACGCTCTGCGCGCATGAGTTCGCCCGTGCGCGCGCCGATCTTGCGCAGCCAGCCGAGCGCCGCCTCCGATTGCGCATGCATGCGCCCGAATCCGTGCGTCATGTCGCGCGCGTCGATCATCTCGACACGACCGCCATTGGCTTCGAGGAAGCGCTTGAGTTCGAAGGCGTCGTCGTAGAGCGGATCGAAGGCCGCCGCGACGACCAGCGCGCGCGCCGGCGTGCGCTCGAACGGCTCGGAGAGCGGGAACGCGCGCACATCGTTGGCTTGCGGCGCTTCGCCTGAGAGAAATTGCGTCCAGTACCACTTCATCTCATCGTTCGTGAGGCCCGGACCGTTCGCGTTAGCGATGCAGCTGGCACTTTCGAACTGGCGCCGCATGACTGGATAAAGCAGCAATTGAAAGCCGACCAGACCCGCGACGCGCTCGTTCGCGCCGCGCGCCGCGACCACCGCCAGATGCGCGCCCGCGCTGTCACCGCCTACAGCGAGCCGGTCGGTCGCGAAACCGAGCCGCGAACGATGCTCCGCCAGCCAGATCAGCGCGTCGAGCGCGTCGTCGCACGGCGCGGGAAACGGATGCTCCGGCGCGAGCCGGTAATCGACGCTCGCCACGGCGCACTGCGAATCCGCCGCAAGCCGCGCGACGAGCCGATCGTGTGTGTCCAGGTCGCCGACCACCCAGCCGCCGCCGTGAAAGTACACGATGAGCGGCAGCGGACCGCGCGCCGTTTTGGGTTTGTAGATCCGTGCGGCGAGCGTGCGTCCGTCGAGGACGATCTGAATATTTTCCGCCGTCACTGTCTCGTCGCGTTCGCGGGCGTAAGCTTTGGCAACGTTGCTGAAGCGGTCTCGCACCGTCTGCGCATCCGCATCGGGCGCCAGAGGCGGAAAAGCCTCGTCCACAGCGCGGTAGTAGCGGAGCAAGGCTGCGTCGATCGTCATGCGTCCCTCCATAGTGTTTTCTTGTTCGATGATGGGTCAGGCAGAACTTGCGCATCGATTTCATGCGTCCACCCGTTCTATTTTCGCGAAAAATTAGAATAATCGCACTGGTCCGAAAATCCGCATTTACCGGTCATGTCAGGCCGATCGGATAAATGAGCCGAATAACAGACAATATATCCGTGAAAATCAGGAGAATCGCGCGAGAAAATTTCCCCTAGGCCTTACGGGACGGGGGTTACAACCTGAAACACTTTGTTACGGCGACTCGGAATCAATTCGCCCACAATCTGTTGAAACGGTTTCAACACGGATGTATTGGGCTGTGCTGTGCAAGAAGCGCGCGGTCCGATAGTCGGCTGTGGCCTAAGCTCTCAATTTTTTGGGGCATCGGTGCTGGGATCGTTATTCGAATGTAATGCGTTCGAAATATCCCACGTGTGGTCTCCTCGCGCTAACCCCGTAGCGTGTGGTTTTTAGCGGGCTCCAGGCCCGCTTTTTTTTCGCCTGGACAAACGTTTGCGTTCCTTGAGAGATTCAGGGGCCGAACGTTTCATCCAATGACAGAAGGGAGCGCCGCGGCGCTCCCTTCGTCGTTTCATGATCTCGAGTCGGTGGGTGCTCAGGCCGTTTTGGCCTCGGCGAGTTTCAGTTCGTCGATCATGCGTGCGCGCATGACGAATTTCTGCGCCTTGCCGGTGACGGTCATGGGCAATTCATCGACAAAGCGGATATAGCGCGGAATCTTGTAATGCGCGATCTGTCCTTGGCAAAATTCGCGGATTTCCTCCTCGCTCGCTTGCTCGCCCGGACGCACGACGATCCACGCGCACACTTCCTCGCCGTATTTCTGATCGGGGACGCCGAACACCTGAACCGACTGCACCTTCGGATGACGGAACAGAAATTCCTCGATCTCGCGCGGATAGATGTTCTCGCCGCCACGAATCAGCATGTCCTTGAGTCGGCCGACGATGTTGCAATAGCCTTGCGCGTCGAGCGTCGCGAGGTCGCCGGTGTGCATCCAGCCATCGACGATCGCCTCGCTCGTCTTGGCATCGTCGCCCCAGTAGCCCTTCATCACCGAGTATCCGCGCGTGCATAGCTCGCCGGTCTCGCCGACCGGCACGATGTTCCCCAGCGGATCGACGATCTTCACCTCCAGATGCGGCTGAATACGGCCCACGGTTGTCGTGCGCTTGTCGAGCGGATCGGTGGTTGAACTCTGGAACGACACCGGGCTCGTCTCCGTCATGCCGTACGCGATCGTGATCTCGCTCAGATGCATCGTCGAGACAACGCGCTTCATCGTTTCGATCGGGCACGGCGAGCCTGCCATGATGCCGGTGCGCAGGCGGCTCAGATCGTACTTCGAGAAGTCGGGGTGATCGAGTTCGGCGATGAACATCGTCGGCACGCCGTGCAGCGCGGTGCATTTTTCCTCGTGCACGGCGGCGAGCGTCGCGCCAGGGTCGAACGCCTCGCCCGGAAACACCATCGTGCAACCGGTCGACACGCACGCGAGCACCGCCAGCACCATGCCGAAGCAGTGATAGAGCGGCACCGGAATGCAGAGCGAGTCCTGCTCGGTCAGGCGCATCGCTATCGCGATATAGCGCGCGTTGTTGACGATGTTCCGGTGCGTGAGCGTCGCGCCCTTCGGATTGCCGGTCGTGCCGCTCGTGAACTGGATGTTGATTGCGTCGTCCGGGCCCCACTGCCCTTCGAGCGCGTCGAGCTTCGTCGCGTCGAGCTGCTCGCGGCCGGTGCGCATCACATCGTCGAAATTGAGCATGCCGGGCGTTTTGCTGTCGCCCATGCGAATGACCGCGCGCAGTTCCGGCAGCTTCGCGGCGTCGAGCGCATTGGGCGCGGCGTTCGCGAGTTCAGGCGCGAGCGCCTGCAGCATTTCCAGATATTTCGATGACTTGAACTGCTCGGCTGCGATGATCGCCTTGCAGCCGACCTTGTTCAGCGCATATTCGAGCTCGGCCAGCCGATACGCCGGGTTGATGTTCACGAGCACCGCGCCCATGCGCGCGGTCGCGAATTGCGTGAGCAGCCATTCGGCGCGATTCGGCGACCAGATGCCGACGCGATCGCCGGGATGAATCCCGAGCGCGAGCAGTCCGCTTGCCAGCACGTCGACCTGATCCGCGAACTCGCGCCACGTCCAGCGGATGTTCTGTTCGCGAAACACGACCGCCGGCCGGTCGGGAAATCGGCTGGCAGTGTCGAGAAGAAAGCGCGATACGGTTGCGTCGCTCAACGCGATGTCGGTCGCGCCGCGAACGTAGGACATGCCGTCGCGCGGTTCGATCTGCGCGCCGGACTGCGTCGGTTCAGTTGCCATCGATGGTCTCCGCCAATGTGAATCGCCGCCCGATGAAGGCTAATTGGAGGCCATTGTGCACCGCAAAGACGCGGGCGGGCATTGAGTGTTTCCCCGCAATGCTGTCCCGAGACAGGCTATTAAACCGTCTACGAATCAATGAGTTAAGTGCAATTTGCGGTCGAGGCACACAACCGTTATGCACTTTTGCCTGCGCGATTTGCCGATTTGGAGCATAAAAAAAGCAGCCCGGAGGCTGCTTTCTTTGAACTGCTGAACGCCGCTTGGCGCGTCACGCTTAGTGCTTCGCGTGCGCCTTGCGCAGACGCTGGATCGCCGCGAGCTGAGCGGTCGCATACGCGAGTTCCGCTTGCGCGGTCGCGTACTCGAGCTCCGAGGTGTTGTTCTGAATCGCTTCCTCAGCGCGCTTCTTCGCCTGCTCGGCCTTCGCTTCGTCGAGATCGGCGCCGCGGATGGCGGTATCGGCGAGCACGGTCACGATGCCCGGCTGGATTTCGAGAATCCCGCCTGCAACGAACACGAACTCTTCCGAGCCGTCTTCCGCCTCGATGCGCACCGCGCCCGGACGAATACGCGTGATGAGCGGCGTGTGGCCCGGCAGAATGCCCAGCTCACCGGCTTCGCCCGGCAGCGCGACGAACTTCGCCTGGCCCGAGAAGATCTGCTCTTCCGCGCTGACGACGTCTACCTTGATGGTTGCCATTTATGTCGACTCCTGGTGAGTGTTGTTCGCGGACGCCAGCCGTCAGACTGACGCCCCAGAGACACACCCGACCGTTACTGGATCTTCTTGGCCTTTTCGAAGGCTTCGTCGATCGTGCCGACCATGTAGAACGCCTGCTCCGGCAGATGATCGCACTCACCTTCGACGATCATCTTGAAGCCGCGGATGGTTTCCTTCAGCGGCACGTACTTGCCCGGCGAGCCCGTGAACACTTCTGCAACGTGGAACGGCTGCGACAGGAAACGCTGGATCTTACGCGCGCGCGCGACCGACAGCTTGTCTTCCGGCGACAGTTCGTCCATGCCCAGAATCGCGATAATGTCGCGCAGTTCCTTGTAGCGCTGCAGCGTTTGCTGCACGCCGCGCGTGATCGAGTAGTGCTCTTCGCCGATCACGTTCGGGTCGATCTGACGCGAGGTCGAATCGAGCGGGTCCACTGCCGGATAAATACCCAGCGAAGCGATGTCACGGGACAACACGACGGTTGCGTCCAGGTGGCCGAAGGTCGTAGCCGGCGACGGGTCGGTCAAGTCATCCGCAGGAACGTACACGGCCTGAACCGACGTGATCGAGCCGGTCTTGGTCGACGTGATGCGCTCTTGCAGCTTGCCCATTTCTTCAGCCAGCGTCGGCTGATAGCCCACTGCCGAAGGCATACGGCCGAGCAGTGCGGACACTTCCGTACCCGCCAGCGTGAAACGGTAGATGTTGTCGACGAAGAAGAGAACGTCGAGGCCTTCGTCACGGAAGTGCTCGGCCATCGTCAGACCGGTCAGCGCGACGCGCAGACGGTTGCCCGGCGGCTCATTCATCTGGCCGTACACCAGCGCGACCTTGTCCAGAACGTTCGAGTCCTTCATTTCGTGATAGAAGTCGTTCCCTTCACGGGTACGCTCACCCACACCCGCGAACACGGAGTAACCACCGTGCTCCTTCGCGATGTTGTTGATGAGTTCCATCATGTTCACGGTCTTGCCCACGCCCGCACCGCCGAACAGACCGACCTTGCCGCCCTTTGCGAACGGGCAGATCAGATCGATAACCTTGATGCCGGTTTCGAGCAGTTCCGTCGACGGCGACAGCTCGTCGAACTTCGGCGCTTGCTGGTGGATCGAGCGCGTGGTTTCCGAGGAGATCGGGCCCGCTTCGTCGATCGGACGGCCGAGCACGTCCATGATACGGCCGAGCGTCGGCTTGCCGACCGGCACGCTGATGGGCTTGCCCGTGTTCTTGACCATCGTGCCGCGGCGCAGACCGTCGGATGCACCCAGACAGATGGTGCGCACCACGCCATCGCCCAGCTGCTGCTGGACTTCGAGCGTCAGTTCGGTGCCTTCCAGAATGAGCGCGTCGTAGATCTTCGGCATGTGCGCACGCGGGAATTCCACGTCGATAACGGCGCCGATGCACTGTACGATCTTGCCTTCTACCAAAGCAGTAGTACTCATCGCATTTCCTTTAGATACTATGTTCTTTCAAGCGGTCAGCAAAATCAGACCGCTGCGGCGCCGCCGACGATTTCCGACAATTCTTTCGTAATCGCGGCCTGGCGGCTCTTGTTGTAGACGAGCTGCAGTTCGTTGATCACGGTCTTCGCATTGTCCGAAGCTGCCTTCATCGCGACCATGCGCGCCGATTGCTCCGACGCCATGTTTTCCGCGACCGCCTGATAGACGAGCGCTTCGACGTAGCGCACGAGCAACTCGTCCACCACGGTTTGCGCGTCCGGCTCGTAGATGTAATCCCACGAGGTCTTCGGCGTTTCGCCGTCTTCGTCCTTCGCGTGGAGATCAGCGACCGACAACGGCAGCAGCTGCTCGATGACCGCTTCCTGCTTCATCGTATTGATGAAGCGCGTGTACGCCAGGTACACCGCGTTGATCTTGCCTTCCGAATACAGGTCGAGCTGCACCTTGATCGCGCCGATCAGCTTTTCCAGATGCGGCGTATCGCCCAGTTGCACGACTTGCGACACGACCTTGGCCTTCAGGCGATTCAGGAACCCGAGCCCCTTGCCGCCGATCGCCGATGCTTCGACCTGGACGCCGTCCTGATCGAGTTCCTTGATCTTGAGCAGCGACGCACGCAGGATGTTCGTGTTCATGCCGCCGCACAGACCCTTGTCGGTCGTGACGAGGATCAGGCCGGCCGTCTTCGCGCCTTCGTTTTCGACCATGAACGGGTGGCGATACTCGGGGTTCGCCTTGCTCATGTGCGATGCGATTGCACGGACCTTGTCGGCATACGGGCGGGCGGAACGCATGCGCTCCTGGGCGCGGCGCATCTTCGATGCGGCGACCATTTCCATTGCTTTCGTGATCTTGCGCGTGTTCTGCACGCTCTTGATCTTGCCGCGAATTTCCTTCATTCCAGCCATTGCTTACTCCTTGATCGAAGCCGCGCGATGCTCAGAGTCATCGCGCGTTGCTCCTCAGTCCCGATCAATAAGCGCCCGACTTCTTGAAGTCCTTCAGCGCGGCATGCAGTGCGCCTTCGTCGTCCTTCGACAAGTCTTTATTGTCTTCGATGCGCTTAATCAGATCGCCGTGGCTGGTCTTCAGGAATTCGCGCATGCCCTTTTCGAACGGCAGCACTTGCGAAATGTCGAGATCGTCCAGATAGCCGTTGTTGGCTGCGAACAGCGCGACAGCCAGTTCCCACACTTGCAGCGGCTGATACTGCGGCTGCTTGAGCAGTTCCGTCACGCGGCGGCCGCGTTCCAGCTGCTTGCGAGTGGCTTCGTCCAGGTCCGACGCGAACTGCGCGAACGCGGCCAGTTCACGATACTGCGCGAGGTCGGTACGGATACCGCCCGACAGCTTCTTGATGACCTTGGTCTGAGCCGCACCGCCGACGCGCGACACCGACACGCCCGCGTTGATTGCGGGGCGAATACCGGCGTTGAACAGGTCGGTTTCAAGGAAGATCTGGCCGTCGGTAATCGAGATCACGTTCGTCGGAACGAACGCGGTCACGTCGCCGGCTTGCGTTTCAATGACGGGCAGTGCCGTCAGCGAGCCGCTCTTGCCCTTCACTTCGCCGTTCGTGAACTTCTCGACGTACTCTTCCGAGACGCGAGCCGCACGCTCGAGCAGACGCGAGTGGAGATAGAACACGTCACCCGGATACGCTTCACGGCCCGGCGGACGGCGCAGCAGCAGCGAGATCTGGCGATACGCCCATGCTTGCTTGGTCAAATCGTCATAGACGATGAGCGCGTCTTGCCCGCGATCGCGGAAGTATTCGCCCATCGTGCAGCCGGCGTACGGCGCGAGGTATTGCATCGCGGCCGATTCCGAAGCCGAAGCCGCCACGACGATGGTGTACGCCATCGCGCCGGTTTCTTCGAGCTTGCGCACCACGTTCATGATCGACGAAGCCTTCTGGCCGATCGCGACGTAGATACAGATGAGGTCCTTGCCCTTCTGGTTGATGATCGCGTCGACGGCCACCGCGGTCTTGCCGCACTGACGGTCGCCGATGATCAGCTCACGCTGGCCACGGCCGATCGGCACCATCGAGTCGATCGACTTCAGACCCGTTTGCACCGGCTGCGACACCGACTTACGCCAGATCACGCCCGGCGCGATCTTTTCGATTGCGTCGGTTGCCTTCGCGTTGATCGGGCCCTTGCCGTCGATCGGATTGCCGAGCGCATCGACCACGCGGCCGATGAGTTCCGGACCGACCGGCACTTCGAGAATGCGGCCCGTCGTCTTGACGATGTCGCCTTCCGAGATGTGCTCGTACTGGCCGAGAATAACGGCGCCAACCGAGTCACGTTCGAGGTTCAGCGCGAGGCCGAAGGTGTTGCCCGGGAATTCGAGCATTTCGCCCTGCATCACGTCCGACAGGCCGTGGATGCGCACGATACCGTCGGTCACGGAGATCACGGTGCCCTGGTTGCGAACGTCCGCGCTCGCTTCAAGGCCCTGGATCCGGCTCTTGATCAGCTCGCTGATCTCAGAGGGATTGAGTTGCATTATTCGCTCCTGATAGTCAATTCTGTTGCGTGCCAGCTAGAGATGCGGATGGATCGCCTAGTAAACGTTTAGGCGGTCAGAGCCGTCTGCATGCTGGCGAGGCGCGCGCGGACCGAGGTATCGAGCACTTCGTCGCCAACCGTCACGCGAACGCCGCCGATCAGCGACTGATCGATTTCGACGATCGGTTTCAGCTTGCGCTGGAACTTGCGTTCGAGGCTTGCAACGAGGTCGTTCAACTGTTCGCCTTCGAGGGGGAACGCGCTCACGATGTGAGCATCGGCAGCACCTTCACGGGCGTTCTTCAGTTCGTCGAACTGGACGGCGATTTCCGGCAGCAGCGGCAGGCGATGATTCTCGACCAGCATACCGACGAAGTTCTTCGCCTGCGCATTGCCGAGAGCCAGCGGCGACTTCACTGCGGCGAGCAGGAGATCGACGATCTGCTGACGGTTCACCTTCGGGCTCGAAGCGACCGACTCCACTTCGGGCAGACGCGCAACCTGTGCCAGCTCCTCGACGAAGGTGGACCAGCCCGCGAGATCGCCGGTTTCGGCTACGCGGAACAGCGCTTCTGCGTAAGGACGAGCGATGGTTGCAAGTTCGGCCATGATCAGAGCTCGGTTTTGAGTTGATTCAGCAGATCGGCGTGAGCCTTCTGATCGACTTCGCGCTTCAGAATTTGCTCGGCGCCCTTGACGGCCAGCGCCGCGACTTCGGCACGCAGCGTTTCACGCGCCTTCACGACTTGCTGGTCCGCGTCCGCCTTCGCTTGCGCGACGATGCGCGCGGCTTCGGCTTGAGCGTTGGCCTTGATTTCTTCTGCGACTGCTGCGGCGCGCTTTTCGGCGTCGGCGATGCGTTGCTGGCCGTCGTTGCGCGCTTGCGCGAGTTCCTGGTCGACGCGCTTGTGCGCTGCTTCGAGTTCCGCTTTGCCCTTGTCGGCGGCGGCGAGGCCGTCGGCAATCTTTTTCGAGCGCTCGTCGAGGGCGTTGATCAACGGCGGCCACACGAACTTCATCGTGAACCACGCGAGGATCAGAAACACGACCATTTGCGCAAACAGGGTTGCGTTGAGATTCACGGTGTTTCCTTAAACGTTGCTTGATCGGAGGTGAAACGGTTAAAAGGCGCTCATCGGCTTGTTGAGCTCGATCAGCGCCTCATCCGTTCCGTTCAGGCGTCTTTAAAAGTCAGACGCACAGTTCCGAGGAACCTCAGCCTGCGAGCTTCGAAAGCAGCGGGTTCGCGAACGCAAACAGCATTGCCACACCAACGCCGATCAGGAACGCCGCGTCGATCAGACCAGCCAGCAGGAACATCTTGGTCTGCAGCGGGTTCATCAGTTCCGGCTGGCGGGCGCACGCTTCAATGTACTTGCCGCCCATCAGACCGATACCGATACAGGCGCCGATTGCACCCAGGCCGATGATGATGCCGATACCGATGGCGGTCAGACCCTGGATGTTGGCGATGAAAGCTTGCATGATCACTCCTTTGATTTAAAGACTTTGGAACTGGATTTATAAAAAACGAAAACCTGAAAACTGAACGATTCCGGAACGTGCCGTCACGCGTCAGTGTGAGTCATGCGCCTGGCCGATATACACCAGCGTCAGCATCATGAAAATGAACGCCTGCAACAACACGATCAGAATGTGGAAGATCGCCCAGACCGTGCCCGCGACCACATGGCCGATAAAACCGAGCACGGAAGCGTCCGCACCGAACGTCCACATGCTGCCCAGAAGGGCGATCAGCAGGAACAGCAGTTCGCCGGCGTACATGTTGCCGAAAAGCCGCATGCCGAGCGAAACCGTCTTGGCGACGAACTCGATGATGTTCAGCGCGAGGTTCGGAATCCACAGCAGCGGATGCGCGCCGAACGGAGCGGACAGCAGCTCATGCACGAAGCCGCCGGCGCCCTTGATCTTGAAGTTGTAGTAGATCATCAGCACGAACACGCCGAGCGCGATGCCAATGGTGCCGTTCAGGTCGGCGGTCGGCACGATGCGATGATGCGGCAGCGCTTCCGACAGACCCAGCCAGCCGATGACGCGGCCCGGCAAATCAACGGGGATGAAGTCGAGCGAATTCATCAGGGCGACCCAGACGAACACGGTGAGCGCGAGCGGAGCGATGAAGCGGCGGCTGCCGTGGATCATCGACTTCGACTGGTCCTCGACCATTTCGACCAGCATCTCGATGGCGCACTGGAACCGGCCTGGAACACCGGAGGTCGCCTTGCGCGCCGCAAGACCGAGAATGAGAATAGTCACGAGACCACACACGATCGACCAGAACAGCGTGTCGAGATTCCAGACGTGGATGTCGAAGATCGACGTCTGTGTCTGCGTGGAAAGATTCTGCAAGTGGTGCGCAATGTACTCGGACGGATCCAGAGCGTGCGTTCCTTCGCTAGCTGCCATATCGTTAAAGCCACCCAAATTGTCAAAAATCTTTCGTTGCCTGTCGCTTCCGAGCCGCCGCATCGCGTCGCGGCTCCGGGTCGAGAGGCCCGCGTGCGGAACACGTTCCGCACCTGTTCATTTGTGATGCTACTTGCAACCCGTGCTGCAGGCACTTACCTGGGACGTCAAGAATCGTCACCGCAGCGCCATTGCAACCCAGTAAGTCTTCAGGGCGACGATGTACGTGACGAGCAGCGGCAACCACAACGCGCTCTTGTACCAGTACGCAATCGCCACGAACATGGCGATCGTCGCTCCCATCTTGAGCGCCTCGCCGATCATCCAGCTCATGATCGTCTCGGCGCCGCTCTTTGCTCTGAGGCGCGCGGCGAACAGAGCGCTCGGCAGCCAGCAGATTGCTCCCCCCAGAAATGCGGACAGCGCAGCATCACCCGGTGGCTTGTAGAACAGCCACCACAGCAGTGTCGCACCCAGGGACAAAACCATTTGCGCTGCCACCACCTTAAACGGCGTGACACGCGATGGACGACTCACCTCGGGCCCAAACAGCTTCTGTGCCTGGTCCCGCGTGAGCGGAACGATATTGTTATCTTGCGCCTCGGCATCCCACACGTCACCAGACGAACTGCGCGGCTGATTTCCGGAGGCGTTCGCATCGCCGGTTGCGTGAGCGTTCGGCGCTCGATTTTCCTCTCGCACCGTCTTCAAACCTTCAACCAAAAGTCCCGGGGAAATCACCTTGCGCTTTCGCTGCGCTTTCGAGGTGGCCTAGCTGATAAATCCGGGCGATTGTAAGCGATTGTTGTCGCGGATTCAATAGTTTAGGTGTGTCAAAAGCCAAGCAGACGAACCTTAAAAAACGGTCTCAAAAGCGAGACTTTTCTTGCAATTGCAAGGAGATTCTCAGTCGATGGAGCAAGCTCCGGCGAGCGTCAGATTAGCGCCCAACCGATGACCATTGCCACGATCCAGAATGGGATCGACACCATGTGAAACGGCATCCACATGCCCTTTTCACCCGACAATCGCACCGCGATGAGATTGGCCAGCGAGCCGATCGCGATGCCGAATCCACCGACGCTCACGCCGAACGCGAGCGCGCGCCAGTCCTTGGAGAACTCCGCGAGCACGATGGCCGCGGGGACGTTGCTGATCGCTTGCGAGAGCACCGCACCGACCGCATACGCGCGCACCTGTGTGCCGATGCCGATCTGCGCGATGGCCGCGTGAATCGATGGCAACGCGGCCGCGCTGCGCAGCACGACGAACATCAGCACGAAGATGAGCAGCAGCAGCCAGTCGATCCTGAACACGACCTCGCGACGCCACAGCAGGAAGACGATCGCCAGGGCGGCGAGCGCGGGGCCGACGTGATGCGCATCCGCGAGCGCCACGAACGCGGCGAAGGCAAGCACGCTCACGGCGCACAACACACGATCCACGCGATGCTCTTCGACATCGCCGGACAGATCGAGCGGTTCGGCGCGGAACATCGCGAACGTGACGATGCCGAGCAGCGCCATCAAAGCGGCGCATAGCGGCAGCATCGCCCATACGAACGCGGGAAAGCCGATGCCACTCGTCTGCCACAGGAACAGGTTCTGAGGATTGCCGAGCGGCGTGAGAATCGAGCCCGCGTTGACCGAGAGCGCGATCACGATAACGAGCCGTTTGATCGGCAGCGGCGCGAGCTTGTGCAGCGACAATGCGAGGGGCACGACGGCGAAGAGCGCGACGTCGTTGGTCAGCACCGTCGACAGTCCCGCGGCGAGCGCCACGAGCAGAAGCGCCAGGGTCCGCTCGGCATGGATGTGATGCACGAGCCGATGCGCCGCCCACATCAGGAATCCTGACAATTCGATCGCCTTGGTCAGAATCAGGAGACCGGCGAGCGTGAGCACCGTCTGCCAGTCGACGAGACCAGGCAGCGACATCAACGGCCGCGGATGCGCGATCTGCAGCACGACGAGGGCGAAGACGAGGATCGCGAGAACCGGCTCTTTCGAGACGGCTCTCCAGAGACGCGCGAGAAGGTCGGAACGTGTGCGTTTGGCGTTGAATTCGGACAAGATGCGCGTGGATCAGGCGGCCGAAGCCGGCGTTTCCATGCTGCCACGCAGCTTGGTCAGAATGCCTTCTAGCGAGTCGAGATTGCCGAAATCGATCGTGACCTTGCCGCGCCCTCTTCCGCCCAATTTGATCTTCACGTTCGCGGAAAGCAGATCCGACAGCTCTTCTTCGAGACGGCGCGTATCACGTCCGCCGTCGTTTGCGGCGCGTGCTTTTGTCGCAGGGGCTTCCTTCGTCGTCGCGGCGACGAGGCGTTCGGTTTCCCGAACCGACAGGCGGCGATTGACGACGTGATTGGCAAGCTGGATCTGCGTCGCGGCGTCGACGGCGAGCAGCGCGCGCGCGTGGCCCATGTCGAGGTCGCCGGCGAGGAGCATCGTCTGGACCGGCGCCGCAAGATTCAGCAGGCGCAGCAGGTTCGATACCGCGCTGCGCGAGCGTCCCACCGATTCAGCCGCCTGTTCGTGCGTGAAGCGAAATTCATCGAGCAGACGCTGGATGCCCTGCGCTTCTTCCAGCGGATTCAGATCCTCACGCTGAATGTTTTCGATCAGCGCCATCGCGGCGGCTGCCTGATCTGGCACGTTTTTCACCAGCACCGGAACTTCGTCGAGTCCGGCGATGCGCGCGGCACGGAAACGCCGCTCGCCCGCGATGATTTCATAGTGATCGTCGCCGACCGAGCGCACCAGAATCGGCTGCATCAGACCTTGTGCGCGAATGCTCGCCGCGAGCTCCTGGAGCGCGCCCTCGTCCATGCGCGTACGCGGCTGATACTTGCCCGCCTGCAGCTTGTCGAGCGGCAACACCGAGGGCAATCCCTCGCCGCGCACGGCTTCCGTAATGTCGACGCTGCCGCCGAGCAATGCATCCAGGCCTCGGCCTAGACCTTTTTTCTTCATCACAGCGCTCATTTCGGTTCCTCCGTCGGCGTTCTCTGCCGCATCGAATGGGTTTGCTTAGTTGACGTTGAGCGCGCGCACACGCTCGATCATTTCGTTGCCGAACTGGATATACGCCTGCGCGCCGCGCGACGACTTGTCGAACACGACGCCCGGCAGCCCGTAGCTCGGCGCTTCGGCGAGACGCACATTGCGCGGGATCACAACGTCGAACAACTTGCTGCCAAAGTGTTCCTTCAATTGGTCCGACACTTGTTGCTGCAACGTAATTCGGGGATCGAACATCACGCGAAGCAGGCCGATGACCTTCAGATCGCGATTCAGATTCGCGTGGACCTGCTTGATGGTGTTGACGAGATCCGACAGGCCTTCCAGCGCGAAGTATTCGCATTGCATCGGAATCACGACGCCGTGCGCCGCGCACAGCGCATTGAGCGTGAGCAGCGAGAGCGCCGGGGGGCAATCGATCAGCACAAAGTCATAGTCATCGACTACCTCGGCGATGGCGACCCGGAGAATACCCTCGCGATTCTCCATGTCCACGAGTTCGACTTCCGCGCCCGCCAGTTCGCGATTCGCGGGCAGCACGTCGTAGCCGACCGCCTCCGGGCGCATGCGCGCCTCGCGCAGCGTGACGCCATCGACGAGCACTTCATAGATGGTGTTCTCGCACGCCGCCTTGTTGATGCCGCTGCCCATGGTCGCGTTGCCCTGCGGATCCAGGTCGATCAGCAGCACGCGCTGGCCGAGCCCCGAGAGGCTAGCCGCGAGATTGACCGCTGTCGTGGTCTTTCCAACGCCGCCCTTCTGATTTGCGACGCAGAAGATTTTTGCCATCGTTTAGTGTCCTCGTTTCTTCGCTGTCAGAAGATCAGCGTGGCTGGAATACCGGATGGAATCCGCACGGCGGACCGTCACGTCGGCGCGACGGCAATTTCGACGAGATGCCGCTCCGCGTCGAGCATCGGCACGTTCAGGCGCTCGATGCCAAGCACTGTGGCGCCCGCCGGCACGCGCGCGGCTTCGGCATCGGGCTTCACGCCCTTCATCGCCAGAATCCGTCCATCGTCGGCAACCAGATGACGCGCAAGTGTAACGAAATCGGAGAGCTCTGCGAATGCGCGCGACACGATTACATCGAATTTTCCTGGCACTTCGACGCCTGGGCGTAAACTTTCGACGCGGCCAGTCACAACGGACAAATTGTTCAGACCCAACTGCACTTTCGCCTGCGACTGAAAGGCCGTTTTCTTATGAACGATGTCGTTCAGCGTGACCCGCAACTCCGGCAGTGCAATCGCCAGGACGATGCCGGGTAAACCGCCTCCCGATCCGACGTCCAGTGCGGTCGCCGGTTTACGCGCAGATACCGCCGGAACGATCGCGAGCGAATCCAGGATGTGCTGAATGAGCATCTGCTGCGGGTCGCGGATCGCCGTCAGGTTATACACCGAGTTCCACTTGCCGAGCAGCGCGACGTAATCGAGAAGCTTCTGAATTTGCGAGGACGACAGCGCAAGGCCGAGTTCGGCGACGCCCTTTTCGAGCGTCGTCGCCAGGGATAAGTTGCGCTCCGTCATTGAACCGCCGTCGGGTTGGCGGTTGCCGAATCTTCGCCGGTCGAATTGCGGCCACGACGACCCGCGCCGCGCTTCAGATGGACCATCAGAAGCGAAATCGCAGCCGGAGTGATGCCAGAGATGCGCGAAGCCTGCCCGATTGTCTCCGGGCGATGCTGAGTCAGCTTCTGACGAGCCTCGAAGGACAAACCACGGACCTCGTTGTAGTCGATGCCTTCCGGCAGCCGCGTGTTTTCCTGCGCGCCGTTCCGTTCGATTTCGTCCGCCTGCCGGTCGATATACCCTTGGTACTTCACACCGATCTCGATCTGCTCCTTGATCTGGTGGAGCAGAACCGGATCTTCCGCAAGCGGCGCTTCGGGGCTGCAGGCGCCAGCGCGGAGCGCGCAGATTCCGTCGTAAGAAACACCGGGGCGTCGCAGCAGATCGGCAAGACTATATTCGTGATCGATCGGCTTACCCAGCAACGCGGTCGCCTCTTCCGCTGACAAGGTCTTCGGATTGACCCACGTCGAGCGAAGGCGCTGTGTTTCACGTGAAACAGCATCGCGCTTGCGGCTGAATGCATCCCAGCGGACGTCGTCGATCACCCCCAACTCGCGTCCGATCTCCGTCAGACGCATATCCGCGTTGTCTTCGCGCAGCGAAAGGCGATATTCGGCGCGGCTCGTGAACATCCGATACGGCTCCGACACGCCGCGCGTCACGAGATCGTCCACGAGAACGCCCAAATACGCTTCGTCGCGGCGCGGCGACCAGGCTTCTTTCTCTTGTGTTTGCAGACCAGCGTTGATACCCGCCAGCAATCCCTGCGCAGCCGCCTCTTCGTAACCCGTTGTGCCGTTAATCTGGCCAGCGAAGAACAACCCGTAGATCGCCTTCGTTTCGAGCGAAGCCTTCAGCGCGCGCGGATCGAAATAGTCGTATTCGATGGCGTAGCCCGGCCGCAGGATATGCGCGTGCTCGAGGCCGCGCATCGAGCGAACGAGATTCAACTGGACGTCAAACGGGAGGCTCGTGGAAATGCCGTTCGGATAGAACTCATTTGTCGTCAATCCTTCCGGCTCCAGGAAGATCTGGTGCGCATCTTTGGAAGCAAAACGATGAATCTTGTCCTCAATCGACGGGCAATAGCGCGGGCCCACGCCTTCAATCACACCCGTATACATTGGCGAACGATCAAGCCCGGAACGGATGATGTCGTGCGTCTGCGCATTCGTATGCGTGACCCAGCACGGCACCTGACGCGGATGCTGCTCCACTCGACCAAGGAACGAGAACACCGGAATCGGATCGAGATCGCCCGGTTGCTCTTCGAGCTTGGAAAAATCGATCGTGCGACCATCGATACGCGGTGGCGTGCCGGTCTTGAGCCGGCCTTGGGGTAGCTTCAGCTCCTTGAGACGCGCCGAAAGCGACACCGCGGCGGGATCGCCCGCCCGCCCGCCGACATAGTTATTCAGGCCGACGTGTATCTTGCCATCCAGGAACGTGCCGGCGGTCAATACGACCGCGCGGGAGCGAAAGCGAAGGCCGACCTGGGTCACCGCGCCCACGACACGATCGCCCTCGATCATCAAATCATCGACCGCTTGCTGAAACAGCCACAGATTCGGCTGATTTTCGAGCCGATGACGGATCGCCTGCTTGTACAGGATACGGTCCGCCTGCGCGCGCGTCGCCCGAACCGCTGGTCCTTTCGATGAGTTGAGAATGCGGAACTGGATGCCTGACTCATCCGTGGCGGCCGCCATTGCGCCGCCGAGGGCGTCCACCTCCTTGACGAGATGGCCTTTGCCGATCCCGCCGATCGACGGATTGCAGCTCATCTGACCCAGCGTCTCGATGTTATGGGTCAAAAGCAGCGTTTTACGGCCCATACGAGCAGCGGCAAGCGCGGCCTCGGTGCCGGCGTGACCGCCACCAACGACGATCACATCAAATTCTGTGGGATAAAGCATTGAGATCTCGTGTGCGAACGACACGAACCTGAAGAAGGAATAGCTTTGAATTATAACGGAATCTCCCTTCCTCGAATTCGACCGATCGGCCGAAGACGAAAAAAATGGCGTGTTTCACGTGAAACACGCCATCCAAATTCGCCGCGAGTGTCGCGCTTATGCGACTTTTTTCGTCAAGCCCAGATAAGTCTCGATGACTTGCGGATTGTGCTGAAGCGCATCCGCGTTTCCTTCCAATGCAAACTCGCCGGTCTCAAGGACATAGCCGTAGTCTGAAATCTGCAGCGCGGCCCGCGCGTTCTGCTCGATCAACAACGTTGCCACCCCTGTCTGCCGCAGCGCGCTAATAATGTGAAAAATCTCTTTCACGATCAGCGGCGCGAGCCCGAGGCTCGGCTCATCCAGCATGAGGAGTTGCGGCTTTCCCATTAAAGCACGGCCGACGGCGAGCATCTGCCGCTCTCCGCCCGACAGCGTTCCCGCCGCCTGCTTCCGTCGCTCTTTCAGACGCGGGAAAAGCTCGAAAACATGATCGAGCTGATCGAGGAAATTCCGCTCGCCCGCCTTCTTGCGACGATAGGCGCCGAGCACGAGATTGTCTTCCACCGTCATCGTTGCAAACAGCTCGCGCTTCTCCGGCACAAGGCACATTCCACGTGAAACACGGCGCTCGATAGCCATCGCGGACACATCCTCGCCGAGGCATCGCACGACGCCCTTCGCATGTCCCGTTTGTGGCAATGCGCCCATGATCGCATTGAGCAGCGTCGATTTACCCGCGCCGTTCGGCCCGATCACCGAAACGATCTGCCCTGCTCCGACCGTGAGCTTGCCATCGTGCAACGCTTCGACTTTGCCGTAGCGCACGGACAAGGCGTTCACTTCCAAGATCGGATTTTCAACCGCGTTCGATTCCTTCGCCATCACTCCACCCCGCCCAGATATGCTTCGAGAACCGCTGGATCTTTCTGAACATCTGTCGGCAAGCCTTCCGCGATCTTCGTGCCGAACTCCATCACCACGAGCCGATCCGTGAGATTCATCACAAAGTCCATGTCGTGCTCGACGAGAAGAATGCTCATCCCTTCGGCGCGGAGCTTTCGCAGCAAATCGGCCAACTGTAACTTTTCTTGGTAACGCAAACCGGCTGCGGGTTCGTCCAGCAGAAGCAATGTCGGATCGCAGCATAGCGCCCGCGCGATTTCGAGAATCCGTTGCTGTCCCAGCGCGAGGCTGCCCGCTTCGCTGTAGATATGCTTCTCGAGACCGACGCGTTTGATCTGCTTAGCGGCCTCGGCCATCAATCGCGCTTCCTCCGCTGCATTCAATCGCACAACACTGCGCCAGACACCCGTATTGCCACGCAAATGCGCACCGATGGCGACGTTCTCCAGCACGCTCATCCCGGGCAGCATCTTGACGTGCTGAAACGTCCGACCGATGCCGCGCTTGACGATTTCACGTGACGTCAGCTTCTCGATGCGCTCGCCGTGGAAACTGATCGCTCCGCTCGTCGCCTGAAGCACGCCTGTCACGAGATTGAAGGTTGTGGATTTCCCCGCGCCGTTCGGTCCGATAAGACCGATGATCTCGCCGGCTTTCACCTCGAAGCTCACATCGTTGACCGCGACAAGTCCACCGAACTGCTTGCGCGCCTTCTCGACGACCAGCAAGCGCTCGCCCGCTGCCGGCTTGCTGCGCTGCGGCAAAGCATCGCCATGATCCGGAACGTGTGCGCGCGGTCCACGCGGAAAGAGGCGCGCCACGAAGGGCCACACGCCGTGCCGCGCGTATTGCAGCAGCAGCACCATGACGACGCCGAACACGATGACCTCAAAATTTCCGTTCGCGCCAATGAGCTTGGGCAGAAGCGTCTGCAGATAGTCCTGCAGAACGGTGAGGATCGTCGCGCCGAGTATCGCACCCCAGACATGCGAGACGCCGCCGACCACCGCCATGAACAGGAATTCGATGCCGTGATTCAGACCGAACGGCGTCGGGTTCACTGCCCGCTGCAAATGGGCGTAGAGAAAGCCGGAAATGGCCGCCAGAACCGCCGCGTAGACGAAGATGACCACGCGCATCCAGGCGGTGTTGACGCCCATCGCCTCGGCCATCGTGCCGCCGCCGCGCAGCGCGCGAATCGCACGGCCCGGTCGGCTATTAAGCAAATTCTGAACAGAAATCACCGCGAGCAACACCACGACCCAGATCAGGTAATAGATGCTGCGGCCCGATTCGAGCGCCCAGCCGAACACGTTGAGCACGGGAATGCCGTTGATGCCGTCGTACTTGCCGAGCAACTCCATGTTGCCGAACAGATAAAACAGCGACAGTCCCCACGCGATCGTCCCGAGCGGCAGGAAATGCCCGGAGAGCCGCATCGTGATGAGGCCGAGCAGCAGCGCGATAAACGCCGTCAGCACTACGCCCGCGATCAGCGCGAGCCACGGGGAGACGCCGTAGCGCGTCGTCAGGAAAGCCGTCGCATACGCGCCCACGCCGACGAACGCGGCCTGCCCGAAGCTCGTCATCCCGCCGATGCCGGTCAGCAGCACGAGTCCGATCGCGACGATCGAATACAGCCCGATGTAATTCAGCAGCGTAATCCAGTACTCAGGCACGGCGACCGGTCCGGGCAGTATCGGCAGCGCGAAGACGATCAACAAAAAGATCCAAAAAGAACGGTATTTCATCGACTTACTCCTCGTCCTCATCCGAATGCGGGCTCGCCAGGCTGCGCCACAGCAGGACCGGAATAATCAAGGTGAAGACGATCACCTCCTTGTACGCGCTCGCCCAGAACGACGAATACGATTCGAGCAGACCCACGAGCAGCGACCCGGCCGCCGCGAGCGGATAGCTCACCAGACCACCCACGATCGCACCGACGAACCCTTTAAGACCAATCAGGAAGCCCGAGTCGTAGTAGATGGTCGTGATCGGCGCTACGAGCACGCCGCACAGCGCGCCCAGAGCCGCCGCGAGCGTGAACGCGAGACGGCCCGCCTGCGTCGTGCCGATGCCCACGAGCCGCGCGCCCAACCGGTTCACCGAGGTCGCGCGCAAGGCCTTGCCCGAGATCGTGCGATCGAAGTAGAAGTACAGCGCGGCGATCAGCACGACAGCCGTGCCGACGACCCACACGCTCTGCCCGGAGATCGACACGCTGCCGAGATTGAATGTGGCATCGGAGAACGCCGTCGTGCGCGAGCCTTCGGCGCCGAACATCACGAGCCCTAGGCCAACCATCGCGAAGTGCACCGCGACTGCGACGATCAGCAGCAACAGCGTGCTCGCCTCCGCTATCGGCTCATAGGCGAGTCGATAAACGAACGGTCCCATCGGCACGACGATCAGAAGCGTCAGCGCGATCTGCGCGACCATCGGCAAAGGCTGTGCGAAGGCCGCTTGCGTGATGCCCCAGACCGCGACGGGAAACAGCAGATACTTGCCCGCCAGAACCGCGAGCAAACGTCCGATCTGGTGATATCGCGAAGGATGCCGAACGATACCGGCCAGTTCGGCGACGAAACAGCCGACGCCCATCGCGATGAGCAGATAACAGGTCGCGGGCAGCTTCTGCGTTTGCAGCGCGGCCAATGTGAGCGCGCCATACGCGACGAACTCGCCCTGCGGAATGAAAATGACGCGTGTCACGGAGAACACGAGCACCAGGGCGAGCGCGAGCAATGCATAGATCGCACCCGTGGTGATCCCGTCCTGCGCGAGGATCGCCGCAATCGATAAGTCCATACTTCCTCTTCGGAGCTTCTTCCGGAACAGGCGGCGAACGAACGGCCGCCGGACCATGGTCAAAGCGGCGCGCCGTTGCCGGTGCGCCGCTC
Organism: Caballeronia megalochromosomata; assembly: GCA_001580565.1. Taxonomy (GTDB): domain Bacteria; phylum Pseudomonadota; class Gammaproteobacteria; order Burkholderiales; family Burkholderiaceae; genus Caballeronia; species Caballeronia megalochromosomata. Next base: position 39,785 of record LRBF01000218.1, on the reverse strand, counting down.
GTTCATCTTGAAATTAAGACACGCGAACGCGCGACACAGCGCGTCCTCTCAAGCTCAGTCGTTCAGCAACTTCCACTTGCCGTCGACGATCTGCACCATCACGCGTGCGCGATTGTCGAAGCCGTTGTGATCGGTCGGCGTCATGTTCATGATGCCGTGCGACACCGGCAGGTCCTTCAGGTTTTCCAGCGCCGCGCGCAGCGCTTCGCGGAATTCCGGCGTGCCCGGCCGGCCCTTCTTCAACGCCTCGGGAATCGCGCGCTGGAGCATCTGGCCCGCATCCCATGCATGACCGCCGAAGGTCGACAGCGAACCCGCGCCGTACGCCTTCTCATACGCTTCCTTGTAGGCAGCCGACGACTTCTTCACCGGATTGCTGTCCGGCAACTGCTCGGTCACGAGCACCGGGCCCGCGGGCAGAATCTCGCCCTCGCAGTCCTTGCCGCACACGCGCAGGAAATCGTTGTTGGCGACGCCGTGCGTCTGGTAGACCTTGCCCTTGTAGCCGCGCTCCTTAAGCGCCTTCGCCGGCAGCGCGGACGGCGTGCCCGCGCCCGCGATCAGCACCGCGTCCGGATTCGCGCCCATCGTCTTCAATACCTGGCCGGTCACGGACGTGTCCGTACGGTTATAGCGCTCGTTCGCGACGATCTTCAGCTTGTGCGCGGCGGCCGCCGTGTTGAACACGTTGTACCAGCCGTCGCCGTAGGCATCCGCGAAACCGATGAAGCCCACCGTCTTCACGCCGTGCTTCTCCATGTAGCTCGCGATTGCGTCGGCCATCAGCGCGTCGTTTTGCGGCGTCTTGAAGACCCACGCCTTCTTGGCGTCCATCGGGGAGATGATCGCGGCGGACGCGGCCATCGAGATCATCGGCGTCTTGCCGGCGGCGGCCGGATCGATCATCGCGAGCGAGTTCGGCGTCACCGTGGAACCGACGATCGCATCGACGTGATCTTCGTCGATCAGCTTGCGCGTGTTCTGCACGGCGCGGCTCGTGTCGGAGCCGTCATCGAGCACGATCCATTCGACCGACTTCCCGCCGATTTCCTTCGGCAGCAGCGCGACAGTATTTTTCTCGGGAATCCCGAGCGATGCGGCCGGTCCCGTCGCCGAGAGCGTCACGCCGATCTTCACCTGAGCGAACGCCGCCCCCGCCCCTGCGAGCACGCTGCCCGCGATGGCGAGCGCGATGCCTGTCTTCATCCATGCCTTCTTTGTTTTCATTGCTTGTCTCCAAACGCGACGTGCGGTTCGCGCACCCTGCGATGCGCTGCTGCGAGTTGTTTTCGATGCCGCTTCCCTGGGCTAACCAAAGAGCCGCCCCAATCTATTTACCGCGTTACTGCGTGCCAAGGCTGGTTTTCCCTGACCGTTGCGCCCTCTTCTTCGCTTCGAGGTTCTGACTGCACTACACAGAAAAAAAGGCGCGTTGTGTTGCTAACGCGCCTTGGTTCTCCGGATCAGTTCACATGCGATTCCCGTCAGTTGCCCGAGAGTTTCCACTTGCCGCCGGCGATCTCCACCATCACGCGCGCGCGCTGGTCCAGTCCGGCGTGATCATTGGGGCTCATGTTGAAAATACCGTGCGATGCGGGCAGGTTCTTCGTCTCTTCGATCGCCGCGCGCAACGCTTCGCGAAACGCCGGCGTGCCCGGCTGACCCTTCTTCAGCGCGATCGGAATCGCGCGCTGCAGAATGAGGCCCGCGTCCCAAGCGTGACCGCCGAAGGTCGACACCGACCCCGCGCCGTTCGCACCTTCATACGCTTTCTTATAGGTGAGCGCGGCCTGCTTCGCGGGATTGCTGTCGGGCAACTGCTCCGCGACGAGCAACGGACCCGCCGGCAGGAACGTGCCTTCGCAATCCTTGCCGCACACGCGCAGGAAGTCGTTATTGGCGACGCCGTGCGTCTGATAGATCTTGCCCTTGTAGCCGCGCTCCTTGAGCGTCTTCTGCGGCAGCGCGGCCGGCGTGCCCGCGCCCGCGATCAGCACCGCGTCCGCGTTCTGCGACATCATCTTGAGCACCTGACCCGTCACCGACGCATCGTTGCGCGCAAAGCGCTCGTTCGCGACGATCTTCAGCTTCGCGAGATCGGCCGCCTTCGAGAATTCCCTGAACCAGCTCTCGCCGTAGGCGTCGGAAAAGCCGATGAACGCGACCGTCTTCACGCCGTGGTTCGACATGTGCTGCGCGATCGCGGTGGCCATCAGAATGTCGTTCTGCGGCGTCTTGAAGACCCACGCGCGCTTGCTGTCCATCGGTTCGACGATGCTCGCGGCTGCGGCCATGGAAATCATCGGTGTGTGCGTTTCAGCGGCGATGTCGATCATCGCGAGCGAACTGGGGACGACAGTCGAACCGATGAGCGCATCGACGTGATCCTCGCTCGTCAGCTTGCGCGCATTTTTCACGGCCTGAGTGGAATCGGTGGCGTCGTCGAGGACGATGTACTCCACTTTCTGGCCCGCGATCTCCTTGGGCAACAACGCGACGGTGTTCTTTTCCGGAATGCCGAGCGACGCCGCCGGACCCGTCGCCGAGACCGTCACGCCGATTTTCACGTCCGCCAGAACCTGATTGCTGAATATTGCCGATAATGCCGCGACAGCCATTGCGACCGTCTTGCCGCGTAAAGCCAACTTCATTGATTTGCGCCCCGTAAATCGTGTTTCTGCGTGAAGAATTGCCTGCGAATATGCCGTTGATTCGCGCCCGCTCTGAATCGCCGACCAACGGGTCGGGAAATGCAGTTTAGCGGACGAAACCGCGGCGCAGCAAGCGTTTTGAAGGGTTTGGAGTGCTCGGGAAAACCCGCCCAAAATGCGCTGGCGGGATTAATTCGTATTATCGATGGGCAATAAAAAAAGCGCTGTTGGAATCATCCAACAGCGCTTTTCGGTCGGGCACTTAGTGCCTCATGTCTCCTCGTTCTCCACCTCAAAAAATCTGGGTGCAACAGAACTAGGACGCATGTTAAAGAACGAAACACTGCACGACAACCTAGCATTTACCCTAGTGGTGCATAAAAGCACCTCAACGGGGCGTATTTCTTGCAATACAGCGGCCTTCTCGCATCTGCGCAATTCGTTCGCATCTCCAACTAAATCGCTTCAGCCTTGCAGCGGCCGGACCCGCGCAACGATCTCGCCGACCACTCCGCGACGGAACGCCAGCACGCAGGCGATGAAGATGACGCCCGTCACGATCGTCACCGATTCACCGAGCGAGTTGAACCACGACACGCCCGTGAGCCGCGCGATCCCGGTGCCGATGTCGCCGAGCTTGTCTTCCAACGCGACGATGATCGCCGCGCCGAGCAGCGGCCCGAACATCGTGCTCATGCCGCCGACGAGCGTCATCAGCACGACGAGACCGGACATCGTCCAGTAGGCGTCGCCGAGCGTTTCGAAGCCGAGCACGACCGTCTTCATCGCGCCCGCGAAACCCGCGAGACCAGCGGACAGCACGAACGCGAGCAGCTTGTAGCGCGACGTGTCGTAGCCGAGCGAAATCGCGCGCGGCTCGTTCTCCTTGATGGCGATCAGCACTTGCCCGAACGGCGAATGCACGATGCGCACGATCAGCGCGAACGCCAGCAGCATCACGACGAGCACGACGTAGTAGAGCGTGATGTCGTTGCCCAGATCGATCACGTTGAAGAGCTTGCCGCGCGGCACGCCTTGCAGACCGTCTTCGCCGTGCGTGAAGGGCGCCTGGAGAAACACGAAGTACACCATCTGCGCGAGCGCGAGCGTGACCATCGCGAAGTAGATGCCCTGCCGCCTGATCGCGAGCAGACCGGCGACGAGCCCGAGCAGCGTGGCCGCAGCCGTGCCCGCGATCACGCCGAGCTCCGGCGTGAAGTTCAGCGACTGGATCGCATAGCCCGCCACGTAGCCGGCGGTCGCGAGGAACATCGCGTGCCCGAACGAGAGCAGCCCGGTATAGCCGATCAGCAGATTGAACGCGGCCGCGAAGAGCGCGAAGCACAGCACCTTCATCATGAACAGCGGATACACGCCGACGAACGGCGCCACGATCAGGCCGATCAGCAACAGGCCGTAGAGCGCTTTTCTCTGCATCATTTTTCCTTGCCGAAGAGTCCTGCCGGGCGAATCATCAACACGATCGCCATGATGACGAAGACGACCGTCGCGGACGCTTCCGGATAGAACACACGCGTGAAGCCCTCGATCACGCCGAGCAGCAGGCCCGTCAGGATCGAGCCCATGATCGAACCCATCCCGCCGATCACGACGACCGCGAACACGGTGATGATCATCGACTGGCCCATTAGCGGCGAGACCTGGATCACGGGCGCCGCCAGCACGCCCGCGAACGCCGCGAGCGCGACGCCGAAGCCGTAGGTGAGCGTGATCATCATCGGCACGTTGACGCCGAACGCCTCGACGAGCTTCGGATTCTCCGTGCCCGCGCGCAGATATGCGCCGATGCGCGTCTTCTCGATCACGAACCAGGTCGCAAAGCACACGACGAGCGACGCGACGACCACCCACGCGCGATAGTTCGGCAGGAACATGAAGCCGAGATTGGTCGCGCCCTGAAGCAGCGAAGGCACGTCATAAGGCTGCCCCGACGAACCGTAGATGGAGCGGAACACGCCTTCGATCACGAGCGTCAGCCCGAAGGTGAGCAACAGCCCGTAGAGATGATCGAGCTTGTAGAGCCAGCGCAGCATCGAGCGCTCGATGACCACGCCGAACAGCCCGACCACGACGGGCGCGAGCACGAGCATCGCCCAGTACGGGATGTTGAAATAGGAATAGCCCATCCACGCGAGCATCGCGCCCAGCATGAAGAGCGCGCCGTGCGCGAAATTGATGACGTTGAGCAAGCCGAAGATCACCGCGAGCCCGAGGCTCAGGATCGCGTAGAACGAGCCGTTCACCAGCCCGAGCAGCAGCTGGCTCATCATTGCGGCGAGCGGGATGCCGAATATTTCCATTGAACCTGCCGTCAGAAACGTGTTGACGCGAGTGCGACGGCAAAGCGGCCCTTCCGGCCGCCCGCCGCGCGAACGCGTTGAAGCCCTACCGAACGCTTACTTCCAGAGCTTGCAGCGCGATTCCGCCTTGGTGCCGAACGCCTGATCGCCCGGAATCGTCGCGGTGATCTTGTAGTAGTCCCACGGCTCCTTCGATTCCGACGGCTTCTTCACTTCCATCAGGTACATGTCGTGGATCATCGCGCCGTCTTCGCGGATGTAGCCCTTCGCGTAGAAGTCGTCGATCTTGGCCTTCTTGAGCTGCGCCATGACCTTGTCGCTGTCGGTCGTGCCCGCCGCCTTCACCGCGTTCAGGTACGTCGTGACGGCCGAGTAATCCGCCGCCTGCAAGCTGCCCGGCATCTTCTTCATCTTGTCGAAGTAGCGCTTCGCCCAGGCGCGCGTCTTGTCGTCCTTGTTCCAGTACCAGCTATCCGTTGCCACGAGACCTTGCGTGGTTTCGAGGCCGAGGCTGTGGATATCGGAGATGAAGATCAGCAACGCTGCGATTTTCATCGACTTGGTGATGCCGAATTCCTTCGCGGCCTTGATCGAGTTGATCGTGTCGCCGCCCGCGTTCGCGAGGCCGAGCACCTGTGCCTTCGATCCCTGCGCCTGCAGCAGGAACGACGAGAAGTCCGACGCCGACAGCGGATGACGCACTTCGCCGAGCACCTGCCCGCCGTTCGCCTTCACGACATCAGCCGTATTCTTTTCCAGCGCCTTGCCGAACGCATAGTCGGCCGTCAGGAAGTACCAGGTCTTGCCGCCCTGCTTGGTCACCGCGGAACCGGTGCCCTTCGCGAGCGCCATGGTGTCGTAGGCGTAGTGGACCGTGTAGGGCGAGCACTGCTCGTTGGTCAGGTTGTCCGCGCCCGCGCCGATGTTGATGTACGGCGTCTTCTTCTCTGCCGCGACCTGCGCGCTAGAGAGCGCCGTCGCCGAGTTCGTGCCGCCGATGATCACATTCACGCCGTCGCGGTCGATCCACTCGCGCGCACGCGACGCCGCGATATCCGCCTTGTTCTGGTGATCCGCGTAGACGAGCTCGATCGGCTTGCCGTTCACCTTGCCGCCGAAATCCGCGATCGCCATGCGAATGGCTTCGAGTCCGCCCTGACCGTCGATGTCCGCGTAGAGGCCCGACATGTCGGTGACGAAGCCGATCTTCACCGTATTGCTGTCGGCGGCGTGGGCGCCCGTGCTCATCACCGCCACACTCGCCGCCGCAGCCGCAAAGCACAGAGTAGAGAGGCGCGCGAGGGTCTTCTTTTTCATTCCAGTCTCCATGAGTTTTGATTTGATGCGGTATTACTGGTGTTGCCCTTTCCGATGTGCCGCGCAACGGGATCGATTACACCCCGAGCAATTCGTGCAGCACCGGCATCTTCGCTTCGAGTTCCCCCGCGCCGAAATGCTCGACGATGTTTCCGTGCTCCATCACGTAAAAGCGATCCGCGAGCGGCGCCGCGAAACGAAAATTCTGTTCGACCATGACGATCGTGTAGCCCCGTGACTTCAGCATGAGGATCATGCGCGCGAGTGTCTGCACGATGACCGGCGCGAGCCCTTCCGAGATTTCATCGAGCAGAAGCAGATTCGCGCCCGTGCGCAGAATGCGCGCGACAGCCAGCATCTGCTGCTCGCCGCCCGACAGACGCGTGCCCTGGCTGGCGCGGCGCTCCTTCAGGTTCGGGAACATCGCGTAGAGCTCGTCGAGTTGCATCGCGTCTTTCGGGTTGCCGATCATCGGCGGCAAAAGCAGGTTTTCCTCGCAGGACAAGCTCGAAAAAATGCCGCGCTCCTCCGGACAATAGCCGACCCCGTAATGCGCGATCTTGTGTGTGGCGAGACCGATGGTTTCATGTCCGGCGACGCGAATCGAACCCGTTCTGCGCCCGGTCAGACCCATGATGGCGCGCAACGTCGTTGTGCGGCCCGCGCCGTTGCGGCCGAGCAGCGTGACCACTTCGCCGCGATTCACCTTGAGGTCCACGCCGTGCAGGATGTGCGATTCCCCGTACCACGCCTGCAGACCCGAGATTTCCAGCGCGGGCGCATTGCCCGCCGCGCCGTTCGCCTCGCGCGAGCGGCGCTCCTCCACGATCGTACTCATGCATGCGCTCCGGTGAGCGCCGCATCGGCGCTGCCCATGTAGGCTTCCATCACGAGCGGATTCCTCGACACTTCCGCGTAACTGCCTTCGGCGAGCACTTCGCCCTGTTTCAGCACGGTGATGGTGTCGGAGATGCCCGCGATCACGTTCATGTTGTGTTCGACCATCAGGATGGTGCGGCCCGCCGACACTTTCTTGATCAGCGCAGTCACGCGATCGACGTCTTCGTGGCCCATGCCTTGCGTCGGCTCGTCGAGGAGCATGAGTTCGGGCTCCATCGACAACGTGGTCGCGATCTCCAGCGCGCGCTTGCGCCCGTATGAGAGTTCGACGGTTTTCGTATCGGCGAAATCGGTCAGGCCGACTTGCGTGAGCAGATCCATGGCGCGGTCGTTGAGCGCATCGAGGGAACGCTCGCTGCGCCAGAAATGAAACGACGTGCCCAGTTGCCTCTGCAAGCCGATGCGCACGTTCTGCAGCACGGTCAGGTGCGCAAACACGGCGGAAATCTGAAACGAGCGGATGATGCCGCGCCGCGCGATGTGCGACGGACGCTCGCGCGTGATGTCCGTGCCGTTGAAGACGATCTGGCCCGCAGTGGGTTCGAGAAACTTGGTGAGGAGATTGAAGCAGGTGGTCTTGCCCGCGCCGTTCGGTCCGATCAGCGCATGGATCGAACCGCGGCGAACGCGCAGGTTCACGCCATTCACGGCCGTGAAGCCTTTGAATTCCTTTGTGAGCCCTCGCGTTTCAAGAATGGTGTCGCCGAGAATCATGTCCCCTTCCATGCGAAGTGAAGCGCTGGGCAAACCGTGTTCGCCTGCGCCTTATTTTTTCTTTCCGCGCGCACCCGAACGTTGTCTCCATCCCGGTACTGCTTCGCTTCGTGCGCCGCTGTTGCGCTCGCACAATGTGTGCACGTGGCATGCCGAGCATCACTAATCCCGGGGCCATTGTCGCGCCAATGATGCAGCGCAATCATTGGGATTTGCACTTACTAACGAATTGCTTGGAGTTTGCACGCGTGCACGCAACAGGGGCACGGAGAGTGCTTGCTCCTTGTGCACATGATCATCGATTCATCCAGTGTCATGTGCGCGCCATTCACGCGTCATCCCGACATGTGAAGCATGCGCGTCACCGATCTGTCATCCGTTACGCGAGCGCCGTTGCGATCACTTCCTCCGCTTCGATGCCTCGCCGGTCCTCGCGGATCATCTCGCTCGCGCGCTCGGCGATCATCAGGGTCGGCGAGTTCGTGTTGCCCGATGTGATGGTCGGCATCACCGATGCATCGACCACGCGCAAACCGCGCACGCCGATCACGCGCAGACGGCTGTCGACGACCGCGGCCGGATCGTTGTCCGTGCCCATGCGGCACGTGCCGACCGGATGGAAGATCGTCGTGCCGACCTTTCCCGCGGCTTCAGCGAGTTCTTCCTGCGTCTGATACTGGATGCCCGGAAGAATTTCTTCGGGCGCGTATTGCGCCAGCGCGGGCGCGCTCACGATGCGTCGCGTGAGACGCAGCGAATTCGCGGCGACTTCGCGATCGCGCTCCGTCGACAGATAATTCGGCGCGATCAACGGCGCCGCATGCGCATTCGGCGATTCGATATGCACGCTGCCGCGCGATGTCGGCCGCAGGTTGCACACGGACGCGGTGAACGCATTGAACGCATGCAGCGGCTCGCCGAAGCGTTCCAGCGACAAGGGCTGAACGTGATATTCGACATCGGCGCGCTTGATGGACGCATCGTCGGGATTGGACTTCGCGAACGCGCCGAGTTGTGACGGCGCCATCGACATCGGGCCGCTTCTCGTCAACGCGTATTGCATGCCGATGAACAGCTTGCCCCACCAGTGCGCCGACAAGGTGTTGAGCGTGCGCACGCCGTTGACCTTGTAGGCCATGCGCAATTGCAAGTGGTCCTGCAGATTTTCGCCGACACCGCGCAGGCTCTTCACGACATCGATGCCGAGCCGTTGCAGACGCGCGCCATTACCGATGCCCGACAGTTCGAGAATCTGCGGCGAGTTCACCGCGCCTGCGCTGAGAATCACTTCGCAACGCGCACGCGCGACGTAATCGACATCGCCGCCGCGATACTCCACGCCGACGCACCGCGTGCCTTCGAATACGAGCCGCTGCGTGTGCGCGCCGGTGATCGTCGTCAGATTGGGACGCTTCATCGCTTCGCGCAGGAAGGCTTTCGCCGCGTTCCAGCGAATGCCGCCGCGCTGGTTCACTTCGAAATATCCGACACCCGTGTTGTCGCCGCGATTGAAGTCGTCGGTTGCGGGAATGCCGCTTTGCTGCGCGGCTTGCGCGAAGGTTTCGAGAATCTTCCACTTCAGGCGCTGCTTCTCGACGCGCCATTCGCCGCCCGCGCCATGCCATGAATTACCGCCGCCGTGATGATCCTCACTGCGCATGAAAACAGGCAGCACCGAATCCCACGACCAGTTCGGATCGCCGCTGATGTGCGCCCAGTCGTCATAGTCCTCGCGCTGGCCGCGCATGTAGATCATGCCGTTGATCGACGAGCATCCGCCGAGCACCCTCCCGCGCGGATACGCGAGCTTGCGGCCGTTCAGACCCGGTTCCGCCTGCGTCTTGTAGAGCCAGTCCGTACGCGGATTACCGATGCAATACAGATAGCCGACCGGAATGTGAATCCAGTGATAGTCGTCCTTGCCGCCCGCTTCGAGCAGCAGCACGTTCACGTTCGGATCTTCGGTGAGGCGATTCGCGAGCACGCACCCGGCCGTGCCCGCACCGACGATGACGTAGTCGAATTCGCCTTCCAGCTTGCGCGCGTTCTGTTTCATCGCTGTCTCCTTGGCGCGCTATCTCGCGCGACTCGATCCGAGCGTACAGCCGGATGCCGCCCCGAATCCAATGAGATATGTTCAACTGGGATATAAGAAGCTTTAATATCAGCCGATGGACTACACCCTTTTGCGCGCCTTTCTCGCCGTCGCGCGTGAAGGCAATCTCACGCGCGCCGCGGCGCAACTGCATCTCACGCAGCCGGCAGTCAGCCTGCAGATCAAGAATCTGCAGGAGATGCTGGGCGTCGTGCTGTTCTCGCGAACCTCGCACGGTCTTCTGCTGACGCGCGACGGCGAAGCGCTCCTGCCGCATGCCGAACGCGCGCTCGCGGCCGCCGCCGATGTGCAGCGCGCCGCTGCCGCGCTGCGTCACGAAGTGAGCGGCACGCTTCGCATCGGCACGATTCTCGATCCGGAATTTCTGCGTCTCGGCGGCTTCCTGCGGCAACTGGTGGAGACGCATCCGCGCATCGAAACGTCGTTGCGGCATGGCATGTCGGGCTGGGTGCTGGAGCGCGTGAAGGCGCGCGAACTGGACGTCGGCTATTACATCGGCGATCCGGCCATCGACGGTACGCGCGACGGTGAGCGCTTTCACGCCGTCAGGCTCACGCCGTTTCTGTATCGCGTGCTCGCGCCCGCCGGCTGGCACAACCGCGTGAACAAGGGCAAGCGCAACTGGGCGGCACTCGCCAAGCTGCCGTGGATCTGGACGCCGCCCGAGTCGGCGCATAACCGGCTCTTGTCGCGCATCTTCCGGGAGGCAGGCGCCATGCCGATGATCGTCGCGGAAGTGGATCAGGAACCGTCGATGCTCGATCTCGTGAAATCGGGCGTCGGTCTCTCGCTCGTGCGGGATTCGATCGCGCTCGCGCAGGCGCACGCGCACGCGCTGACGATCGTCGAAGGCGTCACCGTGCCGACACAGTTGTCTTTCGTCGCGCTTGCGGAACGCCGCGAGGAACCGGCGATCGCCGCGGCGCTGCGGCTGATCGACGCGCAATGGGCCGTCTGACCAAAAATACCGGGTCGGCGCGCAAGTTCATTCAAGCGACCTTCATCGATTGTTTGCTAGGCTGAGCCCTCGCTCATCCATCCAACCGTGTTCGAGGAGTCTTCATGGCACGCAACATCGAAATCAAGGCGCGCGCGCATCAATTCGAGCAGCTCCGCGAGCGCGCAGCCGCGCTCGCCACCGACGCACCGTTGGTTTTCCGCCAGCAGGACTTCTTCTACGACGTGCCGACCGGCCGCCTCAAGCTGCGCCAGTTCGATGACGGCACGCCGTCGGAGCTGATTTTCTATCAGCGCGACGACCGCGATGGCCCGAAAGTCTCGTATTACTCGCGCAGCCCGGTGACGAATCCGGAAGCGATGCACGCGCTGCTTGCTCAGGCCCTGACGACGCGCGGCATCGTCTCGAAGGAGCGGCATGTGTATCTCGTCGGGCGCACGCGCATTCATCTGGACCGCGTGGACGGCCTGGGCGATTTCATCGAGCTGGAAGTGGTGCTCGGCCAGGACGACGACGAAGCCGGCGGCGAGCAGGAAGCGCACGCAATGTTCGCACGTCTGGGCGTCGCGCAGACGGACCTCGTGCCGCTCGCTTATGTGGATCTGCTCAGTCCCGGGTCGTCTTCGGCCAAGTGAGTGAGCGGCAGCGGGCCGTTGCGCTTGAACGTCGTGAGCACGATGTTCGAGCGCACGCTGTCGACGCCCGGCACGCGCATCAGCTTCTTCATCACGAAACCTGACAGCGCGTTCAGATCCGGCGCGACGATGCGCAGCAGATAATCGGCGTCACCCACGGTCGCGTGGCATTCGAGCACTTCGGGCAGCATCTCGATCTGCTGCTGAAACTGCTCGATGATCGAATCGCCGTGATGCTTCAACTTCAGGCTCGTGAACGCCGTCACGCCGAGGCCGAGTTTCTCCGGCCGCAAGACCACCCGATACCCTTCGATCACGCCGGTCGCCTCCAGCCGCTGCAGACGCCGTCCGATCTGCGACGGCGAGAGCGGCACCTGCTCGCCCAGTTGCTGATGCGTGGCGCGCCCGAATCGTTGCAGCACGTCGAGCAGGGCGAGGTCGAAATGGTCGAGTTCGAGCATGAGGCGGATATGCGCGGGAGCAGTGACGAATGCGACTTTATCGCATTGGCGCTTCGTTGCTCACAAACCCCTCGCGCGAAAGGGCCGTTTCACGCGTATTTGACGAATAGCTTACGACAGCAAACAAGGTAACGCGCGTGTTACCAATCATGACACTGTCGAAAGACGCAAATCGCGCGCAATTTGTGAAAGCGCAATGAATGCAAGCGTTTCAACAGGCAAAAGAAAGTTTAAATGTCAGGTAGCTTTCAGTCTCGGCTACCATTCCTGAAGCGCTCGTAAGCTTCCCACGCGGCGCGGGCCTCGTCGTCCAGTTGCTCGGGTGGCACGCTGGACTGACGCTGTACAATCAGCAGCGCATAGGGCCTGGACAGCGCGCTCGCCTCCTTGCAGAGGACGAGTTCGTCGCCGCTAGACGGGGAGCGGCCGCGCCAGTAGTTGATCGCGGCTTCGAGTTCGTTGATCGAGATGACAGCCATGTCCGGGCAGAAATACATTCGATGTACGGCCGCTCGCGACCGCCGGGATACGGTCGCGCAACGCCGCATGAGATGTGAGTTTTGAACCGGCTCGAGCCTGCGCCGCCCCGTCGTGCATGTGAGCATGTCGCCGACCGCCCCGCCCGCTTGAGCTCAACCCATTGTACTTGAGCGACTCCATGCGAATCCTTCTGATCGAAGACGACCGCCCCATCGCGCGCGGCATTCAAAGCAGCCTCGAACAATCCGGCTTCACGGTCGACATGGTGCACGACGGCATCTTCGCCGAGCAGGCGCTCGCGCAAAACCGCCATGAACTCGTCATTCTCGATCTGGGCCTGCCCGGCATCGACGGCATGACGCTGCTCTCGCGTTTTCGCCAGGGAAACCGTCACACGCCGGTGATCATCCTCACCGCGCGCGACGAACTCCACGACCGCGTGCAGGGCCTGAACAGCGGCGCCGACGACTACATGCTGAAGCCCTTCGAGCCGCAGGAGCTCGAAGCGCGCATCCGCGCGGTGATGCGCCGCAGCGGCCCGCACGGCGACGTGCCGCGCCCCGAAGTGTCGCTGGGCGGCTTGCGTCTGTCGGGCGTCGATCGCCGCATCTTCAACGACGAACGTCCGCTCGAACTCTCGCCGCGCGAATTCGCCGTGCTCGAAATGCTGCTGCTGCGCCATGGCCGCGTCGTGAGCAAGGCGCAGTTGCAGGATCACCTGACGCACTTCGGCGGCGATCTCGGCGATACGGCCATCGAAGTGTATGTGCATCGCGTGCGCAAGAAACTCGAGAACACGCGCGTCGAGATCGTGACGGTGCGGGGCTTCGGCTATCTGCTTCAGGAGATCCGGCAAGCGGCGTAACGCTTCTGCCGTAGAACGCCTTGCGATTTCCCACCCGCCGCGCGGGCGATCAGCGGTTCGCCCGCGAAGACTGGCTCGATCTGGCGCGCTCGAAAGCCGCCGAGACGCCGGTGCCTCCGAGCCTGCGGCGCACGCTGCTGCGCCGGCTCGCCGCGCCGTTGTCCCTGCTCGCGCTGATGAGCGGCCTCATGGCGTACTGGCTCGCCTGGCAGTACACGCAGCACGTGGTCGACCGCTCGCTCGCGGATCTCGCCACCGCCATCTCCAAGCAGATCCAGCTCGCGGGCGTCGATGCCCCCGTCACCGTTCCGCCGCTCGCGCAGGCGATGTTCTCCGATCCCGTCGAGCAGCTCATCTATCGCATCAGCACGGGCGATGACGAAATCGCCGGCGAGCCCGATCTGCCGCTCACCGGTTCCAACGTGCGGCGCATCCATTACGCGTACGTGTTCGAGACGCATTTCCAGGGCGTCTCCGTGCGCGCGGCGCAGGTGCGCGTGCCGCAGCCGACCGGCAATCCGATCGTCGTCGAAGTGGCGCAGCGCGTCGGATCGCGGTATCGGATCGCGGTGGAGTTTCTCGTCGCAATCATGATGCCGCTCGCGCTCTTGCTGCTCGCCGGCTGGGTGATCGTGTGGCGCGTCGTGAATCAGCAATTGAACCCGCTCACCGATCTCGCCGACGCGCTCAACCAGCAGACGCACATCTCGCTCGAGCCCGTCGACGAGACTTACGTGCCAGGCGAAATCCGCCCGCTCACGAGCGCGATGAATGCCTTGCTCGTACGCCTGCAGACCGCGCTCGATGCGCAACGCAAATTCATCGCCGATGCCGCGCATCAGTTGCGCACGCCGCTGACGGCCGTCAAGCTGCACGCGGAGCAGGCACTCAGTTCGCGCGATCCCGCGAAGGCCGTCGAGGCGGTGAAGGAGTTGCGCGCATCGGCGGATCGCGCGGTGCGTCTTTCGAATCAACTGCTTTCGCTCGCGCGCGCCGAGCCGGGCGAACAGGCGGCGCGTTTCACCGATTTCGACCTCGCGGCGCTCGCGTTCGAAACCGGCGCGGAGTGGGTGCCGCGCGCACTCGCAGCGAGCGTCGATCTCGGTTTCCAGCGTCTCGACGATCCCGAGAACGAGCATCCGATGATCGTGCGCGGCAACGTCGTGCTCGCCCGCGAAGTGCTCGCGAATCTCATCGACAACGCGCTCAAGTACATTCCGCCGTTCCGCATCGAAGGCGCGCGCATCACCATGACGGTGACGGAATGGCGCGACGCGAACGGCCGCCGCTTCGGTGAAGTCGTCGTGGAGGACAACGGCCCCGGCGTGCCGCCGGATCAGCAGCCGGATCTCTTCAAGCGCTTCTTCCGCGGCGACGGACAAAGCGTGGAAGGCGGCGCGGGCCTCGGCCTCGCGATCGTGCACGACATCATGGTGCTGCACGGTGGCACCGTGCATTACGAGGACGCGCCCGAAGGCGGCGCGCGCTTCATCGTGCGCATGCCGCTCAAGGAAGAGAAGTCCGTTGTGGAATGAAAAAGAGCCACGCTTTGACGTGGCTCTTTCGAATCGAAGCAGCGCGCGCGGGCTACTTTTTCTTCTTCTCCTTTTTCAGCGCCAGCATCGTGCCACGGCACTTCTTCGCGCCGCACCGGCACTCGTATTCCTTTTTGAGCTTCTTCGTGATGCGGCCGTCGATGACGAGGCCGTAATCGTAGTTCAGCTCTTCTTCCGGCTCGATGTCGCGCAACGCGTGAATGAACACGCGCCCTTCGACTTCCTCGGCCTCGCAATTCGGCGCGCACGAATGGTTGATGTACTTCGCGCTATTGCCTTCGATCTTGCCGTCGATCACGTGGCCGTCGTCGAGTGCGAAGTAGAACGTGTGGTTCGGCTCTTCGGGGTTGTGCGGATGGCGGCGCAGCGCTTCCTTCCACGAAATGCGCTCGCCCTTGTATTCCATCACCTGCTCGCCCGCGGCAATCCGCTTCACGGCAAACACGCCTTTGCCATGCACGCCGGAGCGGCGAACGGTGACCCTGCGTGAACTCATCGAACGAATCCTTAAATAACGCTTCGCTCCCGCGCGACGGGATGAACATCGGGATGAAAAAAAACGCGGTGGCCTCGAAGGCGCCGCGTTCGCTCGGTTGAACATTCGCGTTCAACACACCGGTATCCTACACTCCCGGCGCGCGAATGCTCAACCGTCTGGATGAGGTTCGAAACTTTTCAGCGTTGCCCGATGGTGATCTCGCCGAAAAGGTTTTTCTGATCGCGCGGCTGCGAGCGCCAGTACTGCGGCGGCGCGGTGACGGTCGCGCCGAGCTCGGCGGCGGCGTGCCACGGCCAGCGCGGATCGTAGAGCATGGCGCGCGCCATCGCGACGTAATCCGCCTGGCCGCTCGCGACGATCGCCTCCGCTTCCTTAGCCTCGGTGATCAGCCCGACGGCGACGGTGTTCACGCCCGTCGCTTCCTTCACGGCCTGCGCGAACGGCACCTGATAACCCGACGACAGCGGAATCTTCTGCAACGGCGAGACGCCACCTGACGACACATCGACCCAGTCGACGCCGCGCTTCTTCAACTCCGACGCGAACGCGATCGTATCTTCGATGCCCCATCCGCCTTCGACCCAGTCGGTCGCGGAGACGCGCACGCCGACCAGCTTGTCGGCGGGAACCGCGGCGCGCACGGCATCGAAGACTTCGAGCGGGAAGCGCATGCGGTTTTCGAGCGAGCCGCCGTATTCGTCGGTGCGCTGATTGGCGAGCGGCGATAGGAACTGATGCAGCAGATAACCATGCGCGCAGTGCACTTCGATTCCGTCGATGCCGAGCCGCACCGCGCGCTTCGCCGATGCGCCGAACGCCTCCTTCACACGGATGAGGCCGGCGGCGTCGAGCGCGAGCGGCGGCGTTTCTTCCGGCTTATGCGGAATGGCCGATGGCGCGTAGGTCATCCAGCCGCCATCGGCGACGGAGATCAGCTGCCCGCCTTCCCACGGCTTGCGGCTCGACGCCTTGCGGCCCGCGTGCGACAACTGCATCGTCACCGCGATCTTCGAATACTCGCGGATCGCGGCGAGCACCGGACGCAGCGCGGCTTCGGTGGCGTCGTCCCAAAGACCGAGATCGCCCGGCGTGATGCGGCCGTCAGGTTCGACGGAGGTCGCCTCGATGAACAGCATGGCCGCGCCCGACAGCGCGAGCTGGCCCAGATGGATCATGTGCCACGCCGTCGCCTCGCCGCGCTCGGCGGAATACTGGCACATCGGCGACACGAAAATGCGGTTCGGGAGCTGGAGGCTGCGTAGGGTCGTGGGAGTGAACAGCGCGCTCATGGCGGTGGCTCGTCGCTAGAAAGGAGCGATCGAGAATAGCACCGCGATTTCTTTCGTGCAGCGACCCGCGCCGCGCCGAACGCCGCGCAATGCTTCATACCATCACACGTTCAGCGCGCGTCCACGGTGAAGCGATCGAGCCACTCGCCGAACATCGCGCGGGCGGCGCGTTCGAGATTCGCGCCGTGACGCACGGTTTCCTCGCGCAGTGCGGCGACCGTCGTGCCGCTCCTCGCGATATCGCCCGGATAGGTCACGAGCCAACTCTCGAAGCGCTCCACGAGCACTTCCGGATGGCACTGCAGCGCGAGGACGTGCTCGCCCCAGGCGAACGCCTGATGCGCGCACAGACTGGTGGATGCGAGCAACGTCGCGTCCTGGGGAAGATCGAAGGTATCGCCGTGCCAGTGAAAGACGGGCACGGGCGTGCCGTCGGCTTCGAGATGCCGCAGCGCGGATGCGCGTCCGGCGTCAGTCAGTTCGAGCGGCGACCAGCCGAGTTCGAGCTTGCCCGACGGATACACTCGCGCGCCGAGCGCCCGCGCGATCAGTTGCGAGCCCAGACAGATGCCGATGGTCGGCAAACCCGCCGCGATGCGCTTTTCGAGCATCGACAGCAAGGGCGCGAGATGCGGATAGTGCGCGTCTTCGTACGCGCCGATCGGCCCGCCGAGCACGACGAGGAGCGATGGATCGAGCGGATTTGGGGCGTCGATGCGGCCGCGCCCGACGTCCAGATAGCGCACCAGGTGGCCGCGGTCGCCGAGCACGTGTTCGAGGCTGCCCAGATCTTCGAAATAGACGTGGCGAATCGCCAGGACTTCATGTTTCATCGGCGGCATTCTCGGGACGGAGTAGTGACGAGCCGCGCCTCGCGGCGAGGCGCGACGGGCACAGTCTAACCGACTCGTCGCGGCCTCACAGCGCCGGATGACGCCAGATGGCTTTTACCCGGACGCCTGAATCAGGCGATCTGGGCGAAGACCTTCCAGCTCTTCTTCTGCGTGGCAACGTCGGCTTCTTCGTATACCGAACAGTCGAGCCGCAGATCCGTGTCCGCCATGTCGATCTGCAGAAGCGCGCAATGATGCGGCGTCTTCTTGGGATTCTTGCTCGCTTCGAAGTGCGAGCAGGACAGGCACATGCGGTGCGCCGGAATCTGCTGCTGCGATTCGAGCTGACGGATGGTCTTGAGCAGCGTGCGATAGAACGCCACCTGCTCGTCCTCGCGCAGCGTGCCGACCGCCTTCGACAGGAAGTCCGGCCACTGCAGCGCCTTCTTCGCAGCCGTACGGCCACGCGCGGTCAGACGGACCGCGAGGGCGCGGCCGTCGTCGATCGCGCGACGCTTTTCGACGAGACCCTTGCCTTCGAGCGTGCTCACCGCATCGCTCGTCGTGGCGGCGGTCAGCGCCGTTTCACGTGCGATCTCGCCGAGGCGCATCGGCCCCTTGCGCTGCATCAGCAGAACGAGAATTTCACCCTGGGTCGGCGTCAGCCCCGCGCCTTCCGCCCATTCCCATGCCTGGCTGCGCATCGCGGTGCTCAGCCTCAGCAGGCCGTGGGTCACCCGCCCCGTCGCCTGCTCTCCGTAAACGCCTTCACTCATAGTATTTCGCTTGTTGTTCCGCTTATGTGTTCTGACGGCAAGTTCGCGTCAACCGCCGCGAACACCTCGTTCGAAACGCCGCCCGCAAAAAGGACTCCGAACCCCTTGCGAACTGCCCTTCGTTCTTGGTCCCCGCCGTCTCAAAATTCAGGCGTGCCAAGCCAATTAGCGGTGCCTGAATGGGGACGTTGCAACCCTCTTCCTAATGCGCCGTCTTATGGTCCTGCTCGTGGCGCTGTTTTCCTGCCGACTATAACGCTATGCCCGCAGAGTCGTCATTCTAAGCGACATAGAACAAACGTACACCTTAATTATCCACGCAGAACTGTGGATAACCCGTGGAAAAACGTCTTCTTTGTTTGTGGACGTATTCTCGATAACACTGGGCGCCGCGTAAAGCGCTTTCTGTTGTCCCGAATTCCGCATTGCGACGCGCTCGTGGACCACAGGGTTATCATCGCTCTAGTACGTTGACTCTGCACCTCTTTTTGACGTTTTCCACAGGAACGCGCAAGACGTGTTGACGACTATTACGTATGTATACGGATTTTCTGAAGTAAACCTTAGCAACGGCGAATCGGTTCTTCTTCAAACGTTGCCGCGAGCGTGTTATTCCCGTTGCTCGTCATGCACATGTTTCATACGGACCAAAGATAAAGGCCGCTTCGTGTTTCGAAGCGGCCTTTCGTCATGATTCGTTGTTTCTTGTCAGTGTAAGCGCGGTGTTATCGGCGCCACTGCAGACATTGCTGCCTGACCGCCTCGTGCAGCGATTTTTCCTTGTCCACTACGCCGCGCAGCCAGGTCGCGTCATTCACCCCGCGCGCGATCTCTGCCACTTCCGCGAGCGCGGCCTGTGAGCCGAGCGCTTCCGCGTGGGGCGCGAGCACGTCGAGCGTCGCGAGAATGTCCTCGCCGATGGTGTGCCGCTCGCCCGTCTGCGGATGGATGCATGTGCCTTCCAGCCCGAAGCGGCACGCCTCGAAGCGGTTGAACGTGTAGACGAGATAATCGTCCTCGCGCGGCGTGAGCGGCTTGTCGAGCAGCAGATAGCGCGACAGCGTCTGGATGTAGCAGGCGATCGCGGCAGCCTTGTCGACGGAAAGCGGCGTATCCATCACTCGCACTTCGATCGTCCCGAAACCGGGCTTCGGCCGGATATCCCAGTAGAAGTCCTTCATGCTGTTGACGACGCCCGTATTGACCATCTTCGAGAAGTACTCCTCGAAGCCGTCCCAGGTCAGCACGAAGGGCGCGCGCCCCGACAGCGGAAACGCGAATACCGAATTCAGACGCGCCGAGTGAAAACCCGTGTCGACACCCTGAATGTACGGCGACGACGCTGAAAGCGCGATGAAATGCGGGATATAGCGCGACATCGAGTGCAGCAGGAAAAGCGCGCTGTTCGGATCGGGACAACCGATGTGGACGTGCTGGCCGAACACCGTGAACTGCTTGGCAAGGTATCCGTACAGTTCGGAGATGTACTGAAAGCGCGGCGCGTCGTAGATCTGGCGATCGCTCCATTGCTGGAATGCGTGCGTGCCGCCGCCCGCGAGTCCGACGTTCAGCTGGTCCGCCGCGGCGACGAGCGTGTCACGGATCTTGCGAAGGTCCGTCACGGCCTGCTCGTGCGTCGTGCAGATGCCGGTCGAGAGCTCGATCATGCTTTCGGTGATTTCGGGCGTGATGTTGCCCGGAATCTTTTCGTCCTTGATAAGACGCATGAGATCCGACGCGGCGCGGGTCAGATCGTAGTCGTGCGTATTGACGACCTGGATCTCCAGCTCGACGCCGAACGTGAACGGCTCGGAGTTGATGAATGGTTCGAGTGCCATGGCGCCTCTTGAATGATCAATGCTTGAGCGGGGCGGGCGCGTTCATTCGCGCCGCTCGCCGACCGCTGACAGGCTACGGTACACCACGAAAGGCGAGACGATCTGCAGCACGACGATCGAGCACATGATGATCGCGCGCAGCGTCGGATCGTAGTCCGGATAGAGCACGTACATGTCGTCGACGAGCACGTACGCGAGCGCGGACATCGGCGTCAGCGCGACGCCGAGCGCCACGCCCTGCTTCCACTCCAGTCCGCTCGGCTTCGCGAAAATCAGCACGCCGACGAGCTTGCCGATGAAACGCGCCACGATCAGCCCGAGCGCCGCGATGCCGCCGAGCGCAATATCGCGCCAGTGGAACGACGTCAGCGTCAGCGCAAAGAGAATGACGGTCAGGAGCCACCCGGCGGAGCCGAAGTGCGACGGCCAGAGCTGCGGCCGCTCGTCGGCGTTCTTCACGATGATGCCCGCGGCGAGCAGCGCGAGAATCGTCGACAGCTTGAAGATGTGCGCGACCGCGATCGCCAGCAGCACGAGCCCGAAAAGCGCGACGAACGAATGCTCGTCGTTCGCGGGCAGCCGCCGCACCAGCAGATTGCACGCGCGCGCGAGCAGGAACGCGAGCACGAGCGAGCCGATCAGCAGATAGAGCGGCTGCACGATCGTCGCGAACGCGTTGCCGTAGATTTCCTGATGCAGCACGCCCGCCGCGAGCTTCTCGACGATCACCGCATACATGCTGTTCAGCGCCGTCAGCGTAAGAAGCCGCTGCGTGACCTGGCCTTCCGCGCGCAGTTCGGTCTTCAGCTGAATGACCATCGCGGGCGACGTGGCCATCGCGATGGCCGCGATCACGACCGAGGGCATCGTCGGCACGTTGAGCAGCGTCAGCGCGATCAGCACGAGGCCGAACGTGAGCGTCGCCTCGGCGATGCTCGACAGAATCAGATACGGATTGCGACGGATCCAGCGCAGATCCAGCCGGCCGCCCAGTTCGAAGAGCAGCAGCCCGAGCGCGACATCGAGCAGCGGCCGCGACAAGCCGGCCGCGCTGGCGTCGATGACGCCCAGACCCGCGTTACCGGCGATCAGCCCGATCACCGCAAAACCGGTGATGCGCGGCAAGCGCCACGCGCGCCATAGCAGCTCTCCGGCGAGTCCCGCCGTGATGAGCGCAAGACCGGCCCAGAAAATGGCGTCGGGTTCGAGCGGCCAGACGGGCAAAAATGAAAATGCCGAATTCATCGTATTGGCTTCTCCTTCGTTGCTGCAGCAGAGCGTGCACGTTCCGTTGCGTGACTCGCCTCGACGGCGCGCACTCGCGGACGAGGCGCATCCGCCCGGTTACGCGAGCGTTGGTTCATTCAGGCGCAGCGAAATGCGAACGAACACGGCGTCACGGTCAGGCCGTGCACGGATTAGACGACGCGTTCGGCTGGCTGCGATGCGCCTTGCATGCCCTCAATATCGCACCGGAGATCTCGGATCCGTGTGACACGGGTAACGCATGCGGCGCCCGCTCGAATGCCGGGCCGAACACAGCAAACGACGGTGCGGCTTCGTTGATCAGATTCTTGGCGCGCAACCATCGTTCCATTGAAGCGGTCGCCGTCCGAACGGCGCGACGCAGGAAGAAGCGCGATTGTGCCATACCTCGGTTCCCCCGACGAAAGTCCAAGCTCATGATTCTTATGAAGTAAAAGCGACTGCTGAACGCGAGCACGGATGGCAAGGCTGACCGATCAGCATTTAGGTGGTCTCCGGATTTCGTGTTTACGGCCGGCCGATGACCTCGCCGTCAGGTGTTTACAGGTTTACTGTATATAAACGTAGTAGTAGTTAACAAGACCTCGCCGTTTCTGTGGATAACACTGCTTTCGTCTTTTCATTCAATCATTTGGAGCAGGCAGAAGCGGGCGGTGAACATGTTGGCCCGGCGCGGTTAACCCGGAACAACTTTGGGACGCGTAAACCGGATGCCCGAGTTGTCCCGTTTACGTGCACATCGCATTCACACCAAGTTCGCCCGCAATTCGACGGCTTATCCACAGCGTGCCGGGGATAATTACGACGGGCCGATTTCCCCATGACGCAGTGCCTTCAGCAAAAAGCGGGCAGGGTCGATGGCTTCGGCCAGCTCGCGCTCGACAGGCCACGGTTCGCCTTCTACTTGCGACGCGATCAGTTCGGCCGCGAGCGTCGCCCAGACGAGCCCGCGCGAGCCGAATGCGAACGCGCCGTAGAGACCCGGCAGACGCGGAAGATCGAGCGGCCACGCGCCCGACAGTCGCTGCGCATCGCGGCGTGCGGCGCTTTCGTCGGCTAGCTGGCCGATCATCGGCATGCGGTCGCTCGTCACGCAGCGAAACGCGACCCGGCCCGCGCGAACGGATGCGGGCGCGCGCGCGAGATCCGGCAACATGCTCGCGACGCGCCCGATGTTCTCGCGATGCCCGGCTGCGCGGATTTCGCGGTCAGGGTCGTCGATGTCATAGGTCGCGCCGATGAGCGTGCCGTTCGCACCAAGCGGCACCGCGTAGCCTTCGCCGATCACGGGCATGCGCAGGACATCGAGCGTGGAGGAATCGAGCACGCTGAGCTGGCCGCGCACGCTGCGTGTCGGCTCGCCATACAGACCGGCGAGCCGCGCGGCGTCGTGCGCGCTGGCGAGGACCATCACCGGCGCACTCGCGATTTCATCGCCGCTGGCGTCGAACGCGCTCCAGAGGCGGCCATCGTGCGCGATGCGTGTCGCTTCGGTTGCCATGCGCGGCGTGATTCGTGCTGTTGCGCTGGCGAGTTGCGCCGCGCATACGGCGGCGGGCGAGATCGCACCGCCGCGCGGAAAGAACCAGCCGCCGCGCGCGACATCGACGCCTGCGATGCGCGAAGCCGCGTCGCGCGTCATCGGCCGCACGTAATCGGATGGATACGCGAAGCGCGCGATGGCGGCGGCGAGCGCATCGGCGTCTTCGGGCGTATCGGCGATCTGAAGCAGGCCTGCGTCGCTGCGCAGCAAGTCGTGATCCGCCGCTTCAAGCGCCTGCCATCGGCGCAATGCGTAGAGAAAGCCCGCGCGCGTGAGGCGGGCGGCGACGCTGTCGTCGCGCCAGACGATCGGATGAAACACGCCCGCCGGATTGCCCGATGCATCGCGCGCGGGCAACGCATGACGATCGATCAGCGTGACGCGCCAGCCGCGCCCGGCGAGCCGCGCGCTCACCGCGCATCCCGCCAGACCCGCGCCGATGACGATGGCCTCGCGTGGGCTCGCGGCGCACGCAAGCGGCGGTTCGTGGCGGCGCACGCGCCAGCGTGGCGCGAAGCGGGCGACGACCCGCGTGTCCGTCGTGACCGGCAGGCACTCGAATCCCGATGATTCCAGCGCGCGTCGCAATGGCGGATGAAGCGCTGCGGATGCATTCGCGCAGACCGTCGCGCCGTCGCCGGCGAAACGCGCGAGCGATTTGCACAGCTTGCGCGGATCGTCTGTCGGTTCGATATGGAAGGCATCGGCGCGAAGCCAGAGTCTCGACAGCATCTCATCGCCGTCGTCGCCGATAGCGAGCGTCAGCACCACGCGTCCTTCGTCGAACTCCAGCCGATGCACGCCCGGCACGCGCATCGGCCACGCGCGCGCGAGTTCGGCCGCGAGCGGCGATGGGTCATCGCTCGAAGGCGGATCGTTCAGCGCATTTAGCGTCGCGATCGCCACGACATGCAGCCGCTCGCAACGATCTTCGTCGTCACGCCAGCGCTGCCAGAGCGGAAGGAAGACGCTGAACGTCGCATCGACGAAGGTGAAGGCGCGCCTGCGCCGCCAGCGCGCGGGCAGATCGTGCGGCGCGAAAAGCAGGGTTTCGGTCATGCGATAGGCGAAAAGACATCAGGCGGAAGACGACTCGGCGATGGCCTGCGCAGTAGTGTTCGCGGCGTCCTCGATCATCAGCGGTTCGAGCGCGTAACCGGCCGCGCGCCATGCGGCGAGCCCGCCCAGGAGCGGTGCGACATCGGTGAAGCCATGCGCGGCCAGGTCCTTGGCAGCGAGTGCGGCGGACACCTCGCTCGGGCAATCGCAGTAGGTCACGAGCTTGCGATCGCGCGCGATGCCGGCGAGTTGCGTGGCGGCGTCGTCGTGCAGAAGCAGCGCGCCGGGAATGGCGAAGGGATCCATCGCGCGTCGTTCGCGGCGGCGCACATCGACGACGAGCGGCGGCGGTTCGCCATCGAGCAGCGCGCGCAGCATCGCGATATCGATACGCGCCATGCGCAGCCGGCGCAACAGCGACACGCGCTGCCACCAGCGCACGGCGAGATAAAGCGCGAGCGCGATGACCGCGATCGCGATCACGCCACGCCCGAAGAGGTCGAGCCACGCGAGCGCGCGATCGACGAGATCGGCGAAGATCGCGCCGAACGCGACGCCGATGCCGGACCACAGCAGCGCGCCGAGCGCATCGTAAAAGAGGAAGCTGCCAAAGCCGATGCCGGTCGCGCCCGCGACGGGAATCGCGAGCGTCGACAAGCCGGGAATGAACTTCGACAAGGCGAGAATGCGCACGCCGAAGCGTCCGAAGAAGTCGAGGCTGCGGTTCACGCAGGTATCGCGCGAGATCGAGATCTTGCACATGAAGGCGAGCACGCGGCTGCCATAGCGCCGTCCGAGCCAGAACCAGAGCGTGTCGCCGATGATCGCGGCGATGCTGGCCGTGAAGACGATCGCCGCGAGCGATCCCCATGCACCCGATGCGAAGCCCGAAACGGCACCCGTTGCGAAGCTCGCCGAGACACTGATCGCACCCGTCAAAACCAATGTGGGCAAGGCTGGGAGCGGCAAGCCGAGGCACTCGAGCAGAACGTTGGCAAAAACCAACGGCAGGCCGTATTCGATGATCAGCTCGCGTAGCATGGATCGGACCCAGTTGTTCT
Source organism: Caballeronia megalochromosomata (assembly GCA_001580565.1). Classification (GTDB taxonomy): domain Bacteria; phylum Pseudomonadota; class Gammaproteobacteria; order Burkholderiales; family Burkholderiaceae; genus Caballeronia; species Caballeronia megalochromosomata. The sequence continues at coordinate 14,647 of LRBF01000218.1, read as the reverse complement.
ACGCCAAAAAATCGGCCGGGAGCCCAAAAAATATAAGGGTAAATCTTTGAAACCCTTATCCTGATTGGGTTTGCGCTGCGCTATCATACCAAGCGCCGCGTATAGAGGCGGCGTGAAGGCGACGAAGTGGAGCAATGCCGGTGAGATGACGCGTGAGCACGCCGATTCGTCGGTCAGGCGCGCCAGAAGGCCGTCCCTACTCGACTGCACGGCTTGCGCACGTATAATCGGCGCGTTCGCGCTGTTCGTGTCAACCTAAACTGATAAAGGAACCTTAATGAACAAACAGGAATTGATCGACGCCGTAGCCGCTCAGACCGGCGCCAGCAAGGCTCAAACCGGCGAAACGCTGGACACGTTGCTCGAAGTGATCAAGAAAGCTGTATCGAAAGGTGACGCAGTGCAGTTGATCGGCTTTGGCAGCTTCGGCTCGGGAAAGCGCGCAGCGCGCACCGGCCGCAACCCCAAGACTGGCGAGTCCATCAAGATTCCGGCCGCAAAGACGGTCAAGTTTACGGCTGGCAAGGCATTCAAGGACGCAGTGAACAAGCGGTAAGCATCTTGCCGATTGTGCGGCTACTCGAGGTAGCCAGTTGTACATAACCCGCCTTCGGCGGGTTTTTTTTCGGCTGCGCGTCGCGTCTGCTCAATGCCGATGATCGTCGCAATCGCAATCGGGACCATGATCGTGGTCGTGATCATGATCGTGTTCTTCCACCTCCCACGCAGGGAACGGATCGGCGAAGCGTTGCCAGCCATCGGGACCGAGCGCCCATTCATCGTCGCTCAGAAGACATGCGTCGAACTTCTCCTCCCAGGATGCGGGATCGAGATCCTCGCCGATCAGCACCAGTTCCTGCCGACGGTCACCGATGCTGTTGTCGTCCGGGTCACCGTGCCATTCCGCGACGATCTCCGCTTCGAGTTCGGGGTCGTCGGTCGGCCATTCGCTGCGATCCTGCGCGGCCCACCAGAGCCCGGCCGGGCCATGCCTCACCGTGCCGCCCGCCTGCGATAGCGAACCGCCGACATCGCTGCGCGTCGCGAGCCAGAAGAAGCCTTTCGCGCGCAGCACGCCGGGCCATTCCTGATGCAGCAGGGTCCACAGGCGCTCGGGATGAAACGGCCGGCGCGCGCGATACACGACATGACCGAGGCCCGATGCATCCGGTTCGTCGCTCGCGGGCTCCTCGCCGTTGAGAATCGCGAGCCAGCCGGGCGCGCTCGCGGTCGCATCGAAATCGAAGCGGCCGGTGTTCAGCACGTCGCCGGCAGGCACGTTGCCCGATTGCGAGCGCACCTGAAGCGCGCGCGGATTGAGACCGTGCAGAATGCGCGCGATATTGCCAACCTCGTCCGCGCCGACGAGATCGATCTTGTTGATGACGATGACATCGCAGAACTCGATCTGTCCGACGAGCGTCTCAACGACGGTCTGATCGTCTTCGTCGTCATGGCCTTCGTGCGAAAGATCGCGCTCGGCGAGCGAGTCCGACGACGCATAGTCGCGCAGGAAGCGCGCGGCATCGATCACGGTGACGAACGTGTCGAGATGCGCGCGGCCCGCGAGGGTCGCGTCGTCATCGTCGCCGAAAGCGAGCTGCTCGGCGATCGTCATCGGATCGGCGATGTCCGATGATTCGACCACGATCGCATCGAAGCGCTGCTGTTCCGCGATCCAGGTGATCGCGCCTTCGAGCGCCGCCATCGACCGGTCGCCGAGCGTGAGCACGAGGCAGCCGTTGGGCAGTTCGGTGGTTTCGCGATCCGCGCCCGACGCGGCCTTGCCGCATGTCACGGCGCCGATGCGCAGTCCTTCGGCGTTGGCGAGCAGGGCATCGACGAGTGTGGTCTTACCCGCGCCGGTGAATCCCGATAGCACGGTAATGGGCAATGGCGTCTGGTTCATCGCAGTGGGGCGTGACAGGGAAGGGAGCGCGCGAGCGCGAGCCCGCGCAGCCGTTCGGGCGGCGCGGGCGATGGAATAGGGGATTTTGCATCAAATGCGCGCCGGGCGCGGCGCGCACGCGAAGATCAGCGCGTGGCCTGGACGAGCTTCCAGCGGCGCAGGATCTCGATGATCTGCGCCGAGTACTTGTCGCGCAGCGCGGGTGTTTCGGAATGGTAAGCACCGACCGCCTGCCACGAATTGCCATACTTGTTCATTTTCTGGCGCAGATGCCAGGCGGCGACGTACACGCTCTTGCACGGCTCCATCAGCGTGCCGCTGGAAATGCCGTACTGGGCCAGTGTGTTGAGATGGATCGAGTTGATCTGCATCAGCCCGTAATCGGTCGAGCCGTTGGCGTTCTTGTTGATGGCGTCGGGCTTGTTGTGCGATTCCTGCCATGCGATCGCGCGCAGGATGAGCGGATTGACTTTCTGGTACTTCGCCGCTTCGTCGAAGCAGTCTGCGTGCGCGGAGGCGGCCGCCATGAGCGGCCCGCATATCGCAAGTAGTCGCAGGAATCTCTTCATCTTCTATCTACTCCATCCGCACATGCGGAACGTCATGCCGCCGTTGCGGCGCCTTGGCGCCAACGCCAACAATTCAACGCCCGCGGCCGGGCTGCATGGGGAAAACCCACCCTTTTTGTCTCCGCCCGGAGTGCGGAACCGACCGTATCATACCGGCTGACGAATCAGACCATAAGTTGGCTATCAGACATACGCCCGCTTGACCGCCGGAAGCCCGCATGCAGGCGAACGCGCCGAGTTGTCAATCGGACGTGTTCTAAATGTATGAATAATAAGACTTCTGGACGGGGTACAATTCGGCTCCCGCGTGCATCGGCCGACCTTTGGGAAGCGCCCAGATACGGTCTATCGGCAAGTTATTCGAAAGCTTGAGAGCGCTGGAGGTTTGCACACGGTGCAGCGGAAGGGCGACCTGATATGGAACGAATTGGCACATTTTCGTTACATTAAGCTGTTATCGTCATATTTTTTAAAATGATCGCGAGGGGCCGGCCTGTCCGTCCCACATTGCGGTTGGCAGCGCTCTCGGCTGACGAGCGGTGCTGCCTTAGCCGGCTCCCCAGAGACCCGGCTCTGACATCACATTCATGAGAAGACAACCTATGGCACTGCGTCGTATCGCGACGGCACTGCTGGCGGCGGGACTTATCGTCGCGCAAGCCGCGCACGCGCAAGTGACGTTGAATTTCGTCAATGCGGACATCGACCAGGTCGCGAAAGCGATCGGCGCCGCTACCGGCAAAACGATCATCGTCGATCCCCGCGTGAAGGGGCAACTCAACCTCGTCTCGGAGAATCCGGTTCCCGAGGACCAGGCGCTGAAGACGCTCCAGTCGTCGCTGCGCATGCAGGGCTTCGCGCTGCTGCAGGATCACGGCGTCCTGAAGGTCGTGCCCGAAGCCGACGCCAAGCTGCAGGGCGTGCCCACGTATGTCGGCAATGCGCCGGCTGCGCACGGCGATCAGGTGATCACGCAGGTCTTTCAGTTGCACAACGAATCGGCGAATAATCTTCTGCCGGTGCTGCGTCCGCTGATCTCGCCGAACAACACCATTGCGGCGTATCCGGCGAACAACACGCTCGTCGTCACGGACTATGCCGACAACGTGCGCCGCATCGCGGGCATCATCGCGGGCGTGGATACGGCGGCGGGCCGCTCGGTCGACGTCGTCACACTGAAGAACGCGAACGCCATCGATGTCGCCGAGCAGATGAACAAGCTGCTCGATCCCGGCGCGATCGGCAGTACCGACGCGACGCTCAAGGTCACCGTCACGCCCGACGCGCGCACCAACTCGCTGATGTTCCGCGCATCCAGCAGCGCGCGCCTAGCGGCGGCGAAGCAACTGGCGCAGAAGCTCGACTCGCCCACTTCGCAGCCGGGCAACATGCACGTCGTGCCGCTGCGCAACGCCGACGCCACGCGCCTCGCCAAGACGCTGCGCAGCATGATGGGCAAGGGCAACGGCAGTTCGGACAACACGTCGAACTCCAGCTCGAATTCCTTCGGTCAGAGCGGCGGCGGTCTCGGCAATTCGTCGACGTCCACCGGCACGGCGGGCATGCCGCCGCTGCCCGGCGGTCTAAGCGGCAGCTCGGGCAGCAGCAGCAATCCGATGTCGGGCGGCACCGGCAACAAGGACTCGAGCTTCTCGTCGAACAAGGACAACGATTCCGGCAACGACCAGGGCGGCGGCATGATTCAGGCCGATGCCGCGACGAACTCGCTCATCATCACCGCGGCGGATCCGGTCTACCGGAACCTGCGCGCCGTGATCGACCAGCTCGACGCGCGCCGCGCGCAGGTCTACATCGAGGCGCTGATCGTCGAATTGTCCGCGACCAGCGGCGCGAATCTCGGCATTCAGTGGCAGGGCGCGCTGCTTTCCAACGGCGGCAACAACGCGCTGTACGGCAGTTCGAGCTTCGGCAGCGGCAACACGAACATTGTCGATCTGACCTTGCAGGGCAATGCGATCGCACAGAATCCGTCGGCGCTCACGTCGACGACCGGTCTGCTCGCGCAGGGCCTGAACGTCGGCCTCCTGCACCGCTTCGGCAGCCTGTTCGGTCTGGGCGGGCTGCTCCAGGCGCTGTCGACATCGGCGGATGCGAACATCCTCTCGACGCCTAACCTCATCACGCTCGACAACGAGGAAGCGAAGATCGTCGTCGGCCAGAACGTGCCGGTCGTGACCGGTTCCTACGCGACGCCGACCGCGAACGCCGCCACCTCGGTAACCGCGTTCAACACGTTCGACCGTCGCGACGTCGGCGTGACGCTGCATGTGAAGCCGCAGATCACGGACGGCGGCGTGCTGAAGATGCAGCTTTATCAGGAAGACTCGTCGGTCGACACGACCACGATCAACAACCCGGGCGGCGTCACCATCAACACGCGCTCGATCCAGTCGACCGTGCTCGCCGACAACGGTGAAATCATCGTGCTCGGCGGCTTGATGCAGGACCAGTACAACAGCAACAACAGCAAGATTCCGCTGCTCGGCGACATTCCGTTCATCGGCAGCCTGTTCCGCAGCGAGAGCAAGACGCGCACAAAGACTAATCTGATGGTGTTCCTGCGCCCGGTGATCGTGCGCGATCAGGAGGCGGCCACGCAGATCGCCAACACGCGCTACGACTATCTGCGCCAGCAGCAGTATGGCTCGACCACGGATAACCGCCTCGTCAAGGATCAGAACGTGCCGTTGATGCCGCCCAAGCCGCTCGGCCCGAGCGAAGGCGGTGGTCCGCCGGCGCAGAATCTGTTCGACTGGACCAACATGACGCGTGGCCCGAACCCGAGCACGACGTTGCCGCAGAACCCGGACGCGGGCCCGGCGCCGAAGCCGATCCAGTCCGCGCCGCAATCGACGATGCCGCCGCAGGGCAGCTATGGGCTTCCCTCGAACGGCGCAACCAACGCCATGCCGGGCAACGCAGCGACCAACGCGATGCCGGGCAACGCCGCGACCAACGCCCTGCCGGGTAACGCCGCGACGAACGGCCAGCAGGGAGTGCGGCAGTGAGTACGGTCAACGGTGCAGTCGAGAGCGCGAGCAACGCGGCGTCGCCGCTGGCGGCCCGGCTCGTGCCCTACGGCTTCGCGCGCAGCGGGCAGATTCTGCTCGCGCACCAGCACGCGGACAGCATCGAGGTTTGGATCAGCGAGCGCACGACCGATGCCGCGCTCGCCGAAGTCGCGCGCAATTTCGGCGCGCTTTCGATCCTGCGCAAGCCCGCCGACGAACTCGCCGCCGCGATCAATTCGGCATATGCGCGCAACGACGGCAGCGCGGCGCAGGTGGTCGGCGAAGTGGAAGGCGAAGTCGATCTTTCGCGCCTGATGCAGGACATTCCGGAAGTCGAGGATCTGCTCGAATCCGAGGACGACGCGCCGATCATCCGCATGATCAACGCGCTGCTCACCCAGGCGGCGCGCGAGCAGGCATCGGATATTCATATCGAGCCATTCGAGAATGCGTCGGTGGTGCGCTTTCGCGTCGACGGCACGTTGCGTGATGTCGTGCGCCCGAAGAAGGCGCTGCACGGCGCGCTGATCTCGCGTATCAAGATCATGGCGCAACTCGATATCGCCGAAAAACGCCTGCCGCAGGATGGTCGTATCACGCTGCGCGTGGGCGGCCGTCCGGTCGATGTGCGTGTTTCCACGCTGCCGACCGGCCACGGCGAGCGCGCGGTGCTGCGTCTCCTGGAGAAGGACGCGCAGCGGCTGAATCTCGAAAAGCTCGGCATGGCGCGCGACACGCTTGTCCATTTCGACAAGCTCATCGGCCGGCCGCACGGCATCGTGCTCGTGACCGGGCCGACCGGCTCCGGCAAGACGACCACGCTTTATGCGGCGATGTCGCGGCTCGAGACCACGACCACCAACATCATGACGGTGGAAGATCCGATCGAATACGACCTGTCGGGCATCGGCCAGACGCAGGTGAACGAGCGCATCGGCATGACCTTCGCGCGCGCGCTGCGCTCGATTCTTCGTCAGGATCCGGACATCATCATGATCGGTGAAATCCGCGATCTCGAAACCGCGCAGATCGCGGTGCAGGCTTCGCTCACCGGTCACCTGGTGCTCGCGACGCTGCACACGAACGACGCCGCGTCCGCTGTCACGCGTCTCACCGACATGGGCGTGGAGCCTTATCTGCTGGCTTCGTCGCTGCTCGGCGTGCTCGCGCAGCGGCTCGTGCGGCAGCTCTGTCCGGTGTGCAAGGAAGAGCGCGTCGAGGATGACGGCACGAAGCGTTACCATCCGGTCGGCTGCGAGCGATGCGGCCAGTCGGGCTATACCGGCCGACGCGGTGTCTATGAACTGCTGCTGATCGACGACGAGATCCGCCCGCTCATCCACCGCAACGCGGCGGATGCCGAGATTCTCGACGCGGGCCGCAAGCAGGGCATGCGCACGCTGCGCGAGGACGGCGACCGCTGGCTGGCAGCGGGCGTGACGTCGCTGGAAGAAGTGCTGCGCGTGACGGGCGGAGAGTAAAGGTATGCCGGCTTTTCGTTTCGAAGCGATCGACCACGCGGGCAAGACGCAAAAAGGCGTGCTCGATGCCGACAGCGCCCGCGCCGCGCGCAGCCAGTTGCGCACGCAGGGGCTCACGCCGCTCATCGTCGAGGCGGCGGGCTCGCGCACGCGCGGCGAGCGCCAGCAGCGGCTGTCGCTCGGGCGCCGGCTGTCGCAGCGCGAACAGGCGATTCTCACGCGCCAGCTCGCGAGTCTTTTGATCGCGGGCCTGCCGCTCGGCGAGACGCTCGCGGTGCTGACGGAGCAGTCCGAACGCGATTACATCCGCGAACTGATGGCCGCGATCCGCGCCGAAGTGCTCGGCGGCCATTCCTTCGCCAACGCGCTCGCGCAGCATCCGAAGGACTTTCCCGAGATCTATCGCGCGCTCGTCGCGGCGGGCGAGCATACCGGCAAGCTCGGCCTCGTGCTGTCGCGCCTCGCGGACTACATCGAACAGCGTAACGCGCTGAAGCAGAAGATCATTCTGGCGTTCACGTATCCGGGCATCGTTACGATCATCGCGTTCGGCATCGTCACGTTTCTGCTGAGCTATGTCGTGCCGCAGGTCGTCAACGTATTCGCGAGCACGAAGCAGGCGCTGCCTTTTTTGACCGTCATGATGATGGCGCTCTCCGGCTTCGTCCGCAGTTACTGGTGGGCGGTGCTGATCGGCGTGGTGATTTTCGCGTGGCTCGTGAAGAGCATCCTCGCGCGGCCCGGGCCGCGCATGTCGTTCGACCGGTGGCTGCTCGGCGCGCCGCTCGTCGGCAAGCTGGTGCGCGGCTATAACACGGTGCGCTTCGCCAGCACGCTCGCGATCCTGACCGCCGCCGGCGTGCCGATCCTGCGCGCGCTGCAGGCGGCCGGTGAAACGCTCAGCAACACGGCGATGCGCGAGAACGTCGACGACGCCATCATCCGCGTGCGCGAAGGCTCGTCGCTCTCGCGCGCGCTCGGCAACACGAAGACGTTTCCGCCCGTGCTGGTTCACCTGATCCGCTCGGGCGAAGCGACCGGCGACGTCACCACGATGCTCGACCGCGCCTCCGACGGCGAAGCGCGCGAGCTCGAACGGCGCACGATGTTCCTCACGAGCCTGCTCGAACCGCTGCTGATTCTCGCGATGGGTGGCGTCGTGCTGGTGATCGTGCTGGCCGTGATGTTGCCGATCATCGAACTGAATAATCTGGTGCAGTGATGAACGCCCTTCAAACTCGCTTACTGACGCTCGCCGCGCTCGCGCTCTTCTGCGTGACGGTGACGTACTGGGTCGTGACGCTGACCGCGCGTCAGAGCGCGCCGTCGCCCGCCGCGGCGGCGACGCGTGCGCCGTCGGTCGAACAGGCCGCGACCATTTTCGGCGGGCGGCTGGAGCGTCAGGCCAATTCGGATGTGCATCTGTTCGGCATTCTCGCGTTGCAGGGCGGCGCGGCGGCCATCGTGAGCTACGGTGGCGAACCGGCCAAGGCCGTGTCGCTGGGCGGCCCGCTCACGCAAGGCGTGAAGCTCTCGGAAGTGCGCGCGCGCTCGATCATCATCGACCGCAACGGCGTGAAGTCGGAGATCTTCCTGCCGCAGAATCCGCCCGGCCCGACGATCTGGGTGCGCTGAACGCGACGCGATGCCTCGCGCGCGGCGATGTCACGCGACGAAAGCAGATCGATAGAATGAGCGGCGGTTTCGGCACGACAGGAAGCCGCACGATTTTTTCAATCATCACCGGGCATGAGGCCCGGAAACGATAATTTTCAATTCAAGAGGTAGCAGTCATGCAAATGTGGACACAACGCCGCATGCGAATTCAACAGGCTCAGGCGCAAGGACGCCGTCAACGCGGCTTCACGCTGATCGAAATCATGGTCGTGATCGCGATCCTCGGCATTCTCGCCGCGCTGATCGTGCCGAAGATCATGAGCCGCCCGGACGAGGCGCGCCGCGTCGCCGCGAAGCAGGACATCGGCACCATCATGCAGGCGATGAAGCTGTATCGCCTCGATAACGGCCGCTATCCCACGCAGGAGCAGGGCCTGCGCGCGCTCGTCGAAAAGCCGACGACCGAGCCGGTGCCGAACAACTGGAAGGACGGCGGCTATCTGGAACGCCTGCCGGCCGATCCGTGGGGCGCGCAGTATCAATATCTGAATCCGGGCGTGCACGGCGAAATCGACGTGTTCAGCTACGGTGCGGACAACAAGGCCGGCGGCGAAGGCAATGACGCCGACGTCGGCTCGTGGCAATAACCGTCCGACGGTAGACGAAGGAAAGCGGCGTGAACAGGCACCGACATACGCGACACAACGCGGGCTTCACGCTGCTCGAAATGCTCGTGGTGCTGGTGATCGCGGGCTTGCTGGTGTCGCTCGCGTCGCTGCAACTGACGCGCAACCCGCGAACCGATCTCAACGAGGAAGCGCAGCGTCTCGCGCTGCTGTTCGAATCCGCGGGCGACGAGGCGCAGGTGCGCGCGCGGCCGATCGCGTGGCAGCCGCTCGACGGCGGATTTCGCTTCGACATCCGCACCGAAGACGGCTGGCGCCCGTTGCGCGACGACCTCTTGCGCCAGCGGCGCTGGGAAGGCGGCGTGACCGGCGTGTCGATCCAGTTCCTCGACTCGGACAAGACGGTGAACCGGCTCGTGTTCGGCACCGAAGCCATCGACGCGCCGATGGAAATCACACTGTTCTCGGCAGTGGGCCGCGTGACGATCATCGGCAGCGGCAACGGCCGCTATCAGGTGCGGTGATGCGCCCATCCCGTCGACATCAGCGCGGCTTTACGATGATCGAAGTGCTCGTCGCACTGGCGATCATCGCGGTGGCGCTCGCCGCATCGATACGCGCGGTCGGCTCGCTCGCGACGGGCGAAGCGGACCTGCATCGGCGGTTGCTCGCGGGCTGGAGCGCGGACAACGAACTCGCGCAACTGCGGCTCTCGCATCAGTTTCCGGAGATCGGCTCGCGCACCTTCGACTGCTCGCAGGGCAATCTGAAGCTCGTATGCACGCAGCGCGTGAGCCAGACGCCCAATCCGATTTTCCGGCGCGTCGAGATGTTCGTCTCGACGCCGGGCCGCTCCGGCAATCTGGCGCAAATGGTCACGGTGGTGGCGAATGAAACGAACCGCTCGCTCTGACCGCCGCAGAAAGCAGCGCGGCTTCACGCTGCTGGAGATGCTGATCGCCATCGCGATTCTCGCGGTGCTCGCGGTGCTGTCGTGGCGCGGACTCGACTCGGTGATCCGAGGCCGCGCGACGATCGAGAACGCGATGGAAGACGAGCGCGTCGTCGCGCAACTGTTCGACCAGATGCGTATCGACGCGCGCCAGGCCGCAACCGACGACGAAGCCGGCCAGCCCGCCGTGCAGGTCGGCAACGGCTCGCTGCAGATCGTGCGCGGCGTGTTTGCGCCGGGCACGCCGCCGCGGCTTCAGGTGGTGCGCTACCGGCTGTCGAGCGGGCGGATCGTGCGCTTCGCGTCGCCGCCGCTGTCGAATGTCGGTGAAGTGCGGCGCGCGTTGACGTCGGGCGACACGGGGGATGGCTGGAGCTCGATTCCGCTGATGGGCGGCGTGGCGTCGCTCGCGACGCGCGTCTACATCCCGGAAAAAGGCTGGACGACGCGCATGAGCGACGTGCTCGCGCAGATCAACCAGAACGACAACAACCTGAAAGTGCCGCAGCTCGGCAACGCGCCGCTGCCGCGCGCGGTGTCGGGCGTTCAGGTCGCGGTCGGCGCGCGCTCGCTCGCGACGCCGCTCACGCGCGTGTTTCTGGTCGGAGAATGAACATGCGCGCCCCGAACCCGAAAAGGCAACGCGGCGTCGCGATCATCAGCGCGCTGCTCGTCGTATCGCTCGCGGCGATTCTCGTCTCGGGCATGCTGTGGCGTCAGCAGGTGCAGATTCGCCGCATCGAGAATCAGCGACTGCTCGCGCAGGCGCAGTGGATTTCGCGTAGCGCGCTCGACTGGACGCGCCTCATCCTGCGCTCGGAAGCCGATACCTCGCCGACGGTCACGTATCTCGGCGGCGTGTGGGGCGTGCCGATCGCGAAGACGAAGCTGTCGGACTTTCTCGGGCAGATCGGCGAAGTGCGCGCGCAGCAGGGCGCATCGACGTATTTGTCCGGCTCGATCGAGGATGCGCAGGCGAAGTTCAATCTGCGCAATCTGGTCTCGACGCCGACGCCCGGCGTGCTGACCATCAACGTCGCGCAGATTCAGGTGTTCCAGCGTCTGCTCACGATGATCGGCCTCAACGGCTCGCTGGCGAAGACGGTGGCGCTGCAGATGCGCGCGGGCCTCGCGCGCTCCGCGACCCGCTTTCAGACGCAGACGGGCGCGAGCGCGACTACGGCGACCGGCACGAACACCGAAGCGACGACCCTGGCGGCGATTGCACAAAGCGGCGGCACGGGCGGCGGCAATTTCACCGACGATCCCGGATTGAAGGACGCGGATAGCAACGCGCCCGTTGCGCCTTTGCAGATGATCACCGTCGACTCGCTGCTCGACGTGCCGGGCTTTTCGTCCGAAGCGGTCGCGAAGTTGCGCCCGTTCGTCACTGTGCTGCCGACGACGTCCGCCGTGAACATGAACACCGCGCCCGCCGAAGTGATCGCGGCCGTGGTGCCCGGCATGAACCTGTCGCAGGCGCAGGCGTTCGTCGCGCGCCGGGAGACGGTGTTCTTCCACGATGTCGGCAACGTGCAGCTCGCGCTGACCGGCGCGGGCGTCAAGACGGTGTCGGTCGATCCGAACGAGATGGACGTCACCACGAAGTATTTCGTGATCAACGGGCGCGTGGAACATGAACGCGCGCAACTGGAGCGCACGACGCTCGTGTATCGCGATCCGACGACGCACACGACGCGCATCGTCTACACGCGCGATGCGCAGTGACGACGTGCCGCAGTCATTGATGAGAGGAAGTGGCCTTTGAGCACACTGATCGTTTTATTGCCGCCGCGCGATCCCGCGGTGCGCTCGGAAGAGTGGCATCTGCCGGATCTGCCGTTTCTGCTGCTCGACAAGCGCGGCGAGTCCCAGCGCGTCGGCCGCGCGGCGCTCGGGCTGCTGCCGCGCGCGAGTGCGACGGTGCTGATCGTCGCCGCGCGCGACACGCTGCTGCTTGCCGCTTCCGTGCCGCCGCTCAAGGGACCGCGCTTGCGCCAGGCCTTGCCGAACGTCGTCGAGGATCAGCTCATTCAGGATCCGCAGACGTGTCATGTCGCGGTCGACCCGGTCGCGCTCGCCGATGGCCGGCGCGTGGTCGGCGTGATCGATCGCGGCTGGTTCCGCTTCGTGCTCGGCGCGTTTTCGGGCGCGGGACATCGCAACGTGAAGGCCGTGCCCGCGATGCGCTGCCTGCCGGTTCCGGCCGCGGCGCCCGTGGAAGAGGGCGCTGAAGGCGAGAAAACGGAAGCGCCGCCGACGCCGTTCGTCGCGGGTCTGCTCGGTCAGGTCGTGTCGACCGCGCCCGCGCTGATCGGCGAGATGGCTGCGCCTTCGCCTGCGGCGATCGGTGCGCCGCGCATCGAAATCGCGATTGCGCGCGGTGAACGCGCGGCGCTCGGCGAAGGCCTGGCGCTGCCCGCCGATTCGATCGCGGCGACACTCGCGGCGCTCGCGGGCGATCATCCCGCGACGCTCTATGCGCTCGCCGATCTTCCCGGCGACGAGCCGCGCCTGTCGGGTTCGCGCAATGCTGCGGCGGCCATCGCCGGCGCGCAGCCGATCACGTTCGAGGCGCTCGCGCGCAACGCGCTCGCGAGCCGCTTCGACCTGTGCCAGTTCGAGTTCGCCGCGCAGCCGTGGCGGCTCGACCGCGCGACGATGCGGCGCCTGCGCGTGCCGATCGCGCTCGTGGCGGCATCCATTGTGGTGTCGATCATCGGCGTCAATGTGCAGTGGCTGCAACTCGCGCGCCTGCGCGACACGATCAACACGCAGGAAACCGAACTGCTGCTCGCCGCGTTTCCGAAGACGACCGTCGTGCTCGATGCGCCCGATCAGATGTCGCGCAATCTCGATCGCCTGCGCGTGGCGTCGGGCGAACTGTCGCCGTCGGATTTTCTGTCGCTCGCGGACGGGCTCGCGCGCTCGCTCGGACCTGTTCCGGTGAATGGCGTAGCAGGCCTCGACTATCGCGACCGTCGACTCGAAGTGACCTTCAAGCCGGAAACGAAGGTCGATTCCGACCTGTCGAAGCGCCTCGCCGCGAACGGGCTGAACGGTTCGATCGACAGCAACACCGGCAAATGGACGATCAGGAGCGGCCAATGAAAGCGGAAATCGCACGTTCACTGTCGGATTTCTGGGAAGCGCGCACGCCGCGCGAGAAGACGCTGCTGATGTGGGGCGGCCTCGCGCTCGGACTCGTGCTCGTGTATCTCGTGCTGTGGGCGCCGGCTTACGAAGGCCGCGCGCGGCTGCGCGACACCCTGCCCACGATGCAGCGCCAGCTCGCGACGATGACCGCGCAGGCCAACGACGCGCGCTCGCTCGCACCCGCCGCCGAAGGCGTGATGCCGACGGGCGGCGCGCTGCGCGATGCGCTTGCAAAGTCGCTCGCGGACAACGGCATGCAGCCCACGCAGATCCAGGTGATCGGCGCGGCGGTGCAGATCCAGTTGAAGAACGCCTCGTTTCCGAACTGGACGATGTGGCTCGACGACGCGCGCAAGCAGTTCAAGGTGCAGGTGTCGGAGGCGCACGTCACGGCGCTGAAGCCGGATGGCCAGGTGGATCTGACGGCATCGCTGCAACCGGCCGGCGCGAAATGAGTTACTGGACGCGACGTTTCCGGCTCGCCTTGCCGGCGCTTTTCGTGATCGTGATATCGGTCGCCGGCACGCTGCTGGCGATGATGCCGGCCGCGTGGATCGTGCCGCAGTTCTCGAAGTCGACGGGCGGCCACGTGAATCTGGTCGATCCGGACGGATCGCTCTGGAAAGGCTCGGCCACGCTGATGCTCGCGGCGGGCAGCGACGGCGCGGGCGCGACGCTCCTGCCGGGGCGTATCGAATGGACGACGTCCTTCCTGCCGCTCTTTACGGGCCGCGTGCACATGACGATGCGCCAGACCGACGCGATGCCCGATGCCGTGACCGTCGATGCCACGACGCGTGGCGCGACCGTCACGTCGGGCCAAATCGCCGTGCCTGCGACGCTGCTCGCGGGCCTAGGTGCGCCGTTCAACACGCTGGACTTCGATGGCAACGTGCGGCTATCGTGGACCGAGTTCCGCTTGCTGAACCGCAACGCGTACGGGCAGGTGATCGTCACGCTCGCGGACATGGCTTCGCGCGTTTCGCGGGTGAAGCCGCTCGGCTCGTATCGGGTTGCGTTGCAGGCGCAGGGCGCATCGGCGACGATCGATCTTTCGACGAGCAAAGGGCCGCTCATGCTCACCGGCAATGGCTCGATTTCGCAGGAATCGACTTCGTTTCAGGGCACTGCGACGGCCGCGCCGGATCAGCGCGAGAACCTCGCGGGGTTGTTGAATCTGCTCGGACGGCATACCGATCAGGATACGGTTGCGCTCACGTTCATGCGGTAGGGAATCGCTGGACTCAGCCATAGGCCTTCTTCGGATCCCGTTTTCGTGTCGGTCTATTAGCGCTGCCCCTGTGC
>LRBF01000217.1 GCA_001580565.1 Caballeronia megalochromosomata | reverse complement strand
ATACTTTTGCTTTAGCTTCAGTCCCGAAAGACCAAAACCGCACTCGCATCAAGCGCCCACACTTATCGGCTGTTAGTTTTTAAAGAGCACATCGCAAAACCCCGGCAACTTCAGTCGCCTCACCTTCCGTCTTGCGTCGCTGCATCAGCAGCAGAGAAACGAGATTATGAACAACTTTTCGGTTCGCGTCAACAAGAATTTGAAGCATTTCTTATCGACTTAACCTACTTATCCAACCGACTCAAAGCAAACGGGTCGTGCGGACATCGCACGACCCGTCGACATAAGTCTTGGTGCCGGCTGCAGGACTCGAACCCGCCACCTGATGATTACAAATCAACTGCTCTACCAGATGAGCTAAGCCGGCGAAGCACGAGATTCTACTTCATTTAACGACTTTGAGGTGAGACCTCACAGGTGATTTTGAAGCATCGTCATCCGTGGCTGTCTGCGACTCATCTTTCGGCGCGGAATCCGCACGCTCAGCAGGCGGCTCCTCGATCTGCCGCGTCTCACGTTCAGCAGATCGCGCACCCGCGGGGGCGCTCGTCAGGTCCGAGCCGGAATGCGACTGCTCGACCGGGAACGCCATCCCCTGTCCGTTCTCGCGCGCGTAGATCGCGAGCACGTTCGCCACTTGCACTTCGATCTTGTGCGACTTGCCGGAAAACCGCGCACTGAACTCGATCCACTCGTTGCCCATCTGCAGTTGGCTCGTCGCCTCGAAGCTGATGTTCAACACGATCTCGTCGTTGCGCACGAACTGTCGCGGCACGCGGGTGGCGGCATCGACCCGTACGGCGATGTGAGGCGTGAAACCATTGTCCGTGCACCACTCGTACAGCGCGCGCAACAGATACGGCTTGGTGGAAATCTCTTGCATCAACTTTCCTCTGTCGGAATGCGGCCGCGTGAATCCCGCGCCGCCGCGTCCCAACGCACTCAAACTATCGACGCATCACCTTTTCGGAAGGCGTCAGCGCTTCAATATAAGCCGGACGGCTGAAAATCCGCTCGGCGTACTTCATCAACGGTGCTGCGTTCTTCGACAGCTCGATGCCGTAGTGATCCAGACGCCACAAGAGCGGCGCGATCGCGACGTCGAGCATCGAGAACTCCTCGCCCAGCATGTACTTGTTCTTCAGGAAGATCGGGGCGAGTTGCGTGAGGCGATCGCGGATCGCGCCGCGCGCCTTCTCGTGATTCTTCTCGGCGGCCTTGCCCTTCTCGTTCTCGAGCGTGCCGACGTGAACGAACAGTTCCTTCTCGAAGTTCAGCAGGAACAGGCGCGCGCGGGCGCGCTGCACCGGATCTGCCGGCATGAGTTGCGGATGCGGGAAACGCTCGTCGATATATTCGTTGATGATATTCGACTCGTACAGGATCAGGTCGCGCTCGACGAGGATCGGCACCTGGCCGTACGGGTTCATCACCGCGATGTCTTCCGGCTTGTTGAACAGGTCAACGTCGCGAATCTCGAAATCCATGCCCTTTTCGAACAACACCAGCCGGCAGCGCTGGGAGAACGGGCAAGTAGTGCCGGAATACAGAACCATCATGTTTTTAAAGTTCCTTCAGTAAACTCGAAGGGCCGGCCGCGGCGTTTTCTCGCGGAAAACGCCGTCGCGCCGACCCACGCCTTCGAAGGCGCGCTATTTGATATCTTTCCAGTATGCCGCGTTCAGGCGCCACGCGAGGAAACTCAAGAACGCCAGGAACAGCAAAACCCAGACGCCGAGCCGCTTGCGCGTCTGCTGCGCGGGTTCCGCCATCCACGACATGTACGAAACGAGATCGGCCACAGTTGAATCATAATCCACGGACGACATGACACCAGGCGTAACCTGAGTGTAACCGACGAATCTTCTTACCTTTTCGCCCGTCTTTTCGTCCGTATCGGTCTCGAATTTCGCATCCCGAACACCCTGAAGCGTCCAGAGCACGTGCGGCATGCCGACATTCTCATACACGCGGTTGTTCCAGCCGGTAGGCCGGGTCGGATCGCGATAAAAACTCCGCAAGTACGTGTAGAGCCAGTCCTTGCCGCGCGCTCGCGCCTCCACCGACAAATCCGGCGGCGAGGCCCCGAACCACGCTTTCGCATCTTCAGGACGCATCGCGATGGACATCGTGTTGCCGACCTTGTCCGTCGAGAAGAGCAGGTTCTCCTGAATCTGCTTTTCGCTGATGCCGAGATCGGTCAGTCGGTTGTACCGCATCAGATTCGCGCTGTGGCAGTTCAGGCAGTAGTTTACAAAAACCTGGGCGCCATGCTGCAAGGACGCGAGATTGTCCGAACTGTCAGGGGCCCGGTCGAGCACCGCTTCTTCCTGCGCAAACGCCGGCGCCGCGCCGAACGCGAGCAGCGCCGCACCGATCATCGCTATTGTAGAGAGCCATTTTTTCATCGTATTTGTCTCCGGACGTGCGCTCAGTGAGGTTTGTAGTGCACTCGCTCAGGCGGCGTCTTGAACTTGCCGCGCGGCGTCCAGAAAGGCATGCCGAGAAAGAACGCGAAATAGATCAGCGCGCAGACTTGCGCGATCAGCGTCGCGGCCGGCGATGGCGGTCGTGTACCCAGAAAGCCGAGCATCAGGAACGCGAGCACGAAGATCGCATAGAAGACCTTGTGGAAGAGCGGTCGATAGCGGATCGATTTCACCGGACTGCGGTCGAGCCACGGCAGGAAGAACAGCGACACGACCGCCGTGCCCATCACGACCACGCCCCAGAACTTCGATTCCGTCAGCGCCATGAAAATCAGCACGAGGACCGCGAGCACCGGCAGGCCGAGCCGCCACTTTCCGCGTGCCTTCACCAGCGAGAGCAGGCCGAGCAGCGCGATCACGATCATCAGCACGATCTTGAACGGATCGGTGGTGGCGCGAAGCATCGCGTAGAACGCGGTGAAGTACCACACCGGCGCGATCTCCGAGGGTGTCTGCAACGGGTTGGCCGGCACGAAGTTGTTGGCTTCGAGAAAGTAGCCGCCCATTTCCGGCGCAAAGAAGATGATCGCCGCGAAGATCAGCAGGAACACGCACACGCCCATGAAGTCGTGCACCGAGTAGTACGGATGGAACGGAATGCCGTCGAGCGGGATGCCGTCCGGTCCCTTCTTCGCCTTGATCTCGATGCCGTCCGGATTGTTCGAGCCGACTTCATGCAGCGCGACCAGATGCGCGACCACGAGCCCGATCAGCACCAGCGGAATCGCGATCACGTGGAACGCGAAGAAGCGGTTGAGCGTGACATCCGACACGACGTAATCGCCGCGAATCCACAGCGACAGATCCGGGCCGATGAAGGGAATCGCGGAAAACAGATTCACGATCACCTGGGCGCCCCAGAACGACATCTGTCCCCACGGCAGCAGATACCCGAAGAACGCTTCGGCCATGAGGCACAGGAAGATCGCGCAGCCGAAGATCCACACGAGTTCGCGCGGCTTTCGATACGACCCGTACATCAGTCCGCGGAACATATGCAGATACACGACGACGAAGAACATCGAGGCGCCCGTCGAGTGCATGTAGCGGATGAGCCAGCCCCACGGCACCTCGCGCATGATGTACTCGACCGATGCGAACGCGAGCGTCGCGTCGGGCTTGTAGTTCATCGTCAGGAAAATGCCGGTGACGATCTGATTCACCAGCACCAGCAGCGCGAGCGAGCCGAAGAAGTACCAGAAGTTGAAGTTCTTCGGCGCGTAGTACTCGGAAACGTGCTTCTTCCAGGTCGAGGTCATCGGGAACCGGCGATCGATCCAGCCGGTCAGGCCCGTTGTCTCCACTTCCTTGTCTGCAGTCGCCATTTACGCCTCTCCCTTTTCGTCCTTGCCGATCACGAGTTGCGTCGCGGAAGTGAACATGAACGGTGGAATGTCCAGGTTCTGCGGCGCGGGCTTGTTCTTGAAGACGCGGCCCGCCATGTCATAGGTCGAGCCGTGGCACGGGCACAGGAAACCGCCCGGCCAGTTATCGGGGAGATTGGGTTGAGGACCTTCGGTGAAACGTGGCGTCGGCGTGCAGCCCAGATGCGTGCACACGGCAACCGCCACGAAGATGTTCTTGCGATCGGCGCGCGAACGATACTCGTTGTTGCAGTACTCCGGCAACGGCATCGAAAATTCCATCTTCGACTTCGGATCGGCTACTTCGTTGTCGGCCTTCTTGACGTCGGCCAGCATTTCGTCGGTGCGATTCACGATCCACACCGGCTTGCCGCGCCAGGCGACCGTCATCATTTCGCCCGGCTTGAGTCCGCTGATATCGACCTCGACGGGCGCGCCTGCCGCCTTGGCCTTCTCCGATGGAGCAAACGAACCCACAAAAGGAACCACGGTTGCCACAGCTCCGAAACCACCTGCTGCGGTCGTCGCAATCAGCCAGGAACGGCGGCCGCCGTCGACGCGTTTTTCATCCTTGTCTCGCATCACACGCCCCACTTCTGAGTTGGATTTATACCGTCACATCAGTTGTTCGCCGTTAGTGTGCGCGAATGGAGTTAGCATTTACAAGGGCTGACTAGCAAAAATCACTCGAAGTGATTGATGCTTCAGGGTTTTCCCCACGTTTTTCGCGCCATCTCGTGAAGCGTTCATTTAAGGCAACCGCACGCGCCAATATTGGGCGCGCCGGCTTAATGACGTATTAAACCGGATTATCGATATCGATAAAAAGATGTTCGATATCAAATTGCTCCGAAAGGTGCGCGCCCACGGCCTGCACGCCGTAGCGCTCGGTCGCGTGATGGCCGGCCGCGATGTACGCCACGCCCGATTCCGCCGCGATGTGCATGGTCTGCTCCGAGACTTCGCCGCTCAGATACACGTCAGCGCCCGCCCTGATGGCGTCTTCGAAATAGCCCTGCGCGCCGCCCGTGCACCACGCCACGCGGCGCAACTCCCGGTTCGTATCGCCGAACACGAGCGGCTTCCTGCCGAGCGCGTTCTCGACCATCGCGCTGAAGTGCTCGAGCGAAAGCGGCATCGCGAGCGTCGCGACCCAGCCAAGATCCTGATCGGCAAAACGGCTGTCCGCGATCAGCCCGAGCCGCGCGCCGATCTGCGCGTTGTTGCCCAGTTCAGGGTGCGAGTCGAGCGGCAGATGGTACGCAAAGAGATTGATGTCATTGGCGATCAGCGTGCGCAGCCGCCGGTACTTGCGCCCCGTGATCTGCGGCGCCTCGTTGCGCCAGAAATAGCCGTGATGCACGAGCACGGTGTCCGCGCCCCATTCCAGCGCGGCCTCGAGGAACGCTTGGGAGGCCGTCACGCCGGTCGCGATCTTCTGCACGCGGCGCGCGCCTTCAACCTGCAGACCGTTCGGGCAATAGTCCTTGAAGCGGCCGATTTCCAGCAGATTGTTCAGATACAATTCGAGTTCGATCCGATCCATGAAATCCTCTATCCCTTCAAATGCTTAGACGCTTCTGGCTATTTTTTGCCCAAGCGGTCACCGTGCTTTTGGCCCTGATGTTCATCATCGCGACCTTGAAACCGCAGTGGCTTCAACGTCAGGGTCAATTCGGCAAGCAGCTTGCCGAGCCGATCGTCGCGTTGCAGGAAGTGGCGCCGAGCATCGGCTCGCGCCCGGCTCAATCGTCCTACTCGGAAGGCGCGCAAAAGGCGATGCCGGCCGTCGTGAACGTATTCTCCAGCAAGGACGGCAACCTGCCGCCCGACCCGCGCGCGAAAGACCCGCTGTTCCGCTACTTTTTCGGTGACAAGAACAAACGCAAGAGCGACGAGCCGCCTGCGTCGAATCTCGGCTCCGGTGTCATCGTCAGCTCGGAAGGTTACATTCTAACGAACCAGCATGTCGTCGACGGGGCGGATCAAATCGAAGTCGCCCTCGCCGATGGTCGCACGTCCAGCGCGAAAGTGATCGGCGTCGATCCGGAAACCGACCTCGCGGTGCTGAAGATCAACATGACCAATCTGCCGGCCATCACGCTCGGCCGGATGGATCAGACGCGTGTCGGCGATGTCGTGCTCGCGATCGGCAATCCGTTCGGCGTGGGCCAGACGGTCACGATGGGCATCGTCAGCGCGCTGGGGCGCAATCACCTCGGCATCAACACCTTCGAGAACTTCATCCAGACGGATGCGGCCATCAATCCCGGCAATTCGGGCGGTGCGCTGGTCGACGTGAACGGTAATCTGCTCGGCATCAACACGGCGATCTATTCGCGCAGCGGCGGCTCGCTCGGCATCGGCTTCGCGATTCCCGTGTCGACCGCGCGCAGCGTGCTGGAGAGCATCATCACGACCGGCACCGTCACGCGCGGCTGGATCGGCGTCGAACCGCAGGACGTGACGCCGGAGATCGCCGAATCGTTCGGGCTCGACCAGAAGTCCGGCGCGATCGTCGCGGGCGTGCTGCAAGGCGGGCCGGCGGACAAGGCGGGCATCAAGCCGGGCGACATTCTCGTATCCATCAACGACGACACGATCA
This sequence comes from Caballeronia megalochromosomata, assembly GCA_001580565.1. Classification (GTDB taxonomy): domain Bacteria; phylum Pseudomonadota; class Gammaproteobacteria; order Burkholderiales; family Burkholderiaceae; genus Caballeronia; species Caballeronia megalochromosomata. The sequence continues at coordinate 76,753 of LRBF01000217.1, read as the reverse complement.
CCGACACGACACGCCTGCTCAATGTCGTCGCGCAGATCAAGCCGGGCACGTCGGTGAAGGTGCACCTGATGCGCAAGAACAAGGAACTGGACGTCAGCGTGATGATCGGCAAGCGCCCAGCGCCGCCGCGCGCGCCACAGATGCCGGATGAAGATCAAGGCGATCAGGGCGACCAGAACGACGAATAAAGCGCGGCATCCTTGAAAGCAAAAAGGCAGCTTCGATCACTCGAAGCTGCCTTTTTTGTCTGCGGCCGGCTGAACTCCGGCGCGACAATTCGCCGCACCTACTCTGCCGCCGGTTCCTCGTTCTTGACCTGATCCTTGCCGATCACGAGCCGTGCGGCGATGATGCCCGCCTCGTAGAGAATGATGAGCGGAATCGCGAGAATCAGTTGCGAGAACACGTCAGGCGGCGTGACGACCGCCGAAATGACGAACGCGCCGACGATCACGTACGGCCGGATCTGTTTGAGCTTCTGGATCGACACGACGCCCATGCGCGCGAGCAGCACGACGACGATCGGAACCTCGAAGGTCACCCCGAACGCAATGAACATCGTGAGCACGAAGCTCAGGTAGTTGTCGATATCGGTCGTCATCTCCGCGCCAAGCGGCGCGTTGTAGTGCGCCATCACGCGGAAGATCGTCGGGAACACGACGAAGTATGCGAACGCCATGCCGCACAGGAAAAGCGCGTAGCTGCTGAAAACGAGCGGCCCGACGAGTTTCTTTTCGTGCTGATACAGACCCGGCGCAACGAAGGCCCAGACCTGATACAGCACGATCGGCAGCGCGATCACGAAGGCGACGAGCATCGTCACCTTCATCGGCACGAAGAACGAGCCGGTGACGTCGGTGACGATCATCTTGCCGTCGGCAGGCAGGTTCTGCATCAGCGGACGGGCCAGCAGCTTGAAGATGTCCGGCGCCCAATACACCAGCGCGACGAATACGACGATGACCGATGCACCCGCGCGGATGATACGGTCGCGCAATTCGACCAGATGCGAGATGAACGTCTCTTCGACGGGCTCTTCTTTAATGTGTTGCGGGTCGCTCACGCCGGCCCTCGGTAGAAATCATCGATGAAGGAATCGCGGCTCGCTCAGAAGAACTTCGTCTGCCGGCGCAGGGTGGCGGGCGTATGGCGAGCGACGCGCGCCGCGCCCGACTGCACGCGCGTGCGACGCGAGGTCGTGCGCTTGTACCAGTTGGGAATCGCGGCCTGCTTGACGCGCCAGTTCTTGCGCCTCGTCGACGTCGATGAAGACGTGCTGACCCAGGGCTTGTCCGACGCGGCGCTGTCCGCCGATTCACCCGCGCCGCCCGCGATGCTCGGCGTGACGGATGTGCCCTCTTTCCATGCATCGTTCAATTCGGATTCATGGCGACGCAGGGTGTCGTGAATCGTCGATTCGACGTTCGACGCCGCGGTTTCGAACTCGGTGCGCATTTTCTTCAGCTCATCGAGTTCCATCTCGCGCGCGACTTCCGATTTGACGTCGTTGATATAGCGCTGCGCGCGCCCGAACAGCGCCCCCGCCGTGCGAGCGACGCCGGGCAGGCGCTCCGGCCCGAGGACCACCAGCGCCACGACGCCGATGACCGCCATTTTGGTCAGACCGAGATCGAGCATTGAACGAAAAGTGGAGGGTTACCGTCGGCGGACGGATTAGCGATAGTCGCCCGAACGGGACTTGTCCTTCGCTTCGACGTCCACCGTGCCGTTACGCGGCAGTTCGCGCTGATCGGTCGTATTTGCCGGCGTGTCGCCTTCGCGCATGCCTTCCTTGAAACCCTTCACCGCGCCGCCCAGATCGCCGCCGATGTTGCGCAGCTTCTTCGTGCCGAACACGAGCGCCACGATCAGCAGAACGATCAACCAATGCCAAATGCTTAACGAACCCATGAATGAAAACTCTCCGTGATTCCGCCCCGATTTGGGTACCGGGAACGGAAGATCGGCCTTGCGGCCTCAGCCGAGGCAGATCGCCTCAACGTCGACTATCGATTTTGCTCGCCCAATATTTCATTGGAAAGGAGAATGCTGACTAGATTGCAGCATTACCCCATTCGGCGCCACGGGCGCTCGCCGGCCAACAAATGCGCGTGGATGTGATACACCTCCTGCCCGCCGCCCGGTCCGGTATTAATTACCGTGCGAAATCCGGTGTTCCCTCCCGTGTAGGAGACACCCAGATCCTTCGCCAAACGTCCGACGAGACTCACCATTCTACCAAGCAGTGGACTGTCACTTTCTGTGCAGTGGGAAAGTGTTTCAATATGCTTGCGCGGGATCACCAGCACATGCACCGGCGCCGCCGGATTGATGTCGTTGAAGGCGACGAATTCATCGTCCTCATAGACCTTCGTGCTGGGCAGTTGCCCGGTAGCGATCTTGCAGAAAATGCAGTTGTCGTGACTCATGTGTGTCTCGTGTCTCCCGATGGCGTACCTGATCGATCACAGCCGAATCAGAACCATGCGCGCGGTTCGATCGTCTTGTTCTCGTAGAGGAACAGCCAGCCCTTGATGATGCGATACAGCGTCCATATCCAGACGACGCCCAGAATCAGGAAGCCAAGTCCGAAGACCCATATCAGCGCAAAGCCGACTACATGCCCGAGCACCGACACCCAGAACGTGCGGATCTGCCAGGTGAAGTGATCTTCGTACGGCGTGCCGGTGGCGTCGCCACGCTTGATGTAGTTGAGGATGATGGCGACGAGGCCGGTCAGCCCGCCCGTCAGCCAATAGACGGCGTACAACGCGTACAGAATGTGTGTGAACGTGCGCATGCTGCGCAGACGCTCAGGATCATCCGAGTTCTGAACGACAGGTGGCGGATAGGGTTCGTACTGCCGGTTCATGCTTGCCCTCCTTCGCTCGAAGCGAAATGCTCGTCAGCTGCCGCCTTGCTCGCGCTCGCGCGACTTGCGCAGCGCTTTTTCCTCGATCCCCGACAGGCCTTCGCGACGTTCCAGTTCCGCGACCACGTCTGCGGGGCTCAGGTCGAAATGCGACAGCATCACGAGACAATGAAACCACAAATCGGCGACTTCACCGACGAGCGCTTTCGGCGCGCCGCCATGACGCGCATCCTTCGCGGCGAGCACGACTTCCGTCGCTTCCTCGCCGATCTTCTTCAGGACCGCGTCGTCACCTTTGTGAAAGAGTCTGGAAACGTAGGATTGTTCCGGATCGCCGCCCTTGCGGCTGTCGATGACGGAGGCGAGGCGCAGCAGCGTGTCCAGCGTATTGGCTTGCGTCATTTGTAAATGCTTTCCGGGTCTTTCAGCACCGGTTCGACGGCGACCCACTCGCCGTTTTCCGCCGTGCCTTCGAATTTCTGAAAAAAACAGGAATGGCGGCCGGTGTGGCACGCGATGCCCGATACCTGCTCCACCTTGAGCAGCACGACGTCTTCGTCGCAATCGAGGCGCACGTCGTGAACATGCTGTACGTGGCCCGACTCCTCTCCCTTGAACCACAGGCGCCGACGCGAGCGCGAGAAGTACACCGCGCGCTTCAGTTCGATGGTCTTCGCGAGCGCCTCGCGATTCATCCACGCGACCATCAGCACGTCGTTGGTCGATGCTTCCTGCGCGATCACCGGCACGAGCCCGTTCGCGTCCCAGTTCACCTTGTCGAGCCAGGTCATTTGATCGCTCACCGCTTACGTCCTCACCGAAATGCCGTGATCCGCCATGAAGCGCTTCGCCTCGCCGACGGTGTGCTCCCCGTAGTGGAAGATGCTCGCCGCGAGCACCGCGTCCGCGTGACCTTCGACGATACCGTCCGCGAGATGCTGCAACGTTCCGACTCCGCCCGATGCGATCACCGGCACCGGCACCGCGTCCGATACGGCGCGCGTCAGCGCGAGATCGAATCCAGCCTTGGTGCCGTCTCGATCCATGCTGGTCAGCAGAATTTCGCCCGCGCCGTACTCGGCCATCTTGCGCGCCCATTCGATCGCGTCGATGCCGGTCGCCTTGCGGCCACCGTGCGTGAAGACCTCCCAGCGCGGCGTGTCGCCCTGGGCCGACACGCGCTTCGCGTCGATCGCGACGACGATGCACTGCGAACCGTGCTTGTCCGACGCGTCGCGCACGAGCTGCGGATTCGCGACCGCCGACGAATTCATGCTGATCTTGTCCGCGCCCGCGTTGAGCAGCCGCCGCACGTCCTCGACCGCGCGCACGCCGCCGCCGACCGTCAGCGGAATGAACACCTGCGAGGCCACCGACTCGATGATCGGCAGAATCAGATCGCGTTGATCCGAGGTCGCGGTGATGTCGAGGAACGTGAGTTCGTCGGCGCCCTGATCGTCGTAGCGGCGCGCGATTTCGACGGGATCGCCCGCGTCGCGCAGTTCGACGAAGTTGACGCCCTTGACCACCCGACCGGCGGTCACGTCGAGACAGGGAATGATGCGTTTTGCGAGAGCCATGTGCTTGCCACTACTGATTCGGTACGAAATGAGGGCGGACGAAGCCGCCCGCGTGCTCCCCGGAAGCGCTCGCGCCGCGATGGATTTACGCGCCGTCGGGTTCGCGCAGCGCGTCGGCGCGCGTCTGGGCAGCCTTGAAATCGAGATCGCCGGAATAGATCGCGCGGCCGCAGATCACGCCTTCGACGCCGTCATCCTCGACCTCGCAGAGCGACTCGATGTCCGCGATGCTCGACAGCCCGCCGCTCGCGATCACCGGAATCTTCACCGCCTGCGCAAGGCGCACGGTCGCGTCGATGTTGATGCCCTGAAGCATCCCGTCGCGGCCGATGTCGGTATAAATGATCGATTCGCAGCCGTAGTCCTCGAACTTGCGCGCGAGATCGACGACCTCGTGACCGGTCAGCTTGCTCCAGCCGTCGGTGGCCACCTTGCCGTCTTTCGCATCCAGACCGACGATGATGTGCCCCCCAAACGCGCTGCACGCATCGCGCAGGAAACCGGGGTTCTTCACCGCCGCAGTGCCGATGATCACGTAGGCGAGGCCGTCGTCCAGATAGCGTTCGATGGTTTCCAGATCGCGAATGCCGCCGCCGAGCTGCACCGGAATTTCGCTGCCGACTTCGTCGATGATCGCGCGGATCGCGTCGCCGTTCCTCGGCTTGCCGGCGAACGCGCCGTTCAGGTCGACGAGATGCAGCCGTCGCGCGCCGCGATCGACCCAATGTCGGGCCATCGCTGCAGGATCTTCTGAAAAAATGGTCGCCTGGTCCATATCGCCTTGCTTGAGGCGCACGCACTGACCGTCCTTAAGATCGATGGCCGGAATGAGCAGCATAGGTATCGCGTATTTTCTGGGTAAAGTTAATCAAAACGGCGCACGTGCAGCCTTTCTTGCCTGTGCCGCGCACCGTCTCGCTAGTGTAGTACAAGTCTTGCAACGGTCACGCGCCCGTAGTAATAGGCGAAAACGCTAGCGCGCGAGGCATTTCACGGGTTCCAATGCACAAAATTGCGGTACAGGCGCAACCCGGCATCCGCGCTCTTTTCCGGGTGAAACTGGGTCGCGAAAATATTGTCGCGCGCGACCGCCGACGTAAATGCGCTGCCGTACACGGTTTCGCCAGATGTGTGGGCCGGATTCTCCGGCACCACGTAGTAGCTGTGCACAAAATAGAAGAACGCGCCGTCCGCGACGCCGTCCCAGAGCGGGTGCGCCTGCGCCTGACGAACGCGATTCCAGCCCATTTGCGGCACCTTGAAGCGCGAGCCGTCGTCCTGCAGCAGGCCGTCGAGCTGGAAGCGCACGACCTTGCCGGGCAACAGGCCGAGGCCTTTGGTGTCGCCTTCCTCGCTCCAGTCGAAGAGCATTTGCTCGCCGACGCACACGCCGAGCATCGGCTTTTCACGCGCCGCCTGCATCACCGCTTCCTGCAGACCGGATTCGGCCAGATGCGCCATGCAGTCGCGCATCGCGCCCTGGCCCGGCAGCACGACGCGATCCGCCGCGTGGATGCCTTGCGGCTGATCGACGATCGCCACGTTCGCTTCGGGTGCAGCCTTTTTCAGCGCCTGGTAGACCGAGCGCAGGTTGCCCATTCCGTAATCAACAATCGCAATCGAAGTAGTCATTTCAAAGATGGCATCAAGGCCTTCACCCCGTTGACGATGAACTCCACCGCCAGCGCGGACAACATCAAACCCATGAGACGCGTGCCGATATTGATTCCGGTGCGCCCGACCACGCGCGCGATCGGCTCGGCGAGATTCAGCGCGCCGAAACACAGCCCCGCGATGATCGCGCCCAGCAGGACGAGGCCGAAGCGGTCGTACCAGTGCTGCGCATTGGCAGCATAGACGATCACGGTGCTGATCGAACCCGGGCCGGTGAGCAGCGGAATCGCGAGCGGCACGACCGCGATGCTGTTGCGCTCCTCGGCTTCCATGCGCTCTTCCGCCGTCGAGCGCGCGTTGCCGACTTGCGCGTTCAACATGCTGATCGCCATGAGCAGCATGATGATGCCGCCGCCCACTTCGAACGACCCGACCGAAATGCCGAAGAACGCGATGATCTGCTGCCCGAGCAGCGCCGTCACCGCGATCACGCAAAACACCGAAATCGACGCGACGCGAATCGTATTGCGTCTTTCGATATCGGACTGCTGCGAGGTCAGGCTCAGAAAAAACGGTATCGCGCCGATCGGATTGATCAGCGCGAGCAACGATATAAACGACTTGAACAGATCCATCGTGTTCTCGACGCGCGCGCGCCGAAGCGGCGTGGGTGGATCAGAGACTGCCCTTGGTCGACGGAATCTGTCCCGCCGCGCGTTCGTCCATTTCGACGGCCATGCGCAGCGCGCGGCCGAACGCCTTGAACACGGTTTCGACCTGATGATGCGCGTTGATGCCGCGCAGGTTGTCGATATGCAGCGTCACGCCCGCGTGATTGACGAAGCCACGGAAGAATTCGATGGTGAGGTCCACGTCGAACGTGCCGATGCGCGCGCGCGTGAACGGCACGTGGAATTCGAGCCCCGGACGGCCCGAAAAATCGATCACGACACGCGACAGCGCTTCATCCAGCGGCACGTACGAATGCCCGTAACGGCGAATGCCCTTGCGGTCGCCGATGGCCTTCGCCACCGCCTGCCCGAGCGTGATGCCGGTATCTTCGACGGTATGGTGATCGTCGATATGGAGGTCGCCATGCGCTTCGATGTCCAGGTCGAACAACCCGTGACGGGCAATCTGGTCGAGCATGTGATCGAGGAACGGGACGCCGGTGGCGAGCTTCTGCTTGCCGGTGCCGTCCAGATCGAGCTTCACACGGATCTGCGTTTCGCTGGTGTTGCGAACGACTTCCGCAATGCGCATGGTGATTCCTTGAGACTTTCGAAAAGTGGGGTTTCAGTTCGGCGCGAGCTTTTTCAGCGCCGCGACCATGTGTGCGTTTTCTTCGGCCGTTCCGACCGTCAAACGCACGCAATTGGCCAGCAATGGATGCATTTTACCCACGTTTTTTATCAAAACCCGGGAAGTCAGCAGGGTTTCGAAAGCAACGGCAGCGTCCGGCACGCGCACGAGCAGGAAATTGCCCGCGCTCGGATAAACCGTCATGCCGGGCAGCGCGGCCACTTCGCGCGCGAGCGCGGCGCGTTGCGCGCGCAGATCGGCGGCCTGCGCGTCGAGCACATCGAGGTGATCGAGCAGGAAATCGGCGGTTGCCTGCGTCAGCACGTTGATGTTGTACGGCGGGCGCACCTTGTCGAACTGCATGATCCATTGAGGCCGCCCGGCCATGTAGCCGAGACGGATGCCTGCGAGGCCGAGCTTCGACACGGTGCGCATCACGACGACGTTATCGAACTCCGCCGCGCGCGGCATCCAGCTCTTCTCGGCGAACGGTTGATACGCCTCGTCGATCACGACGAGACTCCGCGATGCCGCCGCGATCACGCGTTCCATGTCGGCGTCGTCGTAGAGCGTGCCGGTCGGATTGTTCGGGTACGCGAGATAGACGAGCGCGGGCGCGTGTTCCTCGATGGCGGCGACGAGCGCGTCGGCGTCGAGCGTGAAGTCCGCGTTCAGCGGCACGCCGACGAACGTGAGATGCGCGAACCTCGCCGACATCTCGTACATCACGAAGCCCGGCACGGGGGCAACGACCTTCGCGCCCGGCTTCGAGCACGCAACCGACATCATGCTGATCAGTTCGTCCGAGCCGTTGCCGAGCAGTACGTCGCAGGCCGCGGGAACGTCCATCGCGCGCTTGATCTTCGCGAGCAGATCCGCGGGGCGCGGCGCCGGATAGCGATTCAGCGCGACGCCCGCGAGATGCGCGCCGAGACGTTCGGCGAGATCGGCGGGCAGGGTGTACGGATTCTCCATCGCGTCGAGCTTGATCAGACCCGTGGCGTCGGGCACGGGATAGCTCGTCATCGCGAGGACGTCGGGACGAATGATGTCTTGTGCTGTCGTCATGATTTGCCGGCGTCTCTCTCGCCGGTCGTGCGGCGGCTCTCAGGCCGCCTCGTTCATTCGGGTCGGCCTGATTCAGCCGATGTTTTTCATTCGATACTCGGCGCTCTTCGCATGCGCCTGCAAGCCTTCGCCGTACGCCAGTTCCGCCGCGATTTCGCCGAGCGTCTGCGCGCCGTCCGCGCTCACTTCGATCACGCTCGAACGCTTCATGAAATCGTACACGCCCAGCGGCGACGAGAAGCGCGCGGTGCGCGAAGTCGGCAGCACGTGGTTCGGACCGGCGCAATAGTCGCCGAGGCTTTCGCTCGTGTAGCGGCCGAGGAACATCGCGCCTGCATTATGAATCTGCGCGGCCCACTGATGCGGATCGAGCGCGGAAATCTCCAGATGCTCCGGCGCAATGTCGTTGGCGATCGCGCACGCCTGCTCCATGTCCTTCACCTTGATGAGCGCCCCGCGATCTTCGAGCGAACGCTGGATGACATCGCGGCGCGGCATCGACGGCAACAGTTCGACGATCGCATCCTCGACGCGCTGGATGAAGTTGTCGTCCGGGCACAACAGAATGGATTGCGCGAGTTCGTCGTGCTCGGCTTGCGAGAACAGGTCCATCGCGACCCAGCGCGGATCGGTGGTGGCGTCGCAGATGACGAGAATTTCGGACGGCCCCGCGATCATGTCGATGCCGACCGTGCCGAACACGCGACGCTTCGCAGACGCGACATACGCGTTGCCCGGGCCGCAGATCTTGTCGACCGCGGGCACGCTTTGCGTGCCGTACGCGAGCGCGCCGACAGCCTGCGCGCCGCCGATCGTGAACACGCGATCCACGCCGCCGAGCAGCGCCGCCGCGAGCACGAGCGGATTCTTCACGCCGTCGGGCGTGGGCACGACCATCACGATTTCCTTCACGCCCGCGACGCGCGCCGGAATCGCGTTCATCAGCACCGACGACGGATACGCGGCCTTGCCGCCCGGCACGTAGATGCCCGCGCGATCGAGCGGCGTGACTCTCTGCCCGAGCACGGTGCCGTCGGCTTCGGTGTATTGCCAGCTATGACTGCCGCACTCGATGCGCTGCTTCTCGTGGTAGCCGCGCACACGCGCTGCAGCCGCTTCGAGCGCCGCGCGGCGCTTCGGCTCGAGCCCTTCGAGCGCGGCTTCCATTTCGGACAGCGGCAATTCGAGCGCCGCCACGCTCTTCGCCTTCAGGCGATCGAACTTGTTGGTGTATTCGAGCACGGCCTCATCGCCGCGCGCCTTGACGTCCGCGAGAATCTGCGCGACCGAGCGCTCGATCGCCTCGTCCTCGCTCGCCTCGAATGCGAGAACCGCACGCAGCGCCTTCTGAAAACCGTCGGCGCTGGAATCGAGTTTGCGAATCTTGATAGACATGCTGGTTTTCCGTTTTCCTGTTGGCGCGCCGCGGCGTGCGGCTCGCCTAATTTCCTGTTGCGGCCGTGGCGCGCTCGAAGGCGTCGAGGTACGGCTTGAGCGCCGCGCGCTTCAGCTTGAGCGCCGCCTGATTCACGACGAGGCGCGATGAAATCTGCATGATCTCTTCGACCTCGACAAGGTTGTTCGCCCGCAGAGTGCCGCCCGAGCTGACCAGATCGACGATCGCATCGGCGAGGCCGACGAGCGGCGCGAGTTCCATCGAACCGTACAGCTTGATCAGATCGACGTGGACGCCCTTCGCCGCGAAATGCTGACGCGCGGTCTCGGTGTATTTCGTCGCGACGCGCAAACGCGCGCCCTGGCGCACCGCGCTCGCGTAATCGAAGCCCGACTTCACGGCCACCGACATGCGGCAACGCGCGATGTCCAGATCGATCGGCTGATACAGGCCGCTGCCGCCGTGCTCGATCAGCACGTCCTTGCCCGCGACGCCGAAATCCGCCGCGCCGTATTCGACGTAGGTCGGCACGTCGGTCGCGCGCACGATGATCACGCGCAGGTTCGGATTCGTGGTCGGCAGGATCAGCTTGCGCGAGCTCTCCGGATCTTCGGCCACCTGCACGCCGGCTGCGGCGAGCAGCGGCAGCGTTTCCTCGAAGATACGCCCTTTCGACAACGCGAGCGTGAGGGGCGCGCTAGGCTCCACCGACGACGACGTCTGCGGCAGCGAACTCATTGTTCGCTCCCGCTGCCCTTGATGCGGCGCACGTTCGCGCCGACCGCCGTCAGTTTCGATTCCATGCGGTCGTAGCCGCGGTCCAGATGGTAGATGCGGTCGATCAGCGTCTCGCCGTCCGCGCACAGCGCCGCGATCACGAGACTCGCCGACGCGCGCAGATCGGTCGCCATGACCTTGGCGCCGGACAGTTTTGCGACGCCGGCCACGAGCGCCGTATTGCCGTCGATCGTGATGTGCGCGCCGAGACGGTTCAACTCCTGCACATGCATGAAGCGGTTCTCGAAGATCGTCTCGACCACTTGCGAGGTGCCGTTCGCGATCGTGTTGAGCGCCATGAACTGCGCCTGCATGTCGGTGGGGAACGCGGGATATTCGGACGTGCGGATATTCACCGCGCCGGCGCGCTTGTCCATGCGCACGCGCATCCAGTCGTCGCCTTCTTCGATGCTAACGCCGGCTTCGCGCAGCTTGGCCGTCACGGCGTCGAGCAGATGCGAGCTCACGCGACGCAGCGTGACATCGCCGCCCGCCGCCGCGACCGCACACAGGAACGTGCCCGCCTCGATGCGATCCGGCACGACGTCATGCTTCGCGCCGTGCAGCTTGTCGACGCCCTGAATCACCAGACGATCGGTGCCGATGCCGTCGATCTTCGCGCCCATCTTCACGAGCAGATGCGCGAGGTCGCTCACTTCGGGTTCGCGCGCCGCGTTCTCGATCACCGTCTCGCCTTCAGCGAGCACCGCGGCCATCAGCAGGTTTTCGGTGCCGGTGACGGTGATCATGTCGGTGATGATGCGCGCGCCCTTCAGACGCTTCGCGCGCGCTTCGATGAAGCCGTGCTCGATGTTGATCTCGGCGCCCATCGCCTGCAGGCCCTTGATGTGCTGATCGACCGGACGCGCGCCGATCGCGCACCCGCCGGGCAGCGACACCTTCGCCTCGCCGAAGCGCGCGACGAGCGGCCCGAGCACGAGAATCGACGCGCGCATCGTCTTCACCATTTCGTACGGCGCGACCAGCTTGTCGACCTTCGACGCATTGAGGCTCACGCGGCCGTCGCCGGACACTTCGGACTGCACGCCCATCTGGCGCAGCAGCTTGACCATCGTGCGCACGTCCTGAAGATTCGGCACGTTCGACAGATGGACGTCGTCGGCGGTGAGAAGGCTTGCGCAAAGAATCGGCAAAGCCGCGTTCTTTGCGCCCGATACGGTAATTTCGCCGGAGAGCTTCGCGCCCCCTGTGATGACCAGTTTATCCATGGCTTGTCCTTCGACCGAGCTTCCTGCTGCGGAGCCGTTTTCGGCGCCGCGGTTGTCTTGAATGAATCGCACTCTTTACTGCCTTTGTCTGCCGGTGATGCCGGTGTTACGTAAATTGAATCGTGTGACCTGATTGGCTTCGCCGGGTGGACTCAGGCCGTTTTCCACTCGTCGGGGGTGAGGGTCTTCATGCTGAGCGCATGAATTTCCTCGCGCATGCGCTCGCCGAGCGCCGCATAAACCAGTTGATGACGCGCGATCAGCCGCTTGCCGACGAACGCATCGCTCACGATGGTCGCGAAAAAGTGCTGGCCGTCGCCTTCCACTTCGAGATGCTGGCAGGACAGGCCGCCAGCGATGTAGTCCTTCACCTGCTCCGGAGTCGGCAACATGGAAGTCTCCTTGAATTAGTGACGCAGCTTGTAGCCGCTCGCGAGCAAACGTACGGCGATCAGCGCCAGCACAGCCAGGAATCCGCCGACGATGCAAAGGCTCATCAGCGGATTCACGTCGGACAGGCCGAAGAAGCCGTAGCGAAAGCCGTCGATCATGTAGAAGAACGGATTCAGATGCGACACCGCGCGCCACACGGGCGGCAGCGTATGGGTCGAGTAGAACACGCCGGAAAGAAACGTGAGCGGCATGATCAGGAAGTTCTGGAACGCGGCCAGTTGATCGAACTTGTCGGCCCAGATGCCCGCGATCAAACCGAGCGTGCCGAGAATGCCCGAGCCGAGGATCGCGAACGCAATGATGTAGAACGGCGCCGAAAAAGACATCGGGATGAACCATATCGTCACGATGAACACGCCGAAGCCCACGCACAGCCCGCGCACGACCGATGCCAGCACGTACGCGAAGAACATTTCCCAATGCGCGATCGGCGGCAGCAGCACGAACACGAGATTGCCGGTGATCTTCGACTGGATCAGCGACGAAGAACTGTTCGCGAACGCGTTCTGCAGCACGCTCATCATCACGAGGCCGGGCACGAGAAAGCTCGTGTAGCCGACGCCCGGATACACCTCTACGCGCCCCGACAGCGCGTGACCGAAAATGGTCAGATACAGCAGCGCCGTGATCACCGGCGCGAGCACGGTCTGAAACGAAACCTTCCAGAAGCGCAGCAGCTCCTTGTAGAACAACGTCTGGAAACCGCTCATGAAAGTCCCTCGACCACTTCCGGCTCGTTCATCACCTGCACGAACACGTCTTCCAGATCGGCTTTGCGCACGTCGATTTCATCGAACGTGCAGCCTGCCGCGCGACATTTCGCGAGAATCGGCTCGACTTCGTCGTAGCTCGCGAGGCGCAGCAGATGCTGCGTGCCCGACACCGCGTGCGGATCGACTTCGAGCGCGCGCAACTCCACGGGCAACGCGCCGTTCGACAGGCGCAGATACAACTGCATGCCCGAAAAGCGCTGCAACAGCGTGCTCGTGCGCTCCAGCGCGACGACTTCACCGCGACGAAGCATCGCTAGCCGGTGACACAGCGATTCGGCTTCTTCGAGATAGTGCGTCGTCAGCACGATGGTGTGGCCTTCGCGATTCAGGCGCGAGATGAACTTCCAGAGCGTCTGACGCAATTCGACATCGACGCCGGCGGTGGGCTCATCGAGCACGATCACGGGCGGACGATGCACGAGCGCTTGGGCGACCAGCACGCGTCGCTTCATCCCGCCCGACAGCGCGCGCGTGTTGACGTCGGCCTTCTCGGTGAGATCGAGATTGGCCATGACTTCGTCGATCCAGTCGTCGTTGTTGCGCAAGCCGAAGTAGCCGGACTGAATCCGCAACGACTCGCGCACGGTGAAGAACGGATCGAACACCAGTTCCTGCGGCACGACGCCGAGCGCACGCCGCGCCGCCCGGAAGTCAGTGACGACATCGTGGCCGCGCACGGAGATCGTGCCGCTATCGGCGCGCGCCAGGCCGGCCAGAATGCTGATCAACGTGGTCTTGCCCGCGCCGTTGGGGCCGAGCAAGCCGAAGAACTCGCCCTCTTCCACCGTGAGGCTCACGCCTTTGAGCGCCTGGAGAGCCTTGTAGCGCTTCCTGACGTTTCGGATTTCTATGGCTGACATGTAGACAGTGCGCGCGCCGTACGCGGCCGCGCCTCGAATGTGCGGATTTTCGCTTGACGGACCCGGGCTCAGACAAAAAGGGCCGGGTGCGGGCCCGAAAAAAACGTTTGATTATAGGGCAAAGCGACTGGAGCCGACTTCGGAGCGATCCTGATTGCGGCAGCGAAGCATGCTGCCGCGTTCTGCGAGACGTCAGAACAGGATCAATGTCGGAACGAAAGCAGCGTGTCGACGCCGTAGGCTCGCGCGAGACTGACGAGCCCGGAAGGAAGATTGACGACGCCCAGTACGGCGCCACGCGAGGACGCCGCGCGCTGCCACGCGAGCAGCACGGCGAGCGCGGAGGAGTCGAATTGCGTGAGCGGCGCGCAGTCGACTTCGGTCGCGCCTGCCGCGATGCGCGAGAGACCCGCGTCGAGCGCGGACTTCGCGCTCTCGTGGGTCAGGGTTGTGGCGGTCTGGAAACGACCGCCCGTGGCTGGCGTGCTCACGATGCCTTGCCGCTCGCAAGTTGCTGGTTACGCTGAGTCAGGAACTGCAGCAGACCACTCACGCCGTTCTGCGAGATCTGCTCGTTGAACTGCTGTTGATATGCCTGGATCAGCCATGCGCCGAGCACGTTGATGTCGTACACGCGCCAGCCTTGCGCCGTCTTGTACAGGCGATAGTCGAGTTCGACCGGCGAGCCGTTGTTCATCACGACCGAGCGGACCACCACGTCGGTGTCTTCCGGATTCGCACGGAACGGCTTGTACTGGACCGTCTGGTTGCGCACCTGTGCGAGCGCTCCCGAATACGTGCGGATCAGCAGCATCTTGAACTGCTCGACGATCTGCTTTTGCTGCTCCGGCGTCGCCGAGTTCCAGTTACGGCCCATCACGAGGCGCGTCGTGCGCGTGAAATCCGTGTACGGCAGGATCTTCTGATTGACTAGTTCGGTGATCTTGTTGATATCGCCCGACTGGATCTTCGGGTCCGACTTGATCTCGTCGAGGACCTGCTGCGTCACCGTCTTGATCATCACGTCGGGCGCGCTCGAATCGACGCTCTGCGCCGACGCCGCGCCGCAAAGCGCCATGAACATCGCGAAGATGGGAAGAAGCAAAAGTTTTTTCATCACGGACCCTGCAAAAGTAGAGGCTTCGGTTTGAGCGCGCCGCCTGAACCGAGTTCAGACGGCGCGGCATCCAAAGCGTAAGAAATGTCGTTAGATATGTTACCGCGCGTTAGCGGAAGCCCGCTCAACGCAAGCGGAATGAAGGAAAGCCGGATGGCGGCACATACTGGTTGCCCGGCACCGTATTGCTGGGCCCGCTCGCGGGAGCAGGAGCAGCGGCCGTGCCCGAAGCCGGCGCGGCGGCGGCCGGGGCCGCTGTGGCCGATGCGCCTTGCGCGGCAGCCGCGCCCTCGTCGCCGTAATTCGGCAGGGGCGCTTCGCCGTAATCCGGCATGTTGCTGTCGCCGCCGGAGATCAGATACTGACGGCGTTGCAGGTACGCGTTACGCACGAACGAGTACTTGTCGAGAGCGGCATCGGCGAGCACGTCGGTCGCGCCCAGCAAATTCGCGCGCACATTGATGAGGTTCACGCCGTAGAGTGCCCAGCTCACCGAATCCGGGCTCACATAGGTGAGCGGATTGCCGAAATAGTCGACGACGAGACCCGCGGAATCCCGCACGGTACTCGGTCCGAGCAGCGGCAGCACGACATACGGGCCGGACGGCATGCCATAGTGACCGAGCGTCAGGCCGAAATCCCCGGAGTGCTTAGGCAGCTTCGCGATGGTCGCGACGTCGAACAGGCCGCCGACGCCGAACAGCGTATTGATCGCGACGCGCATGATGTCCGACACACCATCCGCAATCTTCAACTGCAGCAGATTGTTCGCGGCGATGTACACGTCGCCGATATTCGAGAAGAAGTTGGTCACGCTGTTGCGCACCGGCTCCGGCACCGCCCACACGTAACCCTTCGCCACCGGCTTGAACGCGTATTGGTCGACGGTATCGTTGACCTTGAACATCGTCCGGTTGTAGCTCTCGAATGGGTCCCCTTTGGTCGGGGTCGTGACCGTCGCGCACCCGGCGAGCGCCATGGCGCCCGCCACGATCATTGCGCGCCGCATCCCGATCGCCTGCATGGTGTTCTCCTTATTGAGCCGTGCCCGACGCGGCGCTCGCACCAGCCGCACCCGATGCGCCCATCGCACTCGCCGCACCCGGGAAAGCCGGTGCGGGCGCGGGCGCCGCCGATGATTTCGAGGCGCCGGAATCCGCCGCCTTGTTGTAGAGGAACTGGCCGATCAGGTTCTCGAGCACCACGGCCGATTGCGTCATCGTGATGGTGTCGCCATTTTTCAGCATCTGATCATCGCCGCCCGGCTCGAGGCCGATGTACTGCTCACCGAGCAGACCCGACGTCAGGATCTTCGCGGACGAGTCCTTCGGAAACTGATACTGCTTGTCGATATCGATCGTGACGACGGCCTGGTACGTGTTCGAGTCGAAACCGATGCCGCCGACCCGCCCGACCGTCACCCCCGCACTCTTGACCGGCGCGCGCGCCTTCAGCCCGCCGATGTTGTCGAACTTGAGTTTCACCTCGTAGGTTTGCTGGAACGACAGGGAGCTCATGTTGCCCGCCTTCAGCGCGAGAAAGAGCAGCGCCACGAAACCGAGCACCACGAAGAGGCCGACCCAAAAGTCGAGAGCAGTCTTTTTCATCGTCTTCCCAAAGAGAATCTTTGCGCAAATGGCGCGTGACGGTCTGTGCCCTTCACAACGCCCGCGCCTTGCACGGCGCCTGCGCCTGGTCCATTAGCTGAACATCAGTGCGGTCAGCAGGAAATCGAGCCCGAGTACGGCAAGCGACGCGTACACGACGGTCTTCGTCGTCGCTCGCGACACGCCTTCCGGCGTCGGTCTTGCCTCGTAGCCCTGGAACAACGCGATGAACGTCACCGCGAAGCCGAACACGATGCTCTTGATGACGCCGTTGCCGACATCGCGCCACACATCCACGCCGCCTTGCATCTGCGACCAGAACGCACCCGGATCGACGCCGATCAGCATCACGCCGACGACGTAGCCCCCGAGAATGCCGACCGCGCTGAAAATGGCCGCCAGCACCGGCATGGCGATGATGCCCGCCCACATGCGCGGCGCGACGACCACTTTCAGCGGATCGACCGCCATCATTTCCATCGCGGTGAGTTGCTCGCCCGCTTTCATCAGCCCGATTTCGGCGGTGAGCGACGTGCCCGCGCGCCCCGCGAACAGCAGCGCCGTGACGACCGGCCCGAGCTCGCGCACGAGCGACAGCGCGACGAGCAGGCCGAGCGCCTGTTCCGATCCGTAGCGACTCAGCGTGTAATAACCCTGCAAGCCGAGCACGAAACCGACGAACAAACCCGACACCGCGATGATGACAAGCGAATAATTGCCGACGAAGTGGATCTGTTTCGTGACGAGCCGCGGGCGGCGCAACAGCGCAAAGAATTCGAGCACGAGGCGCAGGAACATGCGCGTTGCGTAGCCCGCGGTGCCGAAACCGTCGAGCACCCAGCGTCCGAGCGCGCTGATCATGCCTGACCTCCGATGCCGAAATCCGCGCCGAGCGACGTGCTCGCGTAGTGGAACTTGAACGGGCCGTCCGGCGTGCCGTCGATGAACTGGCGCACGGTCGGGTCCTGCGACGCGCGCAGCTCGGCCGGCGTGCCTTCGGCGTGAATGCCGCCGTTCGCGATGAAATACACGTAGTCCGCGATGGCGAACGATTCGGGCACGTCGTGCGTGACGAGGATGGAGGTTGCGCCGAGCGCGTCGTTGATCGTGCGGATGAGTTGCGCCGTGATGCCCAGCGAGATGGGATCGAGGCCGGCGAACGGCTCGTCGTACATCATCAGTTGGGGGTCGAGCGCGATGGCGCGGGCGAGCGCCACGCGCCGCGCCATGCCGCCCGAAATTTCCGACGGTGCGAGATCACGCGCGCCGCGCAGGCCGACTGCGTTCAGCTTCATCAACACGAGGTCGCGGATCAATGCTTCCGGCAGATCGGTGTGCTCGCGCAAAGGAAACGCCACGTTCTCGAACACGGTCTGGTCCGTGAACAGCGCGCCGAACTGGAACAGCATCCCCATCTTGCGGCGCAGCGCGTACAGGCCGTCGCGCGTCTGCGCGCCGACGTCCTGTCCGTCGAACATGACCTGACCGCGGCTCGCCTTCACGAGGCCGCCGATCAGACGCAAGGTCGTGGTTTTGCCGCAGCCAGAGCCGCCCATGACCGCGATCACCTGCCCACGCGTGAAACGCATGTTCAGATTCGACAGTATGAGCCGGTCGCCGTAGCCGAAATCGACGTCGCGTAGCTCCAGCAGAGTCTCGGAAGAAGCAGGCACTGGGTAAGAGATTCCGTTGACGCAAAAGGCCGAATTATAGGGCCTGCGCGCAATCGGTGCTTTGCCTAGGTCCGCGTTCCTTCGCTTTTGGGATTTTTCACCGTTGACCTGCAAACATTTGTTGCAGCGACAAGACCGCTGCCGCCGTGTCCGGCGCTTCGGTGACCGCGCGCACGACCGCCGCGCTGCTGACGCCCGTCGCGAGGACGTCCGGCATCACGCTGGCGTCGATTCCGCCGATCGCGACAAGCGGCACGCGTCCCGACAGAAGTTGCACGTAGCGCGCGAGCCGCGCGAGCCCTTGCGGCTTTGTCGGCATGACTTTCGTCGTGGTCGGGAAGACCGCGCCGAGTGCCAGGTAGCTCGGCCTGAAATGCAGCGCGCGCAGCATTTCGTAATAGCCGTGCGTCGACAGTCCGAGTCGCACACCGGCTTTCGCGATCGCGTTCAGCTCGGCCGTCTGCACGTCTTCCTGGCCTAGATGCACGCCGTACGCGCCGGCAGCGATCGCCTCGCGCCAATGATCGTTGATGAAAAGCTGCGCGTCATGCCGACGCCCCGCTTCGACCGATCGTGCGATTTCGCGCTGCAGGTCGGCGGCGTCGGTCGTCTTGCGGCGCAGTTGCGCGGTGCGCACGCCGAGATCCAGTACGCGTTGGACCCAATCGGCGCTCGGCAGCACCGGATACAGCCCGAGGCGATCAGGGCAAGCCGGGAAACCGCCATCGGGTGCCGGCGGCAACCCGGCCACGCGCGGGAAAGTCGCGAAATCCACGGGCCAGGCGTCGTCCTTGTTCTCGTCGCCGGCGCGCCAGGCGAGCGCGAGAGTGAGCGCGTCGTGCGGCTCTAAGTTGCAATCGAGGAACGCGGCGAGCGCGGCCAGCCAATCATCCGACCATTCGCCTTCCAGCGCGAAGCGTTCGTCGCCGCGACGCAGGGTGACGCGGCCGTCGCGCGCTTCGAGCACCGCCGCGCCGCTTGTTGCGAGCCGTTCGATGTCCGCGTCATGCGACTCGGTCAGGACGATCAGATCGCCGGCTTTCGGCGATTCCGGCGCGGTCAGGCAGATGCGCCAGCGCGTGTCAGCCGCGGGCCATTCGCCCAGTCGCGCGCGAATCCGCTCGGCGACTTCGATCAACTCGTCGGCCGGCGGCCAGAAAACCTCGCGATTCAGCAAGCTCATGCCGCGCCTCCGTCCTGATGCCAGAACGGCATGCCGACGACCGGCGTGCTCGCCTGCGCGCTGTCGCGCTCGGCCATCGGGCCGGCGAGGAATGCCGTGCGCCCCGCTTCGACGCCGAGCGCGAAGGCGCGCGCCATCTGCGCCGGAAACGTCGCCTGCGATACGGCCGTATTGAGCAGCACGCCGTCGAAGCCCCATTCCATCACCTGGCAGGCGTGCGACGGCACACCGAGACCGGCGTCGACGATCAGCGGCACGTCCGGCAAACGCTCGCGGAGCGTGCGCAGCCCGTACGGATTGGTCACGCCTTTACCCGTGCCGATCGGCGCGCCCCACGGCATCAGCGCTTCGCAGCCGGCATCGAGTAGACGTCGCCCGATCACGAGATCCTCCGTGCAATACGGCAGCACCTTGAAGCCTTCGCGGATCAGCTTGGCCGCCGCCTCGACGAGGCCGATCGGATCGGGTTGCAGCGTGTAATCGTCGCCGATCAGCTCCAGCTTGATCCAGGGCGTCTCGAAGACTTCGCGCGCCATGCGGGCCGTCGTGAGCACCTCGTCGACACTCTGGCATCCGGCCGTGTTGGGAAGCAGCGCGACGCCGTGGCGCTTCAATACATCGAAAAAACCGGCTTCGCCCGTTTCCGACTGGCGGCGCAGCGCGACCGTGACCATGCCCGGCCGCGCGGCGTCGATGGAGTCGGAAAGCGATTGCAGCGACGGATAACGCGACGTGCCGAGCAGCACGCGGCTCGGAAACGTCTCGCCGTAGAGCGTGAGAACGTCGGCGGTGGAAATGGTCATGGTTGGATCCTTCGGTTCGGAATTCAGCCGCCCGCGACGGGCGACACGACGTCGAGCTTGTCGCCGGCGGCGAGCGTTTTCGTGGCATGTTCGCCGCGCGCGACGAACTGGCCGTTCAACGCAACCGCGAACGGCGGCTTCGCGCCGAACGCGCAGAGCGCTTCGGTGACGGTGGCGGTGTCGGGCAAATCGAAGACGCGCTGATTGATGTGGATGTTCATGGCTCGGGTCTCTTGCTCAATGCGACAGCGCCGGCGCGGCCGAGAACTCGCCGTGCAGCAGCTCGGGCCAACGCGTGACGCCGCGGAAATCGGAAAACGTGTCGGCATCGGCGACGTCGCCGGAAACGAGCGCTTCGGCCAGACGGCACGCGGCATCCGCGACTTCGGGCGCGATCATGAAGCCATGGCGGTACAGGCCGTTCACGCGCAAGGTCCGCGCCCCGTCCCAGACGATGGCCGGCCGGTGATCCGGCAAGGTCGGCCGGCAATGCGAGTTCAATTCGAGGATGCGCGCCTCGCCGAAGCCCGGATGCACGGCAAAAGCCGCGCTCAGCAGTTCGAGCGCCGAGCGCACGCTCACGGGCGACATGTCTTCGCCCTCCACCTCCGTCGCGCCGATCACGTACAGATCGTTCTCCTTGGGCGCGATATAGAGCGGATAGCGGGGATGCAGCAGCCGCACGGGCCGCGAAAGCCCGATACCCGGCGCATGCACGCGCGCGACCTCGCCACGGATGCCGCGCAGCGCGGGCCACGCGGGCTTCGCGCCCAGGCCGCGGCAATCGATGATCCAGCGGGCGTCGGGCATCGCATCGACCGGCGTGTTCCAGTGCGTGCGCACACCGCGCGCAGCGAGGCCGGCCGCAAGCGCGCTCAAGGCCTGGCGGTTATCGATCTGGCCTTCGTTCGGCAGCAGCCAGCCCTGCGCGAAGCGCGTCCCGAGCGCGGGCTCGGCTTGCGCGAGCTGCGCGCCCGCGAGCTTGAGGAAGCCGCCATCGAGCAGATCGGCGGGCGAATTGGCGCGCAGACGGCGCTCGAAGAGCGGCGCCTCCGCGCGATCCGCGCCATGCCAGACGACGAGCGTGCCGTTGCGCTGGAAGAAGACCGGCTCGGGCAATTGCGCGATGAGATGCGGCCAGCGTTCGAGCGACGCCGCCCCGAGCCCGACGACGAGCGGCTCCGCGCTCGCCGCTTCCGCGAGCGGCGCGAGCATCGCCGCCGCAACCCACGCCGCCGATTGCGTGCCCGCTGCGTCGCCGCGTTCGTAGAGCGCGACGTCATGGCCCGCGCCCGCGAGCTGCCAGGCCACGAGCCGCCCGACGAGACCGCCGCCGACGACGGCGAAATCCTGCCCGCGCGCGGCGCCCTGTTCGATCCTGTTCAATTCGATGTCTCCAAAGGGCGTGACGCTGCACCGCACGAGGAGACGAAGTACGCGATCTCGACCGTGCTGGCGCGACGCCACATCACGAGGACGAAATCAGCGGAGAGACCGGCTCGGCATCGGATGAAATGTGCCGGGCGGAAAGGAAATACTGGAAGAGACTGGAGGAATGGCGCGGGTTTCGCGCGTTCTCCGGAAACTTCCCTCGCCGGTATTACCCGGATCGGGTGCAAAGGGTCTCTCTCAGCCTCGCCGCGCTGCCGACCATTCCGGCCGCCGATGCGCGCGAAGCACCCCTGTTTCGTCGAGGGTCATTAAAACATGAAAGGCGAAGTGGCTGCAAACCGGGATTGCCCGCCTTTTATCGCGCGCGGCGGCACTCTGGCACAATGCCGCGAACACGGTTTGCCGAACGGTCGCGCGAAATTAAGTGAGCGTTAAGAGAACCCCGGAACAATTTACGGGGCCGGAAAACGCCGCGCGCGGCCCGGCCGCGGACGTAACAATCGGGCGCCACGGGGCGCATCAGCAGGAAGCTCATGACCAACACTCGTACCGAAAGCACGCAGCAGAGGGCCGACGAAGTCTCGGCCTGGAGCCTTATCAAGCCCTATTGGGTCTCGGAGGAGCGCGGCTTTGCGTGGGGCCTGCTCGTCGCGATCATCGCGATCAACATGACGGTCGTGTGGATCAATGTCCGGCTCAATAGCTGGAACGCCGACTTCTATAACGCCCTGCAGAACAAGAACGTCAAGGACTTTCCGCATCTGCTGCTGATCTTCACGGGCCTCGCGTTCGCGTACATCCTGCTCGCGGTGTACGGGCGCTATCTGCGGCAGATGCTCGCGTTTCGCTGGCGGCAGTGGCTCACCAACAGGTTCCTGGAACAATGGCTCGGCGACAAGGCGTTCTACCGCATCGAGCGCGATCGCCTCGCCGACAACCCCGACCAGCGTATTTCCGACGACCTTCAGTCCTTCGCCACCACCACGCTTTCGCTGTCCCTCGACCTGCTTTCGACGCTCGTCACGCTCGTCACCTTCATCACGATTCTCTGGACCATCGCGGGCGCGCTCACCTTCTCGCTCGGCGCCACGCCGATCACGATTCCGGGCTACATGGTGTGGGCCGCAGCGCTCTACGCGATTCTCGGTTCGCTCATCATCCAGAAGGTCGGGCATCCGCTCGTGTCGATCAACTATCAGCAGCAGAAGGTGGAAGCGGATTTTCGCTTCGGGCTGATTCGGGTGCGCGAAAACGCCGAGCAGATTGCGTTCTATGACGGCATTTCCACCGAAACCGCCAACGCAAAATCCATCTTCCAACGCATTCGCGACAACTGGTGGCTCATCATGAAGTACACGAAGCGCATGACCTTCGTGTTGAGCTTCTACGGGCAGATCGCGATCATCTTTCCGATCATGGTCGCCGCGCCGCGCTACTTCGCGGGCGCGTTTTCGTTCGGCGTGCTGATGCAGATTTCATCTGCGTTCGGCACGGTCAGCGACTCGTTCTCGTGGTTCATCAATAGTTATTCGACCTTGGTCGAATGGCGCGCCACCGTGAATCGTCTGCGCGAATTCAAGCGCGTGATGCGCTCGACCCATATCCGCGAGGAAACATCGCCGGCGACGGAGCACGGGGGCATCAACCTGCACTACACGAGCACGCCTTCGCTCACGACGAACGGCCTCATGCTCGCGCTGCCCAACGGCACGCCGCTTTCGCGCGTGGCGAATGTGTCGATCGAGCCGGGATCGCGCTGGCTCGTCGTCGGGCCGTCGGGATCGGGCAAGAGCACATTGATGCGCGCGCTCGCGGGACTGTGGCCGTTCGGCGACGGCACCATCGACGCGCCGGTCGACGCAAAGATGATGTTCATCCCGCAAATGAGCTATCTGCCGATCGGCACGTTGCGTGCGGCGCTGTCGTATCCGTCGCCCGGCGGCACCTTCAGCGACGACGAATCGCGCGACGTGCTGCGACGGTGCAATCTCGAAGCGTATGCGGATCGGCTGGACGAAAGCGCGCATTGGGCGCGCAGTCTGTCGCCGGGTGAGCAACAGCGTCTCGCCGCGGCGCGCGTCCTGCTGCACAAGCCCGACTTCGTGTTCCTCGATGAAGCCACCAGCGCGCTCGATGCCGAGAACGAGCTGCATATCTACAACACGCTCGTCGAGCAACTGCCGAAGGCGGCGATTCTGAGCGTGGCGCATCGCGAGTCGGTGGCGATGTTCCATGATTACAAGATCGAGATCGAGAGGGCGATGGTGGAGGCGTAAAGCCTTGGCTTCAATGGCTCGACGAACCGCACCGCGAGCAATCGTCGGTGCGGTTTTTTCTTATTTGTCGATCTGGTTGATTTGATCGATTTACCGCGTCCTAGACTGTCGCGTGTACCTGGCACATGGACAGTAAATGGACTTTCAGCTCTCGACCGACGACGATCTCGAAGCAATGCGACGCACGCCGAAGATCATCGTCAACCCGCGCGCACGGTGGGTGACAAAAGGCGCGCATAAGGAGAAGAACTTCGCGCTTCACGACGCGCGCGATGCGACGCAAATGTATCGGCTCTTTCTTCGCGTCTCGTCAACAAACCGGACCGTGTTCTCGGTAGGTCTCGTGCGCGTCTGGGCCCCGGAAGCCACACTGATCCTTGCGCGTTACAACGGTCCGTATCACGCGCACAGAAACGTTCTCGAGCGCACGAAGGTTCCGGCTGGTTGCCACAGGCATCTCGCCACCCGTCGATACATCGACGCGGGTCTCGACGTGGATGGATACGCTGAATCAGTCTCCGACTACAATTGCGTCGAAGGCGCGTTCCACTGTCTATGCCGCGATTGCGGTATTGCGTCGCTTGAACATAACCCTTTTCAACCTGAACTCGAGTTCTGACATGCTGCACAACACTCCGGACGCCGTGAGGCGACTGCTGTGCGAATCGTGGTGTTCCGAACTCGACGTCGCACAAGATGGCGATGCCTTGCGACTCTCCATGCCGCTGCTCGAACCTGACGGCGACTATGTGACCGTGTGGCTTCGGCAGACGATGGGAGGGTGGCGGATCGAGGACGCTGGTTCCACGCTGATGCGCCTCTCGTACGATTCGGACACTTCCGCCCTGATGCGCGGTCCACGACGCGTGCTGCTCGACAAGATGCTCGCGCAGTACGGTGCGCGACTCGCTGACGACGGGCAAATCGTGTCCGAATCGGATGAACAGTTTCTCGGCATTTCGCTGCTTCGCTATGGACAAGCGATGCTTCGCGTCAACGACCTTCGAAGCTGGAGCAAGGCACGCGTCGCATCGACATTCTTCGACGACCTGAAGCTGAATCTGACCGAAATCGTCGGCGTCGACAATATCGTCGAAAACTATCTGGCGCCGGAAGTCCCCGACGCCGTCGACTATCCCATCGACTTTTCGATCAGGGGCACACGCACACCGCTTTTCGTCTTCGGCGTGGCGAGCCAGGAGCGCGCGCGACTCGCGACCATCGTGCTTCAGCATATCGACCAGTACATCGAGCGTTTCGATTCAATCGTGGTGTTTCAGGACGCGAGCGCGATTCCGGGCAGCGATCTGCGCCGTTTGATGAACGCCGCCAACGACATGGTCGATTCGATCGACGCCAAGGCAGCGCTTGCCAAGAAGATCCGTCATCGAATGCGCGCCGCGTAGAAACAAAAAGGCCACGCAACCGCGTGGCCTTTTTGCATCGCCGCTCGAAAACTTACCGCGGCAACTCGCTCGCCCCCATCAGATACGCATCGACCGATCGTGCGCACTGACGTCCTTCGCGAATGGCCCAGACGACCAGCGACTGACCACGACGCATATCGCCCGCCGTGAACACCTTGTCCACCGACGTGTAATACGCCTTGTCGCCTTCGGTCGCGGCACGCACGTTCCCGCGCGCATCCTTCTCGACGCCAAACGCTTCCAGCACCGGCGACACCGGTTGCGTGAAGCCCATCGCGAGCAGCACGAGATCGGCCTTCATTTCGAACTCGCTGTTCGGCACTTCCTGCATCTTGCCGCCCTTCCACTCGACGCGCACCGCGATCAGCTTCTCGACCTTGCCGTTCTTGCCCTCGAAGCGCTTCGTCGCCACGGACCAATCGCGCTCGCAACCTTCTTCATGCGACGACGACGTGCGCAGCTTGATCGGCCAGTACGGCCACACGAGCGGCTTGTTCTCTTCCTCGGGCGGTTGCGCGAGCAGTTCGAACTGCGTCACGTCCTTCGCGCCATGGCGGTTCGACGTGCCGACGCAATCCGAGCCCGTATCGCCGCCGCCGATCACGACGACATGCTTGCCCTTCGCGAGCAGTTGATCCGTCAGCTTGTCGCCGGCGTTGACCTTGTTCTGCTGCGGCAGGAATTCCATCGCGTAATAGATGCCTTCCAGCTCGCGCCCCGGCACCGGCAAATCGCGCGGCGTTTCCGAACCGCCCGCGATCACGACCGCGTCGAACTGTTCCTTCAGTTCGTCCGGCGTGATGGTTTCCTTCGCCGTATTCGCGATGTATTCCGGCAGCGCATCGCGGCCGATGAACACATTCGTGCGGAACGACACGCCTTCCGCTTCCATCTGGCGCATGCGGCGATCGATCAGCCACTTCTCCAGCTTGAAGTCGGGAATGCCGTAACGCAGCAGACCGCCGATGCGATCGTTCTTCTCGAACACGACGACTTCATGCCCCGCGCGTCCGAGCTGTTGCGCGGCCGCGAGACCCGCAGGACCCGAACCGACGACCGCGACCTTCTTGCCGGTCTTGTGCTTCGGCGGCTGCGGCACGACCCAGCCTTCGGCGAACGCCTTGTCGATGATCGCGTGCTCGATCGACTTGATGCCGACCGGATCGTCGTTGATGCCGAGCGTACACGCCGCTTCGCACGGCGCCGGGCAGATGCGGCCCGTGAACTCCGGGAAGTTGTTGGTCGAATGCAGCACGTTGATCGCGCTCTTCCAGTCCTGCTGGAACACGAGATCGTTGAAGTCCGGAATGACGTTGTTGACCGGGCAGCCGTTGTTGCAGAACGGAATGCCGCAATCCATGCAGCGCGCGCCCTGAACCTTGGCGTCTTCGTCCGTCAGCGCGGCGACGAATTCCTTGTAATGCTTGACGCGGGTCAGCGGTGCTTCGTACGCCTCGTGGCGGCGTTCGAATTCGAGAAAACCGGTTGCCTTGCCCATTTCTTTCTCTGTATTTGGTGAGGATCGCGCTCCCCGATGCACACGCACCGGAGAGCCTTTCTAAATGTTGCGATTCGCGCCTTAAGCCGCGATGGCGTCCTTCGACTTCTTCGCGCCGAGCTCGGTGAGCGCGCGCTTGTATTCGGTCGGGAACACCTTGACGAACTGGCGGCGAGCCGAATCCCAGTTCTCGAGCAGCGACTTCGCGCGCGGCGAACCGGTGAACTGGAAGTGACGCTCGATCAGCCCCTTGAGCAGCGCTTCGTCGGCCTTGGCGGTGTGCCACAGCGCGCGATCCACCGTGCGCTCCTGTTCGGCCTGCTGCAGCACCGGATCGAGCGCGACCATCGACTTGTTGCACTTGCCGGCGAACGTGCCTTCCGGGTCGAACACGAACGCGATGCCGCCCGACATGCCCGCCGCGAAGTTGCGGCCCGTCTCGCCGAGCACCACCACCGTGCCGCCCGTCATGTACTCGCAGCCGTGATCGCCCGTGCCTTCGACGACCGCCGTCGCGCCCGAGTTACGCACGCAGAAGCGCTCGCCCGCGACGCCGCGAAAATACGATTCGCCTTCGATCGCGCCGTACATCACCGTGTTGCCGCAGATGATGTTTTCTTCGGACTTGCCGCGGAAGTCGTTGGTCGGGCGAATGATGATGCGTCCGCCCGACAGGCCCTTGCCGACATAGTCGTTGCCATCGCCGACGAGATCCAGCGTCACGCCCTTGGCGAGGAACGCGCCGAAGCTCTGGCCCGCCGTGCCCTTCAACTGGATGTGGATCGAGTCGTCGGGCAGGCCGTCGTGACCATGCTTCTTCGCGATCAGGCCGGACAGCATCGCGCCGACCGTGCGGTTCACGTTGCGCACGGGCTGGATGAACGACACATGCTCGCCCTTCTCGATCGCAGCCTTCGACTTCTCGATCAGCACGTGATCGAGCGCCTTGTCGAGGCCGTGATCCTGCACGTCGACATGCTTGCGCGCGACGTCCTCGCCCACCGGCACCTGATAGAAGATGCGCGAGAAGTCGAGACCCTTCGCCTTCCAGTGCTCGATGCCCTTCTTCATGTCGAGCAGATCGACACGGCCGATCAGGTCATCGAACTTGCGGATGCCGAACTGCGCCATGATCTCGCGCACTTCTTCCGCGACGAAGAAGAAGAAGTTGACGACGTGTTCCGGCTGGCCGGAGAACTTCGCGCGCAGCACCGGGTCCTGCGTCGCGACGCCGACCGGGCACGTGTTCAGATGGCACTTGCGCATCATGATGCAGCCTTCGACGACGAGCGGCGCCGTCGCGAAGCCGAATTCGTCCGCGCCGAGCAGCGCGCCGATCACGACGTCGCGGCCGGTTTTCATCTGGCCGTCGGCCTGCACGCGGATACGGCCGCGCAGGCGGTTGAGCACCAGCGTCTGCTGCGTTTCGGCGAGGCCGAGTTCCCACGGCGTGCCCGCGTGCTTGAGCGACGACAGGGGCGACGCGCCCGTGCCGCCGTCATGACCCGCGATCACGACGTGATCCGCCTTCGCCTTCGCGACACCCGCGGCAACCGTGCCGACACCGACTTCCGACACCAGCTTCACCGAAATGCTCGACGCCGAATTCACGTTCTTCAGATCGTGAATGAGCTGCGCCAGGTCTTCGATCGAATAGATGTCGTGGTGCGGCGGCGGCGAAATCAGGCCCACGCCCGGCACCGAGTAACGCAGCTTGCCGATGTAATCGGACACCTTGTGGCCCGGCAGCTGACCGCCTTCGCCCGGCTTCGCGCCCTGCGCCATCTTGATCTGGATCTGATCCGCCGACGACAGATATTCCGCCGTCACGCCGAACCGGCCGGACGCGACCTGCTTGATCTTCGAGCGCAGCGAATCGCCGTCCTTCAGCGGGATGTCGGTGACGACTTCCTTGCCGATAATCGATTGCAGCGTGTCGCCGTTCTTGATCGGAATGCCGCGCAGTTCGTTGCGATAACGCGTTTCGTCCTCGCCGCCTTCGCCCGTGTTCGACTTGCCGCCGATGCGGTTCATCGCGACAGCCAGCGTGGCGTGCGCTTCCGTGCTGATCGAGCCGAGCGACATCGCGCCAGTCGCGAAGCGCTTGACGATGTCCTTCGCCGATTCCACTTCGTCGAGCGGAATCGCCTTGGTCGGCTCGACCTTGAACTCGAACAGACCGCGGAACGTCATGTGACGCTTCGTCTGGTCGTTGATGATGTGCGCGTATTCCTTGTACGTCTGATACGAGTTGCTGCGCGCCGAGTGCTGCAGCTTGGCGATCGCATCCGGCGTCCACATGTGCTCTTCGCCGCGCACGCGGTACGCATACTCGCCGCCCGCGTCGAGCATGGTCGCGAGGACCGGGTTGTCGCCGAACGCATCGCGATGCAGGTGGATCGCTTCTTCCGCCACTTCGAAGATGCCGATGCCGCCGACCTTCGTCGCCGTGCCCTTGAAGTACTTCTCGACCAGTTCCGACGACAGGCCGACGCCTTCGAAAATCTGCGCGCCGGTGTAGGACATGTACGTCGAAATACCCATCTTCGACATGACCTTCAGAAGACCCTTGCCGACCGCCTTCGTGAAGTTGTAGATCACCTTCTCGGCCGACAGATCGCCCTTCAGGCCTTCTGCCAGATTGGCGAGCGTTTCCAGCGCGAGGTACGGGTGAACGGCTTCCGCGCCGTAGCCCGCGAGCAGCGCGAAATGATGCGTCTCGCGCGCCGAGCCGGTTTCCACGACGAGACCCGTGCTCGTGCGCAGACCGTGCTGCACGAGATGCGAGTGAATCGCCGACGTGGCGAGCAGCGCCGGGATCGCGACGTTGTCGCCGTCCATCTTGCGATCGGACACGATCAGGATGTTGTAGCCCGACTTCACGGCATCGACCGCTTCCGCGCACAGCGACGCGATGCGCGCTTCGATACCTTCCTTGCCCCACGCCACCGGATAGCAGATGTTCAGCTCATACGAGCTGAACTTGCCGCCGGTGTATTTATCGATCGCGCGGATCTTCGCAATGTCCTTGAAGTCGAGCACGGGCTGCGACACTTCGAGGCGCATGGTCGGGTTGATGTTGGTCGTGTCGAGCAGGTTCGGCTTCGGGCCGATGAACGAGTTGAGCGACATCACCAGGTTTTCGCGGATCGGGTCGATCGGCGGGTTCGTCACTTGCGCGAACAACTGCTTGAAGTAGTTGTAGAGCGTCTTGTTCTTGTTGGACATGACCGCCAGCGGCGAGTCGTTACCCATCGAGCCGACGGCCTCTTCGCCCGACTGCGCCATCGGCGCCATCAGGAACTTGAGGTCTTCCTGCGTGTAGCCGAACGCCTGCTGACGATCGAGCAGCGCAGCGGCTTCGCGGCGTTGCGTTTCGACGTCTTCGGCCTTCGGCTCGATTTCGTCGAGCTTGATGCGCACGGCGTCGATCCAGCTCTTGTACGGCTTCGCGTTGGACAGGTTGTCCTTGAGCTCCTTGTCCTCGATGATGCGGCCCTGCTCCATGTCGATCAGGAACATCTTGCCCGGCTGCAGACGCCACTTCTTGACGATTTTCGATTCGGGAATCGGCAGCACGCCGGACTCCGACGCGAGGATCACGAGATCGTCGTCGGTGACGAGATAGCGCGCCGGACGCAGGCCGTTACGGTCCAGCGTAGCGCCGATCTGACGGCCGTCCGTGAACGCGATCGCGGCGGGGCCGTCCCACGGTTCCATCATCGCGGCGTGGTATTCGTAGAACGCGCGGCGGTTGTCGTCCATCAGCGTGTGCTGTTCCCACGCTTCCGGGATCATCATCATCATCGCGTGGACGAGCGGATAGCCGGCCATCACGAGCAGTTCGAGACAGTTGTCGAACGATGCCGTGTCCGACTGGCCCGGATAGATCAGCGGCCAGAGCTTCGGCAGGTCGTCGCCGAGCACGTACGAGGCGATCGCGCCCGTGCGCGCGTTCAGCCAGTTGACGTTGCCCTTCACGGTGTTGATTTCACCGTTGTGCGCGATCATGCGGTACGGGTGCGCGAGTTCCCACGCCGGGAACGTGTTGGTCGAGAAGCGCTGGTGCACGAGCGCGAGCGCCGACACGACGCGCTCGTCCTGCAGGTCGCGGTAGTACACGCCGACCTGACCCGCCAGCAGCAGGCCCTTGTAGACGACGGTGCGCGACGACATCGACGGCACGAAGTATTCCTTGCCGTGCTTCAGCTTGAGCGCCTGGATGCGATGGCTCGCCGTCTTGCGGATGATGTACAGCTTGCGCTCGAGCGCATCCGTCACGACGATGTCCTTGCCGCGGCCGATGAAGATCATGCGGATCAGCGGCTCGCTCGCCTTCACGGTCGGCGAGATGGGCATGTTGCCGTCGACGGGCACGTCGCGCCAGCCGAGCACGACTTGGCCTTCGGCCTTCACCGTGCGCTCGAGCTCCTGCTCGCACGCGAGACGCGAGGCATGCTCCTTCGGCAGGAAGATCATCCCGACGCCGTATTCGCCAGCCGGCGGCAACGTCACGCCCTGCTTGGCCATTTCCTCGCGATAGAAGCCGTCCGGCACCTGGATCAGGATGCCGGCGCCGTCGCCCATCAGCGGATCGGCGCCGACCGCGCCGCGGTGATCGAGATTTTCGAGAATCTTGAGACCCTGCTGAATGATCTCGTGGCTCTTTTTCCCCTTGATATGGGCGACGAAGCCGACGCCGCAGGCGTCATGCTCGTTCGCAGGATCGTACATGCCCTGCGCGGCGGGAAGCGAACCGGCTGCCGGTTGCGGATGATCGTTCATGGGGACACCGTCTCTACTGTGAGGGGCCGACTCGGCCGTTGAACCATTTTCTTGTCGCTCGCGACCGTTTTTTCAACTCGGTATGTCACGAAGCACGGTCGTGCGCGGCACGCTGCACCGCGGCAATCGCCGGAAATCGAAATATACGCGACGAATCAAAAAGATGGCAAATAAAACTTGATGATATGACACCAATTATCGATATGGTGCAAGCGTGCCCCATTATATTGGGGTCGCATCGATAATCGGGAAAAAGAAACGGCGAACCTCAAAAATTCGAGACGCCGTTTCATTTTTGCTTCAGATTTGCCGCCCAAGGCCGTTATTGCGGCTGTGGCGTTTCGCGGATCTTGCGCGGACGTCCGCGCGGCAGCGGCGACACGCGACGGTTCGCTGCATGCGATGCCCATTCGCGATACGCATCGCTGCCCAGCACCCAACCTTTGAGTGTCGCTTGCAGGAGACGGTTGGCCTCGCGTTCGTCGAGCGGTTGTTCGCACAACTCCTTGTACGCGTGCTGGCGTTCGAACGGCGTGTTGCCGAGCGACCAGAAGAGCGGATGGTCGGTGATGAGGCCATCCAGTGCAAGCCCGATGTGATGACGAAAGCTCGACCACTTGTAGTCCTGCGGCGCCGCGACGAGTTGCGCGCGCACGGGCGCCATCTCGACGACGCGCGTGGCGAGCAGGAAGTATCGTTCGCCCTCGATGACCGTGGCGCGATAGCGACCTTCCCACAGTGTGCCGCGTCGCATGTAACGGCGATTGAAGTGCGCTACGTAACGACGTCCTACGGCCTGCATCGCTTTGGGCAAGCTGGACTCGTCGCGAGGCGTGACGAGCAGATGCACCGCTTGCGGCATCAGCGCATAGGCGTGAATGGAGAGGTGATGATCACGTGAAGCAGTCCTCAAGCAGTCGATGAAGAGCTCGTAGTCCTGGTCGTCGACGAAGGCAGGTTGCTGGTCGAGACCACGCAGGATGACATGCTGCGGCTGTTCGGGAACGTAGAGTCGTGCAAGCCGTGCCATTCTGGATATTCCGTTGGTCGCATTTGTGTTACCCCGATCGGGGGCCTTTCGGAGCCGTTGCGGCAGCATGGACAAAACACATGCAAGTGCCGTGCAACGAGGCCCCAAAGCCGCTCTTTGCCCTAGGGAAAATGCTCTACGGCAACGCTATGGTTTATGTGAAATGTTGTGTTCATAATGAGCGTGCTTTTTTGGAGGAGCACAAATTGAAAATAAAACAAGTCATCACGGGGATCGCTGCATTAGCGTGTGTGTCGACCGCGGCACATGCGCAATCTGCTGGGTCCTTCTATGCAACAGCAGGCTGGTTTCACTTTGCCCCGCAAGACAGCAGTGGTCCGCTCAAAGAAACAAGTGTAGGCGGATCTCCGGTCAATATCGATCTTCCCGGTACGGGCGCGGGCATTTCGAGCGCTGACACAGCCGGCTTCACATTCGGCTACTTCGCCACCGACCACATCGCAGCCGAACTCGAAATGGGCATACCACCCACGTTCGATCTCGAAGGCACAGGCAGCTTCTCGCAGTACGGCAAGCTCGGCAGCGCCAAGCAGTGGAGCCCCACGCTGCTGTTCAAATACTTCTTCAATGCTCCTACGGCGAAGTTCCGTCCGTTCGTCGGCCTTGGCGTGACGCGGACCTGGTTCACCGATGCGCAGATCACGAATCAGCAATTCGAAGGCTCGGTCCTGCATGGTCCGACCACCGTCGACACGGATAGTTCGTGGGCGCCCGTGTTTAATCTCGGCGCGACCTACAATTTCACAGAACACTGGTTCGCTGCATTTTCCGTGTCGTTCATTCCTTTGAAGGCCACGGCGAAGCTGAGCACGCAGGCGCAAACGCCGGTCGGCACGCTCAATGTTCAGTCTCAGGCGAAAATCACGCTCAACCCGATCGTCACATATTTGCGAGTGGGCTATCGCTTCTAATGTTGAGTTGCTTATCGGCATGTAATGACGATATAAGCGCGCTGTCAAAAGAAACAAATCGCCGGCATGATTCACACATGCCGGCGATTTTGTTTTTTCCAGCGTCGCGCTTGTAAATGTGACCTTCGAGTGAAGGAATCGCTTGCAGTTCTTACGCGTTGACGGACGCATAAGAAGTATCGCGGTCGCGCTTACCGAAGCATCGCGCAAGGCGAAGCACCGGCATCGAATTTGCTGCATGATGGGTTTTCCCGCCTTTCCGGCGGGCTATCCACGACTCATCCATCGGAGCGATCTATGAACGCACTGCCTAATACGCGAGACGCCATCGGAGATTCCTGGAGCACGACGAGCCGTCGCGCACGCCGCATGGCGCGGCATGGCCGTGAAGCGGCCGAGGATATCGGCGTCGAGCTCCGCACGCTTCTCAGCGAACTCGAAAGCACGCTGGCCGAAGGCACATCGGCCGATGCGGCTGCGCTACGCGCGCAGATCGGCGAGCGCCTCGACAGCGCCCGCGCACGCCTGAACGATACGCACGCCGCGCTTCGTGAACGCGCAGGCGCCGCATTCGAAGACGCGGACGCCTACCTTCACGAAAAGCCGTGGCAGACGATCGCGCTCGTCGGCGGCCTGGCGCTGGTCGCGGGCGTGTTGCTCGCGCGCGTGCGCTGACGTTTCAATCGGCCGCTTCCAGAAAATCCGCGCCAATGATGTCGATGCGATCCGTGCAGATCGCATCGACGCCCCATTGCGCGAGCAGACGCGCGCGCGCCGGATCGTTCACCGTGTAGGCGAGGATGCGCAAGCCTGCATCCTTGATCTGCGTGACGAGTGCTTCGTCGAGCGCGCGATGATTCGCGTGCAGCGACACGCACGATAGCGCCGCGGTCTGCGCGCGCCAGTTCTCCGGAACGCGTTCGTACAGCATGCCGCGCGGAAGATTCGGCGCGACATCGCGCGCGGCTTCCAGCGCCGCGTATGAAAAAGACGACACCAGCGGCGCGGGTTCGGCATCCGTCCACAGACGCGCTGCCTCGCGCGCAACACGCACGCCCGTTTCCACGTCGCGTCCCTGACTCGGCTTGATCTCGATGTTCGCCGCCAGCCCATGCTTCGCGCATCGTTCATACACTTGTGCGAGCGTCGGCATGTGCGCGTTGGCAAACTCCGAGCTGAACCAGCTTCCCGCATCGAGCGCGTGCAGTTGCGCGTAGGTCATCGCTTTCGCCGCGCCGCGTCCGTTCGACGTGCGGTCCACCGCGTCGTCGTGCAGCAGGAAGACGATATCGTCAGCGGAGAGCTTCGCGTCGAACTCGATCATCTTGTGGCCGAAGCGCGCGCCCACGTCGATCGCTTCGAGCGTGTTCTCCGGTGCGAGCTTGCCGCCGCCCCGATGCGCGACGATCGCGGGATAAGGCCAGGTTCTCATCGCGTAAGCTCCAGTCAATTGGCGCGTAATCCCGTTGCCGGATCGAAGAAATGCAGATGCCGCGCGGGCAACGAAACATCGAGCCGCTCGCCGCGCTGCGGACGATGTTCGTGCGGCAAGCGCGCCGCCACGTCGTGCTTGCCCCATCTGCCGTGCGCGAGATTGTCCGCGCCGAGCAATTCAGCCGAATCGACTTCGAGCGTCGCGCGCGGTCCGCTGCCGTTGCCGGGCGTCATGTGTTCCGGACGAATGCCGACGATCCATTCGCGCCCGTGCATTGCACTCGTCACGCCACTCGCACCCGCGACCGGCAGCATAGGCCCTTCGCCCGCGACGCCGAAGGTCGATCCGTCTTCGGACAGGCGGCCTTCGAGCAGATTCATCGCCGGTGAACCAATGAAGCTCGCGACGAACACCGTTGCCGGACGCTCATACACTTCGGTCGGCGCGCCGATCTGCTCGGCGTGCCCCTTGTTCATCACGATGACGCG
Organism: Caballeronia megalochromosomata; assembly: GCA_001580565.1. Taxonomy (GTDB): domain Bacteria; phylum Pseudomonadota; class Gammaproteobacteria; order Burkholderiales; family Burkholderiaceae; genus Caballeronia; species Caballeronia megalochromosomata. Next base: position 41,183 of record LRBF01000217.1, on the reverse strand, counting down.
CTGCGCGAGCGTCATGGCTTCGATCTGATCGTGCGTGACGTACAGGCTCGTGGTGGCCAGACGCGCGTGCAGGCGCTGAATTTCGAGGCGCATCTGCACACGCAGCTTGGCGTCGAGATTCGAAAGCGGTTCGTCGAACAGAAACACGGCCGGCTCGCGCACGATCGCGCGGCCCATTGCGACGCGCTGCCGCTGCCCGCCCGACAATTCGCGCGGCTTGCGCGCGAGCAAATGCTCGAGTTCCAGTATGCGCGCTGCATTGGCCACGCGCGAGTCGATGGTCTTCCGGTCCGCGCCGCCGATCTTCAGCGCATACGCCATATTCTGCGCGACGCTCATGTGCGGATAAAGTGCGTAGTTCTGAAAAACCATCGCGATATCGCGATCCTTCGGCTCCAGCTTGTTCACGACCTTGCCGCCGATTTCGATCGCGCCCTCGGACACGCTTTCGAGTCCCGCGACCATGCGCAGCAGCGTCGACTTTCCGCAGCCGGACGGCCCGACCATCACGACGAACTCGCCATCATCGATCGCCACATCAATGCCGTGGAGCACGTAATTCGAGCCGTCGTACGTTTTCTTTACGCCTTTGAGATTCAATGCGGCCATCGATCAGCCTTCTCCGTTATTTCTCTGAGTCCACGAGTCCGCGCACGAACCAGCGCTGCATCGTCAGGACGACGGCGAGCGGCGGCAGCATCGCGAGCAGCGTCGCCGCCATCACCAGGTGCCATTCGGTCGCGGTATCGCCCGACGCGATCATGCTCTTGATGCCGACCACCGCCGTCTGCAGCGACACTTCGTTGGTGATGAGAATCGGCCAGAGATACTGGTTCCAGCCGTAGATGAACGTAATCACGAAGAGCGCCGCGATGTTCGTCTTCGAAAGCGGCAGCACGACGTCCCAGAAGAAGCGCAGCGGACCCGCGCCGTCGATGCGCGCCGCTTCCATCAGCTCGTCGGGCAACGTCATGAAAAACTGGCGGAAGAGAAACGTCGCCGTCGCCGATGCGATGAGCGGCAGCGTCAATCCCGCGTACGTGTTCGACAGATGCATCGATGAGACGACCTGCACCGTCGGAAAGATGCGCACTTCGACGGGCAGCATCAGCGTGATGAAGATGAGCCAGAACGCGAGGTTCTTCATCGGAAAGCGAAAGAACACGATGGCATACGCGGAGACGATCGACACCGCGATCTTGCCGATCGAAATCACGAGCGCCATCACGAGGCTGTTCAGCAGCATGAGACCGAACGGCGCCGCCGCGTTGCCGCTGCCGTGCGTCCAGATATGCGCGACGTTCTCGAAGAGATGCGTGCTCGGAATCAACGAAAGCGGCACGCTGAACACTTCCTTCGAATTCATCGTGGCCGCGCAGAACGCGACATAAACCGGAAACACGATCAACGCGACGCCGAGCAACAGCACCGCGTGACAGAAGATATCGAAGCCGCGACGATTTTCGATCATGAGTATTGCACCCTGCGCTCGACGAAGCGGAACTGGATCACCGTCAACAAAACGACGATCGCCATCAGCACCACCGATTGCGCGCCTGAGGAGCCGATATCGAGTCCCTGAAAGCCTTCCGCGAAGATCTTGTAGATGAGCGTCTTGGTCGATTGCGCGGGACCGCCGCCGGTTGCGGCATCGATGACGGGGAAGGTATCGAAGAACGCGTAGACGAGGTTCACGACGAGCAGGAAGAAGGACGTGGGCGACAAAAGCGGCAGCGCGATGCCGAAGAAGCGTCGCACGGGCCCGGCGCCGTCGATGGCGGCGGCTTCGATCAGCGATTGCGGAATCGCCTGAAGGCCCGCATAGAAGAACAGGAAGTTGTAGCTGACCTGCTTCCACACCGACGCGAGCACGACGAGGAACATCGCCTGCGTGCCGTTGAGCGCGTGATTCCAGACGATGCCCTGCTTGGCGAGCGCATACGTCACGAGCCCGATGCTCGGATTGAACAGGAACGACCACAGCACGGCGGCGATCGCGGGCGCGACCGCGTACGGCCAGATGAGCAGCGTCTGATACGCCTTCGCACCGCGCGTCACGCGATCGGCGCAGGCGGCGAGCAGGAGCGAGATCACGAGGCCCGACACGGTGACGAGCGAGCAGAAGATCATCGTCGTGTTGAACGACGAGAGATAGAGCGGATCGGCGAACAACTGCCTGAAGTTCGCCAGCCCGACGAACTCGCTCGACGTGCCGAACGCGTCCTGACTTTGCGTCGCCTGCCAGAGCGCTTCGCCCGCCGGCCAGAGAAAGAACAGCGCGGTGATCGCGAGTTGCGGCGCGACGAGCAGATACGGCAAGACGCTCGTATCGAAACGAGATCGTTTTTCCATGCGTTGATGTCCCGAACGGAAGCGCCCGCAATGATCGCGGGCGCGTGCGCCTTAGTTGCCGGCTTTCTCGAAGCGGCGCAGGAGTTCATCGCCGCGTTGCACTGACGCGTCGAGCGCTTGCTGCGGCGTCTTCTTGTCGGCCCAGACCTGCTCCAGCTCTTCGTCGACGATCGTGCGGATCTGCGGCATGTTGCCAAGACGCAGGCCCTTCGTGTACGGAAGCGGCGGTTTGTTCAGCATCTGCCTGATCGCGATGTCCGCGCCGGGGTTCTTCTCATAGAAGCCCTGCTTCTGCGTGAGCGCGTACGCGGCCTGCGTGACCGGCAGATAGCCCGTGTCCTGATGCCACTTCGCCGCGACTTCCGGCGTCGACAGATACGCGAGAAACTTCGCGACGCCCTTGTAGACGGCCGGATCCTTGCCCGACAACACCCACAGGCTCGCGCCGCCGATGATCGCGTTCTGCGGCGCACCCTTCACGTTCGCGTCGTAGGGCATCATGCCGACGCCGTAATCGAACTTCGCGAATTTCGCGATGGTCGCGCGCGAGCCCGACGAGTTCGTGATGATGCCGCAGTCGCCGCTATAGAACTTCGACACCGGCTCGTCCTTGCGACCCACATACGTGAACGTGCCTTCCTTCGCCATGTTCTGCAGGAACTGGATATGCGCGACCTGTAGCGGCTTGTTGAAGTCGAGCTTGGCGTCGAGACCGTCGAAGCCGTTGTTCTTCGTCGCGAACGGCGCGGCATGCCACGCGCTGTAGTTTTCGAGCTGAATCCAGCTTTGCCAGCCCGACGAGTAACCGCACGAATAACCGGCGGCCTTCAGCTTCTTCGCGTCGGCTTCGACATCGGCCCACGTCTTCGGCGGCTGGTTCGGATCGAGACCGGCTTTCTTGAACGCGTCCTTGTTGTAGTACAGAACAGGCGTCGAGCTGTTGAACGGCATCGAGATCAGATGGCCGGTCTTCGCGTCGCTGTAGTACCCGGAGATGGTCGGCACGAAAGCCTTTTCGTCGAGTGGCACGTCGGCCTGCTTGAAGACGTCGTAGACCGGGATGACGGCCTTCTTCGCCTGCATCATCGTGGCGGTGCCGACTTCATAGACCTGCAGGATCGCGGGCGCGTTGCCGCTGCGATACGCCGCGATTCCCGCCGCGAGCGCCTGGTCATATGTGCCCTTAAACACGGGAACGATCTTGTATTCGCTCTGCGACTTGTTGAAATCGTTGGCGATGTCGTTCACGCGCTCACCGAGCGCGGCTTCCATCGCGTGCCAGAACTGGATTTCCGTCGCTGCGTGCGCCGCAGTGCTAAGACCGAAGGCCAGAACGGCCGCGGCCGAGATCGTGCGGAACAAGGGCTTACAGCTCATCGATGAGTCTCCTTTTAGGATTCGCGCTTGAAACGCGCGATATTAATTGTTGTCGATGACAAACAGGCGTTGATACTCCTTCAATGCATAGCGATCGGTCATGCCCGCGATGTAATGCGCAATGAGTCGCGCCTGCGAGCTGTCATGGGGCGATGATGGCGCGTCGTTCGCCGATTCCTCCGTCACCGGCCCGCGCGCCTGATAGGCGGGCGGCAGGAGCCGCGGATCGTCGGTGAAGGCTTCGAAAAGGCCCGTCACCACGCGCTTCGCCTTGTTGGCCATACGCATCACGCGATAGTGCCGGTACAGGTTCTTGAACAGAAAGCGCTTGAGTTGCGCCGCCTGTGCCGCGACTTCATCGCTGTGCGCGACGAGCGGCGGCGCATTGCGCACGTCGTCGACCGATTGCGGCGCGACGCGTTCGAGATTGCGGCCCGTCGCCTCGATCAGATCGACGATCAAGGTATTGATGATGCGGCGGATCGTCTCGTGGATGAGCCTGCGCCCTTCGATGTCCGGATAGTCGGCACGCGCCGCGTCGCAATGGGTGTGCCAGAGACTGACTTCGGAAAGCTGTTCGAGCGTGATGAGGCCGGAGCGCAGGCCGTCGTCCACGTCGTGATTGTTGTACGCGATTTCATCGGCGACATTGGCGATCTGGGCTTCGAGCGACGGCTGCTTGCCCGCGAGAAAGCGCTCGCCGAGTTCGCCGAGCTTGCGCGCGTTTTCGCGCGAGCAATGCTTGAGAATGCCTTCGCGCGTCTCGAAGCAGAGGTTCAGGCCGTTGAACGCGCCGTAGTGCTCTTCGAGTTGATCGACCACGGCGAGGCTTTGCAGATTGTGCTCGAAGCCGCCGTGATCGCGCATGCATTCGTGCAGCGCATCCTGCCCGGCGTGGCCGAACGGCGTGTGGCCGAGATCATGCGCGAGCGAGATGGCTTCGACGAGATCCTCGTTCAGCCTCAGGTTGCGCGCGACCGAACGCGCGATCTGCGCGACTTCGAGACTATGCGTGAGGCGCGTGCGGAAGAGATCGCCTTCGTGATTGACGAAGACCTGTGTCTTGTATTCGAGCCTGCGAAACGCGGTCGAATGCACGATGCGATCGCGGTCGCGCTGGAACTCCGTGCGCGCCGCCGGCGGCGTTTCGGCGAAGCGCCGGCCGCGCGATTGCGACGCGTGCGCGGCATACGGCGCGAGATGCGCTTCGAGCGCGAGCGTCGGCGGCATGCCCGGCGGAAGTTGCTGTTCTGTTTCGCTCACCGGCTGCTCCGCATCGTCGTGGTTCTAGCCGCCGCTCGCGCGAATCAGACGCTCGCGGCGAGCGTCGCGCGCACGGCCTGATCGGGCGCGCTCGTGATCTCGGTCGCGCCGAAGCGGGTCAGCAGAATGAATTTGATCTCGCCGGCTTCGGCCTTTTTGTCGACCTTCATCAGATCGACGTAGCGGTCGTCGCCGAGCTTCGGCGCCGTCACCGGCAGCTTCGCCGCTTCGATCACGCGCACGAGACGCTGACGCGCGGCTTCGTCGAGCCTGCCGAGGCGCACGGACAGATCCGCCGCCATGACCATGCCGCAACCGACCGCCTCGCCGTGCAGCCATTCGCCGTAGCCGAGCCCGGCTTCGATCGCATGGCCGAAGGTATGGCCGAAATTGAGAATGGCGCGCTGGCCGCCTTCGCGCTCATCCGAGGCGACGACCGATGCCTTGATCTCGCACGACCGCTTCACCGCGTGCGCGAGCGCGTCGTCGTCACGGCGATTCAGTGCGTCGATATTGCTTTCGATCCAGTCGAAGAACGCCGCGTCCTTGATTGCCGCCGTCTTGATGACTTCCGCGATGCCCGCTGCGAGCTCGCGTTCCGGCAGCGTGTGCAGCGCGCCGATATCCGCGATGACCGCTTGCGGCTGATAGAACGCACCGATCATGTTCTTGCCGAGCGGATGATTGATGCCCGTCTTGCCGCCGACCGACGAATCGACTTGCGAGAGTAGCGTGGTCGGGACCTGGATGAACGGCACGCCGCGCATGTAGCACGCAGCGGCGAAACCGGTCATGTCGCCGACGACACCGCCGCCGAGCGCGATGAGCGTGGTCTTGCGGTCGGCGCGTTCGGTGAGAAGCGCATCGAAGATCTTGTTGAGCGTTTCCCAGTTCTTGTGCGCCTCGCCGTCCGGCAGGACAACGGTCGTCACCTTCTTGCCGAGCGGTTCGAGCGCGGCGCGCAACCGGTCGCCGTAGAGCGGATCGATGGTGGAATTGGTGACGATCGCCACCGACGCACCCTTGATGTGCGGCGCAAAAAGCTCCGTGCGGCCGATCAGGCCCGCACCGATATGAATGGGATAGGCGCGCTCGCCCAGTTCGACGTTGACGGTAATCATGGCGGACATTATGACTCAGCCGACTTGACGACGCCGGCTACCTCCAGTTGCATCAAGACCATATTGACGAGCGCGTTCACGGTCGGCCGCCCCGTTTCCACGACGAAATGCGCGCATTCGTGATACAGCGGATCGCGCGTCTGAAAGAGTGCTTCGAGCTTGCCGCGCGGATCTTCCGTCTGCAACAGCGGACGATTCTTGTCGCGCCGCGTGCGCTGCCAGAGATCGTGCGGATTGGCGCGCAAATAGATGACGATGCCGCGATTCTTCAGATGTTCGCGGTTCTCGGGCCGCAGCACCGCGCCGCCGCCCGTCGCGAGCACGATGCCGCTTCGCTGCGACAGCTCGTCGATGATGCTCGCTTCGCGCTGACGAAAACCCGCCTCGCCTTCGAGTTCCCAGATCACCGGGATGCGGGCGCCCGTGCGCGCCTCGATCTCCAGATCCGAATCGATGAAGGAGCGCTGCAGACGGCGCGCAACCGCACGGCCCACGGTGGTTTTACCCGCCCCCATGAGTCCGACGAAAAAAATGTTCGCGTTCGCGTGCCCTTCCTGCAACCTGGATCCTTTTACAGTATCGAATTTCTTCGTGCGGCAGCTTAAGGGCAAACCGCCCGCTTTGTCGAGTCGCGCCGCCTTCGAGCCGGCGTTCAGCCGCCCGACGCGAGGACATGCGGCGTAATCAGTATGACGAGTTCGCTCTTCGAGCTGCGCCGCGCGTCGTGACGGAACAGCCAGCCGATCAGCGGCAGTTTCGACAGTCCCGGTACGCCGGTCGTGTCGTCGCGCTCGTCGTCGGAATAAATGCCACCGATCGCCACGGTGCCGCCGTTCTCCACTTCCACGCGCGTCTGAACATGCTTGGTGTGGATGGCCGGCCCGTTCGCCGTCTGCTCGCCGAGACTGTCTTTCGTGATGTCGAGATCGAGAATGACGTGGCCGTGCGGCGTGATCTGCGGCTCAACCTCCAGTTTGAGCGTTGCGCGCCGAAACTGCACGCCCGACATGCCGTTGCCGACCTTCGCCTGGTACGGCACTTCCATGCCCTGCTCGACGATGGACTTCACCCGGTCCGCCGTCACGACACGCGGACGCGAGACGATCTGTCCGCGGCCTTCGGCTTCCAGCGCGCTCAGTTCGAGATTGAGCAACCGCGTTGCCTGGGCGACGAACAACGTGAGCCCGGCGGTCGCCGCGTCGAAACCGTTGATCAGCCCCTCCGACAGATCGTATACCACACCGTCCTTGCCGCCCGCGAACCCGGTCGCAGGATCATTCTGCGGCGCGACGCCCAGCTTGACGCCGAGATTGCGCGACAGACCCGCCTCGCCCTCGACGATTTTCGCCTCGATCATCACCTGCGGCGTCGGTATGTCGATCAGCGCGATCAACTCCGCGATCTGCTGGACGCGGGCATTCAGATCGGTGATGAAGAGCAGGTTCGTGCGCGCATCGGCGATGGCGGACCCGCGTTTGGACAGCACGCGCTGACTGCCCGAGCCGCTCAGCATCTTGCGAAGCTCTTCCGCGCGCGAATAGCGCAGCACGAACGTACGGCTCGCGAGCGGTTCGAGGTCCGCGGCGCGCGCGTGTGCTTCGAACCGCAGCTTCTCGCGCGCGGCGAGTTCGGCGAGCGGCGCGACCCAGATCACGTTGCCGTGCTGCTCCATCGCGAGACCGTGGACTTCGAGGAACGTGTCGAACGCGCGCCGCCACGGCACGGCGACGAGATTCATCGACACCTGTCCGCGCACTTTTTCGCTCGCGACGATGTTCAGCCCCGTGAAGCGCGCGAATGCAGACAGCGCGGCGCCGAGGTCGGCGTTTTTCAGGTCGAGGGTGATCGGCTTGCCGCCATCAACGTTGCCGCCGTCGTGCCGCGCGTCGCTCAGCCGTTCGAGTTTCGGCAAGGGCACGGGCGGGCCTTCGAGCGCGTCCGCCGTTTCCGCCGCTGGTTTTACGGGCGCGCTGGCGTCCGCGTCCTGTGCGACGGAAATCCTGGATTCGAGCGGATCGAGAGGCTGCGCATCGAACGATGCTGGCAGCGGAGGCAACGGCGCGATGACCATGTCGGCGGTATCGGCGGCAAGCGCGGTGTGCGCGAACAGCAGCGCCGCCGCGCCCGTTCCCGCGAATCTGCGTAAAAGCATCGCGGTCCGGCTCACTTGCGATCCTCCGCGAATGTCAGCCTGCGCGACATGCCGTCCGTGCGAGCCAGCTCGATCGCGCGCGGCATGTTGCGCCCGAGCCGTTCGTCGCCGATCTTCTGCCCGGTCGCGAAGACGTCGATCTCACGGCCGCTCTGCAGCAACGCCATCGCGCGGCGGCGTCCGACGAAGGTGCCCACGAGCAGCATGTCGCCTCCCTGCAGCGCGGCGTCCGGACTGCCGAACGGATCGACGACGAACGCGCTCGCGCGTGACGCCACAACGGGCGATACCGCCGGCAGCGTTTCGAAGATGCGCAGCGTCGCTTCGATCGCAAGCGTCCCCGCCTGTTGTTTGATCTGCACGTTTTCAGGCACGACGAGCCGGGGCAGACCGGCGAGCGCTTCTAGAAACCGTCGCGTCTCCGCAAAGGCGCCGTCCGCGCGCAACTTGAGCGCACGCGCCGGGATCGGGTCGCGCGCCTTCGGCTCGCCGCCCCTGAGCGCGACAGGCTCGATACCCACGACACGCAAACCACTCTGCGCCGCCAGATCGGCGATTGCGCGCAACGCGTCGGCGGCGCTCCAGTGCTCCGGCTCCATGCGGCCCGACGCCGCCCGTGCTCGCAGACCGGGCAGTTCCGCGGCGATGCGCCCCGCGTCCTGCACCTTCGCCTGCGTCGCCGCCCACGCGATGCGGCTTGCATCGAGCCGGTTCGCGTGCAGCGTCCGCCAGGCTTGCAGTCCGGGCACGAAGACGAGCAGAGCCAATGCAATCGCGACACACGTGGTACGGCGCCACGACCATTCATCGAGCGGCTGCAATATGGATTGCGCACCGCGCGAACGCGTTTTCGCGGCGAAGTTCATCGGAATCGTGCTCATGGGCGTTTCTCCTGCGCGGGCGGGCGACCGGCTGTCAATATCGGATGCGCCTGACGCGACGCGGCCTCGTCGCGCGAATGATCCGGCGCATAGCGCACGAGCGCGACGAACTCGAAATACGCGGCACGTTCTGCGGAAGGTGCCGGCGCGCCACGCCTGGCCGAAGGCGCCGCATCCGCGCGCCGCTTCATCTCGATCACTTCCACCGCCTGCACGCCGCGCAGGTGTTCCAGCCGCTTGAGCCATTGCGCGGCCGCCTGCGAATCGGGCGCGAGCGCGGCAAGCTCGACCTCGTTGGTTCGTTGTGACACTCGCTGCAGCGCGACGCCGCGTTGCGGGGGCGCATCGGCGAGCGCTTCGAGGAGCGCGAGGAAGCGCTCGCGCGGTAGGGCGATCGGCTGCGCGGCCTCACGCATGCGCCGCCGCTCCGCTTCGGCGCGAACGAGCCGCGCGTGTTCATCGATCTGCGCGCCCGATGTACGCAGCGACGCCTCCAGCGCCATGCGCCGCTCGTCCAGACGCGCACGCTCGAGCCCGTCCCAGCCGGCCACGGCGCCGACGGCCGCGCAAGCGGCCAGACTCACCGCGCCAAGCAGCGCGAGCCGCTGACGCCGCACTTCGCGCCGCTTTCTCGCGCGATACGGCAGGAGATTGAATCCATCGACCATGGCGGCGTTCATTGCAACACCTCGCGCAAGGCCAGCCCGAACGCGGCTGCGAAGCGCGGCGAATGCCGGTGCGCAGCCTGGATTTCGGTCGCGCCGTTGCAGTACGGCGCGGCTTCGAAAGGCAGCGCCGCGCAGCCGAAGCTCTTGCCCAGAACGGGAAGCGGAAGGCCCGCGTGCGCCATCAGCTCGATCTGCCCGCCCACATAGATGCAGTCGAGCGGCGCCTCCTGTCCCGCGAGTTCGTGCAGCGCATCGGCGATGCTCCGATGTTCCGGCGCCGGATACCGGACTTCGTTTTCGACACCGCGCGGGCCGACGAGCCAGCCGTGCAGGCCGGTGCTTTCCAGCCAGCAGACGAGAAAACGTGCGTCGGCGTCCAGCTCGACCGCGCCGGCATGACGCATCGCGCGCAACGCGGCGGCCGGTTCGCCGTCGATGGCCGATAGCGCGATGCCCGCTTCCGCCGCGGTTTCGACACGCGCCTCGACATGCCGCCGCGCCGTGGCCGCGATCGCGACCTGCGCCTCGCCGTCTTCCCGCGTCTGCACCGACCAGTCCACGGCGAGCGCGCCACGTTCGATTCCCGCCGCGCGCTCGGCTTCGGCGAGCACCGCCGGTTCGAGCATGCCGCGCGGGTCGCCGCCGATCGAAGACACGAGCGGCTCGTGACCGTCGATCAGACGCGCGAGCGGAACCTGCGTCGTGAGCGTCGCCGACGCGGGCAGGCTCATCGCGCAACGCAGCGAGCGCCACGCGCCGTTCTCCGGCAGGCGCCCGAACGCCTCACGCAACGCCGCGACGACAGGCGCACGATCGACGAAGTCGCCGTCGATTACTGCGCCCGAGGGCAGCGCCACCGACTCCAGATGTTCAATGCACACCGCCGCGTTCGCTCTCAATCGTCTGCTCACGACTGCAAGCCGCACCGCGTCCTCGCCCACGTCGATGCCCGCCGCATAGCGCCGCGTGACCGTCAGCATCGTGCCGCGCAGCGTCTTTTCGTTGCTCATGACCCACTCCTTCCATTCACTCGCGCGCCGAACCGTTCGGGCGCTTGATGTGGGAAGGATTGTCGCGAGCGGCATCGGCGGCGAACACTCGGCCAAATGGCCAACGCTCGCGTTAGAAGGATGCTTCCGCGCACGATCGCGGGTATCTTGAAGTCAGCGGCAAGCGCGCGTGACCGGCGCGCACTGAAAGGTCTCAGAAAAGTCCCAAACCCGGACAGCTATAATCGCGTGATTGTTTTTGGTGGTGCTAATGCAATCCTCTTCCCCGTCCAACCCGCCGTCCACGCCGCCCGAGAGGCAAAAGAAAACCAAGCGCCCGTGGTGGGCGCGGCTTCTGCTCGGATTTTTCGTCAGCGTATTCGCGCTCGTCGTCTGCGCGGGTCTCGTGCTCGGCTACGCGCTCGTCGTTGCGATGCCGAACCTGCCTTCGCTCGAAGCGCTCACCGACTACAAGCCGAAGGTGCCGCTGCGCATCTATACGGCGGATCACGTTCTGATCGGTGAATTCGGCGAAGAGCGCCGCAGCGTCGTGCGCATTCAGGACGTGCCCGATCATCTGAAAAAGGCCGTGCTCGCCATCGAGGACTCGCGCTTCTACGATCACGGCGGCGTCGATCTCACCGGCATTCTGCGTGCGGGCTCGGTCGCGCTGACCAACGGTCACGCGTCGCAGGGCGCGAGCACGATCACGATGCAGGTCGCGCGCAATTTCTTCCTGTCGAGCGAGAAAACCTACACGCGCAAGATTTACGAAATGCTGCTCGCGTACAAGATCGAGCGCGCGCTGACGAAGGATCAGATTCTCGAGGTCTATATGAATCAGATCTATCTCGGGCAGCGCGCGTACGGTTTCGCGAGCGCGGCGCGCGTCTACTTCGGCAAGGATCTGAAGGACGTCACGCTCGCCGAGGCCGCGATGCTCGCGGGGCTGCCGAAAGCGCCGTCGGCGTATAACCCGGTCGTCAATCCGAAGCGCGCGAAGGTGCGGCAGGAGTACATCCTGCAACGCATGCGCGAGCTGAATTTCATCACCCAGGCCGACTACGACCAGGCTATAAAGCAGCCGCTCGTCGTGAAGGGACAGGGTCGCGAGTTCAGCGTGCACGCCGAGTACGTCGCGGAAATGGTGCGTCAGATGATGTACGCGCAATACCGCGAGGAAGCGTACACGCGCGGCCTGAATGTCGTGACGACGATCGATTCCGCCGATCAGGACACCGCCTATCGCGCGTTGCGCAACGGCTTGATGGACTACGAGCATCGGCATGGCTATCGGGGGCCGGAAGGCTATATCGATTTGCCGAAGGATGCCGATGACCGCGAGCAGGCCATCGACGACGCGCTCGCCGAGCATCCCGACAACGGCGAGATCGTCGCGGCGGTGGTGACGTCGGCGAATCCGAAGGAAGTGAAAGCGAGCTTCATCGACGGCAACACGGCGACCATCAGCGGCAACGATCTGCGCTTCGTCCAGTTCGCGCTGGGCTCGCGCGCGCAGCCGAATTCGCGCATCCGCCCGGGCGCGATCGTGCGTCTCATGAAGAACGACGACGGCAACTGGATCATCACGCAACTGCCGCAAGTCGAAGGCGCGTTCGTCTCGATGGTGCCTCAGGACGGTGCGATCCGCGCGCTCGTCGGCGGCTTCGATTTCAACAAGAACAAGTTCAATCACGTCACGCAGGCATGGCGTCAGCCGGGTTCGAGCTTCAAGCCGTTCATCTATTCGGCATCGCTCGAGAAAGGGCTTTCGCCCGCAACCATCATCAACGATGGCCCGCTCTTCTTCAGCGCCGCCGAAACCGGCGGCCAGGCGTGGGAACCGAAGAACTACGGCGGCGGCTTCGACGGCCCGATGTCGATGCGCTCCGCGCTGCAGCGCTCGAAGAACATGGTGTCGATCCGTATCCTGAGTCATATCGGCACGAAGTACGCGCAGCAGTACATCACGCGTTTCGGTTTCGATGCGGACCGTCATCCCGCCTATCTGCCGATGGCGCTCGGCGCGGGCCTCGTCACGCCGCTGCAAATGGCGGCGGGCTATGCGGTGTTCGCGAACGGCGGTTATCGCGTGAATCCGTATCTGATCGCCGATATCACCGATCCGTACGGCCGCGTCGTGTCGCATCCGCAACCGCTCGTCGCGCAGCAAAGCGCGCCGCTCGCGATCACGCCGCGCAACGCATTCGTGATGAACAGCCTGTTGCAGAGCGTCGCGCAGCACGGCACAGGCTCGAAGACGAATCAGTTGAAGCGCGGCGACCTCGCCGGCAAGACAGGCACGACAAACGATTCGCGCGATGCGTGGTTCGCCGGTTATCAGCGCACGCTCGTGGCGATTGCGTGGATCGGCTACGACAATCCGCGCAGCCTCGGTGACAAGGAAACCGGCGGCGGCCTCGCGTTGCCGGTGTGGATGGATTACATGGGCCGTGCGCTCAAGGGCGTGCCCGAGTACAAGCCGATGATGCCGCCGGATATCACCGCGCTCGGCAACGAGCTGTACTACGACGACATGACGCCGGGCCACGGCTTTGTCGCGACCATCGGCGTGAGTCAGGCGCCGCCGCAGGAAGGCGTGTCCGGCGTGACCGCGCCCACACCCGAAGTCGGCGAGCAGGAAAAGCAGGACATCATGAATCTGTTCAAGGGGCAGTAACCACGCCCTGAAACGTAAAAAGCGAGCGGACCACGCGGTCCGCTCGCTTTTTTTACGGCTTGAAGCGGATCGGCTCGCCGGCCTGTTCGCTCGAATACTTGCTCAACGTCGCGAAAAACTCGCTGTTGTCGCGCGTGTCGCGCCACGCGCCGTCGACGTATTTGTAGTGAAATCCGCCCGCCTTCGCCGCGAGCCAGATCTCGTGCTTCGGCGGCTGCAAATTCACGATCACCTTCGTGCGATTCTCGAACTCCAGCGTCAAGACATTGCCGCTGCGCTCGAATTCGATATCGGCTTCGGCCTGATCCACCGAGCGCTCGATGGCTGTCAGCGCGGCCTCCGCCAGCGTCAGGTATTCCTGGTCTGTCATGCTAAACTCCATCGATTAAACGTATAGGGACGGTCATGCGAGTCGTTTTCAGGATGAGCGCGATTGTAGCGGCTTTGAGCATCGGGGCCGCGGCAACACTCTCACTCGGTGGTTGTGGGCAACGTGGTCCGCTGTATCTGCCGAAGGCGCCGCCGCTACCGCAACGTCCCAACGATCTCCAGAATACGCCGCCTTCGACTGCCGCTTCGGGCAGCATTCCGGATACGTCCGGCCAGCCGCTGTCGCTTTCGCCCGAGACGGACCTGAAATCGAGCCCCAACGCCGCATCGGCGCCGAAGGCCGCGTCGTCCGCTTACTGATCCTCGAAGCCTTAACGCCTTAACGCCTTCACGGCGCATTTTCGATTCCACGCATGAGTGATTCCGCATTCCATTACGTCGACGGCGTGTTGCACGCCGAAGGCGTCTCAGCCGCGTCGCTCGCGGAGCAGTTCGGCACGCCGCTCTACGTCTATTCCCGCGATGCGCTGACGCGCGCCTATCACGCCTACGCCGATGCCTGCGCGGGCCGTCGCGCGACCGTGCACGTCGCGGTGAAGGCAAACAGCAATCTCGCGGTGCTCAACGTCTTTGCGCGCATGGGCTCGGGCTTCGACATCGTGTCGTCGGGCGAGCTCGCGCGGGTGCTCGCCGCGGGCGGCAAGGCCGAGAACACGGTGTTTTCGGGCGTCGGCAAGTCGGCGGCGGAAATGCGCGAGGCGCTCGAAGCGGGCGTGAAGTGCTTCAACGTCGAGTCGATTCCCGAACTGCACGCGCTCAATGAAGTCGCGAAATCGCTTGGCAAGAAGGCGCCGGTTTCGTTGCGCGTGAATCCCGACGTGGATGCGAAGACGCATCCGTACATCTCCACGGGCCTCAAATCGAACAAGTTCGGCGTGGCGTTCGGCGATGCGCGCGCGACCTACGCTGAAGCGCACGCGATGCCGAACCTCGATGTCGTCGGCATCGATTGCCATATCGGCTCGCAGATCACCGAGATCAGCCCGTATCTCGATGCCGTCGACAAGCTCCTCGAACTCGTCGAGCAGATCGAAGCGGACGGCATGCGCATTCGTCACGTGGATGTGGGCGGCGGTCTCGGCATCACCTACGACGACGAAACGCCGCCCGATATCGGCGAGTTCGTGAAGACCGTGCTCGATCACATCGAGAAGCGTGGCCACGGCCAGCGCGAAGTGTATTTCGAGCCGGGACGTTCGCTCGTCGGCAATGCGGGCGTGCTGTTGACGCGCGTCGAGTTTCTGAAGCCGGGAGAGGAAAAGAACTTCGCCATCGTCGATGCCGCGATGAACGATCTCGCGCGCCCCGCGATGTACGAGGCGTTTCATCGCATCGTGCCGGTCGTGAAGCGCGACGCGCCGGCGCTCAAGTACGATGTCGTCGGTCCGGTGTGCGAGAGCGGCGATTGGCTCGGGCGCGACCGCGAACTGGCCGTCGAACCAGGCGACCTGCTCGCGATCTGCTCGGCGGGCGCGTACGGCTTCGTGATGAGCTCGAACTACAACACGCGTCCGCGCGCCGCCGAAATCATGGTCGATGGCGAACGCGCGCGTCTCGTGCGCGAGCGCGAGGAAGTGAAGCAGCTGTTCGCCGGGGAATCGATTCTGCCGGACTGAAGCCTTACGTGCTTCCATGAAAAAAGCGATGCCGAGGCATCGCTTTTTTTACGCCCGCAATCGTGTCGATCGCGTTCGAAGCCACGCGATCACGCGCCAGCCGAGCAACACGATCACGATCGAGCCGTAAATCTTCGGCAGTTCGAAATCGTGCTTGCCGGCCTTCATCCACCAGAAATGCAGGATCGCGAGCGCGGCGATCAGATAGATCGTGCGATGCAAAGTCTGCCAGCGGCGGCCGAGCTTTCTCACCATGACCTTCGGCGATGTGACCGCGAGCGGAATCAGCAGCGCGAACGCCGCGAAGCCGACCGTGATGAACGGCCGCTTGCCGATGTCCTTGAGCATCGCGGCGACATCGAACCATTTGTCGAACCAGATCCAGGTCGTGAAGTGCAGCACGGCGAAGAAGAACGCGTAAAGCCCGATCATGCGGCGAAATCGCGCGAGCGCCGTGATGCCGGTCATGCGGCGCAGCGGCGTGATTGCGAGCGTGATGCACAGATAGACGAGCGTCCAGAGACCGGTGGAACGCGTGATGAACTCGATCGGATTCGCGCCCAGGCCGCCCGTGATGCCGAGCAGCACGAGACGCGCGAGCGGAAACAGCATCGCGATGAACACGGCGACCTTCACAGGAACAAGCCAGCGAACGCCCGCACTCGCCCGCGCGCCTTTGATCTCGGAAGCGGTCGGCATCGCTCAGAAGTTCTTCTTGAGATCCATGCCCTGATACAGCGACGCGACCTGATCGCCGTAGCCGTTGAACATGAGCGTCTTGCGCTTCGGCGTGAAGAAGCCGTCTTCGCCGATGCGCCGCTCCGTCGCCTGACTCCAGCGCGGATGATCGACGTCCGGATTCACATTCGAAAAGAAGCCGTACTCGCTCGGTGCGTAGAGATTCCAGCTCGTCGGCGGCTGCTTCTCGACGAAACGGATCTTCACGAGCGACTTCGCGCTTTTGAAGCCGTACTTCCACGGCACGATCACGCGCACCGGCGCGCCGTTCTGGTTCGGCAGCACCTGACCATATAAGCCCACGGTCAGGAGCGTGAGCGGATTCATCGCCTCGTCCATGCGCAAGCCTTCCGAGTAGGGCCATTCGAGAATCGGCGTGGAAAGTCCCGGCATCTGCGACGGATCGGCGAGCGTGATGAACTGCACGTACTTCGCGCTGCCTGTCGGCTCGGCGCGCTTGATGAGCTCGGACAGCGACACGCCGATCCACGGAATCACCATCGACCAGCCTTCGACGCAGCGCAGCCGGTACACGCGTTCTTCGAGCGGCGCGAGCTTGAGGATATCGTCGATGTCGTAGACCTTCGGGTTCTTGATCGCGCCTTCGACGGACACCTTCCACGGACGCGGACGCAGCGTGCCGGCATGCTCGACAGGATCGCCCTTGTCGGTGCCGAACTCGTAGAAGTTGTTGTAGGAGGTGATGTCCTTGAACGGCGTCGCCTTGTCGAGCGCGACGAACTTCGGATTGGTCTTTGCCGCGAGCTTCTGGCCTTTGGCGTCGGGCGAAGTCAGCGTCGCGTGGGCGAGGTTGCTCGCGCCTGCGAGTCCTGTCGCGGCGAACGTGCCGATCGAGCGCAGCACACGTCGACGATTGTCGAACGCGTCGCGCGGCGTGATTTCATGACCCGCGATGTCATCGCCGTATAGATGGCGATTTCTCCTGATCCACATGAAGCGCACTCCTTCCGTTCATCCTTGTACGGGAAAACAGCAGTCTGGACGCCAGTATTCCACCGCAAAACGAAAAAAAAACCGCCAGCGCGACGCATGGCGGCTTTTTTCGGATCGATGCTGCCGATCAGAGCTTGCCGTAGCTATGCAAACCCGACAGGAACATGTTCACGCCGAGGAACGCGAAGGTCGTGACGATCAGGCCGGTCAGCGCCCACCACGCCGCCGCTGCACCGCGCAGGCCCTTCATCAGGCGCATGTGCAGCCACGCCGCGTAATTCAGCCAGACGATCAGCGCCCACGTTTCCTTCGGGTCCCAGCTCCAGTAGCCGCCCCACGCTTCCGCGGCCCACAGCGCGCCGAGAATCGTCGCGATGGTGAAGAACGCGAAGCCGACCGCGATCGACTTGTACATCACGTCGTCGAGGACTTCGAGCGAGGGCAGGCGGTCCGCCAGGAAGCCGCGCTGTTTCGACAGATATGCGACGGAAACCATCGCCGAGAGCGCGAAGCTGCCGTAACCGATGAAGTTCGCCGGAACGTGGATCTTCATCCACCAGCTTTGCAGCGCGGGCACGAGCGGTTGAATCTGTTGCGCGTCGCGGGCGATCGAGTACCACATCAGGAAGCCGACCGCCGCGCTGATCACGAGCAGCACGAACGCGCCCATCTGCCGCGTCGAATAATGCTGTTCGTAGTAGAGGTAGAACAGCGCCGTGATCAGACAGAACAGCACGAACACTTCATACAGATTCGAGATCGGAATATGGCCGACGTCCGAGCCAATCAGGTACGACTCGTACCAGCGCACCATCATGCCGGTGAAGCCCATCAGCACCGCGACCCAAGTCATGCGCGAGCCGATCGCGCCGCCGGTCTGCGAGCGCGTCACGAGTCCGATCCAGTAAAAGAGCGTCGCGAGGATGAACAGCGCGCTCATCCACAGGATCGCGGACTGGCTCGACAGGAAGTACTTGAGGAAGAAATTGGTCTCGGCGCGCGCGAGATCGTGCTGATAGAGCTGGATCGAAAACAGCGCCAGCACCGCGATCATCGCGATCAAGAGGCGCACCGGTTTCCAGCGCCAGCCGAGCACGACGAACGTGGGCACCGCGCCGACCAGAACCGCCGTGTCGTACACGTCCATGTACGCGTGATAGCGGTTCAGCGCGAAACCCGCGCCGGCGACCATCGCGAGGGCGAAGAGCCAGTCGATCGGCGTCAGTCGGCGCAGAAACGGACGATCGTCGAACATGGCGACATCGGGAAGGCCCGATGCCGGACGTTCCGTCTTGGCGGAGGCGTGGGAGGAAGTCTGTGTGAGGTCCATGATCTTACCGTGTTGAAACTGCCGAGCTCGGGGTCTCGGATTGCGGGTGCTGGGGCGCGCCCGATGCCGGGGGCGGATCGGCCGGTTCTACCGGCTTCGCGTCGAGCGCCGCCGCGATCTGCGCGCGGGTGCGTACGAACTCTTTCTCGAAATCGAGCGTCCGGCGCGCCGTGGACATCGCCATCAGCACGCTCGCGCCGCCCTGCCCTGTATCTTTGAGCCAGAACCAGAGCCGGCGTTCGCGCACGTAGAACATCGAGAAAATGCCGACCACTAGCAGAAGGCTGCCAAGATACACCAGATTTTTACCCGGCGCGCGCGTCAACTGGAATACCGAAGCTTGCACCTGCTTGAAGTTGTCCAGTTGCAAGAAGACGGGCGAACCGTACAGAAAGCTGTCAGAAAGCGCGTTGATGGACGATTGTACGAACGCGGCGTTCTTCTCATCCACTTTAGCGTCGGGCTGGCCGTTTTGCTCTCGGGAAATCTGCCATACATCCCACATCGCGCCTTCGAGCATGCGCATCAGCAAGCCCGCCGCTTTTTCCTGCTCGCCCTTCGGCACCGAGCGGTCGATAAAGGCCGCGATGCTCTGGAAGCCGCCAATCATCTGCGGATTCGCCGTCGCCTTGCCGCTTTCGTCGACGCCGGCAAAGAGGTTCAGCACGCGAATCGCGCTTTCTTCCAGATGCTTCTGCAATTCGCCGTTTTCCTGCGGAACCGAACGCAGCGCGAAACGGTGCGCGGCTTCGGTGCGCGTTGCGGGCGTCGCGAGCGCGGCGCGCAGGTTCATCCACTGTTTGATGGTGCCCTGTTCGTCGGCGGGAATGCGCAGGTAGCGGAACGGATCGTTCGGGCTCAGGCGCATGCCCGCGAGGAACATGGACTGGCCGCTCACATCGACCGGCAGCATGTAGTTGCTGTACTCGCGCGCCTGGCCGTCCGTGCCGCGCACCTTGTATTGCACCGACGGGCCGATGTTGCGCAGATCGGTCGGCTTCGACGTTTTCGCGCCGGAGCCGAGACGCTCGTCGAACGCATCGCGCAGCGTTTCCCGTTTGCCGACGCCGCGCGCGTCCGGTGCGCCACTGCCGTCGGTCATGTTCTCGACGTTGATCGCGCGGAAATCCGTGAACTCGACGGTTTCGCCTTGCGCGCCCGTGAATTGCGTACCGATGGGCGACGTGCCGCCGATCGTGCCGCTGAAAGGCGAGCCCTTCGCGCTGGCGCCGGTCATCGGCCAGGCGGTCATTTCGAGTTTGGAGCCGCCGTCCTGGAAGCTTGACTGATAGATCGAGACGCCGTCGTAGGTGAACGGCTTGTTCACCTCGACGCGCGCCGGAATGCGCTTGCCCGTCTTGTGATCGATCACGACGATGTCGCTCGCGAAGAGCTTCGGCATGCCGGTCGAGTAGTAATCGACGATGAACTTGTTCAGCTGAATAGAGAACGGCAGATCCTGAATGATCGAACCGTCCTGCTGATTCAGGATCGCCGTGCCGACGAATTGCCCTTCCGGCACCCAAGCATAGCCGCGGAACGTCGGGTTCGACGTCGAAAGACGATGCTCGGGCGGAATGTCGTTGATGACCGCGTTGCTGTTGATCGGCGTCTTGTTGAACATCCACATCTGCAGTTTGATGGGCAGATTGCTGTCCAGCAGTCCGCCGAGACAGATCACCACGATTGCGACGTGCGCCGAAATGTAGCCGATCTTCGTCATCGCGCCGCGCTTGGCGGTAATGAGCGTCGCGCCGTTGTCGGTCTCGCGCGTCTTGAAGCGGTAGCCCATTTTCGCGGAGAGGCGCTCGAGCGTCGCGGCCGTCTGCGCGCGGCTCGTCGAGACCGTGAAATCGCCCTTGTGATGGAACGCGCGCAGGCCACCTTCGTGCACGCGATCCTTCCAGCTCTTGACGTCCGCGATCATCTTCGGGCTGTTGCGGATGACGCACAGCGACACCGAGATCACGAGGAAGATCAGGATCAGCATGAACCACCATGCGCTGTACACGGTGTAGATGCTCAGGCCGCGAAAGATGTCCGCCCAGAACGGGCCGAACTGATTGACGTAGTTGGGGTACGGATCGTCCTGCGTAAGCACGGTGCCGATGATGCTCGCGATCGCCAGAATGACCAGCAACGCGATGGCGAAGCGCATCGAACTGACGAGTTCGACGAAATGCCTGATGGCCCGACGGCCCGACTTCGACTGCAGACCCGATGTGGTGACGCTCATTCAAACTCCGACTGGACAGCAAAAAAGGGTGGAGACGCTGGCGGTCTCGACGACCGACGTCCCACCCTTTTCTTGTTTTCGCGCCGGTCTTCTCGGATCTTCCCGGGACCGGCTTCGTAGTATGGGCGACTCCCGGGTTTGCCGCCGGGAACCGCTGGACGCTGACTGCTGTGCGTTTAATGCAAACCGGCGATGTAGTCGGCAACCGCCTTCATCTCCGCTTCATTCAGACGCGAGGAAATCTGGTGCATCGGCTCGCTGTTGGCGCGTTGCCCCGATGCGAAGGCGTTCAACTGCGCCACCGTGTAGTCGCCCCACTGCCACGACAGCCGCGGATACTGCACCGGAATGCCCATGCCGGTGGCGCCGTGGCACGCGGCGCACGCCGGCACGCCCTTGTCCGCGATGCCGCCGCGGTAAATCTTCTGGCCCAGCGCGACGTCGTTCTTGTCGCGCGCATAGTTGGGCTTGGCCTTCTGCGACGCGAAGTACGCCGCGACGTTCACCATGTCCTGATCCGACAGCGCGCCCGCAATGCCCGCCATGATCGGATTGTTGCGCGCCGGCGCCTTCGCGCCCGGCTGCGTCTTGTAATCCTTCAACTGCTTGACGATGTATTCGGCGTGCTGGCCTGCGAGCTTCGGAAACGCCGCGCCGGCGCTGTTGCCGTCCGCTGCGTGACACGCGACGCATACCTGCGTTGCGATGGCCTGCCCTCGCGCCACATCCGGCTTCGCCGGTTGCGCGGGCTCCGCCGCATTCACTGACACCGATACTGCTAGTCCACTTAATCCCGCACCGAAAGCCGCCGCTGCCCGAATCACCACCAGAGACCTGTACAGTCGGTTCATTCGCGTACCCTGTTTTTCGTCTTGTGAGAATGTGAGGTTCTGCAAAAAACGACGGCGACCGATCGCCGCAAGATACCCGAACTCGCTGAACGACGAGGCTCAAAAAGTGCCCCGAAAACTGTCTCGCTCCTCTGTGGGTGCCGCCTGCGGCTTGGGTCTTGCGTGCCCGCGCTGATCTTTAAAAATCCGTCGTATTGTACAATAACCCGCTACACGCAAAGACGCCAGTCGGGGCATGCCCAGTATTTGCCGGGTTCTCAAGGCTTGAAGTTTTCGCAGCTCTTTCGATTGGGCCCGCCAATGTCATTTCTGCTCCACCAATCCCGCTTTTTCACGACCGTCAATCATCTACGCGATCTGCCGCCCACGCCGCAGCCCGAAATCGCGTTCGGAGGACGCTCGAACGCGGGAAAATCCACTGCTATCAATATTCTGTGCAACCAGAAGCGGCTCGCATTCGCCAGCAAGACGCCGGGGCGCACGCAGCATATCAATTACTTCTCGGTCGGGCCGGAAGCCTTGCCAGTCGGCTATCTCGTCGATCTTCCCGGTTACGGTTACGCCGAAGTGCCGGGCGCCGCGAAGGAGCACTGGCAGCGGCTGCTGTCCACGTATCTCCAGAGCCGCGCACAACTGCGCGGCATGATCCTGATGATGGATTCGCGCCGCCCGCTCACCGACCTCGACCGGATCATGATCGACTGGTTCGCGCCGACCGGAAAGCCGATTCACACCCTGCTCACGAAATGCGACAAATTGACGCGACAGGAAATGACCAACGCCCTGCGCGCGACCAAAAAATCGCTCGCTGAATACAAGGACGCGGGCTATCGCGGCGAGCTCACCGTGCAACTCTTTTCCGCGCTCAAGCGCACGGGTCTGGAAGAAGCGCACGAACAGATCGAAAGCTGGCTGATGCCCGAAGAAGCGGGCGAGAACGCATCAGAAGACGCGGCCGAGTGAGGCGCGGCGCGCACGCGCCGGCATAAAAAAACCCGCCGCATGACGGCGGGTTAACAGCCTAATCGAACATCGACAGGCACCCGCTCAGGGAGGAGAAGCGGGGAGTCCGGCGGCAAGCGCCTCGCTCGATCGGTATGATATACCATTGTCTCAAAACGGTTTCAGACACGGCCAAGTGCTTGTTCGGCAAGGATTTACGTGCTTCGGACACCGTTTTCGACGTCCCCGGAAGACCACTCCCATTCGAGTCAAGACATGAGCTTCTATCCCCACCATCGCCCGCGCCGCATGCGCCGCGATGACTTCTCGCGCCGTCTGATGCGCGAAAACCTCCTCACGACGAACGACCTCATTTACCCGGTGTTCATCGTCGAAGGCACGAACGTGCGACAAGCCGTGCCGTCGATGCCCGGCGTCGAGCGCACGTCCGTCGACCTGCTGATGAAAGCCGCCGAGCAGTGCGTCGAGCTGGGCGTTCCGGTGCTGTCGCTGTTTCCGGCGATCGAGCCGTCGCTCAAGACGCCCGATGGCCGCGAAGCCACGAACCCTGAAGGTCTCATCCCGCGCGCCGTGCGCGAGCTGAAAAAGAACTTCCCGATGCTCGGCGTGCTGACCGACGTCGCGCTCGATCCGTACACGAGCCACGGCCAGGACGGCATGCTCGACGAAGAAGGCTACGTGAAGAACGACGAAACGAGCGAGATCCTCGTCGAGCAGGCGCGCACGCAGGCGGAAGCGGGCGTGGATATCGTCGCGCCGTCGGACATGATGGATGGCCGCATCGGCGCGATTCGCGAGATGCTCGAAAGCGAAGGTCACATCCACACGCGCATCATGGCGTACGCGGCGAAGTACGCGTCGGCGTTCTACGGCCCGTTCCGCGACGCAGTCGGCTCGGCCGCGAATCTCGGCAAGGGCAACAAGATGACCTATCAGATGGACCCGGCCAACTCCGATGAAGCGATGCGCGAAGTGCGCATGGACATCGAGGAAGGCGCGGACATGGTGATGGTCAAGCCCGGCATGCCGTATCTCGACATCGTGCGTCGCGTGAAGGACGAATTCCGCTTCCCGACGTACGCGTATCAGGTCAGCGGCGAGTACGCGATGATCAAGGCCGCCGCGCAAAACGGCTGGATCGATCACGACAAGGTAATGATGGAAGCGCTGCTCGCGTTCAAGCGCGCGGGCGCGGATGGCGTGCTGACCTACTTCGCGCTCGATGCAGCGAAGATTCTGCGGGCGTCGAAGTAAGTTTTCCTGCTCGCGAAATAAAGAGGGCGATGTTCGATGCATCGCCCTTCTTTTTTATCCGTTCGACGGACCGACTTTGTCGAGGCTTTTCAGGAACGTATCGGCCGATTCGTACCCGACCACTCGGGCCACTTCGTTGCCCTGTGCATCGAAGAAGATGATGCCCGGCGGTCCGAACAGCTTGAAACGCTTGAGGAGCGCCTGGTCGTCGGTATTGTTGGCCGTCACGTCCGCGCGCAGAAGATTCAGTTGCGCGAGCCGCGCCTGGACGCGGGCATCGGAAAAGGTCAGCTTCTCCATTTCCTTGCAGGACACGCACCAGTCGGCGTAGAAGTCGAGCATGGCAGGACGCGCCGCCGCCTTGACCGCCGAATCCAGTTCCGCCGATGAACGCACGGGCGCGAAGGTCGGTCCCTGTGCCTGCGCATTCTCGGACGCGGACGAGGCGCCCCGGGACGCGAGGACGGCCAGCGGGCGCAGCGGATCCGTCGAACCCGCAGCCAGCCCGACGAGCAGCGTCGCCGCCCAGATCGCGAACGCCGCTCCGAGCCCGCGGCCGAGCCGCTTCCAGACGCCGACGGGCGCAGGCACGCCCGACGAGAACAATCCGAGCGACGCCGCCGCAATCAGCAGCCACAGCGCCGCGAGCAGCATCTGCGCGACACCACCGATGACCGGCCACACGATCCACAGCGCGGCCGCGAGCAGGACCACGCCGAAGAACACCTTCACGCCGTCCATCCACACGCCCGCGCGAGGCAGGAACGATCCCGCGCCCAGGCCGATGATCAGAAGCGGCACGCCCAGCCCGATACCCATCGCGAAGAGCGCCGCGCCGCCGAGCACGGCGTTGCCCGTATGCGCAATGAACGCGAGCACCGCGAAGAGCGGCGCTGTCATGCACGCACCGACGACGAGCGCGGACAACGCGCCCATGACCGCGACCGCTGCAAACTTGCCGCCGCTGCGCTTTTGCGATGCCTCGTTGACGCCGCTTTGCCAGCGTTCAGGCAATGCGATGTCGACACCCGAAATCAGCGCGACGGCAAACGCCGCGAGCAGCACGCCGAACGCGCCGAGCACCCATGGGTTCTGCAGCCACGCGCCGAGGCTTTGCCCGATCAGCGCAGCGGCGATACCGAGCACCGTATAGACGAGCGCCATGCCGATCACATACGAGACCGACAACGCGAATCCGCGCGAACGTGTCACGCGCGCGCCTTCTCCGACGATGATCGCGGACAGGATCGGGATCATCGGATACGAGCATGGCAGGAGGCTCAGCACCATGCCGGCAAGGAAGTACAGTCCGACGACCGCGAAGAATCCACCGCCTTCGAGCATGGACTGCGCATAGTCAGCGCTCGTCGCGCGCTCGAACCACGAACTGCCGGGATCCGGCTTCGCTGCAGCCGGCGCGCCGCCCGCCGGTTGCAGCGCGTCGCCCTTGACGCGGTAGGTCTTTTCCATCGGCGGATAGCAGATGCCCTGATCCGCGCATCCCTGCGAAGTCACTGCGAGTACGAACGGTCCCTTCGCTCGCGTGACGGGAACGCGGATGAGCAGTTCGCCGCGATAGGTCTCGACGTCCTTGTTGAACGTCTGATCGAAGTGAATTTTGCCTGCCGGCAGTTGCGCGGTGCCAATAGTTGCATCGCCGCTCTTCACCGCGAACGCAAAACGCTCACGGTACATGTAATAGCCGTCCGCGATCTTGTAGCGCACGTCCACTTCGCCAGGATTTTCCGACGCGCTGAATTTGAACGCGACATCGGGATCGAGGAAGTCGTCGGCTGCACGCGCGGCGCCGCCCGCCAGCAGTGCGAAAGCGGCGAGAAACAGGAGCGCGCCGAGGAATCGCCGCGCAAAAAGACGAGAAAACTCAAACATGTAGAGGACGCTGCGTTTCTGCGTTGACCCACTGACCGTAGCCTAGCGATGCATCCACCTGCCAGACGAGGATTTCGGGTGTTTCATATGGATGCCGAGCCTCGACGAAGCGCTGCAACGCTTCGCTACTCGCGATGCTCGTCTTGAACAACAATTGCACTTCCTGCGACGATTCCAGCGCGCCCTTCCAGTGGTACTGCGAGGACACCGCGCCGAGGCTCGTCACGCATGCCGCCAGCCGCGCGTGCAGCACCGCTTGCGCGAGCGCATCGGCCGCGGCGGCGTCAGGCAGCGTGGAAAGCATCAAAACGACGGGGACGTTCACTCGAAGACTCCGGAAACACGCGGCAGGCTGGTTGCATATCGTAGCATCGGCGGCCGACACGCACTTTTACGCTTCGGCGCGCTGAAATGTCGCAGGCGCCGAAAGCAAAAAAGGCCAAGCTTTGAGCCTGGCCTTTCTGCTAACAACCCGAAACGGAATTTATTCCGCTTCTTGCACTTCTTCCGTCTCTTCGACTTCCGGGCGATCCATCAGTTGGACCAGCGCCATCGGGGCGTTGTCGCCGACGCGGAAACCGAACTTCAGGATGCTGAGGTAGCCACCCGGACGGGTCGCGTAGCGCGGGCCGAGGACGTCGAACAGCTTCGCGACGGAATCACGATCGCGCAGACGGTTGAACGCCAGACGGCGATTCGCGAGCGACGGCTTCTTGCCCAGCGTGATGAGGGGCTCGACGACCTTGCGCAGTTCCTTGGCCTTCGGCAGCGTCGTCTTGATGACTTCGTGCTCGATCAGCGAGTTCGACATATTGCGGAGCATTGCCAGACGATGGCTGCTCGTGCGGTTCAGTTTCCGCAGACCATGCTTATGACGCATTTTCAGTTCCTTTAACGAGTTTTGATCCAGCTCTTCTATTGCGCCCTACATCAGCGCACGGGCCGGTCGTAAATAAAGCAAGACGCGGATTTTAAAGCAGAATCCGCGTCTTTGCAAAGCTACGCAGCGACTTTGCCGTTACTTGTCGAGACCAGCCGGCGGCCAGTTTTCGAGCTTCATACCGAGCGTCAGACCGCGCGAAGCCAGTACTTCCTTGATTTCGTTCAGCGACTTGCGGCCCAGATTCGGCGTCTTCAGCAGCTCGTTTTCCGTGCGCTGGATCAGATCGCCGATGTAGTAGATGTTCTCGGCCTTCAGGCAGTTCGCGGAACGAACCGTGAGTTCAAGGTCATCCACCGGACGCAGCAGGATCGGATCGATCTGCGGCGCACGCGACGGCGCTTCCGCTGCCGCTTCGGTGCCTTCGAGCGCTGCGAACACCGACAGCTGATCGACCAGAATACGCGCCGACTGACGGATCGCTTCTTCCGGCGAAATCACGCCGTTGGTCTCGATGTTCATCACGAGCTTGTCGAGGTCG
The DNA here is from genome assembly GCA_001580565.1 of Caballeronia megalochromosomata. Classification (GTDB taxonomy): domain Bacteria; phylum Pseudomonadota; class Gammaproteobacteria; order Burkholderiales; family Burkholderiaceae; genus Caballeronia; species Caballeronia megalochromosomata. The sequence continues at coordinate 14,057 of LRBF01000217.1, read as the reverse complement.
GTACGCTGTTCGACGCGCGCGCTTTCCACGGCGTAGCTCACGCGGCGAACCGGCGAGAACGATGCGTCCAGCACGATACGACCGATGATCTTCGCCGAGTCTTCGCCGTAACGACGCACGTTGCCCGGCACATAGCCGCGGCCCTTTTCGATCTTGATCTGAACGTCGAGCTTGCCACCCTTCGACAGGTGCGCGACCACGTGTTCCGGGTTGATGACCTCGCAGTCATGCGCGAGTTCGATATCGCCGGCCGTAACGAGACCTTCACCTTCCTTGCGCAGCGTCACCGTGACTTCGTCGCGGTTGTGCAGCTTGAAGACGACACCCTTCAGGTTCAACAACAGGTTGACCACATCCTCTTGCACACCATCGAGCGTCGAGTATTCATGCACGACGCCTGCGATCGTCACTTCGGTCGGCGCGTAGCCGATCATCGACGACAGCAGCACGCGCCGAAGCGCGTTACCCAAGGTGTGGCCATAGCCGCGTTCGAACGGCTCCATAACCACCTTCGCATGGTTTTCACCAAGCGATTCAACTGCAATGATCTTGGGCTTCAACAAACTGGTTTGCATAGGTTTTCCTTTTCAATACCCTCGGCTCGTTACACCGATAAGGCTGACCGGTAACAACCTGAAAATAAACAGCCGAGGCCACCCCTTGCCACGAGCAATCAGGCTCCCCGGCTGTCAATCCATTACCGCCGCGATTAACGCGAATACAATTCGACGATCAGGCTTTCGTTGATGTCGCCGGCGATGTCGCTACGCTCGGGCATCGACTTGAACGTGCCTTCGAACTTCTTCGCGTCGACCGACACCCAGCTCGGCATTCCGCCTTGCTCGGCCAGCGACAGGGCTTCGACGATACGAGCCTGCTTGCGCGACTGCTCGCGCACGGACACGACGTCGCCCGATTTCACTTGCATCGACGGGATGTTCACGACCTGGCCGTTCACCACGATCGACTTGTGGCTCACGAGCTGACGCGCTTCAGCGCGGGTCGAGCCGAAGCCCATGCGATAGACGACGTTGTCGAGGCGCGACTCGAGCAATTGCAGCAGGTTTTCGCCCGTGGGACCCTTGCGGCGGTCGGCTTCAGCGAAGTAGCGGCGGAACTGACGTTCCAGCACGCCGTAGATACGCTTCACTTTCTGCTTTTCGCGCAACTGGGTGCCGTAATCGGACGTACGCGCGCCCGAGGTGCGGCCGTGCTGGCCGGGCTTGCTGTCGAGCTTGCACTTGTCGGCGAGGGAGCGGCGTGCGCTCTTCAGGAACAGATCGGTGCCTTCACGGCGGGACAGCTTTGCTTTGGGACCGGTATAGCGTGCCACTTTGCATCCTTAAATATTGATCACGCAAACTTCCGTCTGCGCTAGTCCGAACCCGCTGGGTCGAACGGTGGGCTTAGTAAAACTTCATAACGCACGAAACCCGCCGATACTCGCGCATCGACAGGAAACATGCGGTCGCGTCGTCGGACTTTAGATACGACGGCGCTTCGGCGGACGGCAACCGTTGTGCGGGACCGGCGTCACGTCGGAGATCGCGGTGATCTTGATGCCAAGACCATGCAACGCGCGCACCGCCGATTCACGGCCAGGACCGGGGCCCTTGATCCGCACTTCGAGGTTCTTCACGCCGTATTCCAATGCCACGCGGCCCGCCGATTCGGCTGCGACCTGAGCTGCAAACGGCGTCGACTTACGCGAGCCCTTGAAGCCCTGACCACCCGAGGTCGCCCATGCCAGCGCGTTACCTTGACGGTCAGTGATCGTGATAATGGTGTTGTTGAACGACGCGTGAACGTGAACCACGCCCTCGGCGACGTTCTTCTTGACCTTCTTGCGAACGCGTTGCGCCGCGGAGTTGTTCGAAGCCTTAGCCATTACGTTTTCCTGTAACTGTCAGTTCCGCTTACTTCTTCAGCGATTGCGCTGCACGACGCGGACCCTTGCGCGTACGGGCATTCGTGCGCGTACGCTGGCCACGCAGGGGCAGACCCTTGCGATGGCGCATGCCGCGGTAGCAACCCAAGTCCATCAGGCGCTTGATATTCATCGTCACTTCGCGACGCAGGTCGCCTTCGACGATGAACTTGCCCACTTCGTCACGCAGCTTTTCGAGGTCTGCGTCAGTGAGGTCCTTGACCTTCTTCGAAAATTCCACACCAGCTGCGGTGCAAATGCCGCGCGAACGCGTGCGACCGATGCCGAAGATTGCCGTCAGGCCGATCTCGGTATGCTGGTGATTCGGGATGTTAACCCCTGCGATACGAGCCATTGTTTTTCCTCAAACAAAAAGCGCAAGCAAAAGCGCGGCGTTCAGCCTTGACGCTGTTTGTGGCGCGGATCAGAGCTGCAAATCACGCGCACAACGCCCTTGCGCTTGATGATCTTGCAATTGCGGCAAATGCGCTTAACCGATGCCATCACTTTCATGATATTACCCTTTTTTCAAATCACTTCGCCCGGAACACGATCCGTGCACGAGACAGATCGTAAGGCGTCAATTCAACCGTAACCTTGTCGCCCGGCAGGATGCGGATGTAGTGCATCCGCATCTTTCCGGAAATATGCCCCAGGACGACATGGCCATTTTCCAATTTCACCCGGAAAGTAGCGTTGGGAAGGTTTTCGATGACCTCACCCTGCATCTGGATAACATCGTCTTTGGCCATAGTCCTTATTAACGCATCGGGACGTTGCCACCCTTGAAGTTTGCCTTCTTGAGCAGCGATTCATATTGTTGCGACATAACGTACGACTGCACCTGAGCCATGAAGTCCATCGTGACGACGACAATGATCAGCAGCGACGTTCCACCAAAATAAAACGGCACGTTCCAGCGCAACACCAGAAACTCAGGCAGCAGGCACACGAATACGATGTAGATCGCACCAGCCAGCGTGAGACGCGTCAGAATGCGGTCGATATATCGTGCAGTCTGATCGCCCGGACGGATACCCGGAACGAAAGCACCGCTCTTCTTCAAGTTGTCGGCGGTTTCCCGGCTGTTGAACACCAGTGCGGTGTAAAAGAAGCAGAAGAAAACGATCGCCAACGCATACAGCAGCACGTACACAGGCTGACCAGGCTTCAACGCCTCGGCTACGTTGTGCAGCGTGTTCGCGAACCAGTTGGTGCGCGTACCCGAACTGAACCAGTTCAGGATGGTTGCCGGGAAGAGAATGATCGACGACGCGAAGATCGGCGGAATCACACCCGACATGTTCAACTTCAGCGGCAGATGGGACGACTGTCCGCCGTAAATCTTGTTACCGACCTGGCGCTTCGCGTAGTTCACGAGGATCTTGCGCTGACCGCGTTCGATGAACACGACCAGATACGTGACCGCCGCGATCAACACGACGATGATGATCGCCGAGATGATGCTCATCGAACCAGTGCGAACCAGCTCGAACAGACCACCGATTGCGTTCGGGAAACCCGCCGCGATACCACCGAAGATGATGATCGAGATGCCGTTGCCGAGACCGCGCTCCGTGATCTGCTCACCGAGCCACATCAGGAACATCGTGCCCGTCACCAGCGTGACGACCGTCGTCAGCCGGAACACCATGCCGGGGTCCAGCACCAGAGCCGGCTGGTTTTCCAGCGCAACCGCGATACCGAACGCCTGAAAGGTCGCCAGAACCACCGTGAAGATACGCGTGTACTGCGTGATCTTACGTTGCCCCGCCTGCCCTTCCTTTTTCAACGCTTCCATCTGCGGCGAAACGATCGACAGCAACTGCATAATGATCGACGCCGAAATGTAGGGCATGATGCCCAGTGCAAAGATCGTGAATCGTGACAGCGCGCCACCCGAGAACATGTTGAACATGCCCAGGATGCCGCCCGACTGGCTTTGGAACAGCTTCGCCAGTTGATCCGGATCGATGCCGGGTACCGGAATATGCGCACCAATGCGGTAGACGATCAACGCCAGCAGCAGGAACACTGCACGCCGGCGCAGATCACCAAATTTCGCCGCGCTGCGACCGGTTTTTGCGAGACTCGGGCTGTTAGCCAAGTACCTTCTCCGATGCTAGTGCTAGTAACGGCGAAAGCGCGTTACTCGGCGAACGAGCCGCCAGCGGCTTCGATTGCCTCACGGGCGCCCTTCGTTGCCGTCAGACCCTTCACCGTGACCTTGCGCGTGATTTCGCCGGTCTTGATGATCTTCGCGCTCTTGATGAGCTCGCCGACCAGACCCGCTTGCTTCAGCGCCAACAGATCGATTTCGTCGACCGGCAGCTTTTCCAGATCAGACAGGCGCACTTCACCGACGAATTCCTTCGTCAGCGAGGTGAAGCCGCGCTTCGGCAGACGACGCTGCAGAGGCATCTGACCGCCTTCGAAGCCGACCTTGTGAAAGCCGCCCGAACGCGATTTCTGACCCTTGTGGCCGCGGCCAGCGGTCTTGCCGAGGCCCGAACCGATACCGCGACCGACGCGACGCTTAGCGTGCTTCGCGCCTTCCGCCGGCTTCAGGTTATTCAATTCCATGTTCAACTCCTTGGATCCGTGGGTCGCGCTTAAGCGATGACCTTAACGAGGTACGAAACCTTGTTGATCATCCCGCGCACTGCCGGCGTGTCCTGCAGCTCGGAAACCGAGTTGAGGCGACGCAGGCCGAGGCCACGCACCGTTGCGCGGTGCGTTTCGCGGGTCCCGATCAGGCTCTTGACGAGCTGAACCTTGACAGTTTTTTCAGACATGGTGACCACCTTAGCCCAGAATGTCTTCGACGGACTTACCACGCTTCGCCGCGATGTCGGCCGGGGTCGACTGCTTGCGCAGACCGTCCAGCGTTGCGCGAACGAGGTTGTACGGGTTCGTCGAACCGTGGCTCTTGGCCACAACGTTTTGCACGCCCATCACGTCGAACACTGCGCGCATCGGGCCGCCAGCGATCACGCCGGTACCATCCTTCGCCGGAGCGAGGAGGACCGCCGATGCGCCGTGCTTGCCGTGCACTTCGTGTTGCAGCGTGCCGTTCTTCAGGGGCACCTTGAACATGTTGCGGCGGGCCTGTTCCATTGCCTTTTGAACAGCAACCGGAACTTCCTTGGCCTTGCCCTTGCCCATGCCGATCCGGCCGTCACCGTCGCCGACCACGGTCAGTGCGGCGAAGCCGAGAATACGGCCACCCTTCACGACCTTGGTCACGCGGTTGACCGAAATCATCTTTTCGCGCAGGCCGTCGTCGCGTTCGTCAGCCTGAACTTTCGCTTGCATCTTTGCCATGACGAATTCTTCCCTTAGAACTTGAGCCCGGCTTCACGCGCCGCATCAGCCAGCGCCTTCACGCGGCCGTGGTAGCGGAAACCCGAGCGGTCAAAGGCGACGGATTCGATGCCGGCAGCCTTGGCCTTTTCGGCGATACGCTTGCCGATCAGGGTCGCAGCGTTGACGTTGCCGCCCTTGCCCGACTTGTCAGCGAGTTCAGCGCGCACTTCAGCTTCGAGCGTCGAGGCGCTTGCCACGACCTTCGTACCGCATGCCGAGAACACTTGCGCGTAGATATGCGTATTCGTGCGATGCACGGCCAGACGCGGAACCTGCAGCTCAGCGATCTTGATACGCGTCTGACGAGCGCGGCGCAGGCGAGATTGAGTCTTATCCATGATTGCGCACCCTTACTTCTTCTTCGTTTCTTTGAGGATCACGACCTCGTCGGAATAACGCACGCCCTTGCCCTTGTACGGCTCAGGCGGACGATAGCCGCGCACTTCTGCTGCGGTCTGTCCGACTTTCTGCTTGTCGATCCCCTTGATCACGATTTCGGTCTGCGACGGAGTTTCAGCCTTGACGCCTTCCGGCATCTGGTGCACCACAGGGTGCGAGAAACCCAGCGACAGGTTCAGCTTGTCGCCTTGCGCTTGCGCACGATACCCGACGCCAACCAGCGTCAGCTTGCGCTCGAAACCCTTGGTGACGCCCTGCACCATGTTCGCCACCAGGGCGCGCATCGTGCCGGACATCGCGTTTGCTTCACGGCTTTCATTGGCCGGAGCGAGCTTCAACGTGCCATTGTCGTTCGTCACGTTCACCAGCTTGTTAGCCGGTTGCGAGATCGTGCCGAGCGGGCCCTTAACGGTGATGACGTCGCCCTTGATGGCCACTTCCGCGCCTTGCGGCAGCGCGATCGGGCTTTTACCTACTCGAGACATGTTTCTTCTCCTTAGGCGTTAAGCGACGTAGCAGATGACTTCGCCGCCGACGCCGTTCTGGCGCGCCTTGCGGTCGGTCATCACACCCTTCGGCGTCGACACGATAGCAACGCCGAGGCCGTTCATGACCTGCGGAATGTCGTTGCGACCGCGGTACACGCGCAGACCAGGCTTCGAGACGCGCTCGAGGCGCTCGATCACCGGACGGCCAGCGTAGTACTTCAACGCGATGTTCAATTCGATCTTCGCGCCTTCGGCCTTCACCGCGAAATCGTCGATATAACCTTCGTCCTTCAAAACCTGCGCAATCGCAACCTTGACTTTCGACGAGGGCATAGTCACCGAAACCTTCTCGACCATCTGCGCATTGCGGATGCGAGTCAGCATATCGGCGATAGGATCACTCATGCTCATTTATGTTTCTCCTATTACCAGCTCGCCTTGGTCAGGCCAGGGATTTCGCCGCGGAAAGCGATTTCACGAATCTTGCCGCGCGCGAGTCCGAACTTACGGAACGTGCCACGCGGACGACCCGTGATCGCGCAGCGGTTACGCTTGCGAGTGGGGTTCGAGTTACGCGGCAGTTGTTGCAGCGCCAGACGCGCGAAGTAACGCTCTTCGTCCGACTTGCTTGCGTCATCGATCACAGCCTTCAGCTCAGCACGCTTCGGAGCGTACTTGGCTGCCAGGCGCGCGCGCTTCTTTTCACGTTCGATCAGTGCCAGTTTAGCCACGGTAACCTCAGTTTCTGAACGGGAACTTGAAGCCGGCGAGCAGCGCCTTTGCTTCGTCGTCAGTCTTCGCGGTAGTCGTGATGCTGATGTTCAGCCCACGCAGCGCGTCGATCTTGTCGTAGTCGATTTCGGGGAAAATGATCTGCTCTTTCACACCGATGTTGTAGTTGCCACGACCGTCGAATGCACGGCCCGACACGCCACGGAAGTCACGCACCCGCGGGAGCGCAACCGTCACGAAACGGTCGAGGAATTCGTACATCGCTTGGCCGCGCAGCGTGACCATCGCGCCGATCGGGTAGCCCTGACGAATCTTGAAGCCTGCGATTGCCTTGCGCGCCTTCGTGATAACCGGCTTCTGGCCAGCAATCTTCGTCAGGTCGCCCACGGCGTTTTCGATGATCTTCTTGTCGGCGACGGCTTCGCCAAGACCCATGTTCAAGGTGATCTTGGTGATGCGCGGCACTTCCATGATGGACTTGTAGCCGAACTTTTCAACGAGTTGCGGCACAACGTTTTCTTTGTAAATCTCTTGCAGACGAGCCATTTTTTAACTCCGCGTCAGGCGTTGAGCGTGGCGCCGGTCGACTTCAAGAAGCGAACCTTCTTGCCGTCTTCGACCTTGATGCCCACACGCGTTGCCTTGCCGTTCGCGTCGACCAATGCGACGTTCGAAATATGCAGCGGCATCGTTTTGGCTTCCACACCGCCCGTCGTACCCTTCATCGGGTTCGGCTTCACGTGCTTCTTGACGAGGTTGATGCCCTCGACCGTGACACGGTCTTCCGCAACGGCCAGCACGGTACCGCGCTTGCCCTTGTCCTTGCCGGTGATGACGATGACTTCGTCACCCTTGCGAATCTTGTTCATCGCGACTCCTTACAGCACTTCCGGCGCGAGCGAAACGATCTTCATGAATCGTTCGCTACGCAGTTCACGCGTCACCGGCCCGAAAATACGCGTGCCGATCGGCTCGAGCTTCGTATTCAACAGAACGGCGGCATTGCCGTCGAACTTGATGAGCGAGCCATCCTGGCGACGCACGCCCTTGGCCGTACGAACGACCACTGCGTTGTAAATTTCGCCCTTTTTCACGCGTCCGCGCGGCGTCGCTTCCTTGACGGTCACCTTGATGATGTCGCCAATGCTAGCGTAACGACGCTTCGAACCGCCGAGCACCTTGATGCACATGACTTCACGCGCACCCGTGTTGTCGGCCACTTCAAGCCGAGTTTCGGTCTGGATCATGGTTTATCTTTCCCAACTTAATCCGGTCGCACCACCATGGCACAGCCGGTCAGTCTTGGTCCCGTCAGCCAACTGGCTGCTTGGGTTAGAACAGGCAGCGAGGGCAGACGAAACCCGCCATCGCAATCCGGTGAATCTGTCGACTCAGGCTGGCGCCTGAACCGGCTTCCCCCACCAGTTTCGCCCGCGACGGGGCTCCCACAAAGAGGGAAGACCGAGATTATAACAAATAATCTCGGTCTTGCAAGCGAAACTTGCTGCGATACTACTTACTACTGCATCGCGGTACTGCTACTTCTACTTCAGATCACGCGAGCCGCTTCAACCAGCTTCGACACAACCCAAGCCTTCGTCTTCGAAATCGGACGAGTTTCCTGGATTTCGACGAGATCGCCTTCGTTGTACGTGTTCGCGTCGTCATGCGCGTGGTACTTCTTCGAACGCACGACGTACTTGCCGTAGATCGGATGCTTCACGCGGTGCTCGACCAGAACGGTGACCGTCTTGTCCATCTTGTTGCTGACGACCTTGCCGACCAGCGTCCGCTTGAGCGAGGTTTTTACGCTATCGTTCATTTCTGGTTCGCCTTCTCAGTCAGGACGGTGCGCACACGAGCGATGTCGCGACGGACCTTCTTCAGCTGGCTCGTGTTCGTGAGCTGCTGGGTCGCGAGTTGCATACGCAGGCCGAATTGCGCCTTCAGCAGGTCCGTCAGCTCTTTGTTGAGCGCGGCCTGGTCTTTCTGGTGAAGTTCAGATGCCTTCATCATTTACTCCTTAGGCGCCGAGCTGACGCACGACGAAGTTCGTCTTGAGCGGCAGCTTGGCTGCAGCCAGACGGAACGCCTCGCGCGCCAGTTCTTCGGAGACACCGTCCATTTCGTACAGCATCTTGCCCGGTTGAATTTCAGCGACGTAGTACTCCGGGTTACCCTTACCGTTACCCATACGCACTTCGGCCGGCTTCTGCGAAATCGGCTTGTCCGGGAAAATACGGATCCAGATCCGGCCGCCACGCTTGATGTGACGCGTCATTGCACGACGTGCCGCTTCGATCTGGCGCGCGGTCAAACGGCCGCGACCGATAGCCTTCAGACCGTATTCACCGAACGACACTGCGTTGCCGCGCGTCGCCTTGCCGGTGTTACGACCTTTCTGCTCTTTGCGATACTTTCTGCGTTTCGGTTGCAGCATCGTTATTCTCCAGTCTTCGCGTCACCGCCAGCGCGACGGGGTGCACCACGACGCGCACCAGCCGGAGCGCCTTCACCGTCACGGCGCGGACGGCGATCGCCACCCGGACGTGCGTTGCGGCGCGGACGCTTTTCTTCCGCCACTTCTTCCACCACCGGCGCTTCGTTGCGGCCCAGCGTGTCGCCCTTGTAGACCCACACCTTCACGCCGATGATGCCGTACGTGGTCTTCGCTTCCGACGTCGCGTAGTCGATATCGGCGCGCAGCGTATGGAGGGGAACGCGACCTTCGCGATACCACTCGGTACGAGCGATTTCGATACCGTTCAGGCGGCCCGCGCTCATGATCTTGATGCCCTGGGCACCAAGACGCATCGCGTTCTGCATCGCGCGCTTCATCGCGCGGCGGAACATGATCCGGCGCTCGAGCTGCTGCGTGATGGAGTCAGCGATCAGCTGAGCATCGGTTTCCGGCTTGCGGATCTCTTCGATGTTGACGTGAACCGGAACGCCCATGCGCTTCTGCAGTTCAGCCTTCAGCGATTCGATGTCCTCGCCCTTCTTGCCGATGACCACGCCCGGACGCGAACTATAAATCGTGATGCGCGCGTTCTTCGCCGGACGCTCGATGACGACGCGACCGACCGAAGCGTTCTTCAGCTTCTTCTTCAGGTATTCACGAACACCGATGTCTTCCTGCAACATCGCCGCGAAATTGTTGTTGTTCGCGTACCAGCGCGAAGCCCAATTGCGGCTGACGGCCAAACGGAAGCCAGTCGGATGAATTTTCTGTCCCATCGTATGGCTCCTTAATTCCCGACCGTCACAGTGATGTGACAGGATTGCTTCTCGATGCGGTTACCGCGACCCTTGGCGCGTGCGGTGAAACGCTTCAGCGAAGCAGCCTTATCGATATAGATGCTCGTGATCTTGAGCTCGTCGATATCGGCGCCTTCGTTGTGTTCCGCATTCGCGATCGCAGACAGCACGACCTTCTTGACGATACCCGCCGCCTTCTTCGGCGAGAACGTCAGAACGTTCAGCGCCTTGTCGACCGGCAAACCACGAATCTGGTCAGCCACAAGGCGCGTTTTCTGCGCCGAGATGCGGGCACCGCGATGAATTGCTTTCACTTCCATCTTGATAGCCCCTTATTTCTTGGCCTTCTTGTCGGCTGCGTGACCCTTGAACGTACGGGTCAGTGCGAACTCGCCAAGCTTGTGGCCGACCATGTTTTCCGTGACATACACCGGAACGTGCTGACGGCCGTTGTGAACAGCGATCGTCAGGCCGATGAAATCCGGCAGAATCGTCGAGCGACGCGACCAGGTCTTGATCGGCTTCTTGTCGCGCGTAGCTGCTGCCGACTCAACTTTCTTCAGCAAATGAGCGTCGCAGAACGGACCTTTTTTAGCAGAACGTGTCATTGCCTACTCCTTAACGCTTGTGACGGCGCTGGACGATCATCGTCGTCGTGCGCTTGTTGCTGCGGGTGCGATAACCCTTCGTCGGCGTGCCCCACGGGCTCACCGGATCGCGACCTGCAGCCGTCTTGCCTTCACCACCGCCGTGCGGGTGATCGACCGGGTTCATTGCAACACCACGCACCGTCGGACGGATACCGCGCCAGCGGTTTGCGCCGGCCTTACCGATTTGACGCAGGCTGTGCTCTTCGTTGCCCACTTCACCGATGGTCGCGCGGCACTCGACGTGCACGCGGCGGATTTCGCCCGAGCGCAGACGCACCTGAGCGTAGACGCCTTCGCGAGCCAGCAGCATGGCCGACGTACCAGCCGAACGCGCGATCTGCGCGCCCTTGCCCGGCAACATCTCGATGCAGTGGATCGTCGTACCGACCGGGATGTTGCGGATCGGCAGCGTGTTGCCTGCCTTGATCGGCGCTTCCGAACCCGACATCAGCGGCGTACCAACCGTCACGCCCTTCGGCGCGATGATGTAGCGACGTTCGCCGTCTGCGTACAGAACCAGCGCGATGTTCGCGCTACGGTTCGGGTCGTACTCGAGACGCTCGACCTTTGCCGGAATGCCGTCCTTGTTGCGACGGAAATCGACGATACGATAGTGCTGCTTGTGACCACCACCCTGGTGACGCGTGGTGATACGGCCGTTGTTGTTACGGCCCGCCGACTTGGATTGCGAGTCGAGCAGCGCAGCGTGCGGCGCGCCCTTATGCAGATCCTTGTTGACGATCTTGACCATCGCGCGGCGACCCGGCGAGGTCGGCTTAACTTTCACGATTGCCATGATTACTTGGCCTCCGCTTCAAAGTTGATTTCCTGGCCGGGCTTCAGGCAGACGTACGCCTTCTTCACGTCCTTGCGCTTGCCGTTGAAGCGGCCAAAGCGCTTGGCTTTGCCCTTCGTGACGAGCACGTTGACGGAATTGACTTCGACCTTGAACAGCAGCTCGACAGCAGCCTTCACTTCTTGCTTCGTGGCGTCCGGTGCGACTTCGAACACGACTTGTTCGTTCTTGTCGGCAACCAGCGTCGCCTTTTCGGAGATCACCGGCGCGAGCAGAACTTGCATCAAACGATGATCGTTTTTGCGAACTTCGCTCATGACAGCAACTCCTCGATCTGAGCGACCGCAGCCTTCGTGATCAGAATCTTCTTGAAGTAGATCAGCGAGAGCGGGTCGGCGTAACGCGGCTCGACAACTGCCACGTGGGCCAGGTTGCGCGACGCGAGGTACAGGTTCTCGTCGACCGTATCGGTAATGACCAACACGGATTCGAGACCCATCGCCTTGAATTTATCGGCCAACAGCTTGGTCTTCGGGGCTTCCAGCGCGAGGTCTTCGACCACGGCGATACGGCCTTCGCGAGCCAGCTGCGAGAAGATCGAGCAGAGGCCTGCGCGATGCATCTTCTTGTTGACCTTGTGCGAGAAGTTTTCTTCCGGCGAATTCGGGAAGATGCGACCACCGCCACGCCACAACGGGCTCGACGACATACCGGCACGAGCACGGCCCGTACCCTTCTGACGCCACGGCTTCTTCGTGGTGTGCTTGACCTGCTCGCGATCCTTCTGCGCGCGGTTGCCGCTACGTGCGTTCGCCTGATAAGCGACGACGATCTGGTGAATCAGGGCTTCGTTGTAATCGCGACCGAACACGACGTCCGATGCGTTCACGCCAGCGCCTTCCTGACCATTGGCATTCAGGAGCTTAAGTTCCATTATTTCGCTCCTTTCACAGCACGCGTCTTGACGGCCGGGGTCACGAAGACCTTGCCGCCCTTCGCACCCGGAACAGCACCGCGGACGAGCAGCAGATTGCGCTCAGCGTCGATGCGGGCGATTTCGAGATTTTGAACCGTGACGGTCTCGTCACCGAGGTGACCCGTCATGCGCTTGCCCGGAAACACGCGACCCGGATCCTGCGCCATACCAATCGAACCCGGAACGTTGTGCGAACGCGAGTTACCGTGCGTCGCGCGACCCGAGGCGAAGTTGTAGCGCTTGATCGTGCCGGCATAACCCTTACCGATCGACGTGCCTTGCACATCAACCTTCTGGCCGACTTCGAAAATGTCCGTACCGATCACGGCGCCGTTCGACAGTTCACCTGCCTTGGCCGTATCGATATGGAATTCCTTGAGGATTTCACCAGCTTGAACGCCGGCTTTGGCGAGGTGACCCGCCAGCGGCTTCGTCACGCGCGATGCGCGGCGAGCACCGAATGCAACCTGAACGGCGGTATAACCATCCGTTTCAACGGTCTTGATCTGCGTCACGCGGTTGTCCGACACGTCCAGCACGGTGACGGGGATCGAGTCCCCCTCAGGCGTGAAGATACGGGTCATGCCAACCTTGCGACCTACGAGTCCAAGGCTCATCGTTTTCTCCATTCCCAACTGCGATTGGTCGGGGCTGATTTACAAATGCCGGTTTCGTTACGAGAAACTGGACCGGCTAGCTTGCGTCTTTTTCGTGCGCATGGGCGCGAAAAGCCTTGAAGTATAACAAGGCTTTTCGAATCCCGCAAGCAATCAAAGACTTAGCGGCCTCTGACGCACCTTAGGGCGCACCAGAGAAGCTTTTGGGACTTACTGCAGCTTGATCTCGACGTCGACACCTGCCGGCAGATCGAGCTTCATCAGCGCGTCGACGGTCTTGTCCGTCGGATCGACGATGTCCATCAGGCGCTGGTGGGTACGGATTTCGAGCTGGTCGCGCGACGTCTTGTTGACGTGCGGCGAACGCAGGATGTCAAAACGCTGAATACGCGTCGGCAGCGGCACCGGGCCACGGACGATCGCGCCAGTCCGCTTCGCCGTATCGACGATTTCGGCAGCCGATTGATCGATCAGGCGATAGTCGAAAGCCTTCAGACGAATGCGGATTTTCTGGTTCTGCATGACAATTCCTTGGAAAGAGCGAGGCGGTATTGCACCGCACAATGGCAAAAGAGCGTGGGACCGGGCGCTCGCTGAGGGCGAGCATCCGGTCCCGGTTTTTACTGCACTACTGCAACTTCAATCGAGCAAGCCCGATATCTTACTCGATAATCTTCGCCACGACACCGGCGCCGACGGTACGACCGCCTTCACGGATGGCGAAACGCAGACCTTCTTCCATGGCGATCGGCGCGATCAGCTTGACCGTGATCGACACGTTGTCGCCCGGCATCACCATTTCCTTGTCCTTCGGCAGCTCGATCGAGCCCGTCACGTCCGTCGTACGG
>LRBF01000216.1 GCA_001580565.1 Caballeronia megalochromosomata | reverse complement strand
TGAAGGTTTCGTGCTCACGTGTCAGTGTCATCCGGTGAGCGAGCGGGTGGTCGTGAGTTTCGACGAGCGTTAAACACCGACCTGATTTCCGTGAAAAACGCGCATCGCAAGGATGCGCGCGAAGCCGAAGCATTTCCAAACCAGACAATTCAAGCGCGAAGTCGCTGGCAATGCAAGCATTGCGCGGCTTCGTTGCGATCGATCATTCCTCCACATCGAGACTCGTCATGACTGAAGCCTTCATCTGCGATGCGATTCGTACGCCCATCGGCCGCTACGGCGGTGTTTTCAAGGACGTCCGCGCCGACGATCTCGGCGCCGTGCCCATCACCGCGCTCATGAAACGCAACGCGTCGGTGGACTGGACGCTGGTGGACGATGTGATCTACGGCTGCGCGAACCAGGCAGGCGAAGACAACCGCAATGTCGCGCGCATGTCGGGGCTGCTCGCGGGCTTGCCCATCGACGTGCCCGGTTCGACGATCAACCGCCTGTGCGGCTCCGGCATGGACGCGGTCGGCAGCGCGGCGCGCGCCATCAAGGCGGGCGATGGTTCGCTCTATCTCGCAGGCGGCGTCGAAAGCATGACGCGTGCGCCGTTCGTGATGGGCAAGGCGTCGAGCGCATTCTCGCGTTCGGCCGATATCTTCGATACGACCATCGGCTGGCGCTTCATCAATCGCGCGATGCGCGAGCGCTATGGCGTGGATTCGATGCCCGAGACCGCGGAAAACGTCGCCGTCGATTTCGGCATCTCGCGCGATGCGCAGGACCGCTTCGCACTGCGCAGCCAGCAGCGGGCCGCACGCGCACAGGACGATGGCACGTTCGCGCAGGAGATCGTCGCGGTGCAAGTGCCGCAAAAGAAGGGCGAAACGATTGCAGTCGATCGCGATGAGCATCCGCGCGAAACCACGCTCGAAACGCTCGCGAAGCTAAAGGGCGTCGTGCGCCCTGACGGCAGCGTGACAGCGGGCAACGCGTCGGGCGTGAACGATGGCGCATGCGCACTCATCATCGCGAACGAGGAGGCGGCGAAGCGCAATGGGCTCACGCCGCGCGCGCGCATCATCGGCATGGCGACGGCGGGCGTCGCGCCGCGCATCATGGGCATCGGTCCCGCGCCCGCGACGAAGAAGCTCCTCGCACGCACGGGCCTCACGCTGGAACAGTTCGACGTCATCGAACTCAATGAAGCCTTCGCATCGCAAGGCATCGCGGTGCTGCGTCAACTGGGCCTCGCCGAAGACGATCCGCGCGTGAATCCCAACGGTGGCGCCATTGCGCTCGGCCATCCGCTCGGCGCATCCGGCGCGCGCCTCGTCACGACCGCGCTGTACGAACTCGAGCGCCGCAACGGCCGCTATGCACTGTGCACCATGTGCATCGGCGTGGGCCAGGGCATCGCGATCGCGATCGAGCGCGTCTGAGGGCTGCGAAACATGACACAGGCCATTCAGACATCAGCGCTCGTCGGCGTGATCGGCGCGGGCGCGATGGGCGCGGGAATCGCGCAAGTCGCGGCGCTCGCGGGACACACCGTGCTGCTTTACGACCTCGATGCAAAAACGCTCGACAAGGCACACGCCGGCATCGCGACGAACGTGCAGCGCCTGATCGACAAGAAGAAGCTCGATCAGACTGCGGGACAGGAAGCCATCGAACGCGTGCGCATCATTACGGATCTCGCGGACCTGCGTACGGCATCGCTCGTCATCGAAGCCGTCGCCGAGAGGCTCGACGTCAAGCGCGCGCTGTTCGGCCAGCTCGAAAGCATCGTGACGCCAGATTGCATACTCGCGACCAACACATCGTCCATTTCGATCACGGCGATTGCGGCGCCCCTGAAGCACCCGTCGCGCGTCGTCGGCATGCACTTCTTCAATCCCGCGCCGCTGATGGCGCTCGTCGAAGTCGTGCGCGGCCTCGCTACGTCGGATGCCGTCGCGCAAACCGTGTACGCCACATCGGCCGCGTGGGGCAAGAAGCCGGTTCATGCAAAGTCGACGCCAGGTTTCATCGTCAATCGCGTGGCGCGGCCGTTCTATGCCGAAGGCTTGCGCGTGCTCAACGAGCAGGGCGCGGATGCGGCGTCCATCGATGCCGTCATGCGAGACTCGGGCGGCTTCAGAATGGGCCCGTTCGAACTGATGGACCTGATCGGTCACGACGTGAACTTCGCCGTGACGCAATCGGTGTTCAACGCGTACTTCAACGATCCGCGCTTCACGCCTTCGCTGATTCAGCAGGAGCTGGTGAACGCGGGTTTTCTCGGCCGCAAGACGGGCCGTGGCTTCTATGACTATGCCGCCGATGCCGTGAAGACTGCCGTGCGCATCGAGACGCGTACGCGCACGCCTTCGAAGATCGTGCTCGGTGAAAGCGTGCCGTTGTATCAGCACCTGCAAGCGCGCATCGGCGAAGGAAGCGTGAGCCGCAACGACATGCCCGGCCTCGTCGCGCAAATCGACGACGCCTATCTCTTTCTCACCGACGGCCGCACCGCCACCGAACGCGCGCACGCGCTCGGCATCGACAACCTCGTGCTGATCGATCTCGCGCTCGACTATGCAAGCGCGCAAAGCGTCGCGATCACGCGTGCGCGTCAATGTACCGACGATGCCTATGCAGCCGCAGCCGGCGCACTGACAAACGCCGGCTATGCAGTGGTGCCATTGAACGATGTCGCCGGCATGGCCGTGATGCGCACCGTCGCGATGCTCGTCAACGAAGCGGCGGACGCGGTGAATCAGGGCGTCTGCACCAGCGCCGATCTCGATCTCGCGATGGAGAAGGGCGTGAACTATCCGCTCGGGCCGCTCGCGTGGGGCGAGCGCATCGGCATCGCACGCATTCACGATGTGCTGCTCAATCTCGCCGCGCATTACGGCGAAGACCGCTATCGCGCATCGCCGCTCGTTTCGGCCTTGCGTCATTCGGGCCAACGCTTCCATTAAAGCGAATTCGCGTCATTCAATCATCGATCATTCATGCAGGAGACAACCGTGGTCCAATCCAATGCACAGCAAAGCGAACTGGAACCGATCGAGCGCGCGAGCCGTGACGAACTTCAGGCGCTGCAACTCGAACGCCTGAAGTGGTCGTTGCGGCACGCCTATGAAAACGTGCCGCACTATCGCCGCGCATTCGATGCGGCAGGCGTGCATCCCGACGATTTGCGCGAGCTGTCCGATCTCGCGCGTTTTCCGACCACGACGAAAACCGATCTGCGCGACAACTATCCCTTCGGGCTCTTCGCTGTGCCGCGCGATCAGGTCGTGCGCGTGCATGCATCGAGCGGCACGACGGGCAAGCCGACGGTGGTCGGTTACACGGCGAAGGACATCGACACGTGGGCCAATGTCACCGCGCGCTCGATTCGCGCCGCGGGCGGCCGCAAGGGCGATACGCTGCACAACGCATTCGGCTATGGCCTCTTCACGGGCGGCCTCGGCATTCACTACGGCGCGGAACGTCTGGGCTGCATGGTCGTGCCGATGTCGGGCGGCCAGACCGAGAAGCAAGTGCAACTGATCCGCGACTTCGAGCCGAAGATCATTCTCGTCACGCCTTCGTACATGTTGAATCTGCTCGACGAGATGACGCGTCAGGGCATGGACCCGGAGAACACGTCGCTCAAGATCGGCATCTTCGGCGCCGAGCCGTGGAGCCAGGGCTTGCGCAGCGAGATCGAAACGCGCGCGGGCATTCAGGCGCTCGATATCTACGGGCTTTCGGAAATCATGGGCCCGGGCGTCGCGTGCGAATGCATCGAAACGAAAGACGGTCCGACCATCTGGGAAGATCATTTCTATCCCGAGATCATCGATCCGGTGACAGGCGAAGTGCTTCCCGAAGGCAGCACGGGAGAACTCGTCTTCACCTCGCTCACGAAGGAAGCGATGCCGATGATCCGCTACCGCACGCGCGATCTCACGTCGCTGCTGCCGCCGAGCGCGCGCTCGATGCGCCGTCTCGCGAAGATCACGGGCCGCTCGGACGACATGCTCATCATTCGCGGCGTGAATGTGTTCCCGAGCCAGATCGAAGAGTTGATTCTCGCGATTCCGCGTCTGAGCGGGCAGTATCAATTGTGCGTGTCGCGCGAAGGTCACATGGATTCGCTGTCCGTTTCCGTCGAAGCGCGCGCCGAAGTTTGCGCGACGTTGGGCGAGAGCGAGCGCGCCGGTCTCTCGCGCGAACTGCAAAGTCGCGTCAAGACGATGGTCGGCGTATCGACGCAAGTACGTGTGCTCGATTCGGGCGAACTGCCGACGACCGCAACGGGCAAGGCCAAACGCGTGCTCGACCTGCGTCCCGCGACCGTCTGAACCTCTGCTTCATCGAGCGCCTCGCGTTGCGCGAGGCGCACTTCCATTCCCACGAATTGGAGCGCGCGCTCCATTTTCAGTGCGGCCTCGCATTCTTCTGCAGAAATCCTTCCGCATAAACCCTCGCAACCGTTTGCGCGAATTGTTTTGTAAGCTTCTGTTGTGTCATCGTAGCGGGTGCATTCGTGCAGCAGACGAACAGTATTCGAACAACGAACACCAAACGGGGCAGGCAGAACTTAGATGTGGATTGTCAGACTCGCGCTCAAGCGCCCGTACACGTTCATCGTCCTGTCGCTGCTTCTGCTGATCATCGGTCCGCTCGTCATCCTGCGTACGCCGACCGACATCTTTCCCAACATCGATATCCCGGTAGTCAGCGTCATCTGGTCGTACACGGGCCTGCCGCCCGATCAGATGGAACGCCGCATCACGCTCAACTACGAGCGCGGCTTGTCGGTGGCGGTGAACGACATCGAGCATATCGAGTCGGAATCGCTGCCGGGCATCGCGGTGATTCGCATCTACTTTCAGCCGAACGCGAATGTCGATGAGGCGATCGCCGAGATCACCGCGCTCTCGCAGACGCAATTGCGCTCGCTGCCGCCGGGCATCACGCCGCCGAACATATTGCGCTTCAACGCATCGACGGTGCCTATTTTGCGGCTTGCGCTGTCGTCGGCGGAACTCACCGAGCAGCAGCTTTACGACTTCGGCAACAGCTTCCTGAAGACACAGCTCGCGACCGTGCAGGGCGCGTCGGTGCCGTTGCCTTATGGCGGCAAGCAGCGGCAAATCATGGTCGATATCGACTCGCGCAAGCTGCAGGCGAAGAACCTCGCGCCCACGGATGTCGTCAACGCGATCAGCGCGCAGAACCTCATTCTGCCGACGGGCACGACGAAGATCGGCTCGACGGAGTACTCGGTCGGGCTGAACGCAAGCCCGGGCTCGATCGAAGGGCTCAACGACATACCCATCCGCACCGGTCCCGGCGGCACGATCTATATCAAGGATGTCGCGCATGTGCGCGACGGCTTTCAACCGCAGACCAATATCGTGCGTGTGGACGGCACGCGTGCATCCTTACTCACGATCAACAAGAGCGGCAATGCATCGACACTCGATATCGTCGCGCGCGTGAAGAACCTGTTGCCGACGTTGCGTGGCATGGTGCCCGAGTCGCTGAAGATCGAGCCGGTCGCGGATCAGTCGCTCTTCGTGCGCGCGTCGGTGTCGGGCGTGTTGCGTGAAGCCGTGATCGCAGCGGGCCTCACCGCGCTGATGGTGCTGCTCTTTCTCGGCAGCTGGCGCGCGACGCTCATCATCGCCATCTCCATTCCGCTCTCGATGCTGACGTCGATCGTCGCGCTGTCCGCGATCGGGCAGACGATCAACATCATGACGCTCGGTGGTCTCGCGCTCGCGGTCGGCATTCTCGTCGACGATGCGACGGTTGCGATCGAAAACATCAGCCAGAATCTGGAAGAGGGCAAGGAACTGGAGCAGGCGATTCTCGACGGCGCACAACAGATCGCCGTGCCCACGCTCGTATCGACGCTCTCGATCTGCATCGTGTTCATTCCGATGTTCCTCCTGACCGGCGTCGCGCATTATCTCTTCGTGCCGATGGCCGAGGCCGTCGTGTTCGCGATGCTCGCCTCGTACTTCTTCTCGCGCACGCTGATCCCGACGCTCGCGAAATACCTGTTGCGTCATCACGAGCACATGGGCGGCGATGTCGAATCGATGAAGGGTTCGCGCAATCCGTTCGTGCGCATCCATCTCGCGTTCGAGCGTCACTTCGAATCCGTGCGCAATCGCTATCGAGGTTTTCTCGAAGCGCGGCTCCTGCATCCGGGTCGCTTCGCATCGATTTTCCTGTTGTGCTGTCTGCTCTCGCTCGGGCTCGCACCGTTTCTCGGGCGCGACTTCTTTCCGTCGATCGATTCGGGTGTGATTGCGCTGCATCTGCGCGCGAAGACCGGTACGCGCATCGAGGAAACGGCGGCGCTCACGGATCGCGTCGATGCACGCGTGAGACAACTGATTCCGCGCGGCGAGATACGTTCGATCATCGACAACATGGGTTTGCCGGTGTCGGGCATCAATCTCTCGTACAGCAACACGGGCACGGTCAGTTCTGCCGATGCCGACGTGCTCATCAGCCTGAACGAAGATCATGCACCGACCGAAGGCTATATCCATGAGTTGCGCAAGCGCCTGCCGCAAGAGTTTCCCGGTGTGACGTTCTCGTTCCTGCCCGCGGATATCGTGAGTCAGATCCTCAACTTCGGCGTGCCCGCGCCGATCGACATCGCCATCACCGGGCGCGATGCGCAGGCCAATCGGGCGCTCGCTAATCGCGTGCTGGAAAAAATCCGCCGCGTGCCCGGACTCGTCGATGCGCGCATTCAGCAGCCGTCCGATCTACCATCGATCAATGTCGAAGTGGATCGCACCAAAGCGCTGCAAGCGGGCTTCACGCAGCGCGATGTCGCGAACAACCTGCTCATCACGCTCTCGGGCAGCCAGCAGACGACGCCCACGTTCTGGCTCAATCCCGTCAATGGCGTGAGCTACAACGTCATCACGACGGCGCCGCAATACGACATGGATTCGCTGCAATCGGTCGCGAACATTCCGGTCACGTCGCCGAGCGGCAAGACCAATATTCTCGGCGCGCTCGCATCGCTGTCGCGCAGCGCGCGCGACGCGGTCGTCTATCACTACAACGCGCAGACCACCATCAATCTCTATGCGACGACCGAGCGACGCGATCTCGGCGCCGTGTCCGACGACGTGCAGCGCATCATCGACGAAGCGCGCGGCGAGTTGCCCAAAGGCTCGTCGATCGACATGCGCGGCCAGGTCGAGACGATGAACGGTTCGTTTTCCGGCCTCGCGTTCGGCCTCATTCTCGCGGTCGTGTTGGTGTACCTGCTGATCGTCGTGAATTTCCAGTCGTGGCTCGATCCGTTCATCATCATCACGGCATTGCCGGGCGCGCTCGCGGGCATCGTGTGGATGTTGTTCCTCACGCACACGACGCTGTCGATTCCGGCGCTGACGGGCGCGATCATGTGTATCGGCATTGCGACGGCGAACAGCATTCTCGTGGTGAGTTTCGCGCGCACGGCGCTCGCCGAACACGGCGATGCGGTGCGCTCCGCGCTCGAAGCGGGCTACTCGCGCTTCAGGCCGGTGCTGATGACGGCTGCCGCGATGATGATCGGCATGGTGCCGATGGCGATCGGTCTCGGCGAAGGCGGCGAGCAGAACGCGCCGCTCGGGCGCGCAGTGATCGGAGGTCTGATGGTCGGCACGATCGCGACACTGTTCTTCGTGCCGGTCGTGTTCTCGATGATCTACCGGCGCATGGAAGCACGCGGCAAGGGACCGGACGCGGCAGCCAGAGAAGCGGCGCAATAGAACAAATCAATAAGCAATCGATTAGTGGGTGGAGCAAGGATGAAAGAGCAGGGTTCGCAAAGATCGGGCAATCAGCGGCGCGGGCGCTTATGGCTCGTGATCGCGCTCGTGGTGGTCGTCGTGCTCGTCGCGCAAGGCATCCTGTCGCGGCGCGCGGCGCACGCCGAACTCGAGCGCGATGCGAACGAGCATGGCGTGCAGACGGTGGAGGTCATCAAGCCGGCTCGCATGAAGGCGTCGCAGGATCTCGTGCTGGCGGGCGATATCCGTGCGTACTCCGATGCGCCTATCTTCGCGCGCACCAATGGTTATCTGAAGCGCTGGACCGTCGATATCGGCACGAAGGTGAAGAAGGGCCAGTTGCTCGCCGAGATCGACGCGCCCGAGATCAACGATCAGCTTCGCCAGGCGCGCGCCGATGCGCAGACCGCGCGCGCGAACTATCTGCTTGCGAAGACGACTGCGGAACGCTGGGCGCAGATGCTGAAGAACAATTCGGTGTCGCGTCAGGAAACCGATGAAAAGAACGGCGACATGCTCGCGAAGGAAGCCGCGCTGAACGCGGCGCAGGCGAACGTGTCGCGCCTCGATCAGCTCGTGTCGTTCCAGAAGATCTATGCGCCGTTCGATGGCGTCGTGACGGCACGCAATACCGATGTCGGCCAGTTGATCGATGCGGGCAGCGGCGCCGCGGGCCGCGAGCTCTTTCACATTCAGGATGCGTCGACGCTGCGTGTGTTCGTCGATGTGCCGCAAGCGTACGCGCGCATGATCACGGTCGGTTTGCCTGCGGAGCTGCTGCTCAACGAGGAGCGCAATCGCACGTTCGAAGGCGTCACGGTGCGCACGGCGGGCGCGGTCGATCCCGTTGCGCGCACGATGCGTGTCGAAGTCGACGTCAAGAATCCGACGGGAGAATTGCTCGCCGGTGCCTATGCGCAAGTGCGCTTTCGTCTCACGAGCGCGCATCCGTCCTTCACGCTGCCGGGCAATGCGCTGCTGTTTCGTCCCGATGGCGTGCATGCCGCGAGCGTCGACGCGAGCAATCGCGTGAAGCTTCTGCCGATCACGCTCGGCACGGACTACGGCACGCGCGTGTCCATCGTCTCCGGATTGAACGGCGACGAGCGCGTGATCGTGAATCCGCCCGATTCGATCATCGACGGCGCGACGGTGCGTATCGGCCGCGCGGGCGTGGGATCGGCCGCGAGCGAGGGCGCGAGAGGCGGGGCCGCGAAGGCGGAAGGAAGCGATTCCTGATGATGCGCGCATCGCCCCGACTCGTTGCTGCATGGCTCACGACTGCCGCATTGGCCGGCTGCGCAGTGGGGCCGGATTACGTGCGGCCCGTTGTGCCGGTGCCGGCCGCGTATAAATCGCAGACGCCGTCCGATGCGCCCGCGCCGTCCGCTACGGCATCGCAAGACTGGAAGCCCGCGCAGCCCGGCGACGCGAAGCCGCGCGCGCCATGGTGGGAAGTCTATGGCGATCCGCAACTCAACGCGCTCGAAGAACGTGTCGCGACCGCGAACCAGACGGTTGCCGCAGCCGCCGCGCGTTTTCGCGGCGCACGGGCGGCGGCCGCGCAAGCGCGTTCGGCCTACTTCCCGACGGTCACCGCGAACGCCGCGTTCAATCAGTCGCGCGTGTCGTCGAACGTGCTGTACAAATCGAGCGCGGGCGTGACCGTGCCCGACTATCTGGTCGATGCGCAGATCTCCTGGGAGCCGGATCTGTGGGGGCGCATCTCGCGCGCCGTAGAAGGTGGCCGGGCGGAAGCGCAGGCGAGCGCGGCGGACCTGCAAAGCGCGATTCTGTCGATGCAGGCCGAGCTCGCGACCAACTACTTCGACCTGCGCGGCACGGTCGAAGAAGAGCGGCTGCTGCAGGCCACGCTGCAAGCCTACGAGAAAGCGCTCGCGCTCACGCGCGACCGGTTCGCGGGCGGCGTCGCGGCGGAATCGGACGTGGCGCAGGCGGAAGAGCAGTTGCGCGCGACGCAAGCGCAATGGATCGATCTCGAGACCACACGCACGAGCCTCGTGAACGCGATCGCGATTCTCGTCGGCGAGAATCCGTCGAACTTCACGCTCGATGTCGCGCCGCTCAACGAAGCGCATTCGCCGAATCCGTCCGCGGCGCTCGCGGTGTTGCCGCTCAGCGTGCCATCCGCGCTGCTCGAACGGCGGCCGGATATCGCGGCGGCGGAGCGGCGCGTCGCCGAAGCGAATGCGCGCGTCGGCGTGGCGACGGCGGCGTTTTTCCCGAACCTGCTGCTCGCCGCCACCGGCGGTCTCGAAGCGACGCACTTTTCCTCGTGGCTCGAAGCACCGAGCCGTTTCTGGTCGCTCGGCCCTCAGCTCGCGTTCACGGTGCTCGATTTCGGCGGACGGGCGGCGGCTCGCGATGCGGCGCGCGCCGCCTATGACGAGAACGTCGCCGACTATCGGCAAACGGTGCTGAGCGCGTTCGGGCAAGTGGAAGACAACCTGAACGCGCTGGACGTGCTGCGCCGGGAAAGCGAGGCGCAGCGCGATGCGGTCGACGCCGCCCAGCGCGCACTCGGCAAGGTGAGCAATCGCTACGAGAACGGCGCGATCACGTATCTGAGCGTCGTGGTCACGCAGGCGATCGTGCTGTCCGATCAACGCGCGGCGGTGCGCATCGAGCGGCGGCGCATGGCGGCTAGCGTCGCGCTCGTGAAAGCGCTGGGCGGAGGATGGAGCACGGCCGAACTGCCGAGCCCGGAAGAGGTCTCGCGGCGCGATTGAATTTCGCACGATGCATGCAAGATGCGATCGCGCATGATGCATGCAAAATGCGCGTCTTGCTAGACGAGCAGGAACACGCCGCATGCGACTAGCGCCGCGCTCCAGAGCCAGTCGACGTTGATCCAGCCGCTGCGCAGAAAACCGAGGCCGCCGCGTTCCTGAAGGGCCATCGCGCACATGGAGATCGCGGCGATCACGGCGAGCATCGCGCCCGTGTGGACGGTCAGCGCCAGGGCGCTGGCTTCGACCGCCGTGTGAGTGGCCGCGCCCGTGCAGAGCGGCAAAAGCGCGGGCACGAGCATCAGCCCCGCGCCATGTGCGCTAGACATCACGAAGGACCACAGCGCGAGCCCCGCGAGCCCGGTGCGCATGCCGACGGTCGGTCGTCCGCGATGCCCGCGCCACGCACGCCATGCGCCCCAGCCGATCAGAAGCGTGCCGCACACACGCGCGAGCAGGTCATGGCCGATCATCGCGCCGAGCGTGAGCGCACCTGCCAGCACGAGCGCGACCGATACCGCGTGACCCAGCGCGATCGGCACGAGCGAGACCAGCGCGACGCGGCGGCTTCGCGCATAGAGGCCGAGCGCGACCGCGAAGAGCCATCCCATCGCGGGATTGAGACCGTGAAACGCGCCGAGGCCCGCGGCGGTGAAGAGGAGCGCGGGCGACGCGGCGTCCATGCGAAGCGGCTCGCGGCGTATCAGGGATAGCAGTACGAATCCGACGAACAGTCGCCGCCTTGCAGCCGGATCTGATGCGGCCGGTGTCCCTTGGGCCAGTCGATGAAGAACTTCTCGTCGACGGCGAGGCCGCCGTTGGGATCGGCGTCGAGCTTCACCATCCAGCCGTCGATGCCTTCGGGATAGAACTGCGCATCGATCGCGCCATAGAGCGAGTTGGTGAAGTAGACGCGGCGTCCGTCGCGGCTCACTTCGACCATTTGCGGTCCGCCGTTCAACGCGCCATTCGAGGCGCCCGGATGCGTCGCGCGCGCGACCACGCCGCCGATACGCACCTTGCCCGTCAGCTTCGGCGCGAAAGGATCGGAGACGTCGTATTGCAGCATGTCGCCCGTGCCCCAGCACGACACGTAGAGAAAGCGGTCGTCCATCGACAGATCGATGTCCGAGACGAGCGGCGGGACCGCGCCGAAGCCCTTGAGCAGCGGCGGCAGCGCATCGGCATCGGCGGGTTCGGCGGGAATGTCGATGATTTTCTTCACCGCCCATTTGTCCTTGTCGCGATACCAGGTCCAGATCGAGGACGACAGGTCCTTCAGACTGATCACGCAGTTGACGAAGCCGTAGGGCTTGGTCGGATCGTGCGCGGGACGCAACTCGAAAACGAGCTGATATTCGTCGCCGAAGTCGATTTCCTGAATGTGCCTGCGCTTCGTGAAGTCCCAGAAGTGCAGCTTGCGCCCGTACTTCGCGCCGAGCAGCAGTTCGGGCACGAGGCCATCCTCGAAGGTGTCGGGCGTGCCCCATTCGCTCGTGACCATCGTGTCGTAACCGAGATGCCACCATCCGTCATAGGCGAGTTGCTGCGGACCGCGATCCACTTCCCAGCGGCCGAGCGGGTCGAAGCTCTGCTGATCGAGCATCAGCACGCCGCCGGGCGCTTTGCCATCGGCGTTGCCGAGCGCGGTGATATAGATGCCGCCCGGGCCGCAGTGCACCGTATGCGGACGCGTATAACCGGTTTTCTCCGCGAGCTCCGCCGGTTCGATCGTTTTCACGATGACGGGCTTTCTCGGATCGGGCTTCGTGTCGAGGATATGGATGCGCGACGAGCGCAGCCCCGGCACAACGAGATAGCGCCGCTCCATGTGCGGATGCGGCGCGTTCGGGCACAGGCACGACGAGCACGCGTTCCAGCCGAAGTGATGCAGTTCGTCGCCGGCATCGGGCATGGCGATTTCGCCGACGATCTTCGTATAGTCCGGCGAATCGGGATCGACATCGACGACGGCGATCTTGTCCGGCGCCTGGCGCTCGGGATCGAAGGTCGCGACGTAGGCCAGCGTCTCGCGCGGCGCTTTCGCCGCGAGGCGCGGGGAAGGGTAGAAGCTCGGATCCGGTTTCCATGTCGCCATGCTGCGTCTCCCGGTTGCGTGGTCGTCGACTCTGCAACAGCACTATAGGACACAAGCCCGCGACACGCTTTCACACGACACGCGATTCGGCCGCGGAAACAGCGCGTAAAATACAGGCATCGCCCCTTGACAGAAAAGGAGGTAGCGATGGCCGAGCCGATGATCAGCCTGATGGCGGGCGTCGTTCTGGTGCTATGCGTCGCGGTGGTTCTCGTGATGCATCACCGGCACCCGCATATTCATATCCCCAAAGCGCGCTGGCTGGATACCCATCCGCCACGAGACTGGCGGCACAGGCATTGAACGTGCAGCGGAACGTGAATTAAACGAATAGCGCGCCGGGATCGACCGGCGCTTTTTTTTGCGCGGCGCGGGAAGCGCGTCAGCGTCTTGGCCCTTTCATCGCCTCGGATTCCATCGCGGCGTGCCATTCCTCGCTGTTCTCGATCGGATCCATGCCTTCGTCGATGAACGCGGACGCACGTTCCGCCACCGAGCGCGTTTCCTCGTCGGTCTCGTCGTCGACTACGCCGTCCTCGTCGGCGGGCGGCTCCAGCATGTCCTGCAGCATCGCCTCCAGTTCGGGCGTATCCCACGGTTCGCCGCGCTGCTTTTTCTTCTTGATGTAATGCCGGATTTCGGCATCCTGCTCGGATGTCAGCGGAAGCCCGCGGAAGGTGCGGTTGGCGTCGAAGTCACTCATGTTCGTTCCTCTCGCGCATAACCTGTAATGCGTCGGCAAGCGCCTCAAGTGTAACGCCGTTCGTCTGCGGGTAAAAACGCGCGATATTCAGCCGAGCGGCGGCAGACGTCTTTCGATCGGCGTTGCTTTCACGATGGCCGTGCTGGTCGCGGCGCGCTCGGTCACTTTGCCGAGGATGTCGTCGAGATGCGCGATCGAGCGCAGATAGAGCCGGCACACGAAGCAGTCGTCGCCCGTCACCTTGTCGCATTCGACGAACTCGGGAATGCGCCGGATCGCTTCCTCGACGAGATGCAACTGGCCGGGCAGCGGCTGCACGCGCACGATCGCCTGCAGCGTGTAGCCGAGCGCGCGCGGATCGATATCGACGGTGAAGCCGCGAATCACGCCTTGCGTTTCGAGCCGGCGCATGCGCTCGGCAACGCTCGGCGCCGACAGTCCCACGCGTTTTGCCAGTTCGCTCACCGCGATGCGCCCGTCGCTCGCGAGCACGGCAATGAGTTCGCGATCGATGGCGTCGATGCCCGCCTGCGGCGCACTGCTTAAGTTCTTTCCCATGATGGCCTTCGATTCAAAGGTCGAAAAACGTATGTGCCTCATTTTAAGCATGGTTTTGCGCAGAGCGCATCGATAGACTTGAGCCTGTCGAAACCTGAATGGCAGAACCGGGATGAATACGGAAAGAATCGATGCACGCGTTGCCGGCGCATCGAACACGAATGAGCTGCGTCGCGGCGCGATCGAGATGTCGCTCGCGATGCTGATGTCGGGCACGATCGGCTGGCTGGTCGTGTCCTCGGGGCAGACGCCGTGGAACGTGGTGTTTTTTCGCTGTGTGTTCGGCGCGGCGACGCTCATCGCCGTGTGCGCGGCGCTAGGCTTTCTGAAGAAGCGCTATTTCTCGTGGCGCATGATCGGGCTCGTCGCGCTCGGCAGTGTGGCGATCGTCGGCAACTGGCTGCTGCTGTTCGCCGCGTACTCGCGCGCGTCGATCTCGATGGCGACGACCGTCTATAACACGCAGCCGTTCATGCTCGTGGCGCTGGGCGTGATCGTGTTGCGCGAGCGCGTGTCGGCGTCGACGATCGCGTGGCTGGGCGTTGCGTTCATCGGCCTCGTGATGGTGGTGCGCGTCGAGCCCGCCGTGCTGGCGATGCCGGGGCAATATCTGGAAGGCATCGCGTATGCGCTCGGCGCGGCGTTTCTGTACGCGATCTCGTCGATCATCACGAAGCGTCTGAAGGGCACGCCGCCGCATCTGATCGCGATGCTGCATGTGCTGTTCGGCATCGTCATGCTCGCGCCGTTCGTGCGCTTCGCACAGACGCCCGCGTCGCTGGCCGGCTGGTCCGATCTCGTGGTGCTCGGCATCGTCAACACGGGGCTCATGTACGTGCTGCTCTACGGCGCGATCCAGAAGCTGCCGACCGCGACGACAGGCGCGCTGTCGTTCATCTATCCGGTGGTCGCGATCGTCGTCGACTGGCTCGCGTTCGGGCAAAGGCTCGCCTGGCTGCAAGTGGCCGGCGCGGCGCTCATTTTGCTTGCCGCGGCGGGCGTGAATCTGCAGTGGCGGATCGTGCCGGGACGTACGCCCCGGTAATCCCGCCGTTCACTATGCTGCGTGCGGAAGATCGCGCAGCGCCTCGGGATGCGCCACGGCGACGCGCAAGAGTGTTTGAGCCGCACCCGTCGGATTGCGGCGGCCTTGCTCCCAGTCCTGGAACGTGCGGATGGACACGCCGAGCAATGCGGCGAACTCCGACTGAGACACACCCGCCTTCGCGCGCGCCAACGCCGCGACAGTCGGTTCGACGCGGGTCGTACGCGCGGCGCGCCCCTTCTTCATATCGCGAACCGATTGAAGAAGGTCGGCCTGAAATTTCTCGAGTTCCTTATCCATGTTGAATTGCCTCACGAAGCTGGTTGAGGAAAGCCGCTGGCAGATTGTCGAATTTGGCCTTCGAGTACGCGATCAAGAGCTAGATTTCGCCGTCGTCAAGGACGTTGTAATAGATGACGCGCGCGCCTCCACGCTTGCCTTTGCCGGGCGTCGTCCAGCGAACCTTGCGTAACCCTCCCGTGCCGGGTATCACGGCGCCCGCGAGCGGATTATTCGCAAGCCATACGATGAACGCCTCGCGCTCCGGATCTTGCCAGATTGCGTCGGCGTAGCGCCGGAAAACCGCGGTTTCGATGATCGTGTACATCGCGCCGATTATACGGCATTGCCGTATATGCCGGACACCATGCGTATGGCGTTCTTTCAAGCCGACTCATCGCAAATCGCGCACTCGTATAGAATGGCGCCCCTTTCCGACTACATCGAAATCCCGCGCCATGTGGTTCAAGAACCTTCAGCTTCACCGTCTGCCCGCACACGGGTCCATCACGCCGCATCAAATGCAGCAATGGCTCGAGCCGCTCGCGTTCAGCGCGGCGTCGAGCATCGAGAACGAGCGGCGCGGCTGGGTCTCGCCGCGCGGCGATGACGCGCTCGTCTACACGGCGAATCGTCAGATGCTCATCGTCTATCGCGCGGAGAAGAAGCTCCTGCCCGCATCGGTCGTCACGCAGTTCGTGAAGGAACGCGCGGCCGAACTCGAAGAGCAGCAGGGCTTCAAACCGGGCAGAAAGCAGTTGAAAGAGCTCAAGGAGCAGATCACCGACGAACTCCTGCCGCGCGCCTTCAGCATTCGCCGCGACACGCGCGTGTGGATCGATCCGGTGAACGGCTGGCTCGCGATCGATTCGTCGTCGGCGACGCTGTGCGACGACATCATCGGCTTGCTGGTGAAGTCAGTCACCGATCTGCCGCTCGCCAGCGTGCGCACCGCGCGCTCGCCCGTTTCCGCGATGACCGAGTGGCTGCTGTCGGGCGACGCGCCCGCCGGCTTCACGCTCGATCGCGACACCGAACTGCGCTCGACCGGCGAAGGCAACGCGACGGTCCGCTACGTCGGCCATGCGCTCGAAGCGGAAGACATGCGCCGCCATATCGAGGCGGGCAAGCAGTGCATGCGTCTCGCGATGACGTGGGACGACCGCGTGTCCTATGTGCTCACGCCATCGCTTACGTTGAAGCGCGTGAGCGCGCTCGACGTCATCAAGGAAGCCGCCGATCCCACCGCGACGAACGACGACGAACGCTTCGAATCCGACTTCATCCTGATGACGGGCGAGCTCGCGCGCATGCTGTCGGCGCTGACCGACGCGCTGGGCGGCGAAGAGGACCTGCGCGCCGCCGCATGAAAACGAGCGTCAGGCAGACGGCGGCGACGCGAACGCGTAGCCGTTCTTGCCATTGCGCTTGACGGTGTACATCGTCTCGTCGGCGGCGGCCACCAGCCGCCAGTAATCGCTGACACGATCCGGAAAGCTCGCGATGCCGATGCTCGCGCGCACGATCGAGAGGCCCATCTGCGCATCGGTTTCGCCGACGCACGCGATGATTCTTTGCGCGATCACTGCCAGCTCGCCATCGTTCGAAAACGCGCTCACAAGCAGCGCGAATTCGTCGCCGCCGATGCGCGCGACCAGGTCGCCGCCGCGCACCGCCTGGCGGAAACGCCGCGACACGGCAATCAGAAATTCATCGCCGATGCGGTGGCCATGCGTATCGTTGACGCGCTTGAAGCCGTCGAGATCGATATACAGCACCGCGATGCGCGTCGAGCCGCGCGCGCCGCTTGCCAGCGCGTTCGCCGCGTCCTCCAGCGCCCCGAAGAGCTTGCGGCGATTGGGCAGGCCCGTCATCGGATCATGGAGCGACGCCTGCTCGAACTCGTTCGACATGCCGAGGAGTTGCCGGTTGCGCTTCGCATACATGCCGAGCGCGGTGATGAGCACGCCGAAGACGATCACCGACAAGGCAATCAACGTATGCGACACGCTCAGGATGCGCTCGCGCACGTCCGCGCTCGCACGATCGCGCTCGTTGCGCCACCACGCATACGTGGAATCGAGTGCGGAACTCGCCTCGCCGAGCGCGATGGCGGGTGAGAGCACGGCGGAAGGCACGGACGGCGCCGACATCGGGCTCGACGACACCAGCGCGTGCAGCGCGGCGAGCCGTCCGGCCAGTTCGATGCGCGCCTCGCGATAGGCGGCCTGATGCCGGGTATCGCCGGCAGGCGCGTTCTGCAGCGTCAGCGCGGCCGCACGTGCGGTATCGGCGCGCTCGACCGCTTCGAGCACGAGCCCGACGTACTCCTGCTGCAATTGCGCCGAGAAGATCGCGCGGACCTGCATCGCCAGAAACAGCAGGCCGATCAGCAGGCACAGCAATGCTGCGCCCGCGAGCGGCGCAGGGCCGGGCACGCGCACGCGTTCGAGCACGCGCCGCACGCGGCCCGCCAGCGTCTCCTCAGGGGCGTGAATACTCCTCTCGCTGACGGTTCGGGACATTGTTTCGATAGCTCACTCGATGAAAAAATGCACCCACGCGGGCGAAGAGCCCGCCCTCGGGCTTCGCGCGCGCCTGACGCTTGCTGCGCGCCTGCGCGTACTGATCGGCGCTGGCGCCGGCGCGATTCGCGGCGTTTGCCCTCGGCGTCGCCGATGGATTGCCGCGGCGTTGCACGGCGGCGCTCTGCACGGGCGCGAGGGGCACGCCGTCGGCCTGTTGCGCCTGTGCTGGCGACTGCAGAGACGCGGCGGCAGCCGTCGCGAGGGCAGTGTCGGAGCCTTCGGCGCCGGTATCGGCGACCGTGGTTGCGTCGGTGGGCTCGGCGGACGGCGCGTTGTCCGCGAGCGGGGCGGTGTCGACCGGCGCGGGCCCTTCGTTCGACGCATAAGGAATCGCGTTGCCGGGAGCCGCGGTCAAGGGCGTCTCGACGACGCCCGCCGACTGTGTCTGCGCGGCGATGGCGGGCTGATCGATGCCGAGCGTGCGGCGCGCGCTCGCCATCGCTTCGGCGTAGACGCGCTGGTCGTGGTTGAACCACATGCCGTACGCAACGGTGCCGAGCACACCGATACCGAGCGCGGTCGCCGACGCCATCCACAGCGCGAGACGCCCGAAGCGCAGCGGTGTGCGCGAGGGGCCGGGTTCGTCGTCGAAATCGATGGCAGGCTCAGGCAATGTGGTGACAGTGGGATCATTCGCAGGACTTGCGCGGTCCGCGAGGCTCTCTTCGGGTAGCTTTGCGTGCTGAGGCATGACAGCGCTCTCCAGAACGTATTCGTCAGACAGCGGGCCAACGCTCACGCGCGGCGCGCGCTCGGCCCGGCACTTGCCCCACGCGTCCAATCATATGAACAAACAGGCGCGGCGCGGCTTCGTCGGATGTCACTGCCAGATGCCGGTTCAGCCTGCGCTGCCGGCGCTTTTTTGCCAACCAATGTAACTCGCGCCACATACCGCGACAATCAGGGGCGGCGATGAGGCGTGATACGAAAACGCTGATGGTCGCGCGCAATGTCTGGGCGAGCGTGGCTCTGGCGGGGCCGGACGGACCGGCGCGCGGTGATTTCACCGCATCGCCCGGCGCGACGGCGAAGCAAGTTTCGGCCACTACAGCAGCATTCTTCGTTCCAGCACCGATTTGATGAGCGGCGCATGCATCATTCTTCAGAGGAAGTTCCCGCGCGTATGTGAGGTGGCGCACATACGAAGATGGCGAGGCTTCGAGTGTGGAGCGCGAGCCACACCTCGTCAGCGGCGTTTCGACGACACCACGAGCGCGATGCCGCCGAGTATCGCGACCGCGCTCGCGGCGAGCCGCGCCGTCAACGTCTCGCCGAGCAGCAGCACGCCGCCCGCCGCAGTGATGACGGGCACACTCAGTTGCACGGTGGCGGCCGTGGCGGACTTGAGCCCCTTCAACGCCGCATACCAGATGACATAGCCGAGTCCCGAGGTCAGCGCGCCCGATGCGGCGGCATAGGCGCAGCCCGTGGTATCGAAGTTTGCGTGCGCGAACGCAAGCGCCGACACGGCGAGCGCGAACGGCAGCGCGCGCAGGAAATTGCCTGCCGTCGCGGCGACGGGATCGGACTGGCCGCGTCCGCGCAGCGAGTAGACGCCCCAGCCGATGCCCGCCGCGATCATCAGCGCCGAGGACAGCGGATCGGGCGCGGCGAGCCCCGGCAGCACCAGCCAGACGAGCCCGGCAAGCGCGAGCATCAGGCCGAGCCATTGCGTCGCGGCGAGACGCTCGCCGATCGCGATGCCGTAGCCGATCATCGTCGCCTGCACGGCGCCGAAGAGCAGCAGCGCGCCGGTGCCTGCCGCGAGCCGCACGTAGGCGTAGGAGAACGGCGCCGCATAGACGATCAGCGCGAGCGCCGACGTCCAGCTTCCGGTGCGTCGCGCGTCGTCGCGGTCAGGGCCGCCGCGTGCGAGCAAGATGATCCACAGCACGAGCGCCGCCGACGCGATGCGCACGAGCGTGAAGCTCGCCGCGTCGATCCGCGTGCCTTTGAGCGCGAGTCGGCACAGAAGCGAGTTGCCGGCGAAGGCGAGCATCGCGGCGACGGTGAGCACGGCGATGCGCGCGCCGTGCGACGAAGGCTTGGACATTGGCAGTGCAATGGAAGGAGCGCATCACTGTATCGTGCGCGCGGGCTGAAGACATGCTGCGCTGCTTCATTCGGTGGTGAAGGGCTGCGGCGGCACATCGCCCTCGGTGCCGAAGCGCTCGAATTCGGAGATCACCTGCGCGCCGAAGAGCAGCAGCGTGGCGAGCGCTTCGAGGCTGAACAGCACGACGATCGACGTCGTCAGCGAGCCGTACACGACGCTCACCTGCGAGAGCGTCGCGAAGTACCACACGAGCACGTGCCGCGTGATCTCCCAGAGCACGGCGGCCGTCACGCTGCCGAGGAGCGCGAGCCGCAGCGAGGGCCTGCCGACCGGCATCACGAGATAGATCGACGTGAGCACGAAGATCTCGCCCGCGACGCCGAGCAGATACAGCAAAAGCCGCGACACGCCCTTGAGCGACACCTCGACGCCGAGCAGGTCGACGCTGTTGCTGCCCATCGCCTGCAGGCCGTTCGACACGAGCGTGACGATCAGCATGCCGACGCCGAGGAACAGGATGTAGCAGTAGGGCAGAAGCGCCGAGAGCAGAAAATGCCGTCGACGGATCGCGACGCGATGCACGAAGATCACCGACATCGCGTTCTCCAGCACGGTGAAGGCGAGCGAGCTGAAGAAGATCATGGTGACGAGCAGCAGCCAGCCGAGTACCGCGCGATGCGCGAGAAAGTTGGCGAGTTCGCGCACGACCGCGCGCGCCTGGCCCGGCACGAGCCATTCGAGCAGATGCGCGAGGGTGTCGAGCAATTCCTGCTGGCCGATGAATTTCGACAGCACGATCACGATCAGGATCAGCAGCGGGACGATCGACAGGAGCGCGTAGTAGGCGACCGCGCCGGCGAGCAGCAGGCCCTGATTGGCGCGGAACGCCTTCAGCGTGCGCATCGCGAAGCCGAATGGATGGCGCGCGACGCTTTTCACCTGCGGGCCCAGCACGGGGCCGAGAATCTTCGACATGGGTCCTCCGCGGCGCGATCGCTGCCCATCCTTGCCGGACGAGCAAGTATCGCTCCCGTGCGCGGACGGGAGGTCTCAGCCCGGGCGACGCGCCTCGCTGCGCGCGGCCGCCTGCTGCGCGGCTTCCTCGAACGCGAGATCGAGCAGGATGTCCACGTCGCACGCGGGCAGTTCGGCCGCGTCGACGTTGCGCAGCCGGCAGAAGAGCGCGAGCGCCTCGGCTGCGGCGGCGAAGGCGTTGTTCATGTCTCGGGAGTTCAGGCGTCGTTTTCTCATGACTCACATATCGGCAGCCGCACGGCCGGACTTTAATGTGCGGCGGCGCAGCGCATGCGGTGCTTTCACCTTGGGTTTTTGATGGATTAATCTACGCTGCATAACACGCGCCCGTCGAAGGCTCTGGAGGACATCATGGCCGCAACCCACGCAACCTCCGCCGACGACGCACTCGGCGCCGACGCCGAAATCGTCAACGCCGACGAACGCCTCTACAACCACGATCTCGCGCCCGTGCCACGCGCGAAGCGGACCTGGAACGGCTACAGCATCTTCGCGATGTGGATGTCGGACGTGCACAGCGTCGGCGGCTATACCTTCGCCGCGAGCCTC
Source organism: Caballeronia megalochromosomata (assembly GCA_001580565.1). GTDB lineage: Bacteria > Pseudomonadota > Gammaproteobacteria > Burkholderiales > Burkholderiaceae > Caballeronia > Caballeronia megalochromosomata. Next base: position 4,999 of record LRBF01000216.1, on the reverse strand, counting down.
TTTCTGCTCGGCATCTCCGGCTGGCAGGTTCTGATCGCGCTCACCATCGGCATTCTCGTCGTGTATGTGCTGATGAACTGGGTCGGCAAACCGAGCCTCAGGCACGGCATTCCGTTTCCTGTCATGGCGCGCGTCTCGATGGGCGTGATGGGCGCGAACCTCGCCGCGCTGATTCGCGGCGTGGTCGGGATCGTGTGGTACGGGGTGCAGACGTATTTCGCGTCGAAAGCGGTCGCGACGCTCCTGCTTCTGTTCGTGCCATCGGTCGCCGCGTGGCGCGATACGAGTTTCCTGCGGCTCGACATGCTCGGCTGGGTGAGCTTTCTTTTCATGTGGCTCCTGCAGCTCATCATCTTCCAGCGCGGCATGGAGATCATCCGCAAGTTCATCGATTTCTGCGGACCGGCCGTGTACGTCGTGATGTTCGTGCTGATGGGCTGGATCCTGTATCGCGCGGGCCTCGGCAGCCTCAATCTCACGCTCTCGGGCAAAGTGCTGTCCGGCGACGAGCAACTGCACGCGATGGTCAACGCGATCCTGCTCGTCGTGAGCTACTTCGCCGCGCTGCTGCTGAACTTCGGCGACTTCTCGCGCTTCGCGAAGAGCGAGCGGCAGATGAAAATCGGCAACTTCCTCGGGCTGCCGTTCAATTTCGTTGCGTTCGCCATCATCACGGTGATCGTCACGGCGGGCAGCGAGAAGGTGTTCGGCACGATGATCATGGACCCGGTCGAGATCGTCTCGCGCATCGAGAACAAGGTGTGGGTGGCGATCGGCAGCATCACGTTCGTCATTGCGACGATGGGCATCAATATCGTCGCAAACTTCGTCTCGCCCGCGTACGACATCGCCAATCTTTTCCCGAAACACGTGGACTTCAAGAAGGGCGGCCTGATCGCGTCGATTCTCGCGGTGCTCGTGTGTCCGTGGATTTTCGTCGACAGCCCGAAGGCGATCACGATTTTCGTGTCCGTGTTCGGCGCCGTGCTCGCGCCGATGTACGGTGTGATGATGGCCGATTACTACCTCGTGAAGCGGCAAGTGGTGCGCACCGCCGACCTCTACACGATGCAGCCCGGCGGACGCTTCTATTACGACGGCGGCTGGAACAAGGTCGGGCTCGCGGCGCTCCTCGTGTCGGGTGCGTTCTCGGTCGGCTGGGAGCTTTCGACGCAGATGCTCAAGCTCCTGCCGCCGAACAATCTCGGCTGGCTGATCGGCGCGGCGGTGGGCGCGCTGCTCTATGTCGTGTTCATGCGCATGGCGAACCGAAAATAAGGCAGCCTTATTTGATCCACTTGCGCACGTCCTGCTCCCATTCGGGCTGGCCGCAGTTCGGCGGATTCTCCGGGCCCAGCACGGTGATGTAGCCCTTGTCCTTCATGCACGCCTCGTAGGCGCGCACTTGCGTGCAGCGGCCCGCGCCGGCTTTCTTCGCGGCGGCCTTGCACGCGGACATCGAGTTGTCCATGCCGCTGAAATCGGCGTCGCCGTCGTTATTCCAGGAGGGCGGGTTCGCGCTCGCCGAAAATTCGACGGGCGTGCTGCACGCGGCAAGCGCCAGCGCGGCAGCGAGAGGCAGGCATGAGCGGAAAAGTCGATTCATCTGCTTGAACTCCTTTTTCTTAAGCTCTTGTTGAAGGCGCACGATCCGCCGCCTATTATTCCCCGCTGTCGTGATGCGCGTCGCGTTTTTTATGCTGCCCGGAGCCCCGGATGAAACTCATGCCGCTCGCCCGCGTTGTGTCCTCGTGCGTCAGCGTCGCCCTGCTGGCGATCGCGCCGTGCGCGTTTGCCGACGATGTTTCCTTCGGCCCGAGCCAGCTTTGCGGATTGCAGAGCGCGCGTCCCGACCGGAACACCGCCTTGCAGGTGAAAACCGTGCAGGGCAGGAACGGACCGATCGGCTACGCGCGCTTCGGCCACGGCGCGCCGCTTTTGCTCATCACGGGCTATCGGGCGACGCTCGGCGAATGGAACGCGTATTTTCTCGGCGAACTCGCGAAGGACCACGAGGTCATCGTGTTCGACAATCGCGGCGTCGGACGCTCGACGCCGATGGCAGGGCGCTACGGCCCCGGCTACGGCATCCGCGACATGGCCACCGACGCCGCCGATGTCATCGCGGGTCTGAAGCTGACGCGCGCCGACGTGGTCGGCTGGTCGATGGGCGGCATGATCGCGCAACGGCTCGCGCTCGATGCGCCAGAGAAGGTCGAATCGCTCACGCTGATCGCGACCGCGCCGCCGGGGCCGCGGGCGGTGCCTCTCACGCCCGAGGTGCAGCAGGTGCTATCGAGCGCGGGCGCGGATGCTTTCCCCAAGATCATGGGCGTGCTCTTTCCCGCTGACGCCGTCGCGGATGCGTCGAAGTGCTTCGTCGGCGACATGTTCGCGCCGCGCGGCTACAAGGGACGGCCCGTGCCCGATGCGGTCGCGGACCAGCAGAATCACGCGATGTCGCGATGGTTCGCGGATTCCGCCGCCGCCGATGCGTTGCGCCGTTCACCGGTGCGCACGCTGATCATCGCGGGCGCGAACGACGATGTCCTCGCCGATGCCAACGCACGCCATCTCGAACAGATGATTCCGCGCGCGACGCTCGATGTGGTCGCCGACGCGGGCCATGCGCTGATGTTCCAGTATCCGATCGAGTTAGCGCGGCATATCGATGCGTTCGTATCGAAGTGAAGCGCTTTATAGATGCAAACGCAGCCAGTGCCACCCGAGCGGGCCGCAGATCAGTCCCCAGGTCATCGCGGCGATCACGAGCGCGATCGTGACGGCGGCGCTGCCGCAATCCTTCGCGCGTCCCGAGAGTTCGTGACGTTCGAGCGAAATGCGATCGATGGCGGCTTCGATGCTCGAATTGATCAGTTCGACGAGCAACACGAGCAGCACCGATCCCGCGAGCAGCACGCGTTCCGCGGCGCTCACCTGAACGAACGCCGCGATCGGCAGCAGCACGATCGCAATACACGCTTCCTGACGAAACGCGCTTTCCTCGCGCCACGTCGCGACGATGCCCGCCCATGAATGACGCAGCGCGAAAACGCCGCGCAAAAGGCCGCGACGCTTGCCGTGCTGGTCCTTTTCGGATGCGGATGAAGAACGTGAAGGGGAGCTTGTCGGCCGGTTCATGACGGGAATGTTACCGCTTTGGCCGCGGCGCATCGCATGTGCCGGGCGAAAACGTTTGCTGATTCGTGGCGCACGAAACGCCGATGAATTGGCTTGTCAGGGCATTCGCCGGCGCTTCATACTGGCGCGCAATCGTGAGGCGAAAGCACTCGCGTCGATAACTAGACGAGAGCCGGGGAAACATCATGAAGTCACGCTTTACCGCTGTTCATCTGCGTCCTGTCGAGCTTGCCGATCCGCATCTCGCGCATCTGTACATGGAGTGCGCCGATGCCGAAGCGCGCCTGTCCGGTGTGAGCAAGCTCGCGGCCGTGGCCGTATTCGAGGCGCGCGAAAAGTTGCTCGATGACCTGTGGTCGCGTCTCGATGCGCTCGATCCGAGACTGTGCCGCGAGCTGAAGCACGCGGTGCGGGACTGGCACGACATTGCGGTGAAGCTGCGCGGCGGCGAGTGATTTGAGACGCGCGAGCAGCGCAACGAGACGCTGCGACATTCGCGCGCAAGACCGTTGCCACTAACCTTTCTCCAGGGCGGAATTCAAGGAGAAGGGCAATGAACAGCAACAATGGTACGAACAATAGGGCACCGATGCCAGTGGCGTTCTTCGGCATCGCTGTCGGTGCGCTCGCGCTCGCGGGCGCCTGGCGTGCGGCGGCCCGCGTATGGACGATTCCCGATGCGGTGCCCACGCTGCTGACGGCCAGCGCGCTCGTCGTGTGGCTCGCGCTGCTCGTGGCCTACGGACGCAAGTGGCTCGTAACACGCGATGCGGCGCTCGCCGAGATGCGCCATCCGGTGCAGTCTTCGTTTGCGGCCCTCGTGCCGGTATCGACGATGCTCGCCGCGCAAGCCGTGCAGGCGTATTCGCGCGATCTTGCAGTCGCGCTCTTCGCGACCGGCGTGGTGAGTTCGCTTGCGCTCGGCGCGTATCTGCACGGGCGATTCTGGCAAGGCGGACGCCAGCCCGAGCTGACCACGCCCGCCGTCTATCTGCCGACGGTCGCGCCGAGCTTCGTCGCGGCAACAGCGGCGGCGGGTCTTGGCTTCACGCAAATCGGCATGTTGCTCTTCGGGGCGGGCGTGTTCTCGTGGCTCGCGATTGAATCGATCGTGCTGCATCGCGCCGCCGTGCATGAGCCGCTGCCCGAAGCGCTGCGCCCGACCCTCGGCATTCAGCTCGCGCCGCCGGTCGTCGGGGGTGTGTCGTATCTCGCGATCACGCATGGTGCGCCGGACCTGTTCGCTTACATGCTGCTCGGCTATGGCCTCTATCAGGCGCTGATGCTGACGCGTCTCGTGCCGTGGATTCGTCAGAACGCATTCACGCCTTCGTACTGGGCGTTCAGCTTCGGCGCGGCTGCATTGCCGACGATGGCGATCCGGATGGTCGAACGCGGCGCGGCGGGGCCGATGGTTTGGATCGCGCCGGTGGCGTTCGTCGTGGCGAATGTGGTGATTGGTCTCTTGATCGCGGGGACGGTGCGGGCGATTCTGCAAGGCGGCTTGCTGCCGGTTGTTGTGCCTGCTCTGGCTTGATGGGCGATTTTGCTAAGGTATACGAATCTGTTTCGATGGATCCCGTTTTCTCATTGGTCTATTAGCACTGCCCCTGTGCGGGGCGGCAGTCACTTTCTTTGCTGCTGCAAAGAAAGTAACCAAAGAAACAGCTTGTTCCATCCAAAGTGCTTCATGCCGGCCGCGGCACAGGCGATTGGCTGAATGGCCCGGCAGTAGCGAGTGCCCTCACAAAACTCGCGCGGCTTGGACCGCGCACGGTCTGACAAGCTATAACCTTTAGCGCGCTGGTTCAGCACGAAATAGCATCGGCCCAGCGCTACGCGCTGCCGCTGAGGCTGG